>NZ_SLWM01000001.1:0-970044 GCF_004342085.1 Kribbella orskensis
CGGGCATAGGCCTTGTCCTCCTCCGGTGCCGGCCCGTCGGCGTCCAGCAGGTCGCGGGCCCGGCGCGCCGCCTTGCGCAGCTCCGACGGGCCGAAGTGGCGCCCCAGCGCGACGAGTTGTTCCTCGGCCACGGCCAGGTCCGCCACCGCGACGGTCTTGGGGACGGCCTCCAGCTCGGCCACGATCGCCGCGGCCTGCGCCGGGGACAACACCACCCCCACACCCGCACCGGCAGCTGCGCCCTGGTCGCTGTCCGGCTCACCGTCCGGCGTGCTGTCCGGCTCGTCCGGATCGGCGTCTGCGTCGCCGCCGTCGGTGTCGGTGTCGGTGTCGGGCACCGGGTCGGGGTGGACCGGTGGCAGGGCGTCGGTCACGGCGGGGTACTTGCGGAGGGCCTTGGCCAGGGCCAGGTCACGCTTGATCACGCCCGGGTCGAGCCGGTGCCGAAACGCCAGCAGCCGGGCGGTGTCACCGGCACCGAGGCCGGCGGCGTGACCGGTCGCGTCGTAGCCGGCCAGGACCTGCAGGCGGTAGGTCTGCAACCGGGAGACCTCAGCCTGCAGCGCGTCGAGAGTCGCCAGCTGTTCGCTGTCGCTCATCGACCACACCGGCCGCTCACCCAAGATCTCCATACCCCAGACCCTAGACACCGCCGCCGACAGTTTCCGGCCCGGGAGGCCCTTATTTGTAAGGGATTCCGAAGGTTGACCGAAACTCGACGCAGGCCTCGGATCCGGCCAGGTTGTCCACAAGCCGCAGCCACGGGTCGTGCGTGAGTGGATGGTGTAAAGCCTGGATCGGTGGACTCGGTTCCGATGAAAGCCCGATGGAGGCCTGACGGAGGCCTGACGGAGGCCCGATGGAGGCCTAGTCACAGGGAAAGCCAAGGGTCGATCATCGAGCGGCCCCTTGGAGAGGCGTTCGTGGAGTTCGACCGTCTGGGTCTCCGAGAGTGATGAGACGTAGTCGATCAACCCCTCTGAGTCGGATCCGGGCCAGCACGTTCTCGGCCTCGTCGTCCGCAGGCTCCACCGCAGCCGGTCCTCCGTCAGGCCGGCCCGGAAGAAGTCTTCGACATCGTGAACGGCGTACGCAATGTCATCGGCCCAAGCACTTCGACTTCCATCGCCGCCAACTCACCTTGGCCGAACCCTCCACGTAGTACTCAGCAGCAGTTCTGTGGGTGAGTCTGGAGGCCGGCGAGGGCCGCGGCGCAGGAGGACGAGTTGCTGGGAGGACGGTTCTTGGTGATTCTCGGGCGCTTCAGCCCTGCAGGTGCGCCGCGTCCAGGGCGGACTGCAGCGAGCGCCGGTACCCGTCCGAGGTGAACGTCGCGCCCGACACGGTGTCGATCTGCGCGCTCTGCGCGACGATCGCCTCCCGCTCCAACCGCGGGAGCGCGAACGAGCTGATCTCCTGGTCGCGTCCTCCCGACGACGGATAGGCGAGCGCGGTCACAGCGACCAGGCGGTGCGATCGGATCGCGACCTGGACCTGCACCGGGCCGTACCGGGTGCCGGCAGAGCTTCCGTTCACCGTCACCTCGCCGCTCGCCGGTGCCGTGCGCACGATCCCCGGCCTGGCGGTAGTCGCCGTCGGCGAGTCGGTGCGATTGGTACTGGTCGGGTAGAGGAAGAGCAATCCGAGCAATACTCCAGTAGCTCCGACCACCGCGGCATTGCGCCGTAGCCGCGCTGTGTGGCTCTTCATCGCGCGCCGGCTCGATGGGCCGCGTCGAGCGCCGATTGCAGCGACTGCCGGTATCCCTCGGACGTGAAGGTGGCTCCGGACACGGTGTCTATCCGCGCGCTCTGGGCAGCAAGAGTCTCCTGGTCCAGGTGTGGGACTGCATAGCTGTTGATCGCGTCGGTCTGCCCGTCCCCGCTGGGCCGGGCCAGCGCGCGGGCACGGGCGATCCGCCCACTCCGCAGGCTGATCTCGACCTGCACCGGCCCGTACTCCGTCCGGACCACATCACCGGCGACGGTCACGGACCCGGACTTCGAGGGGCTCGGGCGCGCTGCTGCATGGACGGTGGGGCTCGGTCGGCTCGGCGGTGGTGTCGGGGCGCCGGACCGATCCGGAGATGGCGACGTCGGGCGAGCGGGCACCTGCAGGGGTCGCCCGGCCTGCACCGACGACACGACGTCGGTTGCCAGCTGCGGCTGGGCGCTCGCCCGCACCGCGAGGCCGACGACCACCACGGTCGCGGTCGCCATGACCAGTTTGATCCCGCGCCTCACCCACGTACTCCTCTCACCATGAGAACCGCTCCTGATGCAGCTGGTTCGGCGGAAGACCGCTTCCGGCGGCCGCCGCGCACACCGCGTCCATCCACTGATCGGGTCCGCAGACGTAGACGTCGTACTGGCTGATGTCGGGGACGAGCGCCTGCATCGCGTCCTCGTCGGTCCAGTCCGCGGCGGTCTCCGGCAGCCACGACTGCCGGGTCCGGATCCGCCTGCCGAGCAGGTAGTGCACGGTGATGCCGCGGCGGCGGGCCAGTTGCTCGAGTTCGCCGTGGAACACCACGTCGTCGGCGTCCTGGGCTCGATAGACGAGGATCGCGTCGCCGGGTCGATACGCGAGCTCCTCGAGCAGCGCCCGCAACGGTGTGATGCCGATGCCGCAGGCGAACATCGCGATCTTGCCGGTGACTCGCCGCTCGCCGGTCAGCCGGCCGTACGGGCCTTCGATCGCGACCTTGGTGCCTGGTCTCAACCCCGCCAGCCGGCTGCTACCGTCACCGGCCGCCTTGGCGGTCACCCGCAGGAGGTCGGGCGCGGGCGAGGCCGACAACGAGTACGGGTTCCCTCGCGACCATCCCGGACCGTCGAGGAACCGGAACACGAAGTACTGACCTGCCTGGACCGGCATCCGGTGGAGCCCGCGACCGGCCACCATGACCGTCACCACGCCGGGACCTTCGCGGATGACCTCCCGGACCGTGAGCCCGTGCCGAAGGGTCCGCCAGAGCGGCAAGGCCACTCGGTAGACCAGGATCGCGACGAGTGCCACGGCGTACGCGGACCACCAGTACGCCCGCGCCACCGGCGAGGTGGCGAAGTCCGCGCCGGTCCAGATCTCATGCGGCACGGACAGCCCCACCCCGACGTACGCGTACAGGTGCAGCAGGTGCCATGACTCGTACCGCAGGGCCCGGCGGGCCGCACGGACCGAGGTGAGGACTACGACCGTCAACGCGAGGCTTCCTGCGACCGCGAGGAGCATTCCGCCGTACGTCGTGACGACACTCCACGTCTCCCGCAGGAGATCGTTGTGGTCCCGGAGCGTGTATCCCCCGAGGATCAGCCCGACGTGGACCATCAGCAGGTTGAACGACCAGAAGCCGACCAGCCGGTGTCTGCGGGCGAGCTCGTCCTGACCGTAGCTCCGCTCGATCATCGGCACCCGGGCCATCAGGAACACCTGCACCAGCAACAGGTCGGCGGCCACCAGACCGGACAACCGACCGAGCGACGTCAGCAGATCCGCCGGCCCGGCCCCTAGCAGCTGTACACCCCGCCCGGACAGCCACAGAGCGATCACCAGCAGCACATTGCCCCAGCACAGGACGCCGATGGCGTCGCGCCACCAGACCGGCGTACGACGAGACCGTTGCCGGACATGCGCGATGCGATGCCGGCTCGTCGCCTGCGCCACACCGCGGTTCGTCATGCTACGACGATGACGGCGGATTCTTAGGCCTTCCTTGGAACGGGGCCCTCGATCGCCGGCAGGACCAGCTCGAAAGTCGCGCCGACCTCGCTCGGAGCCAGCCGAAGCTGACCGCCATGCCGGTTCGCGACGTCGTGGGTGAGCGCAAGGCCCAGGCCGTAGTGCGCGCGGCCCGCGCGATGCCCGCCGGTGTCGAACCGGCGCAGCACCCGCTGTGCCTCCTCCGGCCCGATCCCGGGACCGGTGTCGCTGACTGCCAGGATCACCTCCCGCCGATGCCGCCGTACGGCGATCCGCACCTCGCCGTCTGCCGGCGTGTGGTCGATCGCGTTGTCGACCAGCGCGATCGTCGCACGGCGGATCGCGCTCGCCGCGCCGAGGACCACCAGGCTGCCCTCGTCCGCATGCCACCGCAGCCGCACGCCGGCCTGCTGGGCATGGGCTCCTGCGCTGTCCGCGACGTCCTCCGCGATCTGGGCGAGATCGACCGGTCCGTGGTCCGCGGCGCCCCGCGGGTCGGCGGCGGCGAGCAGGTCGTCGACGACCTCGCCGAGCCGCTTCGTGTCCTGGACGACGCCGTCGGAGTCGCGCAGGATCTCGTCGCTCGGGCCGCTGCGGCGCAAGGCGCGGTCGAGGACCTGGGCCCGCGTGCTCAGCAACGTCAGTGGCGTGCGCAGCTCGTGGCCCGCATCGGCGACGAACGTCCGTTGCAGGCTGAGCGCCTGGGCTAGCGGCCGGACCGCGCGACGGCCTATCAGGACGCCCAGTAGCCCGGCGAACAACAAGCCGAGTGCAGACGCGAACCCCATGGCTTGGAGCAGCCGGGCGCGCTCCTGGTGAGCCGTGGCCAGATCGAGCACGGCCTGCACAGGCTTGCCGTTGGTGATCCCGGTGGCGATGCGGAACTCACCGTCGTCGTTCTCCACCGTGGTCAGCCGGACCTGTCCGGTGGCACCGGTGCGCATCGCGGCCAGCTCGGGAAGGAGTTCGTCCGGCAGCCCCTGCGTGACCGTCGTACCGGCTGGGCCTGTCATCGCCAGCCAGGCACCGGCCGGAGGATCGCCGACGTCATCGGCCGTCGCGACCGCCGACCGGAGCAGATCGTCCGCCGCACCTGCTTGGCCGCGGACCACGACGATCGTGACCAGAGCGATCAGCAGCAGCATCGCAACCGCGACCAGAGCCGCAACCTGGACGGCAACGCTACGAGCGGCTCTGCCGACGAGGACCTCGTCACCGATCGGCCGTCCGCTCATGCACTGCCCAGTCGGTAACCGAGTCCGCGGACAGTACTGATCACTCCACGCCCGAGCTTGCGCCGGCAGTAATGCACATACGTGTCCACCACGGTCTCCGACTCCGCGTCGTCGAACACCCGGTCGAGGAGCTCACGCCGACTGAACACGACACCTGGCCTCGCCGCCAGCAGAGCCAGCAAGGCCGCCTCACGCTCGGACAACTCCACTCTGCCGCCGCCCGTTTGTCGTACTGTGCGGCCGGCGAGATCCAGAGAACCACCCGGAACAGCCAGCTGGCCGGCGTGATCGAGGTGGCGCCGCAGGAGAGCCCTCAGCCGCGCCAGCAACTCCGTGAGCTCGAACGGCTTCGCTAGGTAGTCCTCAGCACCTGCGTCCAGCCCGTCGACCCGGTCCTCGGTGCTGTTCCGCGCGGACAGCACCAGGATCGGCGTACTGACACCGCGGACGCGCAGCCGCGCGATCAGGTCCAGGCCCTCGACGGCGGGCAGACCTCGGTCGACGATCATGGCATCGAACGGCCGGGTCAGCGCGAGGTGCAGTCCGGTGTGGCCGTCGCCCGCCCGCGTCACGACGTACCCCTCGTCGGCGAGCACCCGGTCGAGCAAGCCGGCCAGATCGCCATCGTCCTCGATCAGCAGGACCCGTCTGGATGCGGTCACCCAGCTGCCGCCGATCCGCCCGCGGGCCAGCCGGCCGTCGCGAACAGATTGCCGTCAGCAAGGATCCCCAGTCCTTCGTACCCGGGCCGCGCCGCGAGCACCGCCGGCCACTCCTCTCCGGCGACGAACGCGGCGGTCGCGAGGACATCGGCGCACTCCAGCGACGGGCCACTCACCGACACCGACAGCCACCGGGTCACCACCGGGCCACCGGTTCGCGGGTCGTACAGGTGCGCACCTCTGGCCGCCGTACCGCTGGTAGCCACGGCTCCATCGGTCCGGGTCACGCTGGTGACCACCCGCCCGGGATCGCGTGGATCCTGGATCCCGACGGTGAACGGAAGGTTGCTCGCGCACAGCACGAGGACGTCACCCCCGGCGTTCAGGCACCAGTCCAGGTCAGGGACCTGTCGCAGTCGCTCTCCGGCACGCTCGACCGCCCAGCCTTTCACCAGCCCCGACGGATCCCATCCGCCGTCCGGCAGTTCGGCATCGAACAGTCCGCCGGTCAGCTCACGTGCCCTGGCGCACCGCTCGGCTACCTCCTGTACGACGGAGTCAACAGCGTCCCAGCCCAGCTCTGCGCGCGCCAGCCGACTGACCGCGCTGTCGCTCTGGTACGGCGAGAACACCCGATCGGCCTCGACCAACTCCGCGAAGACCTCTCGCACCGCCGCGTCCGCCCGCGTGGACTCCGCCTGCTCACCGCGGGCCAGAACGCTGACCGGGAGACCCATGATCTGCTCGGCCCAGCTCCGCCTCGACACCATGCGGCAACGGTACGTCGCGGACCCCGACGAGGGCGTCGCCGGCCGCCCAGGGCGGGACATGCGCAGCACGCCGATCAGGCCGGGAGGGTGAGGTTCCTGCGGCGCAGCAACAGGATTGCCGCGGCTGCTAGCAGGCCACAGGCCAGGCACAGACCAAAGATCGGTCCGATGGTGGGGTCGACGGCTGGTGCGTTGGGCACGTGCGCGAAGGGCGACAGGTCCAACAGCCATGTCGGTAACCCCAGTGAGGGGCCGAACATCGGCCCGACAAAGACCGAACCAACCACGAGTGCCCAGGACAGACCGACCGACCATCGCGGTAGCAGCATGATCACCGTGACGACCGCGGCTCCCAGGACGCCGATGGCGGGTAGCTGGATCAGTGCCGCCCCGACCAGGTCACGCAGCAGCGATCCGGTGCCGCCGAGCACCTGACCACCGGTGAGGGCCATCGCCACGGCGAAGACCAGGAGCAGCAACACGGACCCGACCAGGGCGTTGACGGCGTACGCCCCCAGCCAGCGAACACGCGAGACCGCGGTGCCGAGCACCGCCTCCAGTTCGCCTTGCGCCTCGTCGTGGTGCAAGCGAAGCAAGAGCGTGACCACGTAGATCGCTACGGCCATTCCGGCCATCTGCATCATCGAGGCCCAATAGGCGCCGAGCAGGTCGACGTCACCGCCGAAGGTGGTGTACCACTCGGTCGCCGCTCCCTCGAGTCCGACGATCTGGTCGCTCAGCGCCCCGAAGACCAGGCCGAACCCGAGCAGGCCGCTCACCCAGCCCAGCAGTGCTCCACGCTGCAGCCGCCAGACAAGGCCTGCCGAGCTCAGCAGGGCCGGGCCCGCGTGAGCGGCACCCCTGCGCTCGGGCCACATCCCACGACCTACGTCGCGTTTGCCGACAAGGACGACGGCCAACGAGCAAAGGGAGACCACGACCACCACGGCGAGCCCCAACGGCCACCAGGTGTTGTCCGCGAACGGCCGCATCTGCTGGCCCCAGCCGATTGGGGAGAGCCAGGCCGGCCAGGCGCTCGTGACCCGGAGCGCGGCGGAGTCCACCGTCCCGAGCATGTTGCCCAGAGCCGCAAGCATGAAGGAGACGCCCAGGCCTGCGCCGGCAAGACCGATCGCTCCGCGCGCAGTCGACGCCAGCTGTGACGTCACAGCGGCGACGCCGGTGAAGGCGACGCCCACCAGGGCAATCGACGCGCCGGCGACCAGGGACCCGGCCGCGGGCTGTCCCGCGACCACCATGCCGAGCCCGAGCAGAACCACCAGCACCACGTTCGCAGCAAGCGCAACGAGGACGGCCGCGGCCAGGGAGGCGTAGCGGCCGACCACGCCGGCGCCCAGCAACTCCTCACGACCGAGCTCCTCGGACTGACGGGTATGCCGGACAACTGCAAGCACGCTCATCATGGCCGCGAGCACGGCCAGGGTGAGAGCATCCCGGTGCAACGTGTAACCCCCGACACTCGAGCCTGTCACCAGGCCCAGCACCCGCATGCCAGGATTCTCGACCACGATCCGGGTGTCCGGCTCCAGGAGTTGGGGGTGCTTCGCGTAGCTGTCCTCGAACATGGCGGTGGTTGCAGCCAGGAACCCAGCCATCCCCAGGATCCAGGCAGGGAGGGTGATCCGGTCACGCCGCAGCGCGAGGCGAACCAGCCGGAACGTGCCGGTGAAGCCGCTCATCGCGCCGTCACCGCCTCGGCAGCATCACGGGCAGACACGGCGATGTCCTCGCCGTAGTGCCGCATGAACAGCTCCTCGAGCGTGGGCGGCGACGTGACCATCGACCGCACCTCGAGATCGACCAGGCGCCCGAGCACGTGGTTCAGCTCGCCCGGGTCGACGCTGAGCTCTGCATGGCGGTCGTGCACTCGGGCGTCGTGCACGCCGGGCCACTGCCCCACAGACCCCAACCGCTTGGCGGTGTCGACCACCACCGACGTACGGGTGAGGTGACGCAGGTCGTCGAACGTGCCGCTCTCGGCCGCACGACCCGCCCGGATGATCGTGACGCGGTCGCACAGCGCTTCCACCTCGGCCAGGATGTGGCTGGAGAGCAGAATGCTCCGTCCGTCGGCACGCAGCTCCTGAACCAGGTCCTGGAACACCGCCTCCATCAGCGGGTCCAGCCCAGAGGTGGGCTCGTCCAACAGGTAGAGCTCCACGTCGGAGGAGAACGCCGCCACAAGGGCTACCTTCTGCCGGTTGCCCTTGGAGTAGGCCCGGATCTTCTTGGTCGGGTCGAGCTGGAAGCGGTCGAGCAGCTCTTCGCGGCGATGCGGGTCGAGACCGCCCCGCAAGTCGCCCAGCACGTCGATCACCTCGCCGCCGGTCAGGTTAGGCCACAGGTTCACCTCACCGGGGACATAGGCAAGACGTCGATGCAGCGCCGCCGCGCCGTGCCATGGGTCACCACCGAGCAGGGCGACGTGCCCGTCGTCGGCGCGCAGCAACCCGAGCAGAACGCGGATCGTGGTCGTCTTCCCAGCACCGTTCGGCCCAAGGAAGCCGTGCACCTCCCCCGTCTCGACCTGCAGCTCCAGACCGTCGAGAGCCCGGGTCCTGGGGCCGAAGTCCTTCACCAGTCCGGAAACCGCTATGGCAGTCGTCATTGAAACCACACCCTCCGATGTCCTGGTTCCATTGGGGGGACAGCCCTCCCCAACTCTCAGCCCATCGCGGCAGTGCGGGGACCAGCAGGGCCGAATGTCCACTAAGAACCCGCCCTACGTCCCGACTCCCATTCAGGTAGCGCGCCGCCGTTTCCTGCGCGTCGCGCTATCTGGGGTGCTGCCAGGCGTTCGAAGGAGACATGAGTCCTGTCTGGTTGGGGCCGTTGTGCCCTGACGGTTCAAGGTGTGGCGGGGACGCTGGAAGTGGAGGTGGATCGTGCTCGCTTTCGACTCGGCGGTGAAGCGGTTCGGTCCTGTGGCCGCGCTCGACGGATGTACGTTCGGGGTCCGTCCGGGCCGGATCACGGGATTTCTCGGGCCCAACGGGGCAGGCAAGACCACGGCGATGCGCGCGGTGTTCGGGCTCGTCCGGTTGGACGCCGGCGCGGTGTCCTGGCAGGGCGCGCCGATCACGGGGGCGGAACGGGCACGGTTCGGCTACATGCCCGAGGAGCGGGGCTTGTATCCACGCATGCGGGTCCGCGAGCAGTTGCTGTATCTCGGCCAACTGTGCGGGCGGACGAACAGCGACGTGGGGCGGATCGCCGACCGGTGGCTCGAGCGGCTCGGGCTCGCGGACCGGGCGGCGGACCGCGTGGACACGCTGTCGCACGGCAACCAGCAGCGGGTCCAGCTGATCGCCGCGCTGGTCAACGAGCCGGAGCTGCTCGTGCTCGACGAGCCGTTCTCCGGTCTGGATCCGATCGCCATGGCCGCCATGGCGGACCTCCTGGCCGAACTCGCCGCAGCGGGTGCGACTGTGCTGTTTTCCAGCCACCAGCTCGATCTGGTAGAGGATTTGTGTGAGGACGTGGTCATCATCGACCACGGACGCGTCGTGCTCGCCGGCGATCTGACGGACCTGCGGGCGGCCGTTCCGCAACGGTTCGTGGACATCCGCTACCGCGGGCCCTCCCCGGTCCGGCGCTGATGTCGTCTCCTTCGCCTACGAGCCCCCGACGCTGTCGGACCTGTTCCGCCAGGCGGTGGCGGCATGACCGGTCTGCGGCAGGTCTGGCTGGTCGCCCTGCGAGAGGTCCGCGAGCGCAGCCGGTCACGCAGCTTTCGGGCCGGGCTGGTGGTGATGCTCGTCGTCGTCATCGCCATGATCGTGGTGCCGGCGAAGCTGGACACCGGCGGCGGAACGAAGGATATCGGCCTGACCGGCGCCGCTCCCACCACGTTGTCGTCGGCCATCCTCGCCCACGGCGATGCCATCGGCACCACGGTCCGCGTCCACCGGTACGGCGATGTGACCGCCGGGGAGGAGGCCGTCCGCGCGGGCGACGTCGACGTGCTCCTGGTCGACGCGCAGCAGCTGGAGTGGCCGGGCAGGGTCGACGAGCAGCTGCAGGCCATCGTCACCGGCGCCATTCAACTTGTCGCCGTGCAGAAACGAGCCACGGCCGCCGGCATGGATCCCGAAGACCTCCGCGCGCTGATGGCCCCCGTTCCCGTCGAGAACGTCGAGCTCGGCTCGGCCGCTGGGCGCAGCCCCGACGACGAACTGGCAGCCATTGTGATGACCGCCCTGTTGCTGATGGCAATCGTCATCTACGGGAACCTCGTCCTGACCGGCGTCGTGGAGGAGAAGTCCAGCCGGGTCGTAGAGGTGCTGCTGGCACGCATACCCGCTCGGGTCCTGCTGGCCGGCAAGGTCGCCGGCATCGGACTGCTCGGGTTCGCCCAGTTCGCGTTGACCGCAGTGGCGGCGCTCGTCGCCACGCTCGTGATCGACTCCGTCGACATCCCGGCCGTCGGCTCCGGCGTGCTCGCCTGGGCGGTCGTGTGGTTCGTACTCGGCTATGCCCTCTACGCGATGGCGTACGGTGCGCTCGGCTCGCTCGCATCACGGACCGAGGACGCGCAGAGCGTCGCCGGGCCAATCGGCTACGTGCTGATCGCGTGCTACTGGGCCGCATTCCTCGCGGTCAGCGGGGACCCCGACGGTCTTTTGTCCCGGCTGCTCTCGCTCTTCCCGGCGACCGCGCCGTTCGCCATGCCCGGCCGCATCGCGCTCGGCTCGGTCGCCTGGTGGGAGCCGCTGCTCGCTGTTGCCCTCACCCTGGCCGCCATCGCCGGCCTCGTCGCACTCGCCGGACGCGTGTACACCAACGCGATACTCCACAGCGGCACCACCCTTCGGTTGCGCGACGCATGGCATCGCGACCAAGCGCAGCCGCCGATGACGAGGGCGCGCGGCCGCGCTGTTCGCACCATCGAGCCCGAAGGCTCCCGCGATCCGCGTGAAGCGACCGCCACAGACCAAGATCCTCGTACCCGCGAGGCCGCAACCATCCACCGCCGACCTGAGGGGTCCGAGCCTGGCGAGCCCACGGGCGTCGGGGGGCATTGATTCTGGGCTGCTGATCAGCGGGTTCGGGGTTCGAGTCCCTGGCAGCGCACACCCGCGGAAATCTTCAGTCAGAAGCTCAGACGGCGACGAGCAGACCGGTTGCGTACATGACCAGCAGGCCTGCCGCTACCCCGCCGGCGACCGTCGGATCGAGCAGGTTCCCGGTGCGGGAGCGAAGGCTGGGCGCAAGCTGGATGATCACCTGGATGATGGCGCCGACTCCGACACCGAACAGTGCCGATGCCAGCGCGGCGTCGTTGACGGAAGCGCCGAGCGCCGCGCCGAGGACCGCTGGTCCCCCGGCCAGTAGTCCGAGGCCGAGGAGCCGGATCAGCGACGGTCGTTGGTGGGCCAGCGGTGCCACGATCGCCAGGCCCTCCGTGGTGTTGTGCAGGGCGAAGCCGACCACCAGCGCGGCGCCGAGCGCCAGCTCACCGACGGCGTAGGCCGATCCGATGGCGAGTCCCTCACCGAGGTTGTGCAACCCGATGCCGATGGCAATCATCAAGGCCAGCCGGCCGCCGTCCGGCTCAGCACCTGTCTGCTCCGATCCTCGGCTCTTGAGGAATCGGTCGACCGCCGTCAGTGCCAGGAAGGCCAACCCGGCGCCGAGGATGACCAGGAGCGGTCCGCCGAAAGCGCCACCGGATGCGGCCGCGAGGTCAAGCCCCTCGATGGTCGCGTCGATGGCGAGGAAGGCGAGTAACCCGACTGTGAGAGCCATCAGCCCGCGGATCACGCGCCGCCGGGCTCTTCGCAGTACGGGCAGGAAGACCATCCCGAGAGCGACTGGGATGATGCCCACGTAGGTGCCGAGCAGCGCCATCAGGGCCAGGAGCCGGGTGCCCGCCGTGGGTGATTCGACGGCGGCCGGGATCTCGTGCTCGATGACGGCGCCGGTCGAGGTCAGCATCGACAGCGTGTAGGGCTGGCCTTCGGACCAGGGATAGTCCACGCGCACGATCTCCTTGTCGAGCCGGCCCAGCGGCTCGGTGGCACCGGTGAAGCCGGCGTACACGTCGTTCACGGCGATCTGCGCGACCTGTACCGGATCAGGGCCCGTGTTGCGGAGCGTGAGTTCGATGATGCCGGGCGACAGGATGACCCGCTCCACCGCCAGTTCCTCCACCGGCGGGCCGGTCCGCTCGGGCAGACTGCGGCTGCCGAGGACGGCGAGCGCGGTCAGGGCGATCGCCACCACGACCACGGCGGCGACCGCGATGGCCGCGATCGGCGCACGTCCACGAAGGCCCGGAGCGGTCATTCGGTCACCTCGAAGAAGCCCATCCAGCCGAGATCGGCGAACTCGCTCTTGTGCGCGTGGAACATGTACCTGCCCGGGTATGGGAACCGCAACTCGCAGATCCCGCGCTGGCCCTGAGCCTGGACGACGGTATCGGTGTACTCCGACGGCTCGAGCCGGGTGCCGGTCGGGAAGTAGTCGAAGAAGTTCCCGTGCAGGTGGAAGCTGTTGATCGGGTCGTACTCCAGGATGTTGGCCAGGTAGATCCGGACCAGCTGACCGCGCTTCACCTGGACCGGCTCGTGCATGTAGTGGAACGGGATCCCGTTGACCGCGTAGAGCTGGTTGCCCTGAGCATCGAAAGTGGTGTTGTAGCCGTTCATCACCATCACCAGTTCGTCCGCCTTCGGCCGGCCCTGCGGTGGGTCGATGATGAAGGTGCCGTAGAGGCCGCGGGCGATGTGCTCGGCCAGCGGACCCACGTGGCAGTGGTACAGGTGGATCCCGAACGGTTCGGCGTCGAACTCGTAGACGAACTCGCCGCCCGGCTCGATCACACCGCGGCCCACGCCCGGTACGCCGTCCATCTCCGCGGGGTGGATGCCGTGGAAGTGCATCGTGTGCGGATGGGCGGATCCGTTGACGAACCGTATCCGCAGCCGGTCTCCCGCCTTGCAACGCAGGGTTGGTCCGGGCACTCTGCCGTTGAACGTCCAACTGGGGAACCGCACGCCGGGAGCGACCTCGATCTCGCGGTCGACCGCGACGATCTCCCACTCCCGCAGGGTTCGGCCGTCGGGCAGCTTCGAGGTCTTGCCGTAGTCGAAGCTCCGGAGGATCTCGGTCGGGTCGAACCCGTTCGCCGCGTGGTCGACCGTGCCGCGGAAGGTCGGCCCGTTCACTCCGCCACCGTGCGCGGCATGGGCGCCATGACCCACAGGTGGTATCGGGTCAGCGTGTGCCTGTCCACCGGGGATCGCGCCGATGGCCACTCCGGCCCCACCGAGCAGGAAGCCCCTGCGAGACGCCCCGGACATCAGGCGACCTCACCGTGGACCACGTCGGCGAGCAACGGCGCAAGGGCGTGCCGCTTGGCGCCGACCTTCACCCACACCGGCCCACCGAACGGCTCGCGGTTCATCACCTCGAGGACGGCACCCGGAGTGATCCCGCGCTCGGCCAGGTAACGCAGCGCCTCGCTGTCGTCATCGGCGACCCGCTCCACCCGGAACCGGCTGCCGGCCGGGACGCCGCCCAGCGGCGCGGCCCAGGACTCCACATGGCGTCCGTTACGCGGCGGGATCGGGTCACCGTGGGGATCGTGGGTCGGGTGCCCGAGCAAGCCGTCGATCCGGTCTTCCAGCCGCTCGCTGATCGCATGTTCCAGTACGTCGGCCTCCTCGTGGACCTCGTCCCAGCTCAGGCCCAGCACTTGGACCAGGAAGGTCTCGACCAGCCGATGCCGACGGGTCACTCCCCGGGCGTGCCGCTCGCCGTGCTCCGTCAGCCTGATCTCGTGACCCGCCGACCTGGTGATCAGTTGGCCGGCCTCGAGTCGCTTCAACATCGCCGAGACCGTCGGCGGTGCAACCCGTAGCTGCTCGGCGAGCGCGGACGTCGTCACCGGCAGCTTCCGGCCGGCGAGCTTGAAGATCGTCCGCAGGCAGTCCTCCACCGCTTCGGTGTGAGAGATCTCGCAGCAGGGACTCGACTGACCTGTTTGAGGCATCACAACCAGAGATTAGCCTTGTCTAATCATCCTGACCAGACCGTACTAAAGGCCCGCGAGGTGGCACCTGAACGCCGGTGCGCTGGTTCTGTCGGTGGCGTCGGTGATCATCGAGGTGTGTAGCGCGGTGATTGGCGGCAGGGCCGATGGCACGGAATCAGCAGATAGTCAGGCTGTCCGGAGGACCCGGTAACGGCCAGGTCTTCTATGTCGACGACTGGGAAGAACGCCGCCGCGCCGCCGAGCGAATGGGCAGAACACCAGACGACGTACGCGGCTGGGCACTCGGGTACCGCCCCGAGCGGCCAGGCTCGGACATCTGGGTCTGGACGGGCGGCCGATAGTCGGCTCGACCGTTCTCCTCGCTCGCGTCAGCCTTCCCTGGCGGACCTTGGTGGCCGCCGGTACTGTCCATCATCCAGATCTCCCGACTGCGGGGCGCCGCCTCGCCTGCGCGCCAGCAGCTCGGCGCGGTCCGCCTCCTGGATGAGTTCCGCGGCGAGCGCGCGGGCTACGTCGACCGTGAGGCGGAGCCACAGCGACTCGTCGCGGGCATCCGGGCTTGGTCGCCCCTCGATCTCCAGCGCCACCAGCGGGACAACGGGGTCACCGTCGCCGCCACGCCCGGTGTGGCGGACTCCCGCCTCGACGTCGAACCCATTTACATGCAACTCGTGCATGCCTTCGTCACTCATAAACGGAGGTTAGCCCTGCGGCCGAAGTCTGGTCACAGGAAGCCCGTGTCTCCACCCACAACGGCACCGGGGTGCCGAATCGCGTCGGCTACGCCTCGGGTGCCTTGCGGGGACGGAATCTCGAGCGGAACTTCGAGTCGTACTCCAGTCGCACATATCCCGAGGAGTGCACTCCCACCGCGACGAATCCCACGGCCAGGAAGACGATCCCCGCAACCATGGAGATGTGCCAGAAGGCCGCCGTGATGCCGACAAAGGCCGAGCCTTGTGCGACCGCCTTGGCCACCCCGACGAACGGTGACTTGCTCGCCCGATGCCGAAACTCCTCCTGCCGATTCAACACCAGGAGCGCGGCGAGCAGCGGTATCGAGACGGCGAACGCGATGACGCACACCATCGCCGACGGGCCGAGCGAGGTCTCGGTCAGGAATGGCTGCACCACCACAAGGCCGGCAGCCGCCAGTCCGCCGTAGATCAGGTTGGACTGACGGATCCATTCCACCTGGGCCGCCGGGTCGGAGGCTGCGTCTTCGACTTCCTGCCGGATGCGTTCGGCATCGGTTTCCGTGAGATGCGCCTGCTCAGCCAGGAAGTCCTTGTCCTCGTCCATGTGCTCATCCTCCCGAAGCCCCGTCGGCCACGGCGATCCGGCCTCCAGCGAGTCTGGCCAAACTGCCCTCCTCCACAAATCCACTGCCTGCTCCACAGAACGGCTAGTGCCCTGCGGTGATCTTGCCTCGGCCAGCATGTCGAGGACGTCCGCGCTCGACAGCTCGAGTAATCCGACTTGACTCTGTAGTTGGGTCCGGGGTTGAGGATGGGGGTATGCGAACCAGCGAGCTGGCCCACCAGGCCGGGGTGAACACCGAGACGCTGCGGTACTACGAGCGCCGCGGCCTGCTCACGGAGCCGCCCCGAACGCCGGGCGGCTACCGCGACTACCCGGCTGCGACGGTGGACCTGCTGCGGTTCATCAAACGCGCCCAGGAGCTCGGCTTCACCCTCGACGAGGTGGAAGAGCTCCTGCACCTGGACACCGGTGGCCCGGACAGGTGCGACGCGGCCCGCGCACTGGCCGAGCACCGCAGAGTCGACCTCGAACAGCGGATCCGCGACCTGCAGCGCATGCACGACTCGCTCGCCGACCTGGTGGCGACCTGCGAGCTGCCCCGCGCCGACCGCAGCTGCGCGCTGCTGGACGTGATCGACCACCGCCCGGAGGCGACCCGATGAAACTCGAAGTCCTGCACGTCCCGGACTGCCCCAACCTGCCACCGATGCTGGAACGGCTCACCGAAGTCACCGACCTGCCCGTCACCACCCGCGTCATCGACGACGACGTAGACGCCGCACGCTTCGGTATGGCCGGCTCCCCAACCCTGCTGATCGACGGAGTGGACCCGTTCTCCACGGGAGAGGGCTGCGAGTGCGGGGTGGCGTGCCGCCTCTACCGCGACGAGACCGGCCGCATCGTTCCCGCGCCGTCGATCGAGCAACTGCGCGACGCACTCACCGCGGCCAGCCGGCCGGCGGCGCCCCGTGAAGTACTGAGCGCCTGGCGGACCCGCGCCCTGCCGCTGAATCCCGTCGAGAAGGCCGTGCACCAGGCGATCCTGCGGTCCTTCGCCACCTCGGGTCGCCCACCCGCGGCCGCCGACCTCGATCCGGCCACGGCCGGCGGCGAGCGGAGTACGGCCGAGGTGCTGGACGCGTTGCACGACGTCGACGCGATCCGGCTGGCTCCGGACGGGCAGATCGCGGTCGCCTACCCGTTCTCCACCACACCGACCCGGCACCGGGTCCGGATCGGCGACTAGGTCGACGCCTACGCGATGTGCGCGATCGACGCGCTCGGCATCGCTGCCATGCTCGGCCGCGACACCCGGATCGAGTCCGTCGACGTGACCACCGGCCAGCCGATCATCATCACCACAACAAGCGGGCACACGGATTGGGAACCCGCAGCGGCCGTGGTGTTCATCGGTGCTGATGCCGGCGTTGGCCCCTCGGCCGACTGCTGCTGCGGCTATCTCAACTTCTTCATCGGCCAGGCCTCCGCCGAAGCCTGGACCAGAAACCACCCGGGAATTCCCGGGCAGATCCTCAACCAGACCCAGGCCGAGGACCTCGGAACCCGCCTGTTCCGGCCCCTGCTCGCGGACTGACCAGGATCGGCGGGCTAGGGCAGGTACCGATCGATCCGCTGCAGCACCCTCCCAACGACTGGTAGGCGATGCCAACCGCGGCTGATCACCCACTCGCGCGCTCGACGCACCCCGTCTCGCAGCCTCGCGGCCGGCGATGTCCGCAACTCGTCCTCACGCTCGGCAGCCCGCCGCTGCAGATAGCGGGCACACCCCAGACACACGCCGACCTCAGGGTGCGTCCCCAGCCGCACCAGGTCACGCTCATCGAACTCGCCACCGCAACACCAACACACCGGCGCCGACGGCTGAAACGTCTCCTCAGCAGCGGTCACAACGCCATCATCCGCCGACCCGGGCACCGCGGCTACCAGCCGCGGGCATCACACCTAATTCCGGCGAGGACGCCTGACAATCATTCCGAAGCGCCCTCGCGCAGATCGATGACGACCTCACCGCCCGCATCCGAAGCCCTCGTCTTCGCCTTCCTGACGTCCGCGGCACTCGACGCCGATTGGTCAGCGCGCACGGTCGCGTTCATCCGACCGACAGCGTGGTCCAGTTGGGTCCGAGGGGTCGCCTGTCCCCCGGCGGCTCGTGCATCGCCACGACGAGGACCGCCTGCGGCAGCCGGCGGCGTACGGCGTGCAGGACCTCGGTGGCGGTGTCGGGGTCCAGGCCGGTCGTCGGCTCGTCGACGAGCAGCACGTCGGGTTGGGTGACGAGGGCTCGGGCGATGTGGAGGCGGCGCTGTTCGCCACCGGAAAGACCACGCCCGCCGACGCCGACGTTGGTCAGCGGTTCCACTCCGGCGCGGTCCAACCCCATGACGCCGAGCAGGTCCGCCACGTCGACATCTTTCACGGTGGGGTTGGACAGGCGGAGATTGTCGGCGATTGTCCCGGTGAACAGATAGTCGTCGGCCAGTACGGCAGTGACGACGGCCGGCCCGGGTCGTTGCCGTAGCGCGGTGGCGATGGCGGTGATGAGCGTGGTCTTTCCGCTGCCGGACGGGCCGGTGATGACGAGGGTCTGGCTGGCGGCGACGGCGAATCCGATCTCGCGCGCATCACGCGTAGGTGTCTCCGGCAGCCGGTATCCAGCTACGGTGAGGCCGTGACCGTCGTACATGGCCTCGAAGGTCTTGGCGACCGCTGGACGGCGGGTCTCCTCCTCGCCGATCGACGCGAGGTGAGCGTCGGCCTGGCGAGATTGGGCCCACGCGCCGGCGGCGGTGACCAAGCGTTCGGCGTTGGCCAGCACGCCGGCGGAGAGCAAAGCGACGAAGACCAACGTCGCGACCGTGGCGCCTGCCCGCGCGGTGAGCAGCAGTGTGAGTAGCAGCGCGGTGGCCGTCACTGCACGCGTGCCGCCCAGTGCGCGGGCGGTCGTTGCCGCGTGGCGGTTTCGTCTGCCCTCGAAGGCGGCCAGGTGTTGCAGAGTGCGGTGCGCCAGCTGGTCTGTAGCGCCCAGTGACGCCATCTCGGGCCAAGCCTCGACCGTGGTGACCAGTTCGGTCCGCAGCAGTCCCCGGGTGCGGGTCGTGTCATCGGTCCGGCGGGCCGCTGCCGCGGCGAGCACGGTGCAGGCGATGACGGCTGCGGCCAACGTCAGCGCCACGAGCGGATAGCCGGCGAGGACGATCGCGACGCAGCCTCCCGCGGTCATCACGGCGGCGACGACCACGGGCGTGGTCGCCTGGATGAGCGCCATGCCGGTAGTGTCCGCGTCGGCCATGACCCGGTCCAGCGACTGGCCGGACCACCCGGTGCCTTCGGATTCGGCGGCTTGGTCGTAGACGGCGAGCCGGGCAACGCTGATCCGGCGCAGTGCAGCGGCGTGCAGGACGACACGGCTGGCATAGCCGGTCGCGATCCTCCCGAGCGCGAATGCGCGCACCCCGCCGCTGGGCGCCAGGTAGGAGAACGCACTGTAGGCGCTGGCTCCGGCCACGGCTGACGCGGCGATGAACCATCCGGAGAGACCAAGAATACCGACAGAGCATGCCTCCGCGAGGACGGCAAGCAGCAGCCCGGTGGCTGCGAGCGTCTTCGCCCTCATACCCGACTCGCCTCCCGTACGGTGTGGACGGTCCCGTCGGCGAGGCCTAGGAGGAGGTCGGCGGAACGGGCGAGGACCGGCGAGTGTGTGGCCACGATGACAGTACGACCGCGAGTGGCGTTGCGTAGGGCAACGATGATCTGTACCTCGGTGTCCGCGTCCAGGTGCGCGGTCGGCTCGTCGAGGACCCAGAGACCCGCGTCGCTCAGGAACGCGCGGGCGATCGCGATGCGTCGAGCCTCCCCGGTAGACAGACCCGAGCCGCCCTCGCCGAGCAGCGTGTCCAGTCCCTGTGGCAGTTGTGCGACGACCTCGGCCAGACCGGCTGCGGCAACCGCCTGTTCGACGTTCGACCGGCTGGCGTCCGGTCGTCCGATGCGGATGTTGTCGCCGATTGATCCCGGAAGCAGCACCGTCTGCTGACCGATCCAGGTACAGCCGCCCAGCCACGGCGTCGACGCTCCGGTCGGGGTCAGCCACCGGACGGTGCCGTGACTCGGCGGGCGCATCCCGGCGATCAGCGACAGGAACGTGGTCTTTCCGGCGCCGGACGGTCCGACGACGACCGTCCAGGTTCCCGCGTGGACGGTCACGTTCACTCCGTGCAGTGTCGACTCGTCGGCCGCGGGAAAGCGGAAACAGACGTTGTCCAAGGCAACCTCGGCAGGTTCGCCAGGTGGCGGTACACGTTCACCACGTCCAGAAGGGGTTTCCAGCCCGACGAGAAGCCCGCTGATCGCCGGTACCGCCGACAGCGCCCGTTCCTTGCTGTGGAAGGCGGCAGCCGCGGCACGTATCGGCTGGAAGTACATCGGGCAGATCAGTAGAGCGAGCAGGCCACGGAACATCGTCATGCCGGGCGCAGCACCGATCCGCACGTAGCCGAGCAGCGCCAGCCCGACGTACGTCGCGTTGGCCGCGATAGAGAAGGTGATGACGACGTCCATCACCGCACCGGAGAGCGAGGCCCGCCGTACGACCGCAATGGTGGTGGCGTCGAGGTCGCCGGCCACGCGGACCAGTTCAGTACGTCGCCGTCCCAGCGCCCCGATGTTCCGCAGCGTCGGCATGCCGCGGAAGCTGTCGAGGACGATCGCGGCGAGCCGGGTGCTGGCTGCCGTCCGCGCGTCGGCGCCTTCCTTGGCGAACAGGCCCACGAGGCGCATGTTCAGCGGGATGAGCAAGCTCGCCAGCAGCAAGATCACGGCGGCAGGCCACTGCACCACCGCGGTGATGACGAGGATCAGAGCCATGGATACGGGAGCAGACACTCGCTGAGGAAGGGTCTGCGCATGGAAGTCAGCGATCTCGTCGGTCAACTCCACGGTTGCGAGTGCGGCTGTCGCAGGGTCCGGCTCTGCGTGCCGCTGCCCGGCAGGTAGTAGCCCGGCGACCAGGCGCCGCCGGATGGCGTGGGCGATTCGTTGGCGACCGACTGCCTGGAACCGTGCCGTGCTCCAGGCTGCGGCCGCCGCGAGGAGACCACCGCCGAACAGGATGCCCGATCCTTGCCAGCTCGGCCGTGCGCCGTCGAGCACGCCCTGCGCGACCCAGGCCAGGCCCGCCCACTGGACGGCGGTGAACGCCGTCTCCAGCGGCTGACAGCCAGCGGCCAGAAGCAGGTGCCGACGGCCAGGCGCGGCGGCGCCGGTGAGCCACTCGCGGGCCTCCACAGCCGATGTTGTCGTCCCGCCTTGTTCACTCGTCATCGTGCATCCGGTGTTCATCGACGATCCAGGCGATGCCGCCGGTCAGGGCGATCAGGATCATGCCCGCGATGCTGAGCTGCTCGGAGTCGTACTTGGGGTAGCCGGAGAACATGCCCTGGCAGACGAAGTAGCAGAACAGACCGCCGATGACGCCGATGACGGTCAGCGCCGCGTGAACGAGCCTTCGTCGCACCCGGTGTGCGAGCTGGGTTTCGGTGCTCATTGGGTGGCTCCTGTCCGTCCGTTGGCCAGGTGGTGGGCGGGATGATGGCCGAGCTTGCCCCGGAAGGCGTGATGGGCGAACCAGTTGTAGAAGAGGATCAGCGGCACATTGAGCCCGATCCCGACCGCGAGAAACGCCAGCGTGCCAGGCGGAGCTGCTGCATTGGCGAGCGTCAGCTCCGGCGTCGCCAGTACGGGGTAGCGGGCCACCACCACAGCGATGACCAACGCCGCCGCAGCGGTGACCAGGCCCGCGAGAGGCAGGCCGTCGTACTGCGAAGCCGGCCGCAGAGTCCCCAGGCTCACCACCACCCCGGCCGCGGCAAACAGCAGGAGTCCGGCAAAGGCGATGACCCGCGCGGGGCCGTGCAGGGTCAGCGGTGTGGCGGTGGCACCGACGGCGACCAGACACGCCAGCGCCAGTATCGACGCCAGTCCTGCGCTGACCGTGCCACGGCGTCCGGCCCGGGCACGGAGTTCCCCGGTTGCCTTCCACTTCGTGTAGGCGTACCCCAGCGCCAGATAGCCACAGGTGACAGTCACCGCGGCCAGCGCCGAGAACCAATTGATCGCGCCGAACGGCGAACCTGAGAACGCCCCGTCCACCACGGTCAGGTGCACTGTCAGGGTCGCCACGGCTACGCCCTGGGCAAGCGCGGCCATCAGGGAGGCACCACCGAAGGCTCTCTCCCACCGGGGCGCGGGATGGGCCTGCGAGGCCATCTCCACACTGATCCCGCGGACGATCAGCGCGAACAGCATGACGATCACCGGCAAATAGGCGTGCGGGAGGATCGCGCCGAAAGCCGCTGGGAAGCCGGCCCACAGGCTGACCCCGAGCAGGACCAGCCAGGTCTCGTTGCCGTCCCACGCCTGCGCGACCTGTTCGAGCATCTCGTGCCGATGGTCCGCGTCCGGTTCGACCAGGGTCGCGATGCGATACCCAAGTCGTAGCCGTCGAGGACGACGTACATCAGCAGGCACAGCAGGATGAGCAGGAACCAGGTCGTGGCCATCAGTTCGCCCTCCCGCCGGCCAGCCCGGCCGTGGGTACCTTTTCGAGGACCGGGTGACGCTCATCGGGGTCGACGTGATCGGGGCCGATCCGCACCGTGTGCACGATGTAGGCGATGTACGCGATCAGCATCACGAGGTACAGCAAGGAGAAGCCCACCACGGAGAACACGAGCTCGCCGGGCGCCAGGTGCGAGACGGCATCGGCGGTGCGGAGCTGACCGAACACCACCCACGGCTGGCGCCCCGTCTCGGCGGTGGCCCATCCGCCCAGGATGGCGAGGATGCCCACGGGTGTCGTCCAGAGCAGGAACCGGTGGAAGCGTCTGGAGGTCCACAGTTTTCGGCGGAAGCGCAGGATCGTTGCGTAGAAGGCGGTGCCGAACATCAGCAATGCGGCGAGGAACATGACTCGGAATCCCCAGAAGACCGCGGCCATGTCGGGCTGATCGGCTTTCGGCGTCAACTCGAGACCGGGGATCGCCGTCTTGCACGTGAGGTCCTTGCTGATGGCGCTGCCGAGGCAGGGAATGTCCAGCTCCACGAGATTGCGCTGGGCCTGCTGGTCGGGGATGGCGAAGACGACGAAGCCGGTGTTGCCTTCTGTCCAGTTGCCTTCCAGGGCCTCCAGCTTCGACAGCTGGTCCGGCAGCACCGCGCCGGCGGTGTGGTCACCGACGAAGATCTGGACCGGTACCAGCATCGCCGCCACCCCCAGTGCGATCGACACCGACCGGCGGGCGAACGCCGGCGCTCGACCCCTGACCAGGTAGTACGCGCCGATGCCGGCCACGAAGAACGCGGCGGAGATCAGGACGGCGAGCACCATGTGCGGCCACCGCCATACGAACGACCTGTTGAAGATCGCGTCCACCCAGTCGGTCGGCTCGAACCGCCCGTTCTGTACGACGAACCCGGCCGGCGTCTGCATCCACGAGTTCGCGGCGATGATCCAGGTGGAGGACAGGACCGTGCCGATCGACACCATCACCGACGAGGCGAACATCGTGGCATGCCGCACCCGGCCGTCGCCGTACAGCAAGATGCCGATGAAGCCGGCCTCGACGAAGAACGCGGTGACGACCTCCATCCCGATGATCGGCCCGATGATCGGACCGGTCCTGGCCGCGTAGACGCCCCAGTTCAATCCCATCTCGAAGGTGATCACGATCCCGGCCACGACGCCGATCGCGAACCCGACCGCGAAGACACGTCGCCAGAACCGGAACATCTGGAGATAGACCGCCTTGCGGGTCTTCCAGTACATCCCGTACAGGATGCTCAGCAGGATCGACAGTCCGACCGTGATCGCTGGGAACGTCATGTGGAACATCACGGTGATGACGAACTGCCACCGCGACAGATCGAGCAGACTCATCAGGACTCCTCAGGTCCGTCTGGTACAGCGTGTCGGCGGGCACCGACGAGGTTGCGCGCGGCAACAGCCGTGTGGTCGGCGTCGATGGCCGCCCAGGCGGGCAACCCGGCGCCGGACCCGGAGCCCGGCGGCTCTCGTACGGGGTCGAGCACGGTGGACTGGTGTACTGCGCGAAGCATCGCGATGTCTTCCTGCGCCATCTGGGACGGGCCGTCGGCGCCGAGGTCGGGGCTGTCCTCGACCTCGGAGAAGCCGCCGCCCTTGACGGTCCTGGCGAGGATCACCGTGGGCCAGTCGTAGCGCGGCTGCCGGCTCACGAGTGCGGCGAGCAGATCGGCTGCGGACATGCTCGAGGTCGGGTGCCCCGATCCGGCGACGGCGCTGGAGCGGATCGAGTCCACCCGCAGTTGCGCGGCCAACTCGGCGACGGTGGCCAGACCGATCTCCGGTGTGATGACGAGGTGTGGATTGGTGGTCATGCTGACCTCTCAGGCGTCGAGCAGTGGCGCGTCGGCAGCAGCCGCGGTGAACCGCGGCAGCGCGGCGACGCCGATGGCGAGCAGCGCGATGATGCCCATTTGCACGGCTTCGACGGTGGCGAAGGCGTGGGCCGTGTTGTGCTCTGCCCGGGTGAGGTAGAGGGTGCCGAGAGTGGCCACGCCGAGTGCGAGGCCGCTCTGTTGCAGGGTGATCAGTACGCCGCTGCCGACGCCGCCGAGATGGGTCGGGACATCGGCCAGCACGCTGCGGAACAGCCCGGCGAACAGCATCGACTGTCCGGCACCGGCCAGGGCCAGCGGGACAGCCATGGCCCAGAGGCTGACGTGTGGCCAGCCGTTGACGACAACGACAACGAGTGAGGCGAGGCCGGCGAGCTGGATGACCGCGCCACCCGACAGCGCGGCCCGGCCGAAGCGGCCGATCACCCGTGGTGCGAACACAGAGCCGAGGAAGAACAGCACCGCCATCGGCAGGATGGCCAGACCGCCATGAAGAGCGTCGGCATGCAGACCATCCTGGACGGTCAGGGCGAAGACGAACATGAACGCGCCGAAGCCGATGCTGAACGCGAACACCATGACCAGCCCGCGGGACATCGACGGCAGCCGCAGCAGCGACGGCGGCAGCAGCGGGATCTCACCGCGCTGCTCGGCGCGCCGCTCCGCCATGAAGGTGGCGGCGCCAAGCACGACCGCGAGCACGATCATGGCCCAGGTCCACCACGGCCAGCCCAGCGAGTGACCTTCGGTGAGCGGGACCAGCAGAGCGATGAGGGTCGCGGCGAACAGCACGGTGCCAGGCAGGTCGATGCCGACCGGGCGGTCCGAGCGAGTGTCGGGCACGATCCGGGCCGCCACCAGCAGGACCACCACGCCGATGGGCACGTTGACCAGGAAGATCGGTCGCCAGGACGTGCCGGCGATGTCGGCGCCGACCAGCAGACCGCCCGCCAACTGCCCGACCACGGCGGCGATGCCGGACGTCGCGCCGTACAGGGCCAGGGCACGAGCCTTGCGCTCGTGCTCGAGCGTGTGGTGGAAGGTCGCGAGCACCTGCGGCACGAGCAGCGCCGCGGTCGCACCCTGCACGACGCGGGCGGCGATCAGGACACCGACGGTCGGGGCGAAGCCACACACCGCCGACGCCACGACGAAGCCGACGAGCGCAGCCAGGAAGACGCGGTGGCGACCTAGGCGGTCACCCACCCGGCCACCCAGGACCAGCAAGGCGGCATAGGCGACGCCGTACCCGGCGATCACCAACTCCAACTCGGACGCCGAGGCGTGCAGCGAGGCGTCGATGCTCGGCAGCGCGACGTTGGTGATGAAGAAATCCATGATCGGCAGGAACGCGCCGGCGAGCAGGAAGAACACCCCTACCGGGTGAAGCCCACCGGACAGCGCAACCGCACGTGGCGAGGTCGGCCCGTCCTGCCGCGCGGAAAGAGTGACGTCCATTTGCTTCTCCAACTGATTATGAAGACATAACTATTAGAACATCAGTATGCATACATAACTATGAGCCAACAATCAACTATGCTGGCAGTGTGACGAAGCACCCATCGCCGCGGCGCAGCCCTCGGCAGGCGCGCCGATCAGCCGCCGAGGAGAGCTGGGCCGACCTCGCCGATCTGGCGCTGATCATCAGCCGGGAGCTCCAGTACCGCGGCTACACCGACAGGCAGGCAGTCGGCTTGACCCAGTCCGAAGGCATGGTGATGCGTTACCTCCTCCAAGGCGATGCCGCCGCCCCCAGCCAGATCGCCGCCGCCACAGGACTCCAGCGCACAAACCTCTCCGCGACGCTGCGCGGCCTCGAACAAAAGGGCCTCATCCAGCGCCAAGCCAACCCGGCCGACGCCCGCGGCGTCACCGTCAGCCCGACCGACCGCGGACGCAGCAACTACGCCCTCGTGCGACACGAGTGGGCAACCGCCATCAGCGAAGCCGCCAGCCACGACGACACCCACCTCGACGCTGCCCTCGCTCTGCTCACCACCATCACCGAGGGCCTGACCAACACCCGCCCCCGAAACCAGTCCCGTCACCCGCCGGCCTAGACAGCACGCGGCCCATCGAAGACCTTGCCCTCGACCTACCGGCCGATGACTTGTCCACCCACGAATGCGACCTGTACCACGGACGACACCCCCTCGAGCCGCAGGTGACCGGCCCTCACCCCGCCCTCTCTTCAAGGGCGAGAATCACATCCCAGCCGGGATCCCACCGTTGCCACCTGTCACCGACAGCTGTTCGTGGGACACCGGTGTTACCGCGCGTCGATGAGCTTTACTTGCCTCGGCGGCTCGACTCGAGGGGCCCGAGAGACGAAGGTCGCGCCGGGGTTGGCCTCGCGATGAAGTCTCATTAGGGTTCGTTCGTTCATGGCAACTGGCTGGGAGCGGATATGTCTACCGTCATCGATGCGCGGTTCACCTGGTCGTTGGGCGACGATGCCGCCCTCATCCTTCGGACAGCCGCCATCGCGGAGGCCCATTTCGCGTTGGTGGAGGCCAACTACCAACGCCTCGCACGATGGTTCCCGGACGCGTTCCAGGAACCGCCGGTGCTGGAGGTGACTCGGGCGAACCTGAAAGAGGCCGGTCAGGCGTGGCAGGAAGGAGATTTGCTGCCGCTGTCCATCGCGGTGAAGTCGGAGGACCGCTGGCGCCTGGTCGGTTGGGCTCAGCTGGAGATCGACCTCCGGACCCGGTCGGCCGAGGTGGGCTATTGGCTCGACGCCGGCTTCGTCGGACGTGGACTGGCGACCCGGGCCGTCACGGCCTTGCTTGATCACGCGTTCGGGACGCTCGAGCTGCTGCGCGTCGGGTTGCGGACCACTGTCGACAACACCCCTAGTCGGAGTGTCGCAGAGCGGTTGGGGTTCACGCAGGAAGGCATTCTGCGTGAAGCAGCCGCCTTTCCCCACGAACGACGTGACCTCGTCGTCTACGGCCTCTTGGCCCGTGAGTGGCGCCAGGCAACGACCTGACCCGGTACGGCGACACCGCCCGGCCGGTCAGGGCGGATCTCACAAGGGGCGGGTCCACGGGGCGCTGGATCGGGTGAGCCGCCAGGCGATCCCGCAGGCAGCGGCGAGCAGTACTGCGGCGAGGAGGAGGGGCAGCGACACCCGAACGTTCACGACGAGCAGGGCGCCGATGAGGCCACCCAGGAACATGGCCGCGATCGACAGCAGACGCCGCCCGGCTCTGGACCCGGCACCGCCTGCCAGCCGGCTGTCGGCCGCAGTCCCGGTGATGGTGAGGGTCAGCACAGTCGTGGTGAGGTCGGGCACCGCCAGTGCTCGGGCTGCGGCGTTCTGTACGCCCATACCCAGCCCGAGCAGGCTGAGCAGCGCGTAGCGGGTTCCCGCCTTCACCGGAGATCCGGACACCTCGGCAGTCAGGAACGCGCCCGCGACCAGGAGGACCTGCAGAGCAAGAGCCAGGATGAGGACACGGGCACGGTGCGACCAGACGGTCCGGATCACCCGGGCACAGCCGAACGCACCCGCGGCGAACGCGACCAGCGCCACCACATTCGGGGCGAGCGCGAATCCGCCGGCGCCCGCGATCGCGAAGCCGGCGAACACCACGTTGCCGGTCATGTTGGCGACGAACACATGGCCGAGAACCAAGTAGCTGAAGGCGTCGATCAGGCCGGTGACCACCGTCAGCAGCAGCATCAGAGGCGGCAGCGGCCCGTGCCGGTCGTCCAGGTCCGGTACCGCGGTACGCCAAGCCTCACGCAGGATGGCAGACATCAGGCCATCAGCCGGCCAGGGTCTGCCGTCACTCGGCGCTCACCGGGGACGCGGCGACCAGCCGCAGCGCGCCAAGCTCGATCTCCGCGAGTTCGGCGTGCAACTTCAAGACCTCGCGCTCACCCCAGTTCGGCGAGCTGATCTGATGATGCGTGATCGCCGTGACCATCAGGAACCGGGCCTCCGTCGAAGTGAAAGCACCATCCAGCCAATCTGCGCGCTCCATACCGTCCGCCTCCTGACACATCGCCCACGTCTACCGACGACGTGGCCTCGGATCTCTTCAGACTGCCTGTGAATCGACCGGCAATCGCCCCCGTCAGCGGCCTACCTCACGTCACGAGAGCCGGAATTCGCAGTACCGGCTGGCAGGTACCGAACGGTCCGCCGATGTCGCAGTAGGCCAGAGGCCCTGTCGCTCGGTCGAGCAACAGGGCCTCTGAGGCGGCGGCCGTTGTAGGAACAGCGCGGGGCTCTACTTGACCTCTGACTTCATGACCATCCGGAGGCCGAGGAGGGCGGGCAGGAGGAGCCACGTTGACGCTGTGACCGCGACGTTGGCCCACTGCTCAGCGGTAAGGGTCCCCTCGAACAGGGCGGCCTGGGCGTATTTGAGGTCCACCCATGGCTGCAGGTCCCGGAACCACTCCTGACTGGCGGCCAGGATGCCGGCGACGGTGGGCAGCAGGAGCGAGTAGACGAAGTACGCCACCAGTGCCCCCGCCGAGCTGCGGATCAACATGCCCAGCATGGTGCCGGTCAGCAGACAGAGCAGGCAGCCCAGCACGATGTTCACGCCCTCGGCGAGCGACACGTCCCACACCGTCTCCGTCCCGGTGATCGCGGTTCCCACCAGGTTGCCGATCGCTCCGATCACGAAGGCGAACAGCATCGAGGCGACGGCCACGGCGACCGACGAGACTGCCTTGGCCGCGATGACCCGGTTTCGGTGCGGAACCAGCGTGAACGTCGTCAGACCGCTGCGTTGGCTCCATTCGCCGGTGATCGACAAGATGGCGATGATGGGCAGCACGACCGTCATCGGGAATCCGATCGCCTTGGCGAAGGTGTAGTAGGTGAGGTCCGCCTCAGGGGCGAATGCGATCGTCCCGATCGTGGTCAGGAGGGCGGTGATGACGATGCTCGCCATCAGCCAGAAGCCCGAACGGGTGTCGAACATCTTGCGCAGCTCGACGGTGATGACTCGCGAGAGGGGCACCGGGTAGACGTCGGCACGCTGCTCACGGACGGAGTCGACGACGGTGGCGGTCATGCGGCTTTCCTTTCTCGTTGGGTGTCGGCGGTGAGCTGAAGGAACATCTCCTCCAGTCCGCCGTCGGCGGTGCGCAGCTCGATGAGAGCCACGCCCGCCTCCTGCGCCACTCGTCCGACCAACGTCGGGTCCGCGTCGGCGCGCAGAGCCCCGTCATCCGAGACGGTGGTGTGGAGACCGGACGTGTCGAGTGCCCGCTTGAGGGCGAACAGGTCGGCGGCACGGGCGACGGTGCCCGCGGACTGCAGGAGCTGCGTCTTGGAGCCCTGGCAGACGATCCTGCCCTTGCCGATCATCACGATGTCATCGGCGATGACCTCGATCTCGTGCAGCAGGTGCGAGGACAGCAGGACGGTTCCTCCCTGGTCCGCGTAGTCGCGGAGCAGGTCCCTCATCCAGCGGATGCCGGCCGGGTCGAGCCCGTTGGCCGGCTCGTCGAGGATGAGCACGGCCGGGTCGCCGATCAGGGCGGTGGCGATGCCGAGTCGCTGGCGCATCCCGAGCGAGTAGTTGCCGACCCGACGGTTCGCCTCGGTTTCGGTGAGGCTGACCAGCTCGAGCATCTCGGCGACCCGACGGCCGGGTAGCCCCATCGTCCGCTGGGCAATGGTGAGGATCTCGCGGCCGGTGCGGCCGGCATGCTGGGCGGAAGCGTCAAGCATCACGCCGACCTCACGTCCTGGGTTGGGAAGGTCCGCAAACCTGCGACCGGAGATGGTGGCACTTCCCGAGGTGGGTGAGGTGAGGCCGACCATCATGCGCATCGAGGTGGACTTGCCGGCCCCGTTCGGACCCAGGAAGCCGGTCACCCGGCCCGCTTGCGCAACGAAACTGATGTCGTCGACGACGATGCTGGCGCCGTACTTCTTGGACAGCGAGTCGATGGTGATCATGGACGACCGTCCTCTCGTGTCCATACCCGCTTCTGGTGGTTCATGGCGTTGCTCCTTGGCGTGGTTGACTGCATGCTTCAACGCTAGGAACGCGGCGCCGCCAGCGCGTCGTCACGAGGTCGCGCTCGAGTCCGACCAGCCGATGAGTTGTGAGTCCTACTCAAGTAGGACCAACGCGCCTGCGGACCCGGCAGAGCAGAGTCAGCGTGAACCGTCGGGTCGCTCCCGGGGCCGCGTCTCCGACGCGTCGAAGAGGCCGGTCTGGTAGGCGAGGACGATCGCCTGTGCGCGGTCGCGCAGGTCAAGCTTTTGCAGCAGGCGTGTGACGTGCGTCTTGACCGTCGTGTCGCTGATGAAGAGCTCCTGCCCGATCTCGGCGTTGGACAGACCCCGAGTGATCAGGCGGAACACGTCCATCTCGCGCGTGGTCAAGGTGTCCACCGCCTTCGGCGGAGCCTCTCGGTGGAGGCGGGTGAAATGCTGGATCACCCGTTTGGTGATGGCGGGCGAAAGGAGCGCATCTCCGCCCGCAACGGTTCGCACGGCGGCGATCAGCTGCTCGGGAGGATCGTCCTTGAGGACGAAGCCGCTCGCGCCGGCTCGCAACGCCTGGTAGACGTAGTCATCGAGGTCGAAGGTGGTGAGAATCAGGATCCGCGCAGACGCGTCGGCCGCCAGGATCCGTCGGGCCGCCTCGAGCCCGTCGAGCTCCGGCATCCGGATGTCCATCAGAATGACGTTCGGGTGGAAGCGGGCTGCCTGGGCCACCGCCTCGAGGCCGTTGCTCCCTTCCGCCACGACCTCCATGTCGGGTTCGTCGGCGAGCAGCAGCCGGAACCCCGCCCGCACCATCGATTGGTCGTCCACCACGAGGACACGGATGGTCATCCGGCACTGCCGTCCAGTGGAAGCCGCGCGCGGAGCACGAAGCCGCCGGCATGGGAGGCGCCCGCAGTCATGTCTCCACCGTAGATCCTGACGCGCTCGCGGATCCCGACCAGTCCGTGGCCGAGACCAGCATCGGTGGAAGGGCCGCCGGGACCGTCGTCACGTACTTCGAGTCGAAGCTCCGTGGCGGAGTAGCGCACGTCGACCTCCGCCTGGCTCGCACGAGCGTGCTTGAGGGCGTTGGTGAGCCCCTCCTGCAGGATGCGGTAGGCGGAGAGGTCGAGGCCTGGCGGCAGCGCGAACGGTTCACCGCGGATCTGGAGCCGCACAGGCAGGCCCGCAGCTCGTACGTCGTCCACGAGTGAGTCGAGGTTGTCGAGTCCCGGGTGCGGCAGAAGCTCGAGCTCGTCGCCGTCATGTCGCATCGCGTTGAGAAGGCGGCGCATCTCCGCGAGTGCCGTGCGTCCAGCCTGCTCGACGTTCTCGAGGGTCTGCCGATCCTCCGTGTCGGTCTCGGGCATCCGGTGGCGCACAGCCCCCACCTGGAGAACCATCACGCTGACGGCGTGTGCGACGACATCATGGAGCTCTCGCGCGATCCGTCCGCGCTCCTCGGCCACCGCGACGCGAGCCGCCGCCTCCCGCTCTCTCTCGGCCCGAGTCGCGCGCTCCTCGGCGGCCTCGGTCTGCTCGGTTCGCTCCCGTAGCGCGAAGCCGACGAGCCAGCCGATCGCGAACAGCACCGGCGTGAAGATGAGGTCGCCTCTCGTGTGATCCGGCTCGTTGTAGATGACGATCGCTGCGCCGCCGAGCACGATCGCCAGGCCGACCCGTGCCTCCGTGGCGTGGCGCAGGTTGCCGAGCAGCAGGGCAGCCCCCATTCCGGCGACGAAGAGCCCGGCCTTGTCGACGATGAGCAGGCCGTCCACGAAGGAAAGCGCCGCACTTAACAGCCAGGTGACCGCCGGTGCGGCGAAGGGGAAACGGCGTCGCAGGAGCAGGGTGAGAACGACGGCGGCGACCGCGAGCACCTCGAACCACAGCATCGGGCCCGTCGGATGGCCCGGGTCGTCGCGCAACGCCGTACTGATGGCGCTCTCGACCGCCGCAATCACAATCAGGAGGTCGAGACCGTACTTCGAGAAGAACAGCCGCGCTCGGCTCACCTGATCAACGTACGGCAACGCGATCGCTGCTTGCGTCCTACCAAGGTAGGACTGCCACTCATCGCTTGGTGCGGGCGCGAACAAGGCCTTCCGACGACGCGCTCGGCAGGTGCACGCCCATAGCGTCGTGAACACCACAAGGACCGCTGAGGACCATCCTCAGCCGCCGGAACTGATGGAAGTGGACGACATGGCGGCATCGTTGATCATCGAAGAAGAATCGGGGACCTGGACCGGTCGGATCCACCCCCACAACGGCTACTACGCCGGCGACCTCAGCGAGGTCCCACCGCCCACGCAGAGCCAACTGGCCGTACTGGTGGCCCTCTGCAGTGATCCGGCACAGCCGCAGCCTCACCACTGATCCAGCGAGAAGCCCGGCGCAGACCAAGACCCGAACCGGCGCGCCGCCTGCTTCCTGACCGAACGAGCGTCTTGGTGTCGGCCTCCGCCGGCATCGACCACGAAGGAGGAACTCATGTACTCGATGATCACCGACCACAAATTCGCCACCCAGATCGCCAGGCAGCAGGTCGACGAGCGGATCCGGGTCGCCGAGGCGCGACGTACCGCTCGCGAGGTCCGACGCGCGGCTCGCGCCCGGTCGTCCAGGTCGCAGCGCCGCCGTACCTGGAGGATCCGGGCTATCCGTCGCGCCTTCGTTTGGTGATCGCACCGGAACGCACCGGGGTGTCAGCGGCGGCTGCGGATTTCCCGCAGTTGATCCGTGGCATCGCCGATGTCCGGGAAGGCCAGGGCCGGAAGACTCGAGGGACCAGTCACCGATTCGGAGGTAGTGAGATGGATTCCCTTGACGACCGAACTGAACAGCCGGCAGGTACGCAACTGAAGAGGATGCGATGGGCGGTCGGCCTCAACGGTCTGCTGTCGATCGCGTTCGGCGTTGTGCTCCTCGTCTGGCCCGGTATCAGCATTTATGCCCTCACCATTCTCTTCGGCGCCTACACGTTGGCAAGCGGGGTTGTCGAGCTGGCCTACTCGTTCTCAGCCGGCGCGAACCGCGAGCGCGGGTGGCTCATCGTCTCGAGTCTGCTCGGCATAGCCGTCGGCGCTGCCGCGCTGCTCTGGACCGGCATCTCCGCGCTCGCACTCCTCTACGTGATCGGCGCGTACGCGATCGCGCTCGGCGTCATCGCCATCGGCGGCGCGTTCTGGCTTCCGATCGACGGCAGCGACACCGCGCTGATGAGCCTCAGCGGCGTGGTCTCGATTCTGTTCGGGATCGTCATCTTCGCCCAGCCGGGCACAGGTGCGCTGGTGACGCTTGCCCTGATCGCCGCGTTCGCGCTCGTCGCCGGCGTGACCCAGTTGGCCTTCGCGGTCGGTGGTAAGCGCCTGCTCGACGGCGGTCTGAAGGATGGGTTCGAGCGCAAGCCGAAGCCGCAGCCCTCGCACTGACGCGAGTGATCCGATGAACCGACCGAAAGCAGCACCGGTGGTCAGTCCCCGCGTAGGAGGTCAGATGGACACCACACCGACAAACACCCAATCGCACCATCCCGCTGTCCTCGCACAGGCCGCTCAGCGGGCCGCCGATCTCCAGATACGCATCGCCGACGCGATCACGTCGTACGCCGGTTCCATGCCGTTCGTGTACATCCACATCGTCGTCTTCGCCGTCTGGATGACCTTCCTCGAGTCCAAGCCCTGGCCGACGCTCACCCTCGTCGTGTCCCTCGAGGCCATCTTCCTGTCGACCTTCGTCATGATCGGGCAGAACCGCCAGGCCGCGTTCCAGCAGGCCAAGGCCGATCACGACTTCAACCAGCAGGAGCTCGAGCTGAAGACCAACACCGAGATCACCCGCCAGATCCACTCCCTCACCAAGGATTTGCACAAACGCCTCGCCGAGGAGTCTCGCTCCTAGGCGTGCCGGCGCATCGGCGCCCAGCGTCAGGGCAGTCAAGCCCAGGTGATACGCGTCTACGTGGCTTCGGGGTCGTAGGACACTGGCCCGGCTGGAGGCTTCGTCCGTACTTCGCTCTCGACGGGCTCGTCATCCAACCCATCGAGGAGGTGTTTGCGGACGAAGCTGCGAGGGTCGAGCTCCCGGACGTCCAGATTTGCGAAGTCCGGTCCCAACTCCTCGCGCAGGTCTCGTTGCGCGTTGCCGACAACGGTGCGCACCTGACCCAGCAGACGGGCCGCAGTACGGGCGAACTCGGGCAGCCGGTCCGGGCCGAACACAAGTACCGCAACCACGCCAATCACCAGCAACTCGGGGATCCCGATGTCGAACACGGTCAGACCTCCTCGGCCTTGCGGGCCTTGCGCTTGTCGTTGATCTTGGCGATCACCTCGGCGGCGAAGAACAACAGACACATCGGGATCGCCAACAGGCACATCGTGAACGGGTCACCCGACGGCGTCGCGACCGCGGCGAACACGAAGATCACCAACACGATGTACGGCCGGAACTTACCCAACGCCGAAGCCGGCACCACACCCACCATGTTCAGCAACACCACCACCAGCGGGATCAGGAACGCGATCCCGAACACCAACATCGTCCGGATCACGAAATCCAGGTACTGCGGCAGCGTGATCAGGTTCTGGATGTCCAACGGGGTGAACCCGATCAGGATCTCCAGGCCCTTCGGCAGCGTCCAGTACGCCACCGCCATCCCGCCCACGAACAGCGGCGTCGCGATCGCCGAGAACAGCATCGCCCACCGGCGCTCGTTGCGGTGCAGACCCGGCGCGATGAACGCCCACAACTGATACAGCCACACCGGACTGGCCAGGATCAGACCGAACAACGCCGAGATCTTGATCTTGAACGTCAGCGCGTCACCGACCCCGGTGAAGGTCAAGATCGGCTTCAGGTTCTGCTCGGCGGCCAACTCCTTGACGCTGGTGTCGAACGGCTGCTGCAGCAGATCCAGCGCCCAGTTGTAGAAGATCCAGCCGACGACCGCACCCAGCACGATCGCGAGCACACACTTGAGCAACCGGTTACGCAGCTCCGCAATGTGCTCGCGCAGACTCATCCGACCGGCGTCCTCCTCCACCGGATCGAGCTGCTCGATACTCATCAGGGTCTAGCCGCGGTGGTCTGGGCGAGGCTCCGCCGACAGTTGCCCGTCCGTACTGCGCTGCGCCGGCCGCGCGTCGGCGCCGAGCTCACCGTCAGTCTTGTTGCTGTGGGCCCCGATTTCTTCCTCCCAGATCTTCTTCGACCTGCCGAGCTGCCTCACCAGCGCCGGCAGCTTGGCCGACCCGAAGAGCAGCATCACGATCGCGAGGATGACGAGCCACTCCGCACCCTGCGGCATACCGAGAAGTGTCAGCATGACGTCTCCTGTTCCTTGATTGACGGCTCAGGGACAGTCGCGGGACGGCACGACCGACCACAATGAACTTCGAAGCCACTCGTCCAGGGGATGGGTCGGCTGCTGCCTCAAGGGACGGGGATTGGCATGGGGTGATCGCCTCGGCAGTGGTGGCGATGGTCGCCTGGGGTGGTGTCGAGGCGCCTGCGGAACGTGCGGTTCATGGTCTCGGGTGTTCCGAAGCCGCAGGTCTTGGCGATCTGTTCGATGGTCCTGTTGGTGGTCTCGAGGAGCCGGAACGCGGACTCCATCCGGACGGCTTCGACATGGTCTGCCGCGGTCGCACCCACCTCGGCCGTGAAGACGCCGGTGAACTGTCGTTCGGAGAGGTTGATCTTCAATCCGCAAAGTTGACTACTGACAGTGCTGTAACGAACCCACTTGCTCACACGATGTAAGGATTGGATGGCTGGGCGGAGGCATTTCCATCCATTGGCAATCGGGGGGACCTGCGTGCAGGACGATTGCCGACCGTGTCGGCGGCGAGGTAGCGATGCCTCGCCGCCCGCGCTGGTTCTGGGCAGTCGCGCCGATCACCGCCGAACTGGCGGCTGGGTCCCGATGCTGAGCGATGACGTGGGGAGATGTCATTCGGCCAGGAACTTCATCACCAGCTGATTGAAGTCGTCTGGGCGTTCCAGCGGCATCAGATGGGATGAACCGTCGCCTGTGACGATCTCGAACCGGGCTCGGGGGATCCCGTCGGCCACCTCGCGCGCGACCCACGGCGGTGTCAGCAGATCCTGCTCACCGACGACCACCAGAGTGGGGGCCTCGATACCGCCGAGCCGATCGAGGGCGTCGAACTGCAAGTAGGCCTGGGCCTGGCGACCGTAGGCCTCGGGCTCGACCGGGTTCGGATTGCTCGCCAGCATCGCGATCGTCTCCTGCACCGCCTGCTGATTGCGAAGGAAGGCCGAGGAGAACAGCCAGGTGAACTGCTGACCGCCGAACACCTCCCCGCTGGAGTCGTTGGCCTTGACCCAGTTCCAGATCGAGATCGGGTCGACGGCGCTCCGAGCGGGCGCCGCATTCGGGCCCGCCAGCACCAGCCGATCCAGACGATCCGCATGCCGCAGCGCGAACTCCACCCCGATCATGCTTCCCAGCGACAAGCCCAGCAGATGGGTGCGGTGGATAGCGAGAGCGTCGAGCAGACCGGCTATGTCGTCAGCCATGTCCGCGACGGTGTACGGATGGTCGGCTCGGGCGCTGCGGCCTGAATCGCGGTTATCGAGGAGGACGACACGGTACTGGGCAGAGAGAACGGGGACCTGTTGAAGCGTCCACAGCGATGAGTCGTATCCGATCCCCATCAGCAGGACGAGTGGCGGTCCGTCCCCATGAATCTCGTAGTACAGCTCCTGCCCGTTCGTGCGAACGGTTCCCGATCGCGGGACGTCCTTGATGTTCATCGCCATCGGTTCGTCACTCGAAGTGGCGGTAGCGTTGGTCATGAGTCCTCCTCGGACTGCCTCGTTGCCTCGGGGACCCCGTGGTCCCCACCCTGGATGCGTGAGCAAGCTGGTTACGGCGGTAACCCTCACGGTTACGGTCGGCGCCGGCTGACCCCGACCTCCGACCGGCCACGAACTCGGGAGGCGTGCGATGACCGACGGCGCTGGTCCTGGTCTGATCGAACGCGCCCGTGATGCTGAAGCCAGGGGCGATTGGCAGGAGGCTTTCGACCTGCTCATGGCGGCGGACGCGGACGGTCTCCTGACGCTCGCGGATCTACCCGTCCTTGGCGAGGTCGCCTATGCGGCCGGCCATCTCGATGTGACCATCGAGGCGTGGGAGCGAGCCCACGCGGCGTGCATGCGGGCGGATGACCGGGTCGCGGCCGCAGCTGCGGCCGTTCGCGTCGCGATGCACCTGCTCTTCGACACAGCGCTCATGGCACCGGTGCGCGGCTGGCTGGCACGAGCGGAGCGGCTTCTCGAAGGTCGCCAGGCGACACCCGCGCACGCGTGGTACGCGGTCGTCCGCAGCTATGAGCGGATGCTGACTGGCGACATCGCCGGCGCTCTGCAGTGGGCCCGGGATGCCATCGAGGTCGGTTCGAAGTGTGACCCGGCCGCGCTCGCCATCGCACGAGTGGCAGAGGCACGGACGCTCATCCTGGACGGCGATGTCCAGCAAGGTCTGGCGCTGCTCGACGAAGCCGGGGTGGCGACGATCTCCGGTGATCTCGATCCGTTCTCGACAGGCGTCGTGTACTGCGAACTCGTCTGCGCGCTGCAGGGCGCAGCGCAGTACGACGTCGCCGAGGAATGGACCGAGGCAATGGAGCGGTGGTGCGAGACGAATGCCATCGGGAGCCTGCATGGACGCTGCCGGGTCCACCGCGCCGAGATCCTCAGGCTACGCGGGTTGTGCAACGAGGCGGAGAGTCAGGCACTCGTGGCCTGCGAGGAGCTTCGCCCCTACCTGCGACGCGAGCTGGGGTGGCCACTGAACGAGCTCGGACGGATCCGACTTCACAGGGGAGACATCGTCGGCGCGAATGAAGCCCTGCTGGCCGCTCATCGCGCCGGATGGGACCCGCAACCGGACCTCGCGCTGGTGCGCCTGGCCCAAGGCGACGTGGCCACTGCGGCCGCCTCCATCCGAGACGCCCTCGAGCACCCCTTGCGAGTGCCGTCGAAGGAACGACCACCGAACACCGACCTGCAGCGCGCGCCATTGCTCGAGGCACAGGTCGAGATCGAGATCGCGGCCGGAGACCACGAACGGGCTCGATCAGCCGCCGACGAGCTGGAGCTCATCGCCGCCAGATTCGAAAGCAAGGCGTTGGTCGCCGGCGCCGCCCTCGCTCGAGGAAGAGTGCGGCTCGCCGAAGGCGATGCGACGGGCGCGGAGCAGTCCTTCTCCGAAGCCGTGCAGCTCTGGAACGAAGTCGGCGCCCCCTATGAGGCGGCGGTCGCACGCATCGGCCTTGCCGAGGCCCACCGCGCCAGCGGGAGCGAGCATCGGGCCGTCTTGGAGCACCAAGCGGCGCGCACGATCCTCGAAGGGATCGAAGCCGCCCCCACGGTGCTCCCAGCGGATGACTTCGCGCACCGCGACGCACCCGGCGAGCAGCCGGCTCGGAGCTTCAACGTCTTTCGTCGCGAAGGTGACTACTGGACGGTGGTCTTCGAAGCGCAGACCGTCCGCGTGCGCGACCTGAAGGGCATGCATTACCTCGCGCGGCTTCTGGCTGATCCGGGCCGGGAGTACCACGTGCTGGATCTCGTCGGCGCCGAGATCGACAGCGGTGCGCAGGTCGACAACAGCCAAGGTGCCCGAGTGCCGGGACCGGCACTCGGCGATGCGGGCGAGCTGCTGGACCTACGAGCGAGGGACGCGTACCGCCGACGCCTCGCCGAGATCGACGAAGACATCGAGCAGGCGCGCGCCATCGGGGACACCGACCAAGCTGCGCAGGCTGAAGTCGAGCGCGACTTCCTCCTTCGAGAGCTCGCGCGCGCGTTCGGCCTGGGTGGTCGTGATCGACGAGCCGCATCCGCGTCCGAGCGTGCTCGAGCCGGCGTGACCCGCGCAATCCGCCAGACGATCTCCCGGATGGCTGAGCACCATCCCCAGCTCGGCGAGCATCTCAGCCGCACCATCCGCACCGGCACGTACTGCGGCTACCACCCCGACCCTCGCTCCCCCGCCCGGTGGCGGTTCTAGCGTCCGGCCAGCGGCGGCCAAGAATCGACCCCTGCGGCGCCGTCCGACCCCGGTACCCCACGCGCTGCGGCAGCGGCGGAGGTTAGTTCGCTGCCTCGAAGGCTTCGCGGATGTGGTTTGGGACCCGGCCGCGGTCGCTGACCTCGTAGCCGTTGGCGCGGGCCCACTCCTTGATCGTTCTGACGTCTGCTTCTACCTGCGTGCGCCTGACCTTCACACCGCGGCTGGTTCGGACGGGCCGCGCGGCCTCGACGTACGGCGCCAAGATCTTGCGCAGTGCCTTGCTGTTCTTGGTATTGAGGTCGATCTCATAGGTCTTGCCGTCCAGCGCGAAGGTGATCGTGCCTCCCCTGCCGGCTGCGATGTTCGTGCCCTCGAGGTCGTCGGTGAGGAGAACCTCTGTCCGCTGCACCATGAAAGTCGGCCTCCAGCTGCTCGAGCATGTTGCCTATAGCATGCATCAAGACGCCGTCTGATGCGACGACCACAAGCTGGGGACCATCCGCCGGCTTACCGCGGTCCCGGTACGTCGACGCGGGCGACCGGTTCCGCGTGGATGTAGCGCGGGCCACGGAAAAGCGATGCGGCGGCACCGACCAGCGACATCAGTATTGCGAGCATGAGCACGATGACCAAGCCGTGGTGGAAGGGGGCCGAGATGAGCTGTGGGAAGAACTCCTTGCTGGTCAACGTGCCCAGATCGGCGCCCTTGGTGGCTGAGGCGGGTAACGCGCCGAGCGCCGTACCGAGTGGGTTGTAGCCGAGGAAGGCGGCGAACAGGCTACCGACCGGCGGTTGGTGGGCGATGCCGGACGCGACGGCCGGTGACACACCGTGAGCTTCCAGGCCGTTCGTGAGCGCGCCGGGCAAGGTCTGCGCGAGCCCGACGATCATCAGGGTGAAGAAGACCCCGATCGACAGCGACGTACCCGAGTTGAAGAAGGTGCCGCGCATGCCTGATGCGGCTCCGCGCCGGATGGCCGGAACGCTGCTCATGATCGCGCTGGTGTTCGGCGCCGAGAACAGTCCCGAGCCGATGCCGTTGAGCACCAGCAGACCAGCGAATGCCCAGTAGTTGAAGTCGGTCGGCAGCAGCAAGAGGCCGAGGAAACTCACCGCGACCAGCAGCAGCCCGCCGGTCGCGAAGGTTCGCGCGCCGAACCGGTCGGAGTAGTAGCCCGACAGCGGCCCCGCGAAGAGGAACGCCACGGTCAGCGGAAGCAGATAGATACCCGCCCACAGTGGGGTGCTCGAGAAGCTGAAGCCGTGCAGGGGCAGCCAGATGCCCTGCAACCAGATGATCAGCATGAACTGCAGTCCGCCGCGGCCGACCGAGGCCAGCAGGCCGGCGAGGTTCCCCGCGGAGAACGCCCTGATCCGGAACAGCGACAGGTCGAACATCGGGTCGTCGACGGACGCCTCGACCAGGCAGAACGCGACCAGCAGGGCGACGCCGCCGACCAGCCCGGCCAGCACCCAGGGATTGGTCCAGCCCATGTCGCGCCCTCCATAGGGCTGGATTCCGTAGGTGATCGCGGCCAGCAGCGCCGTCAGGCCGACCGCGAACAACGCGTTGCCCCACCAGTCGATCTGCGCCACCGCTGAACGGGCACTGGTCTCCCGCAAGCTGCGGTAGGACCACACCGTTCCGAGCAGGCCGAACGGCACGGACACGAAGAACACCAGGCGCCAGTCGACGGGAGCCAGCAGGCCGCCGACGATCAGCCCGATGAACGAGCCGCCGATGGCAGCAACCTGGTTGATCCCCAGGGCGAAGCCACGGCGCTCCGCGGGAAACGCGTCGGTCAGAATCGCCGTCGAGTTGGCGAACAACATCGCCGCGCCGACGCCTTGCACGACTCGCCAGAGGATCAGCCACAACGCTCCGCCGCCTTGTGTCAGCGGATCGAGCACCAGTGCCAGCGACCCGACCGTGAACACCGCGAAGCCGAGGTTGTAGATCTTCACCCGGCCATAGATGTCGCCGAGCCTGCCCAGCGTCACGACCAGAACAGCGGTGACCACCAGAAAGCCCATCAGGGTCCACAACAGGTAGCTGACGTTGCCCGGACGCAGCGGGTCGAGCTTGATGCCGCGGAAGATGTCCGGCAGCGAGATGATCACGATCGACGAGTTGATGGTCGCCATCAACGTGCCGAGCGTCGTGTTGGACAGAGCCACCCACTTGTACCGCCGGTCATCACGCTCGACCGCGAACCGGGACAGCGACTTGGCGCGGGAACTCACTTGACGCTCCCCCACGATCAGGGCACAACCACGACGACGGGTGCGTCCTTGCGGCAGGTGAGTCGGTGGCTGAGGGAGCCGGCGAGATGGTGCCACATCTTCGCGGACCTGCCGACCACGACGAGAGTGGCGTGGACGTTGCGCGCGATGTCAGTCAGGGTCTGGGTGGCGTCGCCGTAGTCGCTGACGAAACTGATCGAGATGCCGATCTCGCGGGCACGGCGCTCTGCTTCGTCCTTGAGCTCGCCGGCAACCTCTTCCCTGAAGTTCTCGGCGCCGACGTAGTCGTAGGGCGCCCCGTAGACGGCCGCCGGGTCGGTGAAGGGCATCACGTAGACGACGATGAGTTTGCCGTTGGAGCGCATGGCTACCCCGGCTGCCCAGGAGAACGCATCCCAACTGGTCGGCGAACCATCCACTCCGGCGACGATGATCTGTGCAGGGTCGGCCGGGCTCGCGGGATTCGGTGTCCGCTCTACGGCGGCGTCTTGGCTCATGCGATCACCTCATTGATACGGATGGTCAGCCTGTGTGGCTGTCCTGACTTTCGGCGGCAAGCTCGGTCAGGCGGAGCAGCGCCGGCAGGGCCGCATCGAGCGCTTCGGCTTCCTGCTCGTCGAGCTTGTCGATCAACCCCGTGAGCACCGCCGCGCCGGCGCGGCGCATCGCGCGGAGGTGCTGCCGCCCGGCCCGCGTGATGGCGACCAGCACAACCCGAGCGTCGGCGGGGTCGCGGCGGCGTTCGGCGAGGCCGAGCCCTTCCAGCTGAGTCACCAGAGCGGTCATCGACGGCTGGGTCACTTCCTCGTTCACGGCCAGGTCCGTCAACCGCCGCGGGCCGGTGCGCTCCAACGTGGCCAGCGTCGACGCGGCGGTCAGACCAAGGCTGCGGTCCCGGCGCCGAATCGCGACGCCGGCGATCGCGAAGAGTGTCTCGCCGAGAACGGCACTGTGTTCGACCACGACACAAGTATAGGCGGACCTATATAGATGCGGTAATGGAACTTGCCTGCGGACCGCTACCGGGTGTCACGCGAGCCGCTAGGACAAGATTCCTCTCTGCTGAGAACCAGAAAGTCGCACAGATCCAGCGTCGAGCGGTGCCTCGGGAACGCTCAGCTGCTTGACTGGCTGACCGTCGGCGCTGGCAGTGCTCGAGCAGGACGCCGCCGCTTTCAGTGCCGGCGGGGGCATCTAACCCATAGACGGAGGTTCAGATCATGACCACCACACCGCTACCACCCCCGCAACTTCGGCTGGTCTTCCACATCGACGCCGTCATCGGCACGCCCGTCGATCTCGGGCAATCCGCCGACGGCCGGCGACGCCGAATCGTGCCCCACGTCGGCGGCACCTTCACCGGCCCGGAACTGACCGGGAACGTTGTGCCGGGCATCAGTGGCGACTGGCAGACGATCAACCCGGACGGATCCAGCGTCGGTGACATCCGCATGGGCCTGCACGCCACATCCGGAGCCAACCTCTACCTACAGATGCGCGCCGTACGCCACGGACCGCCCGAGGTGCTCGCACGGCTAGCGGCCGGTGCGGACGTCGATGCCTCGGAGTACGTCTTCCGCGCCAGCGCACAGATCGAAACCGCTCACCCGGATCTGAACTGGCTCAACCTCGGTGTGTTCACCGTCGTCGCCGGCCGCCAGCCCAACGGGGCGTCCTACGCCGTCTACATCGTCGAGTAGCCGCCCCGATCAAAATGAGGGAACTGACGAAAGAATCCGTACCCACAGTGCTCGACACCCCCGTCACTCTGCTCCGGCTCTCCCGCGCGGCCGCATTGTCAGCTGCGAACTTCACAGGTTGGCGGCTGGGGAGGAGGATCTGAGGTAGGTGGGGAGTCTTGGGTGCTCTGAGGTCCGGGGGACGAGATGTCTGTGGAAGCTCATGTGGTGAAGGAGGCCTGGCTCGATCGTGCGCTCCAGAGCGCGGGGATCGATCGAGCGTCGTGGTGGCCCGCGCGTGGTTTCGCCGCGAACCGGCGGACGGTCGAGGCTGTGTACGACTACTACGGCAGACTGTTCCTCCAGCACTCGCACCTCGAGTGGGCCGGGATGGCGAGCCTGATCGGGCCGTCGTTCTACGCCGGATTCAAGGATCTCGGATTTCTTCCGGACACCGCCCGCAAGCTGGCCATGGCTGTGTTCGGGCGGCCGATCAGACACCTCACCGGGTACAGCGTGGCTGATCTGGGCTTCTATGCGACGACATTCCTCCGGATGCAGAAGAAGATCTTCGAGGACCAGGCGACGATGCATGAGGCGTACGTCGCCGGTGGTCTGCCCAAGATCCAGGAGCTCTACCAGCTGCGCATCATCGATGTGGCAACCCTCGAGGCGTGGCGGGACATCGACCGCGGGTTGACGACGAACGACGCGACGCTGATCGCTCGCGGCAACCGCACCCTGCTGTTCCGCGAGCAGTTCGACATCATCGACCGTTTCTACCTCCAGATGCTGCGGCACGATCGGCCGGAGGGGATGCTGTTCACGTATCTGCTGACGCTCGTCGGCGCACCATCGATACCCGGTGTCCACTCTTTCCCTGAGCGGTTCCCGTTCGCGCTGGTCGCGCACCTGCCGCGAGCCGTGATCAGCGTGCGGACACCGCTGGCCAACGGGAACATCGCCGTGTTCGCGAACCGCTGGAAGCTGATCGAGGACGACACGCTGCCGAAGTACCTCGCGTTCGTCCGGGAGCACGCGGATGAGGCACGCAAGCTGGCCGGCACGCCGGTGTCCGAGCGCGCGGTCGGCCAGCGGCTCCTCGACCGCGCCGGCCGCCTCATCACTGGTGCTGTCACCCGGTGGGACGTGGACGTCAGCGCCGGCGGAACCGGAGGCGTCTCCGCGATCCCACCGACGAAGCCGCTGACAGAGGCCTTGACCGAGGATCGGACGATCGATCTGACGAGCCCACCCAGCCGCGACTCGGCCGGGTTCGACCCGGACTCGGACAGCAAGGTCTGGATGAATCCCAACCGCAGGCCATTTGATCTCAGGGTGCTGCTGCCAGACGGGCGGGTGTACCGCACGCAGGCCGCGGAGGCGGTGATGCTGAGTTCGACACCGGTGAGCAATCCCGACCGGCTGATGGTGCAGCCACCGGCGGCCGGCCTCGACGCCGATGCCACCCAGCGGCTCATCGCCGAGTACGCGGCCGAGTGGGGCTTCCCCGCCGCCGCCGCAACGGACTGGCGTGCCGGCGTGGACCGCCGCGTCGGGAGCGACCGCAGCTACAGCACCCATGTCTTCACGCCCGACGATGTCGGCTTCGTCCACCTCGAGTTCCAGGTCTCCCACCACGTGACCGAGGGCACGTTCGTGGTGTCGACCTTGTTTTCCTGGCCTAGCACAGTCGGCGCGACTGCTTAGGCGACACAGTCAGGTAATGCCGGGGTTGCGGCTCATCCTGGCTCAAACGGCTTCCGGTGCTGGCTGCTTAACACCGGAAACCTCGGGTGTCGACCCAACTCATTGGCCAGCCGACGCCCGTGAGGGCCACGGTGCCCTACTTTCCGGAGAACATTCGTCACGGTCAGTACGCGGAATTGCAGATGTCGGACACACGTTGCGCGACCATGCTGAGCTTGGTGCGCCATTCGTCGCCGGTTGGGGCGAGCCGCTTGTGGGCACTCGGCGGGTATGAACGACGAACGCTTGGTCGTCACAGCGCGCAGGCTGGTCGAATCGCTGACTCCTGGTGATCTCGACCATACGCTCGGTCGGATCACCGCGGCGGCCGTCGAAGTGTTGCCCGACGTGGAGTACGCCAGCATCACGGTGCTGCACGGCGACGGCAAGCTGGAGACATTCGCGCCGACCGCCGATCTCCTCTGGGATCTCGACGCCGCGCAGTACGAGTTCCGCGAAGGGCCCTGCTACGACGCGGCTGTGGACACGGCGCACGTCATCTCGCCGAATCTGGTCGCCGATGAACGCTTCCCGAAGTACGCCGCGGAGGCATCGAAGGCAGGTATCCGAGCCCAGGCGGGGCTTCGCCTGTACGAGGCGCCCAAATCCCAAGGCGCTCTCAACCTGTACGCCACCAAGGTCGGCGCGTTCGAGGATCTCGGCACGCTCGGCCCGCTGTTCGCCCATCAGGCGGCAATCGCGATCGAGTATGCCCGCGAAGTGCACAACCTTCAGGAGGCGCTGAAGACTCGCCGGACGATCGGCCAGGCCATCGGCATCGTGATGGAGCGCTACCAGCTCAGCGATGCAAGATCCTTCGCGTTCCTCACCCGGCTGTCCCAGCACCGCAACGTCAGGCTCAACAAGATCGCCCAGGAACTCGTCGACACCGTCGGAACACGACCTCAAGACGATTCGCGCTGACCCGCCAACGACGTGAGCCGTCCAGCCGACTCATCGCTGATCGGCAGCGACCACCGGTCGACATCCAGGGCGGAAGTGCACTTTCAGCCCGGGTAACAGCGGCGGCTTGCGTTGTCTTCCGACCACGGTGAGGCGGCTATCGCCACGCGTGTTTGTGTCGCCGGTCGCCGGGTACCGGCGGATTGGCTGGGGGCCTGGTACGTGGTCGTGAGATGCATGATCAGAATCAGGGAGGCAGGGACATGGCCGGAACAGGCGCAACGGGCAGGCTCGTGAAGGCCTGGGGCACAGGGGTGAAGGACTTACCCCGGAATACGAGTTGGCTGCTGTCGAAGGCATTGACGCCGTTGGAAGCGACGAAGGACGCAGCTGGCAGCGCGACCCAGGCGGCGGGAGGCGGCCTCGTGGACATGGCTCGCCACGCAGGAGCTTCTGTCATGGATGTGCTGCCAGTGGGCGACTCGATCGAGCTGAGGCTCCAACGAGCCAGAGCCGCGGCCGACGAGGCCCAACAGGCGGAGGAAGCGGCAGTACACGAGGCCGAGGAGGCGAAGGCGCGCAGCGACGAGGCGCGTCAGGTCGCCGAGCGGTGCCGAGAGTACGTGCGTGAGGTCGAGCGGGAGCAGACTCAGGAGGTCAGCGAGAAGGTCGCCGAAGCCCGCCGTGAGGCCGATGCGCGGGTCGAGCGGGCCCGTGCTTCTGCACAGGCAGACGCCGACCGCGTGGTGCAACGGGCGAAGGCGGAGGCGGACGACCGGGTCTCGAAGGCACGCGAGGAGGCGGAGGCCGCGCAGTCGAAGGCAAAGCAGACAATGGCCGAAGCGACGGCCAGCCTCGCGGAGGCCAGGCGCCTGGCCGACGAGGCCACCGAGGCGACGAAGGCAGCCGCCGAGGAGGCACACCGACAGGCCGCGCAGCTTGCTGCGAACGCCGATCGCGAAGCCAGGAGCGCCGACGAACGAGTGGCCGAGGCCGAAAAGGTCCGATCTCGCGCCCGCGTACAGCCGAAGCGGAACGGACGGACTCAACGCACCACTGTCGACTTCAGCGAGATGACCAAGACGGACCTGCTGAACCTTGCCACCACCGAGGACGTCAAGGGCAGGTCGGCGATGAACAAGACCGAGCTGGTGACCGCCCTCAAACGCTCGACCGGATCAAAGCGGCGATAGCCAGGAGTGGAGACGACCATGGGACTGTTGCACAGGAAGAGCCGGTGGGAGAAGTTGGTCGAGCCGGTTGCGACCGGCGCTACGACCGCGATGCGCCGTGGGGCTGTACGCAACGGCCTCGCCGCCGCCGCGGCGGCGATCGGCATGAGCGCCGCCAGCGCGGTGGTCTCCTCGCGGCGGCAGAAGGACAAGAAATGAAGCTGCGCAGTCTCGCGGTGTTCGGCGTGGGGTACGTGCTGGGAGCCAAGGCGGGACGTGAACGCTATGTACAGATTGTCGAATCGGTCCAGAGGGCGTCACAGCGGCTCGACGAGGCGCGCCGTCAACGCGGTAAGCCTCCTTCCCGACGGGGGGAGAGCAACGGGCTCGACAGCTATCTGGACGAGACCAGCCGGAACTAGCACCCTGGCCGGCGGCGCCGTCGTACACACCTCGCTGGTCGCCCGGCTGTTCGGAGTGCGACTCCTGACTGTGGAGGGAACGGTTCTGCTGTCACCGGTATCGTTCGGTGACCCACCACCGGACGTTGCGCGCACGACAACCCGTCCGGCAGCCCACATCGACGCCAAAGCCGTGCCCAAGGGAATCGGGGCACGGCTCGGTCCGTCGGCGCGGTTGATCGACGAAAGCATCGACGAGCTGCGAGCGCTGGACCACTGAACGAACGGGCCGTGCTATTGCTGTTCTGCCGACGGCTGGAAGGTGCCTATGCAGGCCTTGTTACCGTCTGGGTCGGCGAGGATGGTGGTCCACGGGGCCCGGCTGGCGTCGACGATGGTGGCGCCGGCGGCAACGGCAGCGGCGATGCGCTGGTCGGCGACGTCGTACGGCACCTGGACGTCGATGTGGAATCGCTGCCGTGGGGTCGGGTGCGGATCGGTGTCCTGAAACCACAGGATCGGTACCCGGTTCGTGGCATCGCGTACGTCGTCGCCGATGGTCCCTCGGCCCTGAGCCTCAGTCCCGCCGGTCAGCAGCGCCGACCACACCGGCGCCAGGCCGGCGCCGTTCGCGGTGTCCAGCGCCAGTTCGATCGCGGTGATGGAGCCAGGATCCGCGACGAGCGACTGCTCGGCGGCGATCTCGCTGATCCGCCGCGCGAGGTCGATGTCCTGCTGGGTCACCCACTCGACCTGATGCTCGGTGCCGGCGTCATCGCGGTAGATCGCGTTCTCGCTGATCAGCTTCAGGTCCACCTGAGATGTGTCCATCCGAACCTCAGGATGATGCCCAGCGGCTTCCCCGGCGTTGGCGATGGCGCTGATGAATTGAGCACCCGCGCGGAAGTCCCTGATGACGAAGCGAGCGTGTAGCCCCTGACCAAGCTTCCGCCAATCCGCCAGACCAGCCGCGGTGATCTGCTCGCCGCTGAGCATCTCCATGGTGGTGCCTCCCGTCCGCAGGTGATGAGGCGACAGTAGCGCCAGCTATTGTCGCCGCGGCGGCACAGAGTCCGGTAACGGGACGGGGCCGATGTCAGCACGCGCGACACACGGCTCGCAAGGTCCCCCCGCTCCGACTCAGGCTGGCTACATTGATGAAGTGGCTGACCTTGGTACCGGCGCTCAGGTGGGTCTGGCTCTCAGTTCCGGTCTCTTCGCACTCGTCGGCGTGGCTCTGAGCCAGTCCCTTTCGGGCCGCAGCCGGCGCGCGGAGCTCGCACACGAAGATCGGCGGGAAGCCCGGAAGCAGATGCTTGCCTCGTACTCCGCTTGCCTCGCTCTCGCCACCGAGTTCGACTCCCGATTGGATCTCTTCACGCCGGCGCCGCATGAGTTGGGCGCACTCAAGTCGAACGTCGACCTGCGGACACTGTTTGAGGCGCATTCCGCCAAGACTGGAGAACCCTCACCCGAGCTGCCAGATATGGCGCCCTTGGTCGACAGCGCCACACTTCCTGGTCTCAAGGATCTGCTCGCGCGGGTGACATCCAGTGCTTCCACCGTTGAGATCGTGGGCTCGGCCGCTGCGTCGGCGGCGGTCCGAGACCTCGTGAGAGCCCAGCGCTATTGGCTCCTGTCCCTGGAGCGCGATGATCCTGCCGCTGCGGTCGACGGCCTCATTCAGGCCAGGCCGTCGCTGGCCGAGTTGCGGCGAGTGCTTGCCAACGACTTCGATCCCAACGCCTCTCTAGCTCGATAGGCTCGCCAACGCCACGATTCAAGGAACCCCGGAATCAGTCGCGCGGTGAGGCACTCGCAGATGCGGCGGGCTGCCCTCTATTCCCCCGCATCTGCGGAGAGGGTTTCGTGTCGCGATCCAACGGGGCGGCGCGGCTTTACGATGACGGCACTGTGACTCCTACTCAGCTTCGTGCCTTCTCGGCGGTCGTCCGGCTCGGGTCGGTGAAGGCGGCTGCCGCAGAGCTCCGTGTCACCGAGGCGGCGGTCTCGTTGCACGTCGGTCAGCTGCGCAAGGAACTCGGCGACAAGCTCTTCACGCGCACCGCCTCCGGGCTCGCCTTCACCCCTGGTGGCCTTCGTCTGGCCAGCCGCGCCGCTGAGCTGCTCGGACTGCAGGACCGGACCATCCTGGAGGTCAGCCAGGCAGGCCGCGGCCGGAGGATGATGCGGCTGGCAGCTTCCACCCTCTTCGCGGAGCATGCGGCACCCGGCTTGATCGAGCTGTTCGCAGGCCGCGCCAACGACCTTGATGTCGAGCTCAGCGTGCACCACCCACGCGAGTTCGCCGCCCTGCTGTCAGGTCGCGTGGTCGACGTGGCGCTCGGCCCAGTGCCCAGTGGGTTGCCTGACTCGATCAAGCGGGTCGCCTTCCTGAACTACCGGATCGTGGCGGTTGCCGGGGTCAACCATCCCGTCTCGGCGGTCCCGGCACGACCGGCTCAGCTCCGCGAACAGACCTGGTTGCTCGGCCCGTCCGCGGTCACCGACGGCGTCGTGACAGCGATGCTCCGCCGGCTACAGATCCCGGAAAGCCGGCAACAGATCTTCCAGAGTCATGCTGCGGCAATCGAGGAGGCCAAACGCGATGGCGGAATCGCCGTGACGCTCTCCTCCGCAGCGGCCAATGATGTGGCCGGGGGCAGATTGACGATTCTCACAGGGCGCGGGCTGACCGCAGCCGGTGTCTGGAACGCGATGACGCTGCCGAGCCACGCCCTCGTCCCCGCGGCCGCAGAGCTGACCCGTTTCATCACTACTCCCCGAGCCACGCAGGCGATGCTCCGCGGCTCGGGGGTGAACGTCGGCCACTTCCGCCCGTCGATCCACGTCACCTTGTGGAGCTGACCACGTTCTCCAACGCTCGCAGGGTGTGCCCCGGCAGCAGTTCATCGCAGTACGGCCGGGCGGCGGCCATGCCACCGGCCAGCGGCTGGTAGCCGGGAGCCGCCGCGCGGGGGTTCATCCAGATCACCCGATAGGCGCGCCGGTACAACCTGGCCATGACTCGACGGAGCTGTTCCGGATCATCGGAGTCCCACCCGTCCGAGGCGATGATGACGACGGCTCCCCGCAACGCCGTCCCATGCCGCGACCGCAGCAACGTCCGCAGGTTCCCGGCGATCCGGGTCCCGCCGAAGCGGTCCGCGACCAGGTTCGTCGCCTGCTGCATGGCGATCGACACGTCGTGGTGGGCGAGCACTGCCGTGAGCCTGGTCAGCGTGGTGGCGAACGCGAACACCTCGGCGTCGGCCGACACCGTCGCGGCACGCATCAGGTGCAGGTAGGTCCGGGTGAAAGCCTGCATGGACTGGCTGACATCGCAAACCATCACCAGCCGCCGCGGCTTGTCCAGCTGTCCTTTGCGGACCAACTCGGACGGCTCCCATCCGGTACGCCGTGCCGTGGCGAGAGTGGCTCGTAGGTCGATCCTGCGCCCCGAAGTACGACGTACCAGGCGGCGGCTGCGGCGGGTCGGCCAGTGGTTTCGTGCTTCCTCCAGCCAGGCGCCGACCGCCGCGAGCTCGGCAGGGTCGAGCTCGTCGAAGGGAGTGTCGAGCAGACCGGTCAGCCGGCTCGGGAGGCGCTCAGGAATACCAAGTGCCAGGTCGGTCTCCGCGGCTGACCCGGTCACCGAGGGCAAGGTAACCCAAGGCAGTCCAGCCCCATCCTGCTCAGCGGAACCAGTCGCCGGGACCTTCACGTTGACATCGCTCGCGCCGGCGGCGGTACTGCGCGGCTGCCTTCGGGCATTTGGATCCACCGGGAGCACCGCATCGGCGAAGACGGCGGCGAAGACAGCGTCGTACGCGGCGAGATCGCGCTCGTCGCGCACCAAGGTGATCCGGCTCAGCCAGTACAGCCGTCCCCGGTCGATCGGTGGCAGCACCGCCAGAGAGCGGCTGAAGGTCTCGGTCGCGGTGAGATCGACCGCGATGCCGGCGCCACGAAGCCGTTGGGACAAGGCCACGGCGAAGGCCGCGCGGTCGATCGCGCGGAGCAGGACAGACTCAGCGGGCGACGAGATAGACGATCACCGCCACCACAACGACGACGCCGACCAGCACGGGCAGCAGACGTTTCGCCACCGAGCCCCCAGCGACCTGCATCAGATCAAGCGCGGCAGGCTCCTCCGCCTTCGTCACGCTGCCGCCTCCAGCCCCCTGCGCGGCGGTTGCCGGCGATGGCGAGGTCTGAGCCGGTGGCGTCACAACAGAAGCTGGTTGCCCAGGGGCCGCGGTTGACCCCTGGTCGGTCCGGCCCAGATCATTTGCGGCGAGCTTGGCTTCCAGACATTCGACGAACTGGCCGAGGAGCTTCTCCGACACCTGCTTGATCATGCCGCTGCCGAACTGGGCGACCTTGCCGGAGATCTTCAGGTCGGTGTCGATGCTGACCACCGTCTTGTCGCCGTCGGCACGCAACCCGGCGCTGATCAGCGCGGACGCGTTCCCCGCGCCGCGAGAGTCCTTGCCGCGGGCATCGATCACCGCGCGGTACGCCTGGTCGTCCTTCTCGGCGAAGCGGGCGGTGCCGGAGAAGTCGCTGATCACCGGACCGAGCTTGACGCGCACCTTGCCCTGGTAGGTCTCGCCGTCGAACCCGGTCAACTGCGCTCCCGGCATACAGGGGGCGATGCCTTCCAGATCGGTCAGTACTCGCCAGGCCTGCTCAACCGGCACGCTGACGGTGAACTCGTCGGTGATCTTCATCGGACCCCTTCGATCGGTTCGAACAGTTCGGCGATCGCGTCCCGGTCGTCTGGCGTCTTGGCGATCGCGCCCAACGTGCGCAGGCCGTCCGCGCGGCCGAGCGACGAGGCACCCAGCACCGTGAGCGCCGAGACCCAGTCGATGGTCTCGGCCAGTCCTGGCGCCTTGTCGAGGTCCAGTCCACGAGCCCGGCCGACGAACTCGGTCGCACTCGCGATCAGCGCCTGGTTCGCCGTCGGCACCCGGCGGCGGACGATCCTGACCGCCCGTTCGGGTTCCGGGAACTCGATCCAGTGATACAGGCAGCGCCGCCGGAGCGCATCATGCAGCTCACGGCTGCGGTTCGACGTCAGTACGACGTACGGCCGGCGCGCCGCGGTGAACGTGCCGAGCTCGGGAATCGTCACCGACGCCTCCCCGAGGAACTCGAGCAGCAACGCCTCGAACTCGTCGTCAGCGCGATCGATCTCGTCGACCAGCAGAACTGGCGGAACCGGACCCGATGCGCGGACAGCGCGCAGGATCGGCCGTTCGGACAGGAACTCCTCGGTGAACAGATCCGCGTCCGCGAGCTTCTCGTGACGAGACTCGGCCAGCCGGATCGCCAGCAACTGGCGCTGGTAGTTCCACTCGTAGAGGGCCTCCCCCACCGTCAGGCCCTCGTAGCACTGCAGGCGGATCAGAGGCGCCTCGACAGCTGCTGCCAGGGCAATCGCCGAAGCAGTCTTGCCGACGCCAGGCTCGCCCTCGAGCAGCAACGGCTGTCCAAGCGTCGACGCGAGAAACAGGGCGGTCGCGGTCCCCTCGTCGACCAGATGATCGACCGCGTCGAGGCGGCTGATCACCTCCTCGGGGTCGGCGAACGGCCCGCCGGCGAGTCCTGTCATGTCTTCGCCCCCTGCGCCAGCAGAGCCCGGTAGTCGTCCCAATCGTCGACGTCCAGCGGAATGTTGCCCGAGGCCCGTACTTCCGTGACCGGATGGCGGCCGGACTCGATCAGCTTCCACACCCCCTTGTCCCCGTGGAGGCCGGCCAGGTCGCCGAACACCTCCCGCCCGAACCAGAACGGATGCCCGCGCCCATCGTCGTACCGGCTGACGGCGATCGCGGTTCGGGCGTTCCCTACCAGTGACCGGACGGTGGCATCGGTGACTCCCGGCTGATCGCCGAGCATCAACACGATCCCGTCCGATCGCGGATCCACTACCGCCAGAGCCGTCACGATGGACGACGAGCAACCTGTACCGAACGCTGTGTTCTCCACGACCTCGACGCCGCTCAGATCCACCTGGTCACGCACTTGGCCGGCGGCTCCGCCCAGCGTGACGATCAACTGGTCGAAGTCGCATTCCCGAGCGGTTCCGAGGACCGAATCCAGCAGAGTGCTGTCGCCGTACGGCAGCAGTTGCTTGGGTTCGCCCAAGCGTCGCGAGCCACCCGCCGCGAGAACCAGGCCTGTGACGAACACCGCGTCTCAACCCGCGACCTGTAGTGCGTAAGCGTCCCGGCACCCGGTCCCGCAGAACCAGTACTCCGCTCCGTCGACCTCCAGGTGTGGAGTCTCGGGGGTGACCACCACAGTCATGCCGCAGACCGGATCGACCACCTGGACAGGCGCGACCGCAGCTACATCGGCCGTCGGGCGCAGGCTTTCCACCCGGATCGCCCGGACCAGCTCGGCCAGGACAGACAGCGCGATCTCCCCCGGCGTCTCGGCGCCCAGCTCGAGCCCCACCGGAGTACGGATCCTTGCCCGTTCGTCCTCGGACAGGCCGAGTTCGGCAAGGACGGCCTGTCCTCTCTTGCTGCTGGCAACCAGGCCCACATAGCCGACCCCGGCGTCCAGCGCTGCCCGCAGCGGAACGAGTTCGTCGCGCCCGAGGCCGGCGATGACGACAGCCGTCGTTCCTGGCGCCGGTGGCTTGCCGTCCAGCCTGTCGATCGCGAACCCCGCCGCCGCGCCGACCGTGGCGATCGCTTCGGCGATTGGGGTGTCCCCGACCACCCCAACCAGGGCGGCCGGCATCTCGGGACGGAGAAGGATCTCCACCGCACCTCCACTCAGACAGGGATTGGGGACGACCCTGGCCCCAGGGACTTCCGGGAATCCCGCCGCATCGTCCGGCAGGATCCGGAGCAGGACCGCCTGGCCGTCGGTCAGCGCCGAGAGGGCAGCCGACCGGACCGAGCTCTCCACGCAGACGCCGCCGACGAAGCCCTCGATCGAGCCGTCCGCGAGCACTATCGCGTCGTCACCCGGCCGGGCCGAGGTCGGGCTCTCGGCTCGGACGACCACGGCGTGGACGAACGGCACCCGGGCGCCGGTCAGCTCGGCCACCCTGCTCGCCATTCGCTGAGTCATCGCCGGCTCACACCGGTGGGGTCGGGTGGCCTTGCATGGCGTCCCAGACGCGGGACGGCGTCAGCGGCATGTCGGCGTGCCGGATGCCGTACGGCTTCAGCGCATCCACGATCGCGTTCACGACGGCCGGCGGCGACCCCACCGTCGCCGACTCACCGATGCCCTTGGCGCCGATCGGGTGGTGTGGCGACGGAGTCACAGTGAACCCCGTCTCCCAGTCCGGCACCTCCAGGGCCGTCGGGATCAGGTAGTCCATCAGCGATCCGCCCAGACAGTTGCCTTCCTCGTCGAACGCGATCATCTCCATCAACGCCATCCCGACCCCGTCGGTGAGGCCGCCGTGGACCTGCCCCTCGATGATCATCGGGTTGATCCGGGTGCCGCAGTCATCCACCGCGATGAACCGGCGGACCTTCACCTGGGCCGTCCCGGGATCGACGTCGACCACGCAGATGTAGGCGCCGTACGGGTAGGTGAGGTTCTCCGGGTTGTAGCAGATCTGGGCTTCGAGCCCACCTTCGATGCCGTCGGGCAAGTCTCCAGCGCCGTGTGCCCGCATCGCGATGTCCTGGATCGTCACCGCGCTCGTCGGGTCGCCTTTGACGTGGAAGGAACCCTTGGTCCACTCCAGGTCGGCCACCGAGACCTCGAGCATGCCGGAGGCAATGATCCTCGCCTTGTCCCTCACCTTGCGCGCGACCAGGGCCGCGGCTGCTCCTGACACCGGCGTCGAACGGCTGCCGTAGGTGCCCAGCCCGAAGGGTGTGTTGTCGGTGTCGCCGTGGACGACCTCGATGTCGGCCGGCGGGATGCCGATCTCCTCGGCGACGATCTGCGCGAACGTTGTCTCGTGGCCCTGTCCCTGCGTCTTCACCGACAGCCGTACGACCGCCTTGCCGGTCGGGTGTACCCGCAGCTCGCAGCCGTCGGCCATGCCGAGACCGAGGATGTCCATGTCCTTGCGAGGGCCCGCGCCGACCGCCTCGGTGAAGAAGGCGACGCCGATCCCCATCAACTCTCCCCGCGCACGCTTCTCGGCCTGCTCACGGCGCAGCTCGTCATACCCGGCCATCTTCATCGACAACCGCATCGTGGTCGCGTAGTCGCCGGAGTCGTAGACCCAGCCGGTCTTGCTCTTGTACGGGAACTGCTCGGGTCTGATGAAGTTCTTCAGCCGGAGCTCGGCCGGGTCCATCTCGAGCTCGTAGGCCAGGCAGTCGACTATTCGCTCGACCAGGTAGACCGCCTCGGTGATCCGGAAAGAGCAGGCATAAGCCACACCGCCCGGCGCCTTGTTGGTGTAGACCGCGGTCATCTTGCAGTACGCCGCTTCCAGGTCGTAGCTGCCGGTGAAGACCCCGAAGAAGCCCGCTGGGTACTTCACCGGGGCCGCGGTCCCGTTGAACGCCCCGTGGTCGGCGAGCACATTGGTGCGGATGGCAAGGATCTTCCCGTCCTTCGTCGCGGCGATCTCACCCTGCATGATGTAGTCGCGGGCGAAGCCGGTGCTGACCAGGTTCTCCGACCGGTCCTCCATCCACTTGACCGGCTTGCCGAGGACCAGGGACGCGACGATCGCGCACACGTAGCCGGGGTAGATCGGCACCTTGTTGCCGAAACCGCCGCCGAGGTCCGGCGCGATCACCCGGATCTTGTGCTCCGGAAGTCCCGAGACGAGCGCGTAGACCGTGCGATGGGCATGCGGGGCCTGACTGGTGGTCCACAGTGTCAGCTTGCCGTCGACTCGTTCGTAGTCCGCGACACACCCACACGTCTCCATCGGCGCGGGATGCACCCGGGGGTAGACGATGTCCTGTTTCACCACCACATCGGCCTTGGCGAACACCGCCTCGGTGGCCGCCTCGTCGCCGGTCTCCCAGTCGAAGCAATGGTTGTCGGTCTTGCCCTCCAGGTCGTCACGGATCACCGCGGCGTCGGGAGACAACGCAGTACGGGCGTCGACGACCGGGTCGAGGATGTCGTAGTCGACATCGATCAGCTCGAGCGCGTCACGAGCCGCGTACCGGTCCTCGGCGACGACGAAGGCGACCTCCTGGCCCTGGAAGCGGACCTTGTCGGTGGCCAGTACCGCCTGGACGTCGTTCGACAGGGTCGGCATCCAAGCCAGGCCCTTCTCCGCCAGGTCGGCACCGGTGATCACTGCCTTCACCTTCGGGTGCGCCTGGGCGGCACTGATGTCGACACTGACGATCCGGGCGTGGGCCACCGGCGACCGCAGGATCGCCAGATGCAGCATGCCGGGCAGCTGGATGTCGTCGCAGTACTTGCCCAGCCCGCGGATGAAGCGCGGATCCTCCTTGCGCAGCATCCGTCCGTGGCCGATCGGCTTCTGGTCGTTGTCGTCGAACTTGTCCACCGGGCGGGCATCCAGCGTGGTCATGTGATGCTCCCTGCACGTTCGGGCACGGCCTCGGTCGCCGGGTCGGGAACCTCCAACTGCGCCGGCTCTGCCTCGGGCTGGTTCTGTTCGACACCGTTCGGGTGGGTAGCGGCCCAGCGAATGGAGCGGACGATCGTGGCGTAGCCGGTACAGCGGCAGATCTGCCCAGAGATCGCCTCGCGGATCTCCTGCTCGCCCGGATCGGGATTGCGGTCCAGCAGTGCGCGGGCCGTCATCATCATGCCCGGAGTACAGAATCCGCACTGCAACCCGTGGCACTGCATGAACCCCTCCTGGACCGGGTCAAGCCCATCCTCGGTTTCAAGGCCCTCGATGGTGCGGACCTCGTGCCCGCCGGCCATCGCGGCGAGCACGGTGCACGACTTCACCGGCTCGTCGTCCATCCAGACCACACACGTCCCACAGTTGCTGGTGTCGCAGCCCCAGTGCGTCCCGGTCAGCCGGAGCTGGTCGCGAAGGAAGTGCACCAGCAGCGTCCGGCCTTCGATCTCGGCGGCCACTTCCTCGCCGTTCACGGTCATCGTGACCTGCATGATCAGCTCTCCTCCAGAGATCGGGGACCACTGTTGATCCGGTCCACCGCGGTCCGCAGCGCACGCTGGGTCAGCTCATCGGCGAGATGCCGCTTGTACTCCGCGCTTCCGCGCATGTCCGTCACCGGGTCACAGCTAGCGGCGGCGATCTCGCCTGCGCGGCGGTAAAGCTCCTCCGATGGAGGGCTGCCCCGAAGCGCTTCCGAGATCGCGGGGATGCCGGTGGTGTTCGGCCCGACCGCGGCGAGCCCGACGCGGGCATCGCTGATGACGCCGTCCTCGAGCCACACCGCCGCACCCGCCGATACCACGGCCCAGTCACCGGCGCGGCGCTCAACCTTGTGATACGCGCTCGATCCACCCGGGCGAATCGGCAGCCGGATCTCGATCAGGATCTCGTCCTCCCCCACGGCGGTCTCGTACGGCCCGCGGTAGAACTCGCCCATCGTCACGACCCGTTCCCCCGACGGGCCGCGAATCACGCAGCTCGCGTCGAGCGTCGTACAGACCGCTGAGAGGTCTTCGGACGGATCCGCCTGGCACAGCGAGCCACCGATCGTGCCGCGGTTGCGGACCACCGGGTCGGCAATCACCTTCTCCGCGTCGCGAAAGATCGGGAAGGCCTCCGCCAGCTCCGCCGACTCGAGCAACTCGCGGTGCCGGGTCAGCGCCCCGACCCTGACCTGGCCGGGCTCCACCGTGACGTACCCGAGCTCGCCGTGGAGGTCGTTGATGTCGATCAGGTATTCGAAGTTGGCCAGCCGGAGCTTCATCATCGGCAGCAGGCTGTGGCCGCCGGCGACCAGCCGAGCCGTGCTCCCCAACCGTTCCAGCAATCCGATGGCCTGATCGACACTCGTCGCACGTTCGTACTCGAAGGGCGCTGGAACCTGCATAGGTGGCTCCTTCAGGAGGATGTGTACTGATCGCACCGCTTACTCATCGATGTGTCAACGGCCACCTAAGACAATGCTTAGGTGCGCAGGCGGAGCGGACACCAACTGATCGCGGAAGACCCCGACGAGTGGCCCGGTGCGGCTACGGTCGACCGCGGGAGGAGGCTCGCATGCGAGACCTGCTGGACGACATCGACCGCTGGCGCGCCGCGGGCTGCGCAGTGGTCATCGCCCGGGTTGTCGACGTGGATGGCTCGGGTCCGCGCGGGCCCGGCGCGGCAATGGCGATCAATGACCGGCTGGAGGTGACCGGCTCGGTCTCGGGCGGCTGTATCGAGGGTGCGCTGGTGACAGCGGCCGAGGAGGTCTTCGAGACCGGAGAGCGGTCGGTCCATACCTTCGGTTACTCCGACAGCGACGCGTTCTCGGTCGGCCTGACCTGCGGTGGCACCATTCGCGTCTTCGTCGAGCCACTCGACTGGTGACGACCTTGTACGACGAACTGGCGGTGGCGCTGCGAGCCGAGCAACCGATCGCGCTGGCCACCGTCGTCGAAGGATCCAATGCGGGCAAGAAGCTACTCGTGCCCGTTCAGGGCGAATGCGTCGGGACCTTGGGTGATCCCCAACTCGACCACGCTGTCAGCCGCGACGCTCGCGGCGCCCTGGCCGCCGGAGCTACGGGGATTCGTCACTACGGAGCGCACGGCGAGCCGGAGCACGACGAGGTCACCGTCTTCATCGAGTCCTTCGCCGCTCCGCCCCGAATGATCATCTTCGGCGCCGTCGACTTCGCCGCCGCGCTCACGAACGCCGCCAAGCTACTGAAGTACTCCGTCACGGTCTGCGATGCGCGGCCGATCTTCGCCACCCCGAACCGCTTCCCAGCGGCCGACGAGGTCGTCGTCGACTGGCCCCAACGCCTGCTGGCCCGGATCGGCCCGGACCTCACCAGCCGGGACTCGATCTGCGTCCTCACCCACGACGCCAAGTTCGATGTCCCGGCAATCGTCGCCGCCCTGGATACCGACGTCGGCTACCTCGGCGTGATGGGCAGCCGCAGCACTCACCGCGACCGGCTCGCACGGCTCCGCGCGGAAGGTGTCACCGACGAGGCCCTGATCCGCCTGCACGCCCCGATCGGCCTGGACCTCGGCGCCCGCACCCCAGAGGAGACGGCCGTCTCCATCTGCGCCGAAATGATCGCCACCCGCGCCGGCCTCAACCAGATCCGCCCCCTGAGCCTGGTCGAAACCCCCATCCACCACTAACCACCCTCGACCTCGCCGTACTGGGCGGTGTCGAGAGGGTTGGCGGCCATCCTGGTGCTGAGGCCGGACTGCACTGCGCGTGCGGCGGAGCTGCCGGTCTTCCGCCCAGCCTGAGTCTGGAAGCAGGCGAGGAACTCGTCAGTGAGCCCGAGCCGGGGATGCTGCTGGAGTACTTCGGCCCGGAAGGCAGGACTGAAGTCGTCGATGTTCTTCCCCACGATGTCCAACGCCGCCGCCCGCGACATCAGGTGACCTTCGGGATCGCCGGCCACGTCCACGTCGGGCCACATGTGCCTGACGATGACTTCGCCGAGGCGTTCGCGGCGCTCGCGCGGCCAGCCGGCACCGGCGGCGAACACCCGGGCGACATGGCCGCCCGCCTCCTCGAAGGAGACGGTGTGACTGTCGAACTCCGGCACCAGGCTGATGTCGTGGAACATCGCCGCCACGAACAGCAGCTCGGCGTCGTAGCGGATGTCCTGCAGCCTGCCGTAGGCAGCCGCCCACACGTAGACGCGGCGCGAGTGGCTCAGCAGCGCGGAGGACTGGTAGGCGGAGGCCACCTCCAAGGCCGCCGACGAGGCTGCCGTGTCAGGAATCACGAAGTCGTTCAAAACGATCATGCTTCGACGGTACGGCGCGGAAGGCCCGCGCCCCTGGTCCATTCCGAGGCCACGATCATGGGCCATTCATCGCAGAAGCGGCCCATCACCTCGGCGTCCAAGTGGCCCACCGACGACGGACCGCGAGTGCGTACTGTCGAAGTCGAACCCAGTACAACAACTACCGCAAGGACCTTCATGCGTGCCATTACTGTCCGGGACCGCGAGGCCGGCGTCGGCGGATTGTCCCTGACCGAGCTGCCCTACCCCCACGCCGCCGAGAACGACGTCATCGTGCAAGTGCACGCCGCCGGCTTCACCCGCGGCGAGCTGGACTGGCCAGGGACGTGGACCGACCGCGCCGGCCGCGACCGCACCCCGAGTGTCCCCGGCCACGAACTGTCGGGTGTGGTCGTCGAGCTCGGCTACGGCACCACCGGTCTCACGGTCGGTCAGCGGGTCTTCGGACTGACCGACTGGACCCGCAACGGTTCACTCGCGGAGTACGCCGCCGTGGAGGCCCGCAACCTGGCCCCGCTCCCCGTCGACGTCGACCACGTCGCCGCGGCCGCTCTACCGATCTCCGGTCTGACGGCTTGGCAGGCCCTGTTCGACCACGCCGGCCTGAGAACAGGCCAAACCGTCCTCATCCACGGGATCGGCGGTGCCGTCGGCTATATCGCAGCACAACTGGCCCGCGAGGCAGGAGCCCACATCATCGGCACCGGCCGAGCCGCCGACCAGGACCTGGCCGGCGATCTCGGCGTGCACAAGTTCCTCAACCTGGACGGCGAACGCCTGGAGGACGCCGGCGAGGCCGACGTAGTGCTCGACGTGATCGGCGGCGAGATCCGCGACCGCACCACCGCGCTGTTACGCCCCGGCGGCACCCTCGTCACCATCGCCGGTCCACCCACCATCCACCCCCACGACGGCCGAGCCATCTTCTTCGTCGTCGAGCCCAACCGCGAACAACTGACCCAACTGGCCACCCGCCTCCACGCCGGCCGGCTCACACCGCTCGTCAACACCGTCCGCCCCCTGGCCGACGCTCCCGCCGCCTTCACCCCCGACGGACACACCCGCGGCCGAACGATCATCAAGGTCACCGCGGACTGACGTTGCGCGCTCAGGTGGCCGCGGGGCCGAACCACTTGGGGAGGTGGGTGAGGAGATCCTGCTGGTCCTCGCCGACCCAGGCCACGTGGCCGTCGGGTCGCAGCAACGCCGCGGGAATGTCCAGTTCCTCGCTGACGTCGACGACGTGGTCGACCCGGTCTGCCCAGCCCGCCACCGAGAGCCGGCCGGTCTGGTCGAGCAGCAGGCCGCGACCTTCGTGCATCAGCTCGTAGAGGCGACCCCGCTTCAGCTCCACGTCCCTCAGCCGCCGGCCGAGCAGCGCCTGCCCCTCGCCGAAGTCGTAGCGGATCCCGATCGCGGTGATCTTCTCGACCAGGTACCGGTTCACGTCCTCGAAGTCCATCAGTTCCTCCACCAGCCGGCGCGCTGCCTGGGGACCCGGCTCGGTGGACATCAGCTCCATCTGCGCACGGGTATTGCTCAGCACGTCGGCGGCCACCGGGCGCCGTTCGGACTGGTAGCTGTCCAGCAGCCCTTCCGGTGCCCAGCAGTTGACCTGGGCGGCCAGTTTCCAGCCCAGGTTGAACGCGTCCTGGACGCCGAGGTTGAGCCCCTGCCCGCCGGTCGGCGGGTGGATGTGGGCCGCGTCGCCGGCCAGCAGGACCCGGCCGGTCCGGTAGCGCTCGGCCAGCCGGGTCGCGTCTCCGAAGCGGGACAGCCAGCGCGGTGAGTGCGCGCCGAAGTCGCTGCCGGCGGTCACCCGCAGCTGCTGCTTGAGCTCCTCGAGGGTCGGTGGGACTCTCGGGTCCTCGGCCACCCCCTCGGCGGGTACGCCGACGCGGTACACCCCATCCCCGAGGGGCATGACGCCGAACCGCAGCTGGGTCTTGCGGACTTCGGTGTTCGCGGCGGTCAGCGTCTCCATCGACGCGGTCAGCTCCATCTCGCCCAGCAACGTCTCGACCGTGGTGGGCTCACCGGGGAACCCGACGCCGAGCAGTTTGCGCACCGTACTGCGGCCGCCGTCGCAGCCGACGAGGTACCGCGAGCGCAACTGCGTGCCGTCGGCCAGCTCGGCGGTCACCCCGTCCTCGTCCTGGCTCAGCCCGACCAGTTCGCAGCCGCGACGGAGCTCGGCACCGGCCTCGATCGCATGCTCGGTCAGCAGGCGGTCAGTGGTGGTCTGCGGGATGCCCAGGATGTACGCATGTGCGGTGTCCAGCCGGTCCGGTGACGGCTTGCGGATGCCGGCGAAGCCGCCGACCGGGTACTGCGTGCCGAGCGCGAGGAACCGCTCCAGCAGACCCCGCTGGTCCATCACCTCGATGCTGCGCGCGTGCAAGCCGAGCGAGCGGACGATCGGGGACGGCTCGGTGTCCTTCTCCAGCACGAGCACGTGCACGCCGTGCAGCCGCAACTCGCTCGCCAGCATCATGCCGGTCGGTCCGCCGCCGGCAACGATCACGTCAATCATGTGAAACCCCCGATTCGACAAGGCAAAAGCACACGTACTTCGCGGATCCCTGATCTCCGCAGGTTCTGGCCTCGGCTGGAGATTCTGCAGCACGACCCGGGTCTTGCCGCAAGCCCCCTGGTGCGCTATAGCTTGGGAGTGGCAAGGAGTGCGTAACCTTCTTGCCTTTCCTTTTGCCCTCCGCGGGTGGACGGACAAGCCCCAGAAGCCTGCGGATCGGCGCTGGGCCCGCCTTCGTCGGTCTTGGCAGCGGGTGGTTTGTGCCTCATATTGAGACTCAGCCGGACGGCAATTCAGGGGTGGAGCGCCGCTGGCCGGCTTCATATCAAGCGGGGGGTAATGATGAGTGACGTTCAAATCCCGGCGAAGGCCGTCTCGGCCACCGGTAAGGACATTCTGGATCCGACGGCCACGCTGCTGCGCGGAATGAACCTTCTCGGAACGACCGCGGACAACAAGAAGGCAGACAGTTTCGGCGCCACCTTCAGTGGCCCGCCGGCGAGCGTCGCGCTGATCGAGGCCGGTGCAACCGCCGCCAGCAAGTGGTGGGCGACGGGCCTGGCCGCGGGTGTCGCCGTGGCCTGGGGGCGGGTCGCCGTCTGGTGGAACGGCCAGAATCCCGACACCCAGCGGGCCGTCCTCCTGGCCGCCGGCATCGTCACCGCGGCCGCCGTGCTCGGAATCGCGTACCTGCTGGGTTCCGACGTCCGCGGCCGTTCGATCGCCGCGGTGGCAACGATCGAGGCCCGCGCCCGGATAGCCGAGGCAATGGTCCGAACCGCCCAGGCATCCGCCGCTGCTCCGACGGCGACGGGGACGCCCTCGACACAACTGGTGACGCTGCCCGAAGCCTTCGCCGTGAGCCATACGGCGATGTCCGGAGCCAACGAAGCCGGCTGGCGCGCGGTCGCGGTACTGACCGACGGAAAAGACATCATCAAGTACCTGGTCATCAAAGGCACCGCCCACGAATGGGTCGACGCCGCCGGGATCGACACAACCACAGCCGCCTGAGAGCAGACAGGCCCCCCACCTCACGAAAGGGATGCTAGGCCACGCAGGCCGAATCTGCGGGCTTGTCGTCGGCGGTTGCTGGTCGCCGGGTGTTTGTTCGGCGGTCATCGAAGAATCGGCGGTGGGCTACGTCGGGGTTCCAGGGTGGCAAGGCGCCGAATGGTCGGCGTACCAGCTTGTGGAAGTGAGGCCCCCCAATGAACGACTCCCCTGACGCGCCGACTGGTATCAGCCGCCGTCGGCTGCTTGGCTCCGGCGCGGCGGCGGCCAGCCTGGCTGCGGCATCGCTCGCGCTGCCTCCCAACGTGCGCACCGCTCTCGCGTCGCCGCCCCCGAAGCACGGCGGGCTGAAGGACATCAAGCACGTCGTCATGCTCATGCAGGAGAACCGCAGCTTCGACCACTACTACGGAACGCTGTCCGGTGTGCGGGGTTTCGATGACCCACACGCGCGGCGTTTGCCCAACGGCAGGAACGTCTTCTATCAGCCCGACCCGTCCAACCCGGACGGCTACCTGCTGCCGTACCGACTCAACACGAAGATCACCGCAGCCCAGGCGATCCCGTCGATGAGCCACGCGTGGGCGGTACAGCACCAGGCTTTGAACGGCGGGAAGAACGACAACTGGGTGCCGGCGCATTTGGCTGCCGACGGCCCCATCGACGGCCAGTACACGATGGGGTATTTCACCCGCGAGGACATCCCGTTCCAGTTCGCCCTCGCCGACGCGTTCACCATCCTGGATGGCTATCACTGCTCGGTACTCGCCCCGACCGGCCCGAACCGGCACATGTGGATGTCGGGCACCCTGGACCCGAACGGCCTGGCCGGCGGACCGTCGCTGACCACCGGCGGCCCGGCGAACCAGTTCAGCTGGACGACGTACCCCGAGCGTCTGCAGCAGGCGGGCGTCAGCTGGAAGATCTACCGCCAGCCCGGCGGCCTCACCGGCGCCGCGGCGATCAGCAAGTGGAAGGCGTTCGGCAGCGCCCAGCCGGGCGACCCGATCTACGACAACGGCGTCGCCACCCAGCCGCTGGGCCAGTTCGAGTACGACGCGATGAACGACCAGCTGCCCACGGTGAGCTGGATCCTCCCGCCGTCGGGCTTCGATGAGCACCCGGCCGCACTGCCCGCCGCCGGTGCGACCTTCGTCGCCGGCAAGATCGATGCCATCGCCGCCAACCCCGAGGTCTGGGCCAAGACGGTCTTCATCCTCTCCTACGACGAGAACGACGGCATGTTCGACCACGTGCTGCCGCCGCTCCCCGAGCCCGGCACGCCCGACGAGTTCGTGTTCAAGACGTCCAACACCGGCGAGGTCGGTGGCGGCCTGCCCATCGGGTTGGGTTTCCGGGTGCCGTGCATCATCGTCTCGCCGTGGACGACCGGCGGCTATGTCTTCTCGGAGACGTCCGACCACACCTCGCAGCTGCGCTTCCTGGAACGGCTCACCGGCGTCAAGGAGACCAACATCAGCGACTGGCGCCGCGAAACGGTCAGCGACCTGACCGGCGCGTTCCGGTTCGGCGATGCCAAGCACGCGCCGTCCCTGCCTGAAACCACCGGGCAGTACAACCTGGCGCAGTACGAGGCGTCGCAGTTGCCCCTGCCAACCATCCCGGGCAGCCACCAACGAGTCCCCCGCCAAGAGCCAGGACACCGGCCGCACGTCAGCTGACACCCGTCGCCCGCGCCGCCCGGTTGACCCATTGCTGCCTCCCGGCCGTCATGCCGGGAGGTACAACCCACGAGGAGTCCGCGGCACTAAGTCCCTACCCGAGCCAAGTTCCGACGAAGGTGAAGAACGGGAAGCCCAGCTCACCGGCCTCGTCTCCTGGCTCCCGCTGCGGCTACTACCAGTCCGATCACGATGATGATGGGACCGGCCACTGCCCAGAAGGTGGTGCCACTCATCGCGCTGCCGCCGATGACGTCGGTGCCCTGCAGGGTGAAGAGAAGTCCCAGGAGTGCCACTACAGCACCGACGACGACCCACAGACGATTCCTCATGTTGTTCGACTCCCTTGTAGACCATCCGTTGCTGGTTGCGAACGGATGAGTTGCGCTGCTCGCTCAGCAATCGCGTAGACGGTTGCGTTGGTGTTGGCGGAGATCGGTGCGGGCACCACCGACGCGTCCGCGACTCTCAGGTTGCTGATTCCGTGTACCTGGAGGTTGGTGTCGACCACGGACCGCTCATCGGCACCGATCGCGCAGGTTCCGGCGTAGTGCGAGTAGCTTCGGAGGTTGATCCTGATGTACCTCTGCAGATCTTCCTTCGCCCGCACATCAGGTCCCGGCAGCGCTTCCCCGCCGTACCACGTGGACAGTGCCGGCGCGGCACCGATCTCGCGCGCGATGCGCAGCCCCGCAGCCACGATGTCGATGTCACGAGGGTCGGTGTAGTACGCGGGATCGATCACCGGGTGTGTGCCGGGGCTGTTGTCGGCCAAGCGGAGGGAACCGCGGCTGAACGGCGCCATCAGGGAAACCATGATGGCGTAGCCGTGGCCGATGTCGGGCCCCGGCAAGGAGTCCGCGCGCAGCGGAACGTCCACGAACATGAGCTGGACATCTGGGCCGTGCTCGCCGATACCGGTGCTCAGCAGGCCCTGAACCTCGCCGTGGTTGTTGGTCCCGGGTGGCACCGGCTGGGCGGATCGGTAGACCACACCGCACATCGGATGGTCGTGCAGGTTCGCGCCGACGCCGGGCAGGTCCCCGACGACCTCGATACCGAGATCTTTCAGGTGATCCGCCGGCCCGATCCCGGACAGCATCAACAGTTGCGGCGTACCGATGGTGCCCGCCGCGAGTACGACCTCCGCCGTACAGCGAGCGACGAGCGTCTCGGCACCCACCTGATACTCCACGCCAGTGCACCGATCGCCGTCCAGCAGCACCCGATGTACCAGCGCGTCGGTGACCACATCCAGGTTCGGCCGGCTCAGGACGGGGTTGAGATAGGCATCCGCCGCGCTTTGCCGCCTGCCGTCAACGATGCTCAGGTCGCAGAATCCGAAGCCTTCCTCCAGGCCGCCGCTGATGTCCCGCGCGATCGGATGACCAGCTTGTCCCGCTGCCTCCAGACCGGCTTCTGCGATGGGATGCCGCTGGACAGCAGGCCCAGGCTTGAGCGGACCACCAGTGCCGCGCAGCGCAGGATCGCGACCTTCGGTGTGTTCGCTTCGCTTGAAGGTGGGCAGCAGATCGTCGAATCCCCAGCCCTTCGCACCGGCGGCGACCCAAGCGTCGTAGCCGGCCCGATGCCCCCGCACGAAGTTCATCGCGTTGATGGACGAGGACCCGCCCAGCCCACGGCCGCGCGGCCAGGGCACGCCGGCACCGGTCACGCGCTGAGGCACGGTCTGATCAGCCCAGTCGGCTGTGGATCCCATCAGGCTGGGCCACGCCGGTGGGACCGCCATCGACTCAAGCGGCCGCGCGCTACCCGCCTCGAGCAGCAACACCCGTACGCCGTCCTCCGACAACCGTGCCGCCAGGACGCACCCCGCAGTACCGGCGCCCACCACGACATGCTGGTAACTCCGCATTGCAGCTCCATGGTCCGGGTCGCTGGTTCCCGGGTGCGCTGACCCGGGAACCAGCGAGTTGGTCAGCGGGCGGTCAGGATGCCGAGCAGGCCGTGCTGCTCGTCGTCAGGCCCGGCGCTGAACCAGACCGAGTTCGGCCCACCGGCGACGGCATCACCGGTGAGCAGGCTCCACAGTCGCTCGATCTTGATCACGTGGCCCTTGGTGTCGGTGAGGGTGCCCAGGAACCGGCCGTTGTGCGGGTTGTAGGCGTGGATCGTCCCGTCGCCGAAGTTGCCGACGAGCAGGTCGTTGGAGAACTTGCCGAACTTCGGTGGTGCGATCTCCAGCCCCCACGGTGAGTTCAGGGCGCCGGCGGAGGCGACCCGCTGCTCGTGCGTGCCGATGGTCGTGAACCGGTCGACGAAGCCGCGACCAGCGCCGTCCGCGGTGTCCTGCTTGTCGGCGTCCTGCTTGGCGAAGGTGACGTAGACAGAGTTGCCGAGGACCTGGACGTTGAAGGGTGCGTAGCCGCGTGGCAGGGACCGATCGCGGAACATGCTTGCCGCGTTGACCTTGTGGAACGAGGAGTTGAAGACGTCGACGCTGTTGTTGTGGAAGTTGGCCGCCAGCAGGAGCGGACCGAACGGGCTTGATACCTCGGTGAGGCCGGTGTAGATGGCGCCGGGAGTGGTGGCGACCGTTACGGCCTGAGTACCGGCCGCGCCGTTCCAGGCGGCGATGGTTCCGCCGACGGTCGCGAAGAGGAAGTTGGCCGACGCATTGGTGCCTGGCACAACGAAGCCGGACGACGCGTTGTTGAAGGTCTGGCCGGTGACCGGGCCACCGGGCACCTTGACGACCAGCTGCTTGCCCGCCGGTGCGGCCACGACCGGGCTCCCCTTGACCGCGCCGGAGTACAACGTCGCGACGCCCGAGCCGGTGTCCGATACCCAAACGGGGGTGTCAGCGCCACGGGACATGCCCCAGGCGTTCACCAGATTGGGATCCGTGAGCTGGGCCTTGCCCGGCTGGTCGGACACCAGGTTCGTCTGGGTGACACCGTGGACCGGCACCGGATGGTGAGAGTGCCTGTACGGCGCGGCGGTGGCGGGTCCGGTCGCGACCAGCGCGGCCGAGGTCACCGCAGCGGCGGCGAGAACCACTCCGGATAGACGCTTTGCGATCATCGTTCTGTTTCTCCTTCGGGTTGCCGGCCAGGTTTGCCGGTTGATTGAATCCTCAATCGTCGAGTGGGTTCAGTGAATCCCCCACCTGGGGGAACCTCCCGAAGAATCAGTCCGAGACGAGCGCCATCAACTCGGCGCGGCCCTGGACTCCGAACTTGGCGAAGATCGCTTTGACGTGGTCGTGCAAGGTGTGGTGCGAGATGTGAAGCTGCGCGGCGATCTCGTCGGTTCGAGGGCCGCTCACGAGGAGCTCGGCCACCTCGCGCTGCCGTGCGCTGAGTGTGTGCAGGCGCAGCAGCAGCGACGTGAGGTCCGATCGCGGGGCCTGTACGAGCGTGACCGTCACCCGCGCGGCGTCGTTCGGGGCGCCGTGCATTCGCCCGCCCTGGGCCAGCAGCCAGCGGCCGTCGGTCAGGAGCACGCGTGCCGATGCGCGGTCGCGAAGGCCGGCCCCGATCGCTACGGCATAAAGCGTCGAGCCGGCATCACCCGGCATCAGCGCCATCACCCGGCTCGCCTCGGCAGTTGCAGAGACGACACGGCCCTGGGCATCGAAGGCCACTACACCGGGGACGAGTGCTGCTGCGCCGGGTTCTGGTCGGCGGCACAGGCTACGCCGCAAGCCCTCGGCGATGTCATCGGCGATCGCCGCCAGGAACGTCCGCTCGTCGGAGTCGAAGCCGCGAGCACCGAGCTCGCGGTAGATCGCGCCATGACCCCAGGTCGATCCGCTGGTGCGCAACATGAGCCGCACTCCGTCCCCGATCCCGGCCGGGCGAAGGATCTGCTGAACTCGTGGACTCTCCTCAACGGTCGCGGCATCGAGCTCGCTCAACGCAGCGACGGGCGACGGCCGCAGCGCGAGCTCAGCCAGCTTGTGCACCTCGCCGTCCTGCAGCAATTCGTTGCGCCACAAGGCTCGATCGAGTTCGGGCGACTTCTGGCTCACGAGCGTGCCACTGGAGAGCAGGGTGTCCGGATCCAGCGTCATCCACCCGGACGCCTCGTGCGGAATCGTGCGGCGAATGACGGCCGATACCTCGTTCAGGTAACCCTGCGGATCGAGGCCGCTCCGGATCAGTCTCCGCAGCGCTTCCCGCGCAGTGGCTGCTGCCGTAGTGGTCAGCACCCCTTACCTCCAATGGCGATCATCGGGCCGTCTCGGCTCCGAACAACCCCTCTCGGCCACCGATCGCGGCGCGGAGGGCATGCAGGGCGTAGTGCGACCTGGATTTCACCGTGCCGGGCGGTACGCCGAGTTCGCGGGCGGCCTCGGCGACGGATCGGTCCTGGTAGTACAGCTCCACCAGGATCTCGCGGTGTTCGGCGGACACCTGGTCCAGCGCGTCGCTGACCAGCAAGGTATTCGCCACAGATTCGGAGTGATCTGCACCGACGGAGCTGCGCTCATCCAGCTCCGCGACCTCCACAGGGCGGATGGCTCGGGCCCGGGCTCGATCGGCGACGATGTTCCGCGCCACCGTCATCAGCCAGCCTCGTACGGAGCCGTTGCCCTTGATCAGGCGGTCGGCATGTTTCCACGCCCGGAACAGAGTTTCCTGTACGACGTCCTCGGCCGCGCCACGATCGCCCGTCAGCCGGGTGGCGTAGTTCAGCACGCTGGGTCCGTACTCCGTGTAGAGCAGGCGGAGCAGCGCTTCGGCCTGGTCCGGGCGGCGGGGCGGTGCAGCCACCGCCGGCCTCCAGGATTCGGTTGTCGCGGTTGATCGTGTCATCGGCGATCCCAAGGCAGCCTGCTGAGCCGCACGGGGTCGAATCAGTAGCCGGAGTTGCTCGACGAGTTGTTGGCGGGAGCCTGGGTAGTGATCTTCTTGCCGTTCGCACCGATGACCCACCAGGTTCCGTCGACGGCCTGACCGTTCACGTCACCGGCCTTGGCGTCGTTGGCGAAGTAGTAGAGGGGCGAACCGGCGAGAGTCAGCTGCTTGGTGCCGTCCGAACGCGTCACGGTGCCCACCAGCGAGGCGGAGACGCCGCTCACCTGCGGCACACCGGTGCCGGCCGGCAGCGGTGGCCACAACGCCGCGCACGATTCGTCGCAGTTCGACTTCGAGGGGTGCGAGGTGTCCAGGTCGTAGACGTACAGCGTGCGACCGGTGCCGTCGACAACGATCTTGCCGAAGTTCCCGGCGGTGGCGGTGGACAGCTTGGCGGTGGCCGACAGGCTGGGGGTGCTTCGCGCGGGGGTGCTCTGGGGAGCCGGAGTGGCACTGGCGCCACCGCCGCAGGCCGTCAGAGTGGACAGGCCGAGCACAGCCGTACCGACCACCAAGGCGATGCGCTTCATGCGAGGTTTCTCCTTGATCTGATGATCCTTCGATACCTCCAAAACGTTCGATCGCACGGCCTTGTTCACCGGGCGGAGCAGGATTGCGGCTGACACCCAGCGCGGGTTCCTGCCAGCAGGTACGGACGATGGGCGGCCGCCGGGACGACACGATGCCTCGGTGGGCGGAGGGTTAGCCAAATGAAGGCGCTCGCTGAACTTCCCGGTCGAGACTCAGGTGCCAGCCAGGTCCGTCGGCTTACGAGCCTGACGGAGAGCACGGTCCCGGTCGCGCCGGCCATCAGCACTGCCGGCAGGTTCCGTGGATCGGCGCAGCCGTCCGGACGACTCATCGCAGGTCGATACCGGCTGCAGTCGCTCCTGGGGCGCGGCGGCATGGGCAGGGTCTGGCTCGCGGAGGACGAATTGCTGCGTCGACCGGTCGCCCTCAAGCAATACCTCGCGACCGACGCAGAGTCGGAGGATGCGAGCAGGGCGGCCCGGGCGCGCGCGCTCTACGAAGCCCGTGCGGCCGCGCAGGTCAACCATCGCGGCGTGGTCAGAATCCATGACGTCGTGCGAGAGGGCAGCCGCCCCTGGATCGTGATGGAGCCGCTCTCGGGCCGAACGCTGGCAGAGATGCTCGCAGACGAGGGACCGCAGCCGATAGACCGGGTGATCGACCTCGCGCTGCGGCTGCTCGACGCGCTGACGGCCGTTCACCAGGCGGGCGTCGTCCACCGCGATGTCAAACCTGCCAATGTCCAGCTGTGTGATGACGGCCGGGTGGTGCTGACCGATTTCGGCATCGCCTGCCTGAAGGACGAGGAACTCGACTTTCCCCGTGACGTGCTCGAAGGTAGCCCCGCCTTCATCTCACCCGAGCAGCTTCGTGGTGAGAGGCCCGCGCCGGCCTCTGACCTCTTCTCGCTCGGCGCGACGCTGTATGCCGTCATCGAGGGCAGAGCTCCTTTCGCCAAGGCCGACGTCTGGGCGACCCTGACCGCCGTTGTCGAAGACTCGCCCCGGCCGTCGCCGCGCGCAGGCCGGCTCGGGGCTGTCATCGAGGGGCTGCTCGCCAAGGAAGCCGCGCGACGGCTCACCGCGGACGCAGCACGTGCCGCCCTGCTCGCGCTCCAGCCTCAAGCTTCCAGCCACCCGGTACAGAGGATTGCCGCTGGCATTGAGGTCGGAAACGCGCCTGGGCGGAAGGGTTGTGACTGTGTCGAAACCCAGGAACCAGTCCAGACAGCGGTGGATCGCGATGGCCTTGCTGGCGGCGGTGATACTGACCGACCAGGCGACCAAGTGGTGGGGCTGGCGAAATGTTGCCACGCCGATCATCAATCCTGGTAGCGACATGATCGCCGGCCGCGTGGTCGGTCACTGGTACGAGGACCCGCTCGCAGGCGCGTTCCTCGACCTGTCCGGGCTGGGAGTGCTGACCACCGCGCTCCTCGTGCTGATCCGCCGCCGCCGTCCGGCCGCCGTACTTGTCTCCGTGGCCCTGCTGATCGGCGGCTGGGGCAGCAACCAGCTCGACCGGTTGGGCATGCACAGCTGGACTGCTCCCGGCAGCGCTCGCGGAGCGATCGACTTCATTGCTGTCAGCCACTACCGCTACAACCTCGCTGACGTCTTCATCGTCGGTGCGACGCTCCTGCTCCTGGCAACGACTGGCTACCTGCGGGGACGCGGGGCGTACGACCGACTCCGTTCTGAGCGTGAGACCTCGATCACTCCGCGGGCCTGCCACAGTGCTCGGACCCGGTGCGATCGATGTGACCGATTGTCACAAGTGTCCTGCTAGCCGGAATGCGGGCGGCGTACCTCCTTGAAATGCTGACCACATGCTTCGCTGCCTGATCGTCGACGACAGCACCCGCTTCCTCGAGGTCGCGCGGACGGTGCTGGAACGTGACGGCATCTCGGTGATCGGTACGGCGTCCACCGGCGCGCAGGCGCTGAGCCTCGCGGCCGAGCTGCGACCCGACGTCATGCTGGTCGACATCGATCTCGGCGGTGAGAGCGGGCTGAAGCTGGCCAGGCGGCTGGCGGAGCAGGCCGACGGAGCCCCGGCTCCGATCATCCTGATCTCCACCCACTCCGAGGAGGACTACGCCGACCTGATCGCCGCCAGCCCGGCGATCGGGTTCCTTCCGAAGACGGCGTTGTCCGGCACCGCCATCAGAGGGACCCTCGACGGTGTCAGCGGACCTCGAGAAATCTGAGCACGGCAGGATGAGGCGTGGCCTGACCCGTCGAACGATGGTCGCGAGCGGTCTGCTCGCCGTGACCATCGGCGCCACGTTCGCCGTACTGCTCTCGTCGGTGGCCGACCTGCGGGGAATGGAACACCGGGCGCAGCAGTCCGAGGACGTGCTGGTGGCAACCAACCGCCTGGAGCGGCTTGTCGTCGACCTTGAGACCGGCCAGCGCGGATTCCTGCTCACCGGGTCTGACCAGTACCTGCAGCCGTGGCTGGCGGCACGTACGGCATTCCCTCAGCAGGCCACCACGTTGGAGCAGCTCGTCGCAGGCAATGCCGAACAGCACGCCCGGGCTGAGCGCCTCACCCAGGCCGGGACCTCCTATCTCAAGGACTACTCCGAACCTCTGATCGCCGCTGCCCATCGGGACAGGACGTCGGTCAACGTCGTCGCGGCGACCGCGGAGGACAAGCAGCGGGTCGACGCGATGCGAACACAGTTCGATCAGCTGCTCGCGGTCGAGGACCAACTGGCCATGGCACGACAGCACAAGGCGGACGACGTCGCCCGCCGCGCGATAGTCGCCGCGGCCGCGGGCCTGACCGGCTCGGTCCTGCTGGTGGCGCTGTTCACCTGGTACCTGAACTGGAGAATCCTCCGTCCGGTACGCCGTACCGCCGCGATGGCCGGGCGACTCGCGGCGGGCGATCTGGGGGCCCGGGTGCCCGACCGCGGCGTGGGTGAGATCGGAGTACTGCAGCGCAGCTTCAACACCATGGCCGCGGCAGTCGAACAAGGACGGCGGGAGCTGGCCGGGTCGCGCGTCCGGATCGTGGCGGCAGCCGACCGGGCCCGCCAGCGCATCGAGCGCGACCTGCACGACGGCACCCAACAGCGGCTCGTGTCGATCGCGCTGCAACTGCGGGCCGGAGAGGCGGTGGTGCCGCCTGAGCAGCCGGAGATGCGTGCCCAACTCGCCAACGCCGCAGACGAGCTCACCACCGCGCTCGACGAGCTGCGAGAACTGTCCCGAGGCATCCACCCGGCGATCCTGACCGAGGGCGGCCTCGGTCCGGCCCTCAAGGCGCTCGCTCGCCGCAGTCCGATCCCGTCGGAGGTGGCCGTGGATGTACCGGTCAGGCTGGCCGGGCCGGTCGAGGTCTGCGCGTACTACGTCGTTTCCGAGGCGCTCGCCAACGCAGCCAAGCACTCCGGCGCGTCGGAAGTGTGGATCGACGCCCGGGTCAGCGCGGGCCGCCTGCACCTGTCAGTGCGCGACGACGGCCGGGGCGGCGCGGTACCCGATCGCGGGTCCGGCCTGACCGGGCTGGCGGACCGTGTCGAGGCCCTCGACGGCACGATCTCGGTGACCAGCCCGGTCGGCGCGGGCACCACGTTGCTCGTCGACCTTCCGATCGACACCGACCACCAAGTGCGCCCGACGCCATCCCGTCCCGACGCCTGACTGCCACTCCGGGCGACCACTGCTCGTCCGCCGCTCAGGTCGCCCGCGACCGGCGGACAACCGCATCGAAGCCGGCGGCGAGCAGCAGCACGGCGCCGGTGACGACCCACTCGTAGCCCGCCGAGTTGGCGCCCTGGATGAGGTCGCTCATGCCGTTGATGATGACCGCGACGACCAGGCCGCCGAGAACGGCGTCGATGATCCGGCCGTGCCCGCCGAACAGCGAGGTACCGCCGATGACCGCCGCACCGACGGCCAGCAACAGGGTGTTGCCCGCACCGGCGTTCGACTGGACCGACTGCAGCAACGAGGCCGCGATGATGCCGGAGACGGCCGCCATGCCGGAGCAGATCACGAACACCGAGATCCGGATCCGGGACACGACGATGCCCGCGCGCCGCGACGCCTCGTCGTTACCGCCGACGGCGTACACGTGCCGTCCGTACCGCGTGCGGGTGAGGACGAAGTTCCACACCGCGAACAGGATCACCAGCAGCACGACGACCCACGGCATGCCCTGCGCCTTGTTGTTGAAGAACGCGTTGGTGGACAGGTTGCGGTTGACCCCCATCTCGTACGTGAACACCGCGCCGAGGACGGCCAGTACGGCGACCTTGGCCGCGATCACGGTGAATGGCGGCCGGGAGAGTCCGGAACGCCGGCGCCCGAGCGCGTCGTTGATCTTGATCGCGGCATATCCCACCACGACCAGCGCCAGCAGGACCCATCCGAGCCAGAGCGGCACGAAGCTGTTCTCCAGCTTGATCAACGGCGAGTTGTCCGGAAGGATCACCGACCCCTGGCCGCCGATCAGGATCAGTGTGACGCCCTGGAACGCCAGGAACGTCGCCAGCGTGATGACGAACGACGGGATGCCGATCCGGGCGCGCAGCCAGCCCATGCCGAAGCCGATGAGCAGGCCGACGACCAGACCGACGATCAGCCCCAGCCACCACGACGCCCCGTGCCGCAGAATCAGCACAGCCGTGATGGCCGAGCACAGCCCACCGGTCGTGCCGGCGGACAGGTCGATCTCTCCGAGCAGCAGCACGAAGACCAGGCCCATCGCCATCACGATGATCGGCGCCGCCTGGATCACCAGTGCCTCGAGGTTGTAGGCACTCAGGAAGCCCTGATGCACCAAGGAGAAGACGGCGGTGATGACGATGAGGCCGACCAGCGCGGGGATGGAGCCGAGCTCGCCGCCGCGCACGCGGCCGAAGTAGTCCTTGATGTAGGCGCCGAGCGCGCCCAGTCCCTCGCTCGGCGCGTCCGGCCCACGCTGGTCCTGCTTGACGAGGTCGTCGGTCTGCGCGCTCATACCGCGGCTCCGGTCGATTCTTCGGGCGACAGTCCAAGGTCACCCGAGCGGCCCGCCGTCATCAGCTCGACCACCTGCGTCTGGGTCACGTCCTTGCGTCTGACCTGGTCCGCCATCCGGCCCAGGAAGAGTACGCCGATGGAGTCGGCGACCTTCATCACGTCATTCATGTTGTGCGACACCAGGATCACGGCGACTCCCTGCTCGGCCAGCCGGCGGACCAGCTCGAGAACCTGCTCGGTCTGGACGACGCCGAGTGCCGCGGTCGGCTCGTCCAGGATGACGATCTTCGACTGCCAGAGCACCGACTTGGCGATCGCCACGGTCTGGCGCTGGCCGCCGGACAGGCTCGCCACGCGCTGGCGTACCGATCGGACGGTGCGGACGGACAGCGTGTCCAGCGCGTGTCGCGCCAGCTTCTCCATCGAGTTCTCGTTGAGTGTGCGCAGCCGGGTGACCTCCTCGCGGCCGAGGAACATGTTCTGGACGATGTCGAGGTTGTCGGCCAGCGCGAGGTCCTGGTAGACGATCTCGACCCCGAGCAGTGCGGCTTCCCGTGGTCCGGCGACGGTGCGGGGCGTGCCGTCGAAGATCAACTCCCCGGCGTCGACCTGATGGATGCCGCCGATGCATTTGACCAGGGTCGACTTCCCAGCCCCGTTGTCTCCGACCAGGGCGGTCACCTCCCCGGCGTTCGCGGTGAAGTTCACCGACGACAACACGTGGACCGGACCGAAGGACTTGTCGACGCCCCGCAACTCCAAGGTGGGATCGGACGTCATGGCATCTTGATGCCGTTGGCCTCGCACAGCTGCACGAGCGCGGGGGTGGGGCAGACGGCCGCGGCGGTCACGTAGCCATCGGTCACGGGCAGGGCCACATTCGCCTTGGTGATCACGGTCGGGTCGGCCAGGTACGCCGGGACCTCGCGGCCGGTCGTCGGGTCCTTGACCGTCGTCGGCGCTGTCGGCTTCTGGCCCGCCAGGATCTGCGCGGCCAGCTTGATGGCCACGTCCGCCTCACCGGCGACCGGCTTGTAGATGGTGAACGCCTGGGTACCGGCCATGACGTTGTCGAGTCCGCCTGCAGTGGCGTCCTGCCCGGACACCGCGACCTTGCCCGCGAGGCCCTGGGCCCTGAGCACGTTGATGACCGACTGCGCCATGGTGTCGTTGGCAACCATCACCGCGTTGATGTTCGGGTGCTGGCCCAGCATCGTGGTGAACACGGTCTGCGCGGTGGCGGCGTCCCAGTTGCCGGTCTGGTCGGCGAGCTTGGTCCAGCCAGGCTGCTTCGAGAGCACTGAGTTGTAGCCCTGAGCGAACTGGGCGGCGTTGTTGTCGGTCGGCGCGCCGTCGATCTCGACGTAGTTGACCGCGGGCTTGCCCTTCACCTCTGACGCCTGGGTCAGCGCGGTGCCCTGGTCCTCGCCGACCTTCACGTTGTCGTAGGACACGTAGTACGCCGCGCTACCGCCGGCGGTCAGCCGGTCGTAGTCGATCGTGACGACGTTGTGCTGCTGGGCGAGCGACTCGATCGCCTTGCCGGAGCCCGAGTCCAGGTTCACGACCAGCAGGACGCCGACGCCGGCGTTGATGAGGGCCTGCGCCTGGGACTGCTGGGTGGTCGCGCTGCCGTTGGCGTTGTCGATGTAGCAGGTCAGCTTGTTGTCCGCGCACTGCTTGCGGAGTTCGGTGGGGTCGGCGGAGACCCAGCGCGGCGAGGTCGCCGTGTCGGGCAGCAGGATGCCCACTTTGGTGTTCGCGGGTGGAGCGCTGCTGCCGCCCGACGAGGACGCGTTGTTGTTGCCACAGGCGGTCAGCCCGGCCATCGCCGCGGCAACTCCCGTCAGCGCCAGGGCGGTTCGGAGTACGTGCAAATTAGCCTTCATACTGCGTAACACTCGGCCGAGGCGGGCCCCAAATCATCCCGGCAGGTGTCCATCTCCCCTACCCACTAGCGGGGATCCCGCAGTACCCACGAACTGCAACGCCAAGGAGCTTGCTGCCAGCGAGAACGGCTGCTGCCTGGCAGCGGGAATCTTGGTCGGTCGCGGGCGATGATCCTGGTAGCAGGAATGCCCCGAGGTCGGACGCGTACCACGCTGTGGTCATGGCGCTGCGCTGCATGATCGTCGATGACAGCCCTCGCTTCCTCGCGGCCGCACGCGGTCTGCTGGAACGCGAGGGCCTGCTGGTCGTGGCCGTGGCGACGAATGGTGCCGAGGCGATCCGGTACGCCGTGGAAGCCGGGCCGGACGTCACCCTGGTCGACATCAACCTCGGCGAGCAGAGCGGCTTCGACGTCGTCCGGCGGCTGACCCGCGAGGCCGGCCTGGCCCCGTCGACGGTGATCCTGATCTCCACTCACGCCGAGGAGGACTACGCCGAGCTGATCGCGGCGAGCCCGGCCGCCGGCTTCCTCCCCAAGGCCAGGCTGTCGGCCGGCGCCGTCCGTGCCCTGCTCGGCTCGTCGGCGTGACGCGGGGCTCGTTCCGTCAGCGACTCTCGAGGAACGTGACTACCGCGAGCACCCGGCGGTGATCATCGTCGGTCTCCGGGAGGCTCAACTTGGCGAGGATGTGCCGGACGTGCTTCTCCACCGTGCCCTCGGTCACCCAGAGCCGGCGCCCGATGCCGGCGTTGGACTTTCCCTCCGCCATCAGCGCCAGTACCTCGCGCTCCCGCGGACTGAGCTCCGCGAGCGGGTCGTTGCGCCGGCGGGCGCTCACCAGTTCCTGGACCAGTGCGGGGTCCATCACCGAACCACCCTTGACGATCCGCTCCAGCGTCTCGATGAACTCGCCGACATCCGTCACGCGGCTCTTCAGCAGGTAGCCGATTTTCTGACCGGTCGCCAGCAGTTCCATCGCGTGCTCGACCTCGGCATGAGCCGACAGCACCAGGATGCCGGTCGCCGGGAACTCCCTGCGGATCTCCCGGGCAGCGTCCAGCCCCTCGGTCGTGTTCGTCGGCGGCATCCTGATGTCCACCACGACCAGGTCCGGCGTCAACTCACGGACCAGCGGAAGGATCCACGCACTGTCGCCGGTCTGCCCCACGACCTCGAAGCCCGACCGGTCGAGCAGGCTGGCGAGGCCCTCCCGAAGCAGGACGTCATCCTCGGCCAGGACGACGCGAGCCCTGGTCGCACCGCCGTCGGTGCTCTCGGCGCTGTGGTCGGACGGCTGGATCACCATGCCACAGGCTATCGCCCACGTCAGGCCGGTTGCATTCCAGCCAGCAGGAATCCCGGATGGCGGCTGGCCACGACGAAAACCGGCCACCGGAACGGGACCGTTGCAATGGACAGCACACGTCGCCTCCGGATCGACCAGTACTCCGGCTGAGCGGCCGCGCGACGTAGGGAGCACGCCAGGTGACCACAACGAACCAGGGCCGACGGGGTTCTGCGCAGCCGACCGGATCGGCCGGGTCGGGCCCACCACCAGACCTGGCCGGCTATCCGCGGCGCTGGCGGGTGCTGGGAGTCAGCCAGCTCGCCGCTTTCATGGCGCTGCTGGACGTCAGCATCGTGAATGTGGCCCTGCCGTCCATCGAGCGAGGCCTCGGTGTCTCGGCTGGAACCGCCCAATGGGTGGTCTCCGGCTATGCGCTCGCCTTCGGGCTGGCGCTGGTACCGGCAGGCCGGCTCGGCGACATCCTGGGCCGGCGCCGGATGTTCCTGATCGCCCTGACAGGGTTCGTCCTCGCCAGCGCGCTGACCGGCGCGGCCCCGACCATCGGTCTGCTGATCGCCGCCCGGCTGCTGCAAGGCATCGCCGGCGGCATGCTGGTGCCGCAGAACTCCGGCTTGATCCAGGAACTCTTCCAGGGAGCCGAACGGGGCAAGGCGTTCGGCATCCTCGGCGCCACGATCGGACTGGCCACCGCAACCGGCCCCGTGGTCGGCGGTTTGATCATCACCCTGATCGGCGGGCCCGACGCCTGGCGCTGGGTGTTCTACGTCAACGTGCCGATCGGGCTGGTCACCCTGGTGCTCGCCGCACGGCTGATACCGAACAGTTCGACAGCCGGCCGCCGCGACACCCACCTCGACCTGATCGGGTCCCTCCTGCTCGGCGGTGGTGTGCTCTGCCTGCTGCTCCCGGCGGTGAATGCAGAGCGCAGTGGTCTGGGCCAGGACTGGTGGCTGCTCGTGGCAGCCGTGCTGTTGCTCGCCACCTTCGGCTGGTGGGAGCTCCGAACCGTACGCCGGGGGCGCGAGCCAGTGCTCGACCCGCGGCTGGCACACACCTCCGGCTTTGCCGCCGGCTCGATCATCGGCCTGGTCTACTTCGTCGGCTTCACCGGCATCTGGCTGGTGCTGGCGCTGTTCTACCAGGACGGGCTCGGTTACTCACCGCTGCGCTCTGGCCTGGCGGTGACACCGTTCGCGATCGGGGTCGCGCTCTCCGCGGCGATCGCCGGCCGCCTGGTCGCGAGGTTCGGTCGCGTGCTGACCGTGCTGGGCCTGATCGCGACAGTCGCGGGGCTGGTTGCCACTGCGCTGCTGTTGCGGCACGTCGGCGGTGATGACGCCGCGTTGGTGGTCGCCGGGCCTTTGCTGGTGGCCGGACTGGGTGGCGGCCTGGTCACCTCGCCCAACATCACGCTCACCCTGCAATACGTGCCCGTAAGGATGGCCGGCGCGGCCGGCGGCGCGCTGCAGACCGCCCAACGGATCGGCGGGGCGATCGGCACCGCCGTACTGGCCACGATCTTCTACCGGGTCCTCATGGGCTCGGCCCATGACTATCCGACGGCAGTGTCCGACGCGCTGCTGTCCGCGACCGCGCTCATGCTCGTAGCCCTACTGATAGCGACCGTCGACCTGATCCGGCACCGGCCGCTCGAGAGGTAGACGGACCTCGATCACCGTGCCATGGCCGACGGGGCTGACGACGTCGATCGACCCGCCGAGGGCCTCGACCCTGTCGTGCAACCCGACCAGCCCCGAACCGCCTTGCGGTTCCGCACCACCGACACCGTCGTCACGGATGCGCAGCCACAGGTTGTCGGCTCGCTCCTCGAGGATGACCTCCGCACGTGATGCGGCGGCGTGCTTGCTGGTGTTGGTGAGCGCCTCGGAGACGACGTAGTACGTCGCCACCTCCACCGGCGCCGGATACCGGGACTCGGTCTCGACCTTCAGGTCCACCTCGACGGGCGAGCGGCGGGCCAGTGTCCGCATCGCGGGGCCGAGGCCACCCTCGGCCAGAATCGCCGGGTGCAGGCCACGGGAGATCTCGCGCAGCTCTTCCAGCACCTCGGTGAGATCCTCAGCCGCCTGAGCGAAAACGGTCCGAAGGTCCGGCAGCTCGGGGGGCACGGTTTCTCCGGCGACGCGGAGTTCGAGCGCCAGCGACACCAGCCGTTGTTGCGCTCCGTCATGCAGGTCCCGCTCCAGCCTGCGCCGCATCTCGTCTCCGGCGGCGACCACCCGCCCACGGGACGCCACGAGCTGTGCACGGCTCTCCGTGTTCGCTATCGCGGTAGCAGCGATCTCGGTGAACTCGACCAGCCGTCGTCCCGTGGCGGCGGGGAAAGGACCCTGCCGCGACGCGACGCTGATACCGCCCCAGCAGCGGCCCTCGACGATGATCGGACTGGCAACCACCGACCTGACCCGCCATTCGCGGAGGAACTCGGGGAAGCTCTGGAGCATCTCGTCGTCCACGTCGTACCGCGCGGGCTCGCCGGTCGCCTGGACCGACGCGATCGCCGCGGGCTCCGCCAGCATCTGCCGCGCACCGACGGGCATCTCGTCCTCGGACAAGCCGTGGTTGCCCATCGTGGTCGCCGTGCCGTCGGACTCGAACCGGTAGATGCCGGTGACGTCGGCGCCGGTCAGCTGACCGAGCTCCTGGGCGACCGCACCGAACACGAGATCCGGTGCGGCCCCGCCGGCGACGAGTGTCGCCACCCTTCGCAGGGCGGCCTGCTCGTCAGCCAGGCGGCGAAGCTCGGCGCGGGACTCGGCGTTCTCGACCGCAGTGGCGACGAGCTCGGTGAAGCTCGCGATCTGCAACTCAGTGTTCGGGGGGAATGGAACGTCGTTGTTGGTCGAGGCGGCGATCACGCCCCACAACCGTCCGGCCACGACGATGGGGCAACCGACCGACGCGCGGATACCCAGCGCAAGCGCCTCGGCGGCAATCATCCCCGTCGCGCCGGCGAAACTCTCGAGCCGGACCGGCTCCCCGGTCAGCTGTACCTCGCGGGCAACACTCATCCCGCCCAGGTCGAACTGCGTCCCGACGGCCAGCTGACCTTGGCCCCGGCTCCACGCAGCGACTCCGGTGACGGTCCCGTCCGTTTCGTAGCGCTCCATCCGGGCCAGATCGGCACCGGAGAGCAGCCCCACCTCCCGGGTGACGGCCTCGAAGACCGCTGACGGGGAGACCGACTGTGCGACCAGTGTCGCGACCCGTCGGAGCGCCGACTGCTCCTTCGTCAAGCGCGCCGACTCGACCGCCGCGCGCCGGGAGCGCGCTGCCAGCTCCGATACGACGACCGCCGTCACCAGGAACACCCCCAGCGCCACCGCGTTGCGTGAGTCGGCAATCAGGATCGAGCCGGCTGGGGGCAGCAGAAGCGCGAAAACCGTGACGCTGAGAACCGAGGTGACCGCCGCCAGCCGCGCTCCCCACAGCACGGCAACCGGCAGCACGGCAAGCAGGTAGAGCACCAGCAGACTCAGGGTCGGGACGTGCGGCTTGAGGAGCGCGATGACGCCGGTCACCGCAGCGACCATCGCCACGCTGACGAGCAGCCTGCCCGACCAGCGAACGACGGGCGAGCTCACCCGGCTCCGTGCCATCCGATCGCTTCCCTCGCCGAGCGCCGACGGTCTTGGTTGCCGCTGACGTCGCCCCGGCTGCTGAAACTACGTCGATTCTGCCGCCCGCGCTTCTGGCCGTCCAGAAGTACGTGCCCGCAGGCGGATTCAGCAGCCCGGGCCGGCCGTCCAGGTCCGGCACACCGCGGTACGCCAAGCGTCAGGTCGCCGGTCGGCTGGGTCCGGCCATGATCTTGAGGGCGGCGACCAGCCGCAGCGCGGCGAGCTCGATCTCCGCGAGTTCGGCGTGCAACTTCAAGACCTCGCGCTCACCCCAGTTCGGCGAGCTGATCTGATGATGCGTGATCGCCGTGACCATCAGGAACCGGGCCTCCGTCGAAGTAAAAGCACCATCCAGCCAATCTGCGCGCTCCATACCGTCCGCCTCCTGACACATCGCCCACGTCCACCGACGACGTGGCCTCGGATCTCTTCAGGTTCCCTGCGAACCGACCGGCAATCGCCCCCGTCAGCGGCCTACCTCACGTCACGAGAGCCGGAATTCGCAGTACCGGCTGGCAGGTATCGACCGGTCTGCCGACAGCTCTCAGGCGGCAAGCCGTTGACCCGCTGCTGCTGGTGGCGCGATCCGCTCCCTCAGCGCCTTGCGGCCACGATGCAGCCGTGACATCACGGTCCCGAGGGGAATGCCGACGATGTCGGCGATCTCCTTGTAGGCATAGCCGTCGACGTCGAAGAGCAGAACCACCCGCCGGTACCGTTCGGGCAGCGCCGACAGCGCCTCCTGAAGCCGCCGGTCGGGGATCGAGTCGAGCACCGCGGTTTCGGCGGATGCCTCGACGTTGCGCAGGGCGCCGTTGGTGTTCCGGTGCCAGTCCTCAGGAACGGTCGGCAGTTCGCGCTGGCGCTTGCGATACCCCTGGATGAAGGTGTTCCGGAGGATCCGGTACAACCAGCCGGCCAGATTCGTGCCGGGCTCGAAGCGGTGGAACCCGCGGTATGCGCGGAGGTACGTCTCCTGCAGCAGATCCTCGGCGTCGGCGCGATTGCCCGTCAGCCGCAGCGCCGCGACGTACAGTCGGGGACGCAGCGGCACCGCCTCGGCTTCGAAGCGGCCCTTGAGGTCTTCGGGCCGGCAGGATGATGTCACTGCACGAGCATCGCCGGGAGGGGGCGGCGCTGTCGTCGAGGCAAGCCCCCAGGCCACAGTCCCGCTGGCCGCAATTCTGGCCTACCAGCTAGCAGGTATCGCGGCCACTCGGCTCGACGGTCCGAGGCGCTTGTGCCCCGGCCGCATGAGGACGGCCGGGGCACGCTCCAGTCAGTTGGCGGCGCGTGCCGCCTCCAGGATCGGTCCTACTGCCGGCTTCCCGCTGCCTGGGCGGCCTGCTTGATGAGATCGGCCACTACCTGCGGCTGAGACACGTAGATCGCGTGGCTGCCGGCGGCCTCGGCGACCGTCGCGCCCGCCCGCTCCGACATGGCGCGCTGTGCGGGCGGGGGGATCATGCGGTCGTCGGTGGCGACCAGGTACCAGCTCGGCTTCACTCGCCACGCCGGCTCGGTGATCGACCCGCTCAAGGCCTCGACGCCCCAGGGCACCTGCGCGTCGGCCATGAACGCGGACAGCTTGGGCGGCAGGTCGGCAGCGAACGAGTCGGCGAACTTGGCACGGTCCAGGAACAGGAACCCGTCCTGGGGAGGCAGGATCGGCGGGACGGGCGCACCCGGGGGCGGGTCGGCGATGAGCGTGTTGACCGATTCGCCCTTGTCCGGGGCGAAGGCGGCGATGTACGCGAGCGCTGTCACCTTCTCGTGGGTGCCGGCTTCGGTGATGACCGCACCACCGTAGGAGTGCCCGACCAGGACGGTAGGACCATCCTGGAGGTCGAGGACTCGAGCGGTGACGGTTGCGTCATCCTCCAGTGAGAGGGTCGGGTTCTGCACGATGCTGACGTTGTACCCGTCCTCGGCGAGCAGGTCGTGCACGCCCTGCCAGCCCGAGCCGTCGACGAAGCCTCCGTGCACGAGGACGACGTTTCGTACGGGTGTTGTGGTGCTCATGGTCGCTGTCTCCTTCAGTGAACCGGAATTCGATGGCTCGAAGGTAGGTTCGCGATGTCGACCAGCGCTTACGTCATTTGACTGAGTTACCCAGACGCAGCCCGCGACCACAGACCGTAGGAGTCAGCTGCGCGGGGTCGCCTGGTCAGCCGGAGGTTCTGCCAGAGCGTCCCGGAGGGCGGCGCGGGACGTGACGCCGAGCTTCGGGAACAGCTGGTAGAGATGAGTTCCGACGGTCCGCGGTGACAGGAAGAGCCGGTCGCCGATCTGCTTGTTGGTGAGTCCGGCCGCGGCGAGCAGGGCGATCTCGCGCTGCTGTGGCGTGAGGCCGGCGAGCCCTCCGACGGCCTCGGCGTGCGTGGCGGGGAGGCCGGTGGCGCGCAGTTCGCCGCGGGCTCGCTTCGCCCAAGGCTCGGCGCCCAGGCGCTGGAAGATGTCGAGGGCGGAGGTGAGGTGATAGCGCGCCTGACGATCTTTGGCTCGGCGGAGGCGCTCGCCGTAGGCAAGGTGAACACGCCCGAACTCGAACGGCCATCGCTCGCCACCAGGGACGGCCAACGCTGCCTCGAACAACCTGCGATCCTCCGGCTCGGTGGCGACCAGCGCGGCCGCCGCAGCCACGACGAGGGCAAGTCGCGTCGAGACTCCACCGATACCGGCGGCCTGGACCGCGGCCACGTGCGCGGCGGCCTCAGTACGACGGCCGGTACGGACGGCGGCCTCGACGAGGTCGAAGATGACCCACAGCGCGTGGGCCGAGTGAGGTTCCAGAGTGCCCGCCGGGCTTATCGCAGTCACCTGCTGGTACGCGGCCTCGTAATCGGCTTCGGCGAAGGCAGCCAACGCTTTGGCGTGGGACGCATAGTTGAGGACGAATCCGAACCCGCGCGGCGCTGCCCACTGGATCATCTCGTCGGTCAGAGCGCTCACGCTGGTCTCGTTGCCGCGTGCGGCAGCAACGAATGCGTGCTGGAAGCGCAGCAGGTAGGCCAGCAACTGATAGTTGTGCTCCTCACACAGGACGAGGGCCTCGTCAGCCAGTCGAGAAGCCTCGTCCCAGCCTCCGGAGAGCAGGCCGTCGCACCCGAGGAGGAGCAGCGCCTCGATCGCCGAGGTGACCGCGCCACCAACCCGGCCGTGCTCGACAGCCCGCCACAAGGCGGCTCGACAGTCCGGCAGCCGATCGACGTACAGCGCGGCGACCCCGACGCGAATGGTGCGCGCGGGATCGGACTGCTCGGTCAACCCGGCGACCGCGTCGTCGAGCCGGCCGAGCGCCGGCAACGCCAGCCGCGCGGGCTCCACGAAGGTGCTGCCCAGAAGATCGATGAGTTCCGGCGGTCCCGGCCTCATCCGTGCCACTACGGTCCGGAACGACTCGACGAGTTCCGCGCGTGAGCCGAACGCGACCACCGCCTGCAGGACCCACAGCGCCTCGACCATGATCTCTTCATTCGCGTCGCCGGGATCGGGCGACATCTCGATCGCGGTCACAAGCAGCCGGTGGGCTGCATCGACGGCGCCGTCGATATTGAGCAGGTACGCGGCAGCTGCGACTGCGAGGGCCAGTGAGGGTTGTTCATCCGCTGCCGGCCCGAGAACATCCAGCAACTGCGGTGCTTCGCGGAGATCGCCGGTGATGTCGACGCCGATGTAGGCAGCCATCACCGTTCGCCGTTTCCGATCAGTGTCCTCAGGGCTCAGATCAGCGGCACGGAGCAACAGCTCGATGGCGCCGACGGGATCGCCCCGCCGCCGCACCTTGGCGGCCGCTCTTTCGAGGAGGACGGCGACGTCTTCGTCCGCGTCGATCGCGGCTTGCGACAGATGCCACGCGTGCCGCTCGGAGTCGATCCCGAACTGCCCGGCCAGAGCCCGATGGGCTTGGCGGCGTTGCTCACTGGTCGACAGCTCGACGACCGCAGCGCGGGTCAGCGGGTGGCGGAAGGCCACTCGACCCGCTCCGGTGTCGATGTGGATCAGTCGCGCCCTCTCGGCCGCGTCCAGCGCCTGTGCTCCCAACTCCGCGGCTGCGGCGTCTCGCACGATGCGTAGATCACCGGAACCCTCCAAGGCAGCCAGCAGCAGTTGGCCGCGCGTCGCGTCCGGCAGATTGCTGATCCGCGACGCGAAGAGGGACTGCAGGCGCCGACTGAGTGGAGGGCGTGTCAGTGAAGCCGGAACTCCGGCAGGCCGGTGGCCGCTCAGAGCTATTGGCAGCTCGAGCAGTGCCAGCGGATTGCCCTGCGCATCTGCGAGGAGCCGCTGCCGGATCCGCGGTGACAGAGTGGGGAACCGGTCTTCCACCAGCGCGGCGGCAGCGTCGTCAGACAGCGGCAGCACCTCGAGCTCCGGCAGGCCGCCGCGCTCGAAGAAGCTGACCTCGTCAGACCGGAAAGCGGCCAGGAACCCTGCCTGGCTGCCGGTCAGGCGGCGCGCGACGAACCCGAGAACCACCGCGCTCATGCGATCCAGCCACGGCATGTCGTCGACGATCACCAACAGAGGCCTGTCCGCCGCTGCTTCCGTCAGCAGGGCGAGCATCGCGTTCGAAACCGTCAACTGGTCTGCCGGGGTCCCCTCGTGGAGCCCCGCCGTGACCTCCAACGCCCGGCGGTAGCTGTCGCTCAGCCGACGGAGCTCCTTGCCGAGTGGATGGACCACCTGGTGGAGCCCCGCGAAACTCATCTCCGCTTCGAACTCGACACCGGCGGCCCGTAACACCCGGGCTCCCTTGGCCGTCGCTCGCGCCGCGGTGGCATCAAGGAGCACGGACTTGCCAACGCCCGCAGCTCCGGTCAGGAGCAAGCCCCCGCCACTGATGGCCGCGGTTGCGATGAACGCATCAAGCTGCCCGAGTTCGGTGTCGCGACCGAACAATCTCACCGCAGGTTCCCATCGCGGTGTGCCGCCTTCACCACCCGGGAGCTCCCCTCCACGAGCCATAGCCCCGGATCCTACTCCCGCCGGACGTGACCTTTCTGTCGTCCGCAGACAGCTCACTAAAACGAGGACACGCGATGAAACTGACGGCTCGCTGGAGAGCGCGTCCGGTCTGCTCAGTCGGGGACGGAGTCGGCCTTCACGGCATTTCGTTGGCCGAAGAACGCGACGCCGGCGGCCTGGAGCGGGACCTGGTCGGTCTTAGCCTCCGACCAGGCCCGCCTGATGACCTGCCACCAGCCCGACGCGGGAATCTCCGTCGGCTTCTCGGCATCCACTCCCGGCGCCGCGTGCCGCAGCTCCCAACTCATCAGCTGGAGGAACCCGCCTGCCGGACGTTGTCCGCCGAGCTCTTGGTCTCATCGGCGACCTGGTGCGCCGCCGACCGGCCTTCGTCGCCCACCTCGGTGACCGCCTGGGAGGCCGACTGCTTGACGTGCTCGACGGCTTCCTGCGCCGGCTCCTGCAGGTTGTCCTTGACCTCCTGCATCACCTGTGTCGCCTGCTCCTTCACCGGGCCGGCGGCATCCATCGCCTTGTCCTTCGTCCCCTGCGCGAGGTCACGCTCCCGTGTCGACGCGGGAAGCGCGGCAGCCGCGATCCAGCCCGCGGCAAAGGCGATCAGCCCGGCTGCGAGCGGCGTACCGCGGGTTCGGGCGCGGGCCAGGTCAGGTGCTGAACCGACGGCGTCGCCGACCTTGCTGCCCGCATCCTGCACTGACGACATCGCAGAGCCCGCGGTGTCCTGCACCGACGACATGGCCGAACCTGCCGTGTCGCCGACCGATCCACCCGCCGACTCCGCGGAACCCATCACGCGGTCCTTCAGCCGATGGACACCGCCTCGGGCCCGGTCGACCCGCCGGCCGACGACGCGGCTCGGGCTGACCTTCTCCGTCAGGGCATCCACGTCACGGCCGACGTTGCGCCTGGTCTCTTCGATGTCCCGCTTCAGCTCTTCCGGGTCAGCCATTTCGCGTCCTCCTTGAGGGATTCGACCGTCTGGTCGGGTTTGGGGTTGACGTCCTGGAGCTCCTTGCGCCCCTTCGTCGCGAGCACGGCCGCGACAACCGCCCAGAGGGCGGCGACGATGAGCGCTGCCCAGATGAGGTCCATGGCTTCGTCCAGCGCCCACATCACCGTGAACGAGAGGAACAGAGCCACCATCCAGCCGGCGAGGGTGGCGCCGCCGAGCATGCCCGCGCCCTTGCCGGCCTTCTTCGCCTCCGCCTGGAGCTCGGCCTTCGCCAAGGCCAGCTCCTGGCGGGTCAGCTGCCCCAGGTCGGTGGTCAGCTGGGAGACCAGTTGACCGACCGACTCGTCCATCGACAGCTGGTCCGGTCTGCTACCGGGCAGCGATCCGTCGATCGTCATCTCAGCGCTCCGATCCGGGCCCGAACTCTGGCGTCACCGGAGTTCCCGGGTTGGGATCGGGCGTCATCGGCGTCGGCATCGGCGGCGGCGCCGTGGTCGGAGCCACCGGCGGCGCTGACCTGGGTGTAGCACCGGGCCGTACGTCGGACCATGCGTCACCCGTCAGCCCGGCTGAGCCCGCGTCCGTTGACGGCGGCGGGACGAGGTATTCGTCGGAGACCGGATAGGCGACCGACTCACCGCCCGTACTACGTCCGTTCGTGGTACCGCTCGGCGCGTCGGTGGCGCCTGCAGCCAGTGCGCGCGTGAGGCGGCCGGCCACAACGCCCGCGGCCACTGCAACCAGCAGGAACGTGCCCGGCTTGCGCCGTGCATAGCCGCGAACCTCGTCCAGCAGGTCTCCCGGCTCGCGCTGCTGCAGGAAGTCGGCGGCCTGGTCGGTGAACTTCGCACCGTGCTGCGCCAACTGGGCGCCCAGCCCGGAGTCACCGTGCTCCGCCATCACCCGCAACTCGTCGCCCACCGAGCGCAGGCTCTTGGTGGCCCGCTCCTTCTGCTGGCTCGCCTGATCCACCAACTGGTCGCGTGTCTGGCCCGCCAGTCGCCCGGTCTGCTGGCGAACATCCGACGTCACGTCGGAGGCCTTCTCCTTCACGGTTCCGGCGACCTGACGAGCCGCGTCGGCGGACGTCTCCTTCAGCTGCCCGGCTTCTTCCCGGGCCGTACCGGTCACACCGTTCCCAGCGCTGTGCTGCGGTTCGGGTGGACTGTCGGCGTCCCAGTGATTCGTCGTGGATGTCATCTGACGGTTTCCTTCCAGGAGGATGGACGGGACCCGGCAGCCGTCGATCATGCGTGCCGAAGCCCGGGTGACGAGGGTTCGCGATCTGCTCGCGAACGTTGCCGCTGCTCGCGGAGTCGATGAGAGGAAGTTCGTCAGGGAAAGAGCGCAACCGCTCTTACCTCGCAACCTGATGTCGCGGATGGCACACTTCCGTACCACTGCCGAACTGAGCTGCCGGTACCCATCCCGAAACCGGCCACACGGAAACTCTTCTTCGCCGGCACGAACAGCCGAAAGCCCAGCACTGCAAGGAGTTTCGCCCGCTGCACAAGTTCCGTGTCAGTCAGGATCGGGTGGGTACCGGTCCACCGATCAGCTCGCCACGGGCCTACGTTGGGCTACCTGATCGCGGGCTGAGGGCTGGGCGGGCTCAGTGGTCGAGGGCGGGGTGGATCCAGTAAGACCGCTCGGCCAGCGTCTGCGCGTCGATTCCGGGACCTTGCAGCACCCGGTGCGGTCCTCCATCGCCCACCCGTACGCGACATCGGCGTACCGGGCGGTGCCGACGACGTAGTCATCGCCGGCCTCGCGACAATCCTGCTCGGTCGCGCCGACGGTCGCGATCTGCGGGTTGGTGAAGACCGCCGCCGGTACGACGTCGAGGTCCGTCGCGATCAGGTCGTCGGGATGGCGCAGGTTGTGCGCCACCACCTCGGCCTGACGGTTCGCGACATGCTTCAGCTGGTACGGCGCCCAGATGTCGCCCAGCGCGAAGACACCCTCGACACCGGTCCGCTGGTACTCGTCGACCACGATGCGCCCGTCGTCGTACTTGCTGATACCTGCATGCCCAGCAGTCTAGGAATGCCGACGACAACGATCACGGCGACGCGTCAACCAGCAGCTGTCGGTCGACCGAACCGCGGGGTGGCCGGCCGCGCGGGGAGCCTTGGGGGGGAGTTGGCTCTACTCACGCGCAGTCGACCACGGAACCATTGTTACTCCGGATGGCCGGGGATTCGAGAACTACACGGGTAGAATCACGCCGGGTTCTGTGCAGGTCCCTCAGCGTCGCTAGCCGGCAGACAGTCCCGGCTGGAAAACCGCCTCGACCCTCGCGCCTGCCAGCAGTCTGACGACAGCGGGATCGGATGCCGCGACCAGGAAGCGGCGCCAACTGGCCTGGAAGCGGCCTTGGGTCTCGCGAACGACCCGCGCGAGCAGTTCTGCGCCGTCGACGGAGATCAGCAGATGCAGTCGCAGCGTGTCCGGGGCCAAACTGCTCGCCTCGTGGAGCACCTTGCGCAGGGCCAGCACCAGCCGGACGTCGATGGTCCCCGCCACAGTCACCGTCACGGTCTCCCCGGCGGTGGACAGCACAATCTCACCCGGCAGCTCCGCTGGGTCGTCCCCGCTCTGGCTCACCGTTTCACTCCTGCCATCCGGCTCTGACCCAGTCTAGGCCAGCCTACGGCTCGACCGGGTTGGGCACTTCGGGCTCGGGTACCGGGGCGGCCTGGAGATCCCACGGCCTGGAAGAGGTTGAACACGTGAGGACCTTGCCGCGATGGCCTACTGATCAGCGAAGGAAAGGACGACGCATGGCCCGCCCGGTAACGGATGAACTGGACTTGCGGACGTTCCTGGACGCGCGACCTTCCGACGTTTGAGCCCACCGGTCTGCAGAGGGTGGTGGTCCTGGCCGCCAATCGCCGGGAGGAACTCACCGCCGCGATAGTTGCCTTGGGCCTCGATTCGGACGCTGTCCTCCCTGGGCTGCCTGACTCGGGCATCGCGGAGTACGAAGCCGAGCTGGTCGAGCGGCTCGAAGTACTGCTGGCAGACGCCGACTGCGTGATCCTGCCGTGGCCCGGCGATCCGCATCCGGACCATGCCGCCGTAGGGCGCGCCGGGTTGGCCGCCGCTCCTGTGCAGGCGCACCGCTGGTCCTATCCGGTCTGGATGTGGCACTGGATGGGCACCGACGATCCGGCCATTCCGTGGCGGCACGCCCCCGGAACGCCGCAGCCGCGCACCAGGCACTCCGCGACCGGCCAGAGCTGCACCAGCTGATCGAACACGTCGACGAGCAGTTCCTCCTGCACGTCTTCATCCGCCGATGATCGAGGCTGCTGGAGAGTCCGTCGTGGCATGATCTCCACTGTCGAACCCGAGAGTCCCGCAGGCGTGCTCAGGAGGTGTTCGTGAGCGTCTCGAAAACGTCAGAGAAGATGACCGAACCGCTCGTCGTTCGGGCCCTGGACGTGGACACGTGGCCTGCGTTCGCGCGGTTGGTCGAGGCGAACAGCGGTGTGTGGGGCGGCTGCTGGTGCATGGGCTTCCACGTCAAGCTGGGCAAGGGGCGCACCGCTGCGGACAACCGGGCCGAAAAGGAGCAGCGCGTCGCCGAGGGCCGCACCCACGCCGCGCTGGTGCTGGCCGGCGACGACTGCCTGGGCTGGTGCCAGTTCGGGTCCCCCGAGGAGTTGCCGGAGGTCAAGAGCCGGCGCCTGTACGAGAAAGGCCTCACGGTTCTGCCGGACTGGCGCATCACGTGTTTCTTCACCGGCAAAGGTCTGCGCCGCCGCGGGGTCGCGGACGCCGCGCTCGGCGGGGCGCTGGTCGAGATAGCCCGCCTCGGCGGCGGCACGGTCGAGGGCTATCCCGAGGAGACCGACGACCGAACCGTCTCGGGTTCATTCCTGCACACCGGCCCGATGGCCGCCTTCGAGAACCACGGCTTCACCCGCACACGCCCGATCTCCCCGCACCGCTGGGTCGTCACCCGCACCGTCGACCCGGCCTGACCCGCCCCGAACTGCCGAGGCTCGCGGCAGAGGATGCGGGCCAGCGCGGATCAGCAGCCGCATCGCTGAGGTGGTGGGGCTGCCCGTAACCCGCTCCAAACTGGGGCCTGCGTCAGCGCCAGATGCGGCGGTCGGCAGGGCCGCCGGGGACGGGTTCGAACGTGACGTCCTCGGCCGGTACCGGCTCGCCGTTCTCGTCGAGGAAGCCGACGGTGGCGAGTCCGCCGGTGCGGGTGTTGCGCCGCAGTACTGTCGGGCCGTCGGCGCGCGGCACGTGCACATCACCCCATTGCTGCAGGGCCGCGAGCACGATCTTCAGGTCCACGCCGGCCGGCGTGAGGTGGTACGACGACCGGGTGCGCTCACCCTCCGCCCGGTACTCGCGCTTCTCCAGCACCCCGGCCTCGACCAGCGCGGCCAGCCGGTTCGCGAGGATGTTCGGTGCGATACCGAGCACTTCGCGGAAGTCGGCGAACCGGGTGAAGCCGCGGTGCGCCTCGCGCAGGATCAGCAGCGCCCACCGATCGCCCACCAGGTCGAGCGCGCGGGCGATCGAGCAGGTCGGCAGGGTGTCAGTCGCAGTGCTCGACTCAGGGCTCATCTCAGGGCTCATCGAACCTCCTCCACAACGCTACCGCCGCCCCGTACCGCGAGGAGCCGCGCCACCGCGAAGGTGAGGAGCGCGAGTACGCCGATCGCCAGCACACCCAGCAGCAACGCGGTGCTCAGGCCGGACGCCGTGGCGATGAGTCCGAGCGTGAGCGCAACCGCGCCTTGGCCGACGTACGCCACCAGGTAGACAGCGGCGACGGTGCCACCGCGATGGTGAGCCGGGGCGTGGGTCGCGATGAGTCCGAGCCCGCCGGAGAAGAGCAGACCGTAGCTGACGCCGCCGAGCAGGCTGGTGACGATGAACAGCGGCAGGGAGTGGGCCGCGGCCGACACCTCCAGCAGTGCGAGAGCCGCCAGCACTGTGCCGGTGCCGATCTGGACCTGGCGGCCTGGCGGCACGCTCCGGGTGGCGATCGCGGTCAAGCCACCCACCGCCGAGAGGATCGCCAGCACCAGACCGATCACGAAGATGTTCGTCGACCCGATCAGATCACGCCCGAGCTGGGCGCCGAGCGCCAGGAAAACCGAGCCGAACGCGTACGACGTGGTCACCGCGAGCGCGGACGCGGCGTACAGGAGACGGATGCCCTTCGCGACCCTGATCTGGCGCGGCCGCCACGGGCCCTGCGACTCGTCCTTGGTGTGTCGCGGCATCATCCAGACGAACGGGACCACGGCCGCGATCACGCCCAGCAGGACCCAGAAGTCCAGGTGCTGCGGCGCCGGCGCGTACTCGATCAGGCCACCGCCGACGATCGTCGCCAGCGCCAGACCGGCCGCCGTCGCGGCGGTGGTGATGGAGGAGGCCCGCGCCACCTTGCCGCGAGCGCTGAACTCGACCGCCGCGGCCGTCGCCGGGGTGAGCGCCAGACCGACGCCCGCTCCCATCAGCGCGCGCCCGGCGTACACCCAGCCCACCGAGGGCGCGAGCGCGAACAGAAGGACGCCGGCCAGCAGGGCGCCCACGCCGTACAGCATCGTCGCGCGGCGGCCGATGTAGTCGGACAGCTGACCGAAGACCAGCAGGAACACCACCAGGACGATGGGGTAGACAGCGAAGATCGCGGTCGTCGCGGTCGGCGTCAGATGCCAGGTCCGGGCGTACAGCGGGTAGGTGGTGGTCGGGGCCGCACTCGTCCAGAGGCTCAGGCCGGCGACGGCGGCCGCTGTCCAGAAGCTGGCTCGGCGGCTCAGAGTGCGGGGCGCCCGACGCGTCGCGATGGCGGGCAGTTCGGCGATGGTCATGCGGTGATCCGTTCCGGGGTCCGCACGGTCCGGCCCCCTGGGTTGCTCGATGCAATCCAGAACGCCTGAGTAGCGCCATGCAATCCAGCTCACCGCGTGACCCTGGTCACGGTGTTCGCAGCCGCCGTCAGGTCCGAGCCGCCGAGCCACCTCGAGGAGTTCGAGCAAGTCGATGGTTATCGATTGACATTCGATTGGTTATGAGTGATCTTCGATACATTGGCGTTGCTGGGGTCGCTCGGCGGGGGCGTGCCCGGTCCACGAGGTCGTCGCGCGACAGGAGTTGAGGATTCATGCGTCATCCGAGTGAAGGTGTGCTTCGCCGGCTGGTCGACGAGCCGGCCGGGGTCGCCGACTCCGACCGCGAGCACGTGACCGGCTGCAAGCAGTGCCTCGGCAGGTTGGCCGCGGCACGCGACAATGGCGCATCGGGTGACGCGGCAACCACGGCACGGGTGCACCACCGGTCCCTCGCACTGTGGCGCCGCCCTCTTGTCGCGGCCCTCGCCGTCGCGGTCACCCTCACCGCCGCCGGTACTGCGGCCGCGAACGACTGGTTGCCGATCTTCCAGACCAAAGCGATCGCTCCGGTGAGCTTCAGCGCCGGCGACTTGGTCGGGCTGCCGGACCTGCACGCGTACGGCGAGGTCAAGGTGACCGGTAACGGCGGTCTGAGGCGAGTCCCCAACGCGGCGGCGGCCGCAGTACAGACCGGGCTTGACGTGCCGAAGGTGAAGACCCTGCCGCGCGGGGTCAGCGGCGAGTCCGAGTACCAGGTTGCGGGCAAGCTAGACGTGACCTTCACCTTCTCGGCCGATCGGGCCGGGCAGGCTGCCGAGAAGGCGGGGAAGACGCTGCCGCCTCCGCCGCCGGGGCTCGACGGTGGTCAACTGCGGCTCTCCGCCGGTCCGGGGGTCGTGCAGGTCTGGTCGTCGGACGCCGGCGCGCCGGCCCTCATCGTCGGTCGTGCCGTCGCTCCGTCGGCATCGTCGTCCGGGGTGCCGTTCGCCACCGCCCGCGACTACCTTCTATCGCTTCCCGGCGTACCCGAGAAGGTCGCGGCTCAGCTCAGGACTTTCGCGGGTGACGGCTCGACCCTGCCACTGCCCGTTCCAGCCGACCAGGTGACCACGTCGTCGGCCACGGTGAACGGGAACCCGGCGACTGTGCTGACCGCGCGCGACCAGACGATGGCCGCCGTCGTCTGGGTGAAGGACGGCATCGTGACTGCCGTGGCCGGGTCGCTCGACTCCGACGAGCTCCTGCCCATCGCCCGGGAGCTGCGGTGACCCTGGATCCCAACCCGGTCGACACCGGGACCCCCTCCATCGGTCACGACGCCGCGCGTCGGGCGGCTGCGGAGCTGGTAGCGGGTCTGCCGCCGTCGGCCGCCGTCTGGTGCTCCGGCCTGCGCAAGCGCTACGGCCGACGGCCGGCCGTTCAGGACGTGTCACTGGAGGTCGGCCGCGGCGAAGTGGTCGGCCTGCTCGGCCCGAACGGCGCCGGGAAGACCACGGTGATCAAGATGCTCCTCGGCCTGACCCGCCCCGATGCGGGAGAGGTCATGCTGCTCGGCCGCCCCGCGACGGATCCAGCCGCCCGGGCCCGTGTCGGCTATCTCCCCGAACTTTTCCGGTACCAGCCGTGGTTGAGCGCGTCCGAAGTACTCGCCCTGCACGCCCGGCTGGCGGGCAGTGGCGTACCCACGCAGCAGCAGCGCGACTGTCTGGCGCTCGTCGGCCTGGCCGAACGGGCCTGTGATCGCGTGGGTGGCTTCTCGAAGGGAATGCAGCAGCGCCTCGGACTGGCGGTCGCCCTGGTGGCCAAGCCCGAGCTCGTGATCCTGGACGAGCCGACCAGCGCTCTGGATCCGCTCGGCCGGGCGGACGTCCGCGACATCGTGCTGGACCTGAAGTCCCGCGGCGTCGCCGTACTGCTCAACTCGCACCTGATCGGCGAGGTCGAGCGGGTCTGCGATCGAGTGGTCATCCTCGACCGGGGACGGGTCGCGGCATCGGGCAGCCTCGCCGAGCTGCTCGGTCAACGCGAGGTCAAGCTCCACCTGACCGGCGTCACACCGACGGCCGAGGCCCGGCTCGCTGCCACCGGCGAGGTCGAGCGGGCCGGCGACATGTTCACCGTGCTGCTGCCGGCCGAGGACGACGCAACGGTCATTCCCGCTCTGGTGCGCGACCTCGTTGCCCAGGGCACCGAAGTACACGCCGTCGAGCCTGCCCGCATCAGCTTGGAGGAACGCCTGCTCGGCATCCTCCGCGCGGATCAAGGAGACGACCGATGAGGACCGTGGTGATCGTCGCCGGACTCACTCTGCGCGAGGCATCCCGCCGGCGGGTCCTGCTGGCGCTCGCGGTGCTGACCCTTCTGCTGCTCGGGCTGAGCGCGTGGGGATTCTCGCGCCTGGCCGCCGAGTCCACCCAGGGCTCACTCACCAGTGGCGAGGCCCGACTGGCTGCCTCCCAGGTCCTCAACCTGGTGATGTTCGGCTTCAGCCTGATCGCAGCCCTCGGTACGGCGTTCCTGGCCGGGCCGACGTTGTCCGGCGAGACGGAGTCGGGGATCGCACTGGCCGTGCTGGCCCGGCCGATCCGCCGTTCCGCGTTCCTGCTCGGCAAGTGGCTGGGACTGGTTGCCTTCGGCAGCGGTTTCGTCGTACTCGCCGGGCTGGCCCAGTGCCTCGTCGTCCGGTGGACCGTGGACTACTGGCCGCCACATCCCGCGGCCGCGCTCGCCTTGCTCGCCGGCGAGACGATCGTGCTGCTCACGCTCGCGGTACTGCTGTCGACGGTGGTCTCGCCGATGGCGTCGGGCGTGGTCACGGTCGGCCTGTTCGGTGCCACCTGGGTGGCCGGTGTGGTCGGAGGCGTCGGCGCGGCCCTCGGCAACGACGGCATCGCACGGGTCGGCACCGTCTCACGCATCCTCCTACCCACCGACGGCTTGTGGCGCGGGGCGATGCACGCCTTGCAGGACCCGGTCGCCCTGGCCCAGTTCGGCTCCGAGATGCAAGGCTTCCCCTTCCTGAGCGACGCCCCTCTTGCGGGCGCCTACCTCGCCTGGGCCGCTCTGTGGGTGGCGATGATCTGGGCGCTGACAGCAATCTCCTTCCTACGAAGGGACCTGTAGCTGATTCCTTGCTCTGTGGTCTGTCAGCGGAACACCTGTCGGAATCCCTCTCGCCAGGACGGGTACTCGAGGGTCCAGCCCAGCTCCGACTTGGCCTTGGCGTTGGTGGCCGCGGGGAGCTGGTCGCCGTAGTACACGGTTTGGACGCCGAGCGTCTTCTCGGCCTCCTCCACAGAGACGCACCAGGGTAGAGGTGCGTCGAGGATTCCGGCCAGGTACGGCACCCACTCGGCCTGAGCGGCAGGCTCGTCGTCCACGACGTTGTAGACGCCGGGGCTGCCGCGGTCGACCGCCTGCACAGTGGCCGACACTGCGTCGCTTACGTACACGAACGGGTACCGGCCGGCACCGGCGCCGACGATCGGCAGGTCACCCATCTGGACCTTTACCGCCTGTTCCCCACCCGGCCCGATCGCGGTGCCCGCGCCGTACAGGAACCCGTAGCGAAGGACGACGCCTTCGATTCCCGGTGTGCCCAGCACGAGTGCTTCGGCCGCGGCGTTCGCCTGGATGTGGCTTCCGATCGGCCCCGGACCTTCGAGGTACAAGGGCGACGACTCGTCCGTAGGACCGGATCCGGGCTGGGTCATGAAACTGGCGCTCTGTGCGACGACCCGACGGCTGCCGGCTTCGCGAGCCGCGCTCATCACTGTCTGCGTTCCCTCGCTCCGCAGCCGGTTGGTCGCTGCCAGCCACCTACCGTAGTCACGGGACGGCACGGAGAGCGCAGTCATCAGGTTGACGACCACCTCCGGTCCCGCGTCGAGGATCACCAGACGCACCGCGGTGTTGTCGAAGCCGTTCATCACGACCGGCCGCGCCCCGAGTGCCTCCACAACGCGGAGGTTGTCCGGCTGGCTGGTGCTGGCCGTGACCTCGTGGCCCCGGTCTACCAGCGCATCGACGAGCGGCCGGCCCACGACCCCGGTTCCCCCTGCGACGAAGACTCGCATGGTCATCTCCTTGCTGTCATGGCTGGGTGTGGCCCGTTCACCGTCGCTCGCTGGAGCGACGTTCGCACCCTGGGGAATCCCTGGTCCGGCCACGTGCCACCGATGACATCGGTACGGCGGGCGTCGGTCCCGCCCGGCCTGGATGCCCTGGAACCGACGTGCCGACGCGTGCCCAGTGTCTGTACCAGGGCATCACCCAGGGGCGACCAGGGCGCCGGGGGCGAAGACTGCAGACAACCCCCATCGACGGACCAAGGAGTTCACTCATGACCAGTTCGCAAGTCGCCGAAGGCAACGCGGCAACGGACACCACGGCTGTCCCGTTCCGGCTCGAGGTCGTCGTCATCCCGGTCGCCGACTTCGACCGCGCCAAGGCGTTCTACACAGGGCTGGGGTGGCGGGTCGACGCCGAGGCCGACCTCGACGACGGCTACCGGCTGATGCAGCTCACGCCGCCCGGTTCGAACGCCTCGATCATCTTCGGCACCCAGGTCACCGCCGCGCAGCCTGGGTCCTTGGACGGGCTGATCCTGGTGGTCGACAACATCGACGAGGCCCGCAACGCCCTGCTCGCGCAAGGCGCCGAGGTCAGCGAGGCGTTCCACGACGCCCGTGGCGGCCCGATCGGCGGCTTCCAGATCGGCGACCAGGGACGCGCTCCGGGCCACGACCCGCAGGGCCGGTCCTACGCCACCTATGCCTCCTTCAACGACACCGAGGGCAACCGCTGGCTGCTGCAAGAGATCACCGAGCGGCTTCCCGGTCGAGTCTGACCGCACTCGCCCCGGCGTTCGCTGTGCTCTTGCCTCGAGGTCAAGCAGCGGCTCGGCGAGCGGTCGGGGCGGCGCATAATCTACTGGCCGACCCCTTGGAGATCCCTGATGAGTAACACCGATGTGGCGTCCCTGGCAGAGCTGCTGCATGAAACCGCCGAGCGCCACGGCGCGTTCGAGGAGGCTGCCCCGCCACACGACTGGTGGGACTGGTACGCGGCATACATGCGTGCACGCGAGAACGGGAGTACTGCGGACGAGGCGTCCTCGGCTGCCGACCGGTACATGGCGGAGGTCAAGCACGTCGTCGTCGCCGCTCCGGACACGCCGACCGGCGCCGGCTAGCGATTGCCGGCTCAGACGGCGTTGGTCGCCTCGAGTGCCTCGCGCAGGTGTTTGCGTGCGGTGACCCCGAGTTTCGCGAACACCTTGCGCATGTGCCACTCCACCGTGCGGGGGCTGATGAAGAGCTCGGCACCGATCTCGGGGTTGGTGAGGCCCTGGGTTGCCAACCGGGCGATATGCAACTCCTGCGCGGTGAGGTCCTGACGGGTGTCCACCGTCCGCTTGCGCACCGTCTCGCCAGTGGCGGCGAGCTCCCGCCGGGTCCGCTCGGCGAACGCGTCCATCCCCATCGCCGTGAACGCGCCATGGGCGGCCCGCAACTGCTCCCGCGCCTCGACGCGTCGGCCTTCGCGCCGCAACCACTCGCCGTACAGCAGCCGCGCCCGGGCCAGCTCGGTGCGCACGTCGGTGCGGCCGAGGCGGTCGATCGCCACCCGGTAGAGGTCCTCGGCCTTGGTGCCCTCGTGCAGCTGCGCTTCGGAGCGCGCCGCCACTCCGAGCGCCCACGCGGTACCGCTGGCCTGCGTCATCTCGGAGACCTGCTCGAACGCGGCGGTTGCGGTGGGACGATCACCAGCACGCACAGCCGCCTCGATCAGCTCGACCAGTCCCCAGTTCGACACCCCGATCTCCGCCGGGAAGGCGGCGGCCTCGCGGCCGGCGGCGCAGGCCTCCGGGTAGCGGCCGAGTCCGTTGTACAGCAGCGCTTGGGCCCAGTTCGTGAGAGACACACCGATCCCTTCGCCGCGGGCGACGACATCGTGCCTCGAGGCCGTGATCAGCGGCATCGCCTGCTCCTCATGACCACGGAAGGCGGCCAGCCCGATGGCGGCGTACGGCGTCAGCTTGCTCTCGGCCGCCTCGGTGACCGCATTGATCTCCTCGACCAGAGCGGAAGCGGCGGCCAGCTCGCCGGCGAACAGGTCCACGAAGACGCGCGTGTTCAAGGCCAGCGGCAGGGCGCTGAGCGCACCGGCGGCGCGGACGATCTTCAGGTGCCGGCGGGTCAACCGGTCCCAGGCGCGCTCGTCCCACAGATCGGAAGCCATGACGGCCGCCAGCCACATGAACCGCACGCCCTCCTCCAGGGACAGGTCGTCGCTGTCGAAGGCCTGCGTCGCCCGCCTGAGCAACGGCGCCGCGACGGGGTAGCCGTCGGCGAACAACATGGCTACGCCCCGCAGCAGGACGTCTCCTCGTCGCGGATGCGCCGCCGACGTCAGGGCGTTGCGCGCCGCGTGGGCCACCTCCACCGGCCCCGGTCCGGACGCCAGGCGCCCGGCGAACAGGGCGGCAGTCAGCGCGTCCACGTAGCTGTCGAGAGCGAGCTCGGCATCGAGAGGTTCCAGCCGGCGAGCGGCGACCAGGAGCAACGGCAGAGCTTCGTTCCCACGCAGGGATGCGAAGCCGATCTGGGCGCGGAGCACGTCGATGCGAGCACGTTGCAGGGCACTGAGCGGTCCGTGTTCGGCTACGGCCAGCAGGTTCACCGCGGCGTCGAATGTCCCCCCGTGCAGCATCGCCTGGGCCGCGTTGAGCTGACGCTCGGCGCGGTCGCCTGCGTCCGGGGTCAGCATGGCCGCGCGCTCCAGGAACGCGGCCGCCGCGGCCAGTCCGCCATGGGCCAGCGCACGGCCGGCGGAGTGCTCGAGCTCTGCGGCGACGCCCTCATCAGGACCTGTCGCCGCATGAGCGCGATGCCAGGCACGTCGGTCCGGGTCCAGGTCAGCATTCGTGACCTCCGCAAGCGCGCGGTGCGCTGCCTGCCGTTCCGGCGCGGCCGCGGACCGGTAAGCCACAGACCGTACCAACGGGTGCCGGAACCGGACCGTCTCACGCAACTCGATCAGTCCAGCCTTCTCCGCCGGGCCGGCGGCCTCCACCCCGATCCCGGCTCGCTCGGCCGCGCGCCACAGCAGACCGACGTCACCGAGGGGGTCTGCCGCCGCGGTGAGCAGCAGCCGGCGCGACTGCTCCGGCAGCGGCTCCAGCTGACGTCGGAAGCCCTCCTCCATGCGGCTGAGCAGCGTCCGCGGCTGAGCAGTATGCGGACCGAAGGTCAGCTCCGTCGCCGACAGCCACCGCGGCAGTTCCAGGAGCGCCAGCGGGTTCCCGTGGGCCTCGGCCAGGATCCGGTGCCGGACCCGATCATCCAGCGGACCCGTCATGGCCGACTCGAGCAGGGTCTCGGCGTCTGTGTCCGGCAGGCCACGGACCGTCAGCTGCGGCAGGCCGGCCCATCTCTGCTGGTCCACGCTCGTTCTGGCCGCGATGACCAGGACGACGGATTCGGCTGCCAGCCGGCGGGCCACGAAGGCGAGGACCAGCGCGGAGGCCTGGTCCAGCCACTGCGCATCGTCGACCAGGCAGAGAAGTGGTTGCTCACGGGCGCCCTCGGCGAGCAGGCTCAGCGCGGCGAGACCGATCAGGAAACGGTCCGGCGGGGTTCCGGTCCGCAGCCCGAAGGCGGTGCCGAGGGCGTCCGCCTGGGGCGTTGGCAGCCGCTCGAGCCCGCCCAGCAAGGGGTCGCACAACTGCTGCAGACCGGCGAACGCGAGCTCCATCTGCGACTCGACGCCGGACACGCGCAGGATCCGGCTTCCCGACGCAGTGCCCGCCAGGTACTCGAGCAGGGCCGTCTTTCCGATGCCTGGTTCGCCCCGGACAGCCAGTACCGCGCTGCGGCCTGATCGGGCGGCCTGGATCAGACCGGACAGCGTCTCGCACTCACTGCGCCGGCCACGTAGCCCCGGCCATTGACTGTTCGGTCGCGGCGACACGTCCTCCTCCAAGCAATTAAGTCCCAACGTTCCCATCCCGATTACGGCCAGGCAATGGCCCGACCGGTCCGTTCGAGCTGACGGGCACGAGGCGAACGCCGTACCCGTGGACCAGGGAGGGGACCAGGGAAATCCACTGGTGCAAGGGATCACGGCAATGGCCAGGCTCGATGACATCGACAGAACAGAGCGGTTCTGTCCTTTTCGAAGGAGTTTCGCCATGAGCATCCCTCCCACAGAGTCGCCCACCCAGGCCGGCGGCGCCGAAGCGTCGACGCGCCGGTTCTCCCGCCGCGGCTTCGTCGGCACCGGCGCCGCTGTCGCCGGTGGCTCGCTGCTCGGTGGGTGGGTGGCGCCTGCCTCGGCTGCCGCCTCGCCCTCGAGGTCGGTGCCGGACGGCTTCGGCTCGGTGTCCACCGCTCCGAGGCTCCCGGCCGGCTTCACCAAGATCTTCAGGAGCCGGTTCGTCCAGGCCAACGGCATCCGTCAGCACGTGGTGATCGGCGGTGACGGTCCACCGCTCCTGCTGGTGCACGGCTGGCCCGAGAACTGGTACGCCTGGCGCCTCATGATGCCCGCCCTGGCTCGGGACTTCACCGTCATCGCCGTCGACCAGCGCGGTATCGGCCTGACCGAGAAGACCCGTGACGGGTACGACGCGGGCACCCTCGGCGACGACCTGGCCGCACTGATGACCGAGCTCGGCCACCAGCGGTTCGCCCTGGTCGGCCACGACACCGGGTACATCATCAGTTACGCGCTGGCAGCCGATCACCGCGACCGGGTCGCCCGCCTGGTTGTCGCCGAGATCCCCGGACCACCAGGAGTGGTAGACCCCCTGGTCCCGCCCCCGCCCCTCTTCCTCCCTGAGTTCCTCAACAACAAGCTCTGGCATATTCCGTTCAACCGGGTCAACGACGAGCTGATCGTGGACATGGTCAAGAGCAACGCGGACGCCTACTACCGCTACGAGTACTCCATCCAGGCCGGCGGCCCGACGCTGCCGGACCACGCCATCGACTACTACGTCGCCCTGTACACCCGCAACCGGAACACCCTGCGCGCCAGCTTCGGCCTCTACCGTGCCTGGGACGCCACCCTGGAGCAGAACGGGAAGCGCCAGGAGACGAAGCTGACCATCCCGGTTCTCGGAATCGGCGGGGAGAACAGCTGGGGTCCCGCCGCCGCAGGGGGAATCAAGCCCGCCGCGACCGACGTACAGACGCTGGTGATCCCCGGCGTCGGCCACTGGGTCGCCGAACAGGCCCCCGCGGAGATGCTCGAGGCACTGGACACCTTCCTGGCCCCATACCGGCAGGCCGGATAGCGCCCGCGCTGATCGGACGGTGTCTTGCCGGACCCCGGTGCCGGTGGAATGGTGAACAGAACCGGCCTCACCATCCCCTGCCCGGGGCCGGTTCTGTCCGGGACGGTGTGCCATGGCGAAGTGGCCAGGTCTGCGAGGGCGTGCCAGCGAGTGCGAAGTGCTGAGCGACCTTGTGACGAATGCTCAAGCCGGCCGGAGTCAGGTGCTGGTCCTGCGAGGCGAAGCCGGGATTGGGAAGACCGCGTTGCTCCGGTTCCTGCTCCAGCATGCCGCGGACTGCCGGGTGAGCCGTGCGGCCGGCGTGGAGTCGGAGATGGAGCTCGCCTTCGCGGGCCTGCACCAGCTCTGCGCGCCATTCCTCAACCGGCTGGACGAGCTGCCGGCCCCACAGCATGATGCGCTCGCCACCACGTTCGGACTGCAGCCGGGAAATCCACCAGACCGCTTCGTGGTCGGCCTGGCCGTGCTGACCCTCCTGTCCGACGTCGCCGAGCGGCAGCCACTGATCTGTGTCATCGACGACGCCCAGTGGCTCGACCAGGCCTCCGCGCAGACGCTCGAGTTCGTCGCCCGCCGACTCAGCGCCGAACGGGTGGTGATGGCCTTCGCGGTCCGCACCTCGGATCAGCCAAGACTGACCGGACTCCCCGAGCTGGAGCTACAAGGTCTCGCCGGCCGTGACGCGGCCGCGCTGCTGGAATCGGCCGTAGGCCCACTGGATGACCGGGTCCGGGGCCGCGTCCTGGCGGAGGCCCACGGCAATCCGCTGGCCCTGCTCGAGCTGCCTCGCCAGCTGTCCTCGACCGAACTGGCGTTCGAGCCCGGCCACGGACCGGCGAGCGACACCACCCTCATCAGCCGCCTGGAGGAAGGGTTCCTGCGCCAGCTGCAGGACCTCCCTGAGCAGTCCCGCCGACTGCTCCTGCTCGCGGCCGTCGAACCCGTCGGTGATGTCGACCTGCTGCGACGCGCCGCCCAGGGGACCGGTCTCGGGTACGACGCGACGGGGGCGGCCGACACGGCAGGTCTGGTCCAGTTGGGCCACCGGGTCGAGTTCCGGCACCCACTCGTCCGATCGGTCGTCTACCGCGCGGCCACGGCGGAGGAGCGCCGTACCGCTCACCAAGCCCTCGCGGACGTCATGAACCCGGACAAGGACCCGGACCGGCGGGCCTGGCATCGCGCCCGCGCGGCGGCCGGCCCCGACGAAACCGTCGCCGCCGAGCTCGAGCAATCGGCTGACCGCGCTCAACGGCGCGGCGGAGTCGCGGCCGCGGCCGCATTCCTGGAAGCGGCTGCGACCCTGACCCCGGACCCGGCCCGGCGGGCACAGCGCTCCCTGGCGGCCGCCCAGGCGAAGGCGACCGCCGGCGCGTTCGACGATGCCATGGCGCTCCTGGCGGTCGCTCAATCGGGACCGCTCGACGAGGCCGAAGGCGCGCGGGTCCAGCTCCAGCATGCGCAGATCTCCCAATACTCCCTGCATGGCAACACGGCCCTGCCACTCCTCCTGGCCGCCGCCCGCCGACTGGAGCCGACCGACCCGAAGCTCGCCCGGGAGACCTACCTCGACGCTCTCGCGGCGGCCATGTTCGCCGGCCGGCTCGCCTCCGGGACCGACACCGGCATGCGACAGGTCGCCGAGGCGATGCGCCAGGTGCAGCTGCCCGCAGCACCAAGCAAGTCCGACCTGCTGCTCCAAGGGGTCGCTGTCCTGTACACCGACGGGTACGCCGCGGCGGCGCCCGGTCTGCTCGACACCGTCGGGGCCTTCGGTCACGACGACCTGACGGTCGACGAGGCCGTCCGCTTCGCGTGGCTGGCGGCGTGCGCGGCCACAGACCTTTGGGACGACGCCAACTGGGGCATCCTCACCAAGCGACATCTGAACGCGATCCGGGATATCGGCGCGCTCGGTGTGCTGCCCGTGGCCCTCAACAGCCGGATCATCTACGACCTGTACAGCGGCGACCTGGCCGAGGCCGAGGCCATGGTTGCGGAGTGCGAATTGATCGCCGAGGCCACCGGCGGCCAGAACGCGATGATCCCCTACGGCGAAGTGAGCCTGAACGCCCTGCGCGGGCGTACCTCACTCGCCGAGGGCCAGTTCAAGAGGCTGCTGGACGACATCACCGCGCGCGGTGAAGGTGTCGGCTTGAACATGATCAGCTGGTTCCAGGCGATCATGTGCAACAGCCTCGGCCGGTACGACGAGGCGCTGGTGGCCGCCAGAACGGGGGCGGCCTCACCCCTGGAGCTCGGACCGCCCAAGTGGGCCCTGGCCGAACTGGTCGAGGCAGGCGTGCGCAGCGGGAACACGGACGAGGCCGCCGGCGCGCTCGAGCAGCTCGCCTCCTTCGCGCAGGCCAGTGGCACCGAAGCGGCACTGGGCGTGCTTGCCGGGCGAAACGCTCTGCTCCGCACCGGGGACGGCGCAGAGGCCTGCTACCGCGAAGAGATCGAGAGACTCGGGCACACCACACTCCGCGTAGAACACGCCAGGGCACGACTCCGCTACGGCGAATGGCTGCGCCGCGAAGACCGCCGTACCGATGCCCGCGCACAACTACGCACCGCCTACGAAACCCTGCATGCGATGGGCGTCGACGGGTTCGCCGAACGCGCCCGTAAGGAGCTCTCGGCGACCGGAGAGGTCGTCCACCATCGCACCGTGGAGACCTCCCTGGACCTCACCAGCCAAGAGGCCCACATTGCCCGGCTCGCCGCGGAAGGGCTCACGAACCCCGAGATCGGCGCCGCCCTGTTCATCAGCCCACGCACCGTCGAATGGCACCTGCGCAAGGTGTTCTCCAAGGTCGGCGTCACCACCCGACGCCAACTCCGGCAATCACTGCCGGCCTCCGTCCGAACGCTTCAGCAGAACTAGAGCCAACGCCGGGAACAGCAGGACGGACAGCAGCCCGGCGCAGACCAGAGCGGCGGAGGTGACCGAGGACATCAGCCCGGTCGCCACGCCGATCTGGGTCGCCGCGACGATGAACGGCAAGGACGTTGCCTGCAGCAACGCCATCGCCGCGGTCGGGCGCGCGCCGAGCCGCCGGACCCAGAGCAGCGCCGGTACGCCGCGGGCAGCCAGCAACGCCAGCAGGAACAACGGCACGCGCAGGAGCGCGGCGGGATCGTCCAGCAGACCGCCGAGATCGAGCCGCAGACCACTGGTGATGAAGAAGACCGGGATCAGGAATCCGTAGCCGATCGCGGCCAGCTTGACCCGGAACTGCGGATGCGTGCTGGAGTCCCGATCCACCAGCCCGACGATGGCGCCGGCCAGGAACGCACCGAGGATCGTCTCCAGCCCGAACTGTTCGGCCAGGACCACGAAGGCGACCAGCAGAACCACGGCCGCCCGGACCCGGATCTGCGCGGTCGTGTCCTGCAGCCGGAACAGCGTGGCCCCGATCCACTGCGAACGTCCGGCCGTCAAGACCGCCATGCCGGTGACGGCGACCAGCAACGCGAACAGGGCGAGCATCACCAGCCGCTCGCCGGTACCACCGCCCTCGGTCGAGAAGACCAGCGAAAGCACCAGTACCGCGGCGAAGTCCGCGACCGAGGCCGTCGCGATGGTGGACTGCCCGACCTCGCCCTCCACCCTGCCCGCATCCTTGAGCACGAGAACCACCAGGCCGAGCGACGTCGCCGAGAGGGTGACCGCCAGCAGCAAGGGATCGTGCACCCACCCGGCCGCCGAGAATCCCCAGCCCGCCAGGCCTCCGATCACCAGCGTGACGACGTAGCCGAGCACAGCCAGCCGCAGAACCTGGCCTCGCAAGCGGTGGACGTCGATCTCCAGCCCGGCAAGGAAGAGCTGGAAACCCAGTCCCAGCAGCGCGACGATCTGCACCGGGAGATCCACCTCGACCAGGCCGAGTCCGTACGGTCCGACCACGATGCCTGCCACGATCTCCAGCACCACCGCCGGAACCCGCAGTACCGGAGCAAGACCGAGCAGCAGTGGTGCCAGCAACGCGATCAGCGTGACGAAGAACAGATTGGCGAAATGGACTTCCGGCATGACGGCCCCTCGACGAGCCTACCTACGCAGCGACTTCAACCAGTCCATCGCCACCGACCCCGCCGCTCAGCCTGCGAGGTGGTCTCGATGGATCGAGCTGATTGTCCCCGGCTCTCGGGACCAGCGCTCCTCGATGTTGCCGAAGTGCCAGATCGCGAGCGCGAGGATCCACGCGGTCACGAAGAGGCCAACGATGCCGTAGCCGGCGTAGTCCAGTGGGATGGCTGCGACCGCGGCGACGGGACCGGTGGTGATGTTGCCCTGGTCGGCCACGACTCCGATCAGCTCGATCGTGCCGATGACGAGGGCAACCGTCACCGAGATGGTGGTGATGGTGAGGTTGTAGAAGACCTTGCGGACCGGGCGGGCGAAAGCCCAGCTGTAAGCGGCGTTCATGAACACCCCGTCGACAGTGTCCATCAGGCACATGCCTGCGGCGAAAAGGATCGGTAGCACGAGGATCGAGTAGAAGGGCAGGCTGAAGACTGCGGCTCCGCCTGCGAGCACCAGGAGACCGACCTCGGTGGCGGTGTCGAAGCCGAGTCCGAACAGCACCCCGACCGGGTAGATGTGCCACGGCTTGCGCACGGAGCGAGTCAGGCCGCCGAGGATTCGGTTCATGAACCCCCGCTTGTCGAGGTGAGCCTCGAGCTCCTGGTCGTCGTACCGGCCGCGGCGCATGTCGCGAAAGACGCGGAGGATGCCGAGCAGCACGACGGCATTGAGGATGCCGAGTATCCAGAGGAAGGCTCCCGAGACCGATGCGCCGACAACACCGGTGATCGAGTGGAGGCCGGAGTCACCGTCCTCGACCGGCCCCGCCAGGGCTTTCACGCCCGCCGACAGCAGGAGCGCCAGACCGAAGACGATGGTCGAATGGCCGAGTGAGAACCAGAAGCCGACCGACAGTGGCTTGGGGGTGCCCGGGGCGACGGCGGCCTGATCCGCGAGGAGCTTGCGTGTGGTGTTGTCGACAGCGGCGATGTGATCGGCGTCGAACGCGTGCCGCAGCCCGAAGGTGTAGGCGAGTACGCCGACTCCGACGGTGAAGACAGGATGGTCGCCGCCGATGTGGTAGTGCCGCGGGACGACGAGGCCGAACAGGATGCCGAAGCCCAGTACGTGCAGGACCACGATGAACGCGGACATGCCGGCCAGGCTGCGCCAGTCGGTTCGGCCGAGGGAGCGGCGGAACCGGGCGAGTCCGGCGGCCTCAGTGCTGGGGTGTGGCATCGGAAGTTCTCCTTGTCTGGTGCGTTGACGAGCAGTGCTGGAGTCCCGCCCGAGCCGGCCGCCGACTCTTGTCGAACAGCAGCCGGCCAGGGCGGAATGAAGGTGCGCGGATCGGTCTACGCGCCGAGGCCGGATGGATAGGCGTCGTCCCAGTCGCGCTGCTCGACGTCGAGATCGAAGTCGCCGGCCGCCTCGAACGTCACGTGGGTCATCCCTTCGCCCGGGACGGCTCCGTGCCAGTGCCACGCGCCTGGCGGGTTGCTGATGACGTCGCCAGTGCGTACTACGTGTACGCCGCCGTCGTCGGCGACCACGCCGACGCCTTCGACGACAACCAGGTGCTGACCGCCGACATGCTGGTGCGGCACCGTCCTGGCGCCGGCGCCGAAGTGAACAGCCAGTGAGTCCAGACCAGGCAGCGCGCAGGGCAGGCCCTGCACTCGTACGTCGTCTGGGTTGTTGAAGAGCGAGCGAAGCTGGTCCGGGACCGGGTCGCCTGTCTGCCCTGTGGTGTTGCCGAACGCATCCATGATTCTTCCTCTGTCCTCGATCGGTGAGTGGGCGGCCGGATCATCGGTGAGTCCAGGCCGCGCCGAGATGAATCGAACGTAGGTCGCGAGCGAGGGCCAGGGCTTGAGTCATCCGACTGCACCTGGCCCGTTGCGACGCGCGCAGTCGAGATCGGCGACATCGAAGCAGTCGAATGACCCAAGCCTCGCGCGGCGCGAACGCGTCACAGTGGCGGAGGCGGTTCGACGAGATCGCCGTCGCCACATCCGTTACCTGGAAGGGAACCGACATGTCCCACCACCTCGACTCGCCGCTCGCTCGCAAGGACCCGCGGCTGAACATCACCGATCACTACGTCTTCGACTCGGGTGCCAGCACGGTCCTGATCATGAACATCCGGACGTCGCTCGCCGGTGACCCGAGCGCGGACCCGTTCCACCCCGAAGCCCGCTACGAGTTCAAGGTCCACTTGGACGGCGACGAGCGGGAAGCCCTGACCTACCGCTTTGCCTTCGACCCGACGGAGGACTCCGGACAGCCGTTCACCGTAGAGCTGCTCGCGGGCCCGGCAGCTCTGGACGATGCCGGCAGCGGACCGGTGATCGCCCACGGCGTCACCGGCGACGTGCTGCAGACGACCGAGGGCGGTCAGGTATGGGCCGGAGAGGCGATCGAGCCGTTCTTCCTCGACCTCAAGCAGCTCGACGTCGTCGATCAGACGGTCCTGCACGGCCAGGATGGTGACTTGACCCGGTGGGTCGCGGGCGTGGCGGAAGACACCTTCGCAGGTGCGACGGTCCGATCGATCGTGCTCACGGTGCCGACGGGGGCTGGTGCGTTCACCGCGGGGCGTCGCATCGCCACCTGGTGCACCAGCAAACTGGCGACCGATGCAGGCGGCTGGCGACAGGTGGGACGGACCGCATTGCCGATGATCTGGCCGATCTTCCGCGACGCCGAGTCCGACGAGGCGAGTCACTCCAACGAGACACATCCCGCTGACGATGTCGCGCAGTACGGACCGGTCATCGCCGACCTGGTGGCTTCGGTGGTTCGTCGTCGAGGAACCTCTGATCGTCCCGAGAGCTACGCCGCCGACGTGCTGAAGCGGATCGTCCCCGACCTGGTCCGGTACGTGGTGGGTACGCCGGCGTTGTTCGGGTTCTCCGGTTTCAACGGCCGCCGGCTCGCCGACAACACAGCGGAGATCATGTTCTCGCTCGCGACGAACTCGGCCGTTACCAGCGGCCTGACCGCCGATCCGGGTCGCAGCCAGGCCGTCTTCCCCTTCGTCGTCCCAGCGGCGCGCTGATCAGCCCAGCTCGTCGGGTACGGCGGTGGACAAGACGCCGGCGAGCTCCGAGCGCGAGCTGATGCCGAGTTTCGGGAAGAGCCGATAGAGGTGGGAGCCGATCGTCCGGTGCGAGAGGTAGAGACGCCGGCCGATCTCGCGGTTGCTCAATCCTCTCGCGGCGAGCTGCGCGATGTGCAGCTCCTGAGGCGTCAGGCGATCTCTCTCATCGGGTGTTCGGGGCATGCTCGTCTCTCCCGACGCACGGAGCTCCTGACGCGCCGCCTCAGCCAGCCCGCCGAACGCGAGGGCATCGAGGTTCTCCCAGGCGGCTCGAAGCGGCGCGCGGGAGTCGGCGACTCGTCCCTGGTGGCGGAGCCACCGACCGTAGTTGAGCAACAGGCGTCCTCGGTAGCAGGGCCAGTCGGACAAGTCGGCGCTCAAGGCCGCCTGGTAGAGCTCCTCGGCCTTGTCGTCGGGCGAAAGAAGCGGCCTCGCGTAGCTGAGTGTGGCCCGCAGGAACGGTCCTGAGGTCGCGGCGGCCAGCGACTCGAGCTGTTCGAGGTACAGCCGTGCCTTGTCGATGTTCCCGGAGCATGCCGCGGCTTCGACGAGGTCGGCGAGCGCCCAGGCGCCGACGAAGGGATGGTAGGCGATGTCCCTGGGGTCCAGTATCCGCCTCAGATGCTCGAAGCCGATCGAGTACCGCTGCTGGGCGATGGCGTCGCGGCCACGCGCGAACTGGACCAGCGAGAGCATCGCATGCGGGCCGATCGGCAACAGCTCCTTCTCCGCTCGATCGGCCAGGGCGTCCGCGATCCCGGAGTCACCGCGCTCGCCGGCCAGGACCGCGATGGCAAGATCGGCAGCCAGCGCCCAACCAGATTGGCCGGTCTCGCGGGCAAGCCGGGCGGCTTCGTCGGCTGCCGACAGGGCGAGTGTCTCCTTTGCGAGATGGATCGCCGCCCACGACTGGGCAACTAGCGCCTGGGCAAGCAACCCGAACCGGCCTTGCGCGCGCAGACCGTCGACAGAGCTGGTGAGGAAGCCCAGGGCGAGGTCGAACGCCCACACCGCTGACGCGGCTGCGCCGAGGAGATGCAGAGCTACCGGGTCGCCGGTCGCATCCGGTCTCAGCTGTGCGATCCGGTCGATGACGAACGCGCCCTGCTTCACCGGATCGGCCCAGGCGAGAACCGCGAGCCGGGCAGGGTCATCCTCCGCGACCGGAAGGCTTTCCACCGCGGCCACGACCAGATCGCGGGTCTCTTGCGTGGGATTCCCCCACCAGCAGCCCAGGGCCACCGTCAGCAGAGACTTCAACGCCGGCGCCGGCCCGTTCGCGGTTGTCATCTCGCTTGCCAGCTCGGCAAGGGCCGCCAATCCGTCGGCGCTCGACCAGCTGTCCTGATCGGACGCGTCGAGCATGAACGTCAGCTGTGTCCGATCCTCCTGCCCGAGCTCCAACGCCTTCGCCTCCGCAACGTGCCTGCGGGCGAGATCCGAGCGCCCGAGCTCGAACTCGATCTCGGCGGCACGGACCAGCAGGTGGCCGCGACTGGATGCGAGCTCAGTGAGCTGCGCCGCCCGTTCGAGTGCCGCTGCCGCCCACGCAGGTGCCCCTTGGCGTAGCGCCCGTTCGGCGGCGGCGGTCAGGTCGGCAGCGACTTCCTCATCGGGGCCCGTCAACTCCGCTGCCCGGTGCCAAACGCTCCGCTCCGGATCCGCAGCGCACGTCTCCGCCAGCGCCTGGTGGGCTGCCTGACGCACCGAGACCGCGGCGGTAGAGGAGATCGCCGCCCGCACGAGAGGGTGCATGAGCCGCTCACTGTTCACCGACACCAGTCCGGCCGCTTCCGCCGGGGCGAGGTCGTCGACCGTGACAGTGCGGTGCTCGACGAGCGACGCAGCCGCGAGGATCTCGTTGAGACCTGCGCCCTCGTCCAGTGCCGCGACCAGGAGGAGCGAGCGCGTCGCTGCCGGAAGCTCGGACACTCGACCGGCGAAGGCTCGCTCCAGCCGCGGTGTCAACGGCAACGGGGCGGTGGTCGACAACCCACCGCGTTCCTTCGAGTCGAGGGCCCGCGGAAGCTCGACAAGCGCGAGCGGGTTGCCGCCGGCTTCGTTGAGCACACGCCGTCGAAGCTCGGAATCAAGTCTCGGAGCACCGGCGTCGAGAAGGGCCTTCGCGCTCGCGTCGTCCAACGTTTCGAGTCGGAGCTCTCGCAGACCTGCGTCGTCGAGAAAGGTGGCGTACCCGTCCCGGACCGCGAGAAGGAACACGATCGGCTCGGTCTCCACCCGTCGCGCCATGAAGGCGAGGACATCCCGAGTGGCGGCGTCGAGCCAGCGCACGTTCTCGACGACGAGGAGAAGAGGGGCTTCACCCGCTCGGTCCGCGACCACGTTCAGTGCTGCCAGCGCGACCAGGAAAGTGTCCGGCGTCGGCCCGCCACTCACACCAAGTGCGACCGACAGGGCCGCACGCTGAGGCTCCGGGAGTCCGCTGACCTCCTGCATGACCGGCCACAGCAGTCGTTGCAGGCCGGCGAACGGCATCTGCGCCTCGAAGGGCGCTCCGGAAGTGCTTAGCACCGACATACCGAGCTGCTCCGCGCGTCTCCTCGCCTCGGAGAGCAGAGCGGACTTGCCAATACCGACCTCGCCCGTGATGACGAGCGCTCCGCCATGACCGCCGAGGTCTTCGAAGAGCTCGCTCAGCACCGCGAGCTCGCGCTCGCGACCGAACAGCTGAGTGACCTGGCGTTCGGCCACCACGGGACCGGTACCACCGGGCTCGATCGCAGCGACAGGGACCGGGGCTCGACCTACGAGCGTGAGCGCCGCCTGTGTGCCTGTCTGCATGCGGACCTCGCGAGATTGTCTGGGTGTGGCTACGTGACGAAGTCACTGTCACCTTTGAACCGTCCACATCGCCCCCGGGAGACCCCGGGGTCGATCCCCGGTCTACGCCGGCGAGGTGGGCGGGCTCGGATCCGGCAGGGCGCGGCGCAGTTGTCTGCGGGAGGTGATGTCGAGCTTGGCGAACACGTGGCCGAGGTGCCACTCGACGGTGCGAGGACTGATGAACAGGTGGGCTCCGATCTCTGGGTTCGTGAGATCGTCGCGGGCCAGCCGGGCGATCTGCGCCTCCTGTGCGGTCAGCTCCTCGAACGTCTCGGCCATCCGCTTGCGCACGGACTCGCCAGTGGCCAGCAACTCGCGGCGGGCACGCTCGGCAAACCCTTCGGCCCCGGCTCGGCTGAACATGTCGTGGGCACGGCCAAGCTGCCGGCGGGCGTCCAGGCGCCGATTCTCGCGACGCAACCATTCGCCGTACAGGAGGTGGGCTCGGGCGAGGTGCACGGCGATACGGCTCCGGGTGAGGCGCTCGATCGCCTCCCGGTAGAGCGCGTCGGCAGCGTCGCCGTCGCTCAGCAACGCCCGTGAGCGGGCCTCCATCCCGAGCGCCCAGTCCGTGCCCGCGGCGCGTGCTCGTTCCTCGAGTCGTCGCAGGGCGCCACTACCGATCTCCGGATTGCCGCTGCGCGCGGCCGCCTCGATCAGTTCGACCAGGCCCCAGCCGAAGAGACCCAGATCGTCCTGCTCGCAGGCCCGTTGGGCGGCAGCGAGCGAATCCTCGTAGCGGCCGAGACCGTTGTACAGCACCGCGGTCGCGTATTCCGCCAAGGCGATCGCCCTTCCCTCACCTCTGCCGGTCGCATCCTCGACACTGGCCCGAACCAGCGCCAAGGCCTGGGCCTCCTGACCACTCCAGGCGGAGAGCACCAGGGAGGTGTACATGAGGGGGACGCCAGCGGTTGCCTCGGTGATCGCATCGGCCTCGTCGATCAGCTGCGCCGCGGCAGAGAACTCACCGGCGTGCACGTGCACACCGGCACGGTAGGTGAGCGCGATCGGCAGGACCGCCAGCGCGCCGGCATCGCGGGCGAGCCGCACCTGGCGGGTGGCCAGCTCATGCCATGACTCGTCGTCCCACAGATCAACGGCAATGCGGCACCCGAGCCAGAGCCAGCGGATGTGGTCCTGACTGTGGCCCTCCTCCCGGCGAAGAGCCCGCAGCCCTTCCTCGAGCGGTTGCACGCCTGCCGCGTAGCCCTCGGTGAAGCGTGACACCAGACCATCGAGGAGGAGATCGATCGCCCGTGGCTGCTGCGGTGCGCGCGGCGCGGTGCGGGCGGCCTCGGCCGCCTCGACCACGCCGCGGCCGCTGCTGAGGCGGCCGGCGAAGATCTCTGCTCCTAGCGCCTCGAGGTAAGTCTCACGCGCCAGCTCCGGGTCCAGCGCCTCGAGACGCTGGGCGGCGTTGAGGAGCAGCGGCGGAGCGTCGTTGCCGCGTCTCAGTGAGAACGCCACCTCCGCGCGCAGCCGCTCCAGCCCAGCGCGCCGGAGGTCGTCGAGCGGTCCCAGCTCGGCCGTCGCCAGCAACGCCTCGGTCGCGTTCGGCGCGCCCGCATCGAACATGGCCTGAGCGGCGGCGAGCGCACGCGCTCCCCGGCGCCCAGGATCCGGCGTGAGCTCGGTCGCTCGCTCCAGGAACGCGGCCGCCGCGGCCGCGCCACCGCGGGCCCGCGCCCGGTCGGCAGAGCGCTCCAGTTCGTCGGCCACCGCCTCGTCAGGACCCGACGTCGCACGGGCACGATGCCACGCGCGACGATCGGGATCGGCCTCCGGATCGGTCGCCTCGGCCAAGACCCGATGCACCGCTTGCCGGTCCGCCAAGGACGCCGGCCGGTAGACCGCCGAGCGGACGAGCGGATGACGGAACCTGACCCGGGCGCCGAGTTCGACCAACCCCACGGCCACGGCCGGCGCGGCCGCGCCGGCTCCGATCCCCTGCAGTTCGGCCGCACGCCACAACAGCGTCGCATCGCCGATCGGCTCAGCGGCCGCGGTGAGCAGAAGCCGTTGCGTGTCGCGCGGAAGTGATTGGAACTGCCGGTGGAAGCTCTGTTCGATCCGACTCTCTACTGGCTCCGTGGCCGGCAGACCAAAGCCGCCCGCCAGCTCCGCCGGCGTCAGCCCGCGGGGCAACTGCAGCAACGCCAACGGGTTACCGCGCGTCTCGGCCACGATCCGGTCCCGCACCTGGTAGTCGAGGCGTCCGCGAATCGCTGATGCCAAGACCAGGCGGGCGTCGCCTTCGCCGAGCCCGTGGACCTTCAGCTCTGGCAGGCCCGTCAGCTCGGGTTCGTCGCTGGACTCACGCACGGCGAACACCAAGGCCACAGGATCGGCCTCCACGCGTCGCGCAACGAACGCAAGAGTCTGTACTGAGGCCCTGTCGAGCCACTGCACGTCGTCGATCAGACAAGCCAGTGGCTGTCCTTCCGCCACACCGGCCAGCAGACTCAGGACGGCAAGGCCGACAAGGAAGCGATCCGGAGCGTCGCCCCGTTGCAGCCCGAAGGCGACGCGCAGCGCATCCCGTTGTGGCACCGGCAGCTCCCCGACACGATCGAGCATCGGCGCACAGAGCTGGTGCAGGCCGGCAAACGCGAGTTCCATCTCCGACTCGACGCCGACGACTCGTGCGACGCGGAACCCCGACGCGCGCTCGAAGATGAAGTCAAGCAGCGCCGACTTGCCGCAGCCGGCCTCGCCGCGCAGAACCAGCACGGAACTCCGGCCCGCATGCACCTGGTCCAGCAGCCCGGCCAGCGCCTCGCACTCGCTGCGCCGACCATGTAAGACGGAACGCGGGTGATCCCTGGACGCGCCCATGATCGATGGTAGGGATCGCGTCCACTCGATCGGCAAGGGCGCCGCAGCGTCCGCGCTCCGCTGCGGTGACGGGAGAGGCCCCAGTTGTCAGGCGGGGTCCTCGGGGGTGTTGATCATCACCGCGGCTGTGGTGGTGAGGGAGTTCCACAGTTGCTGTTCGATGGGCGCGGGCAGGTGCAGCGTGTCGAGAGCGGTGCGCATGTGGTGGAGCCAGGCGTCGTGGGCCGCGCGGTCGACGCGGAACGGTGCGTGGCGCAGGCGCAGACGGGGATGGCCGCGGCGTTCGCTGTAGCTGCGCGGGCCACCCCAGAACTGGATGAGGAAGAGGGCCATGCGTTCCTCTGCCGGGCCGAGGTCTTCCTCCGGATACATGGCGCGCATTAGCGGGTCCTCCGCCACCCCTTGGTAGAAGAGGTGAACCAGTCGGCGGATGGGTTCCTCACCACCAACTGCTTCGAAGACGGTCCCTGGGTTGCTGGTGATGTCGATGTCGATTTCGTGCCACCGCCTCGGCCGGTCTCAGCATTCGTCCGGGCTCGGCGACGCGGCCCGGCTCGTGGTTTGATCGTACACGAATGATTCGTGCCCTAACTATAGGGGGAACCGTGACGGAGAGCGTTGGATCGGCTCAGCGGAAGGTGCGCTCGGAGGGCCAGTGGGCGGCTGGTGACCGCCAGCCGCTCAACGACAACGAGCGGATCAAGCAGGAGGACGACGGGCTGAACGTCCGGCGCCGCATCGAGGAGGTGTACAGCAGGACCGGCATCGCCGGCGTCGACCTCACCGATCGGCGCAGCCGGTTCCGCTGGTGGGGCATGTACACCCAGCGCAAACCGGGGATCCCCGGCAGCAGCATCGGGTCGATCGCGCCGGAGGATCTCGAGGACGACTGCTTCATGATGCGGGTCCGGATCGACGGTGGCGCGCTGACCACCCGGCAACTCCGCGTGCTGGGCGAGGTCTCCCGCGAGTTCGCCCGGGACACCGCCGACCTGACCGACCGGCAGAACGTCCAACTGCACTGGGTGTACGTCGAGAACGTCCCGGAGATCTGGCGGCGGATCGAGGAGGTCGGTCTGACCACTGTCGAGTCCGCGGGCGACACCCCACGGGTCGTGCTCGGCTCGCCGCTGGCCGGGATCGCCGAGGACGAGGTCCTCGACATCACCCCCGCCGTCGCCGACATCACCGGACGGCTGCTCAGCAACCCCGAGTACTCCAACCTGCCCCGCAAGTTCAAGACAGCCATCTCCGGATTGCAGGACGTGGCCCATGAGATCAACGACGTCGCGTTCGTCGGTGTGGACCATCCCGAGCACGGGCCGGGCCTGGACGTGTGGGTCGGCGGCGGGCTGTCGACCAATCCGAAGATCGCCCAGCGGCTCGGCGCGTGGGTGCCGCTGGCCGAGGTCGGCGAGGTGTGGGAAGCGGTGGTCGCCCTGTTCCGCGACCACGGCTACCGCCGGCTGCGGAACAAGGCGCGATTGAAGTTCCTGGTGGCCGACTGGGGTGTGGAGAAGTTCCGGACGGTCCTCGAAGAGCAGTACCTGCAGCGCGGGCTGATCGACGGACCACCTCCGCCGCAGTTGTCACGGCCCCGCGATCACGTCGGGGTGCAGCGGCAGAAGAACGGGCTCAACGCCGTCGGTGTCGCCCCGGTCGCCGGCCGGGTCGGCGGGACCCGGCTGGTCGCGGCGGCCGCGGCGGCGGAACGAGCAGGTTCACGACGGGTCCGGATCACTCCCCTGCAGAAACTCGTCGTGCTCGACGTCCCCGACGCGCACGTCGAGGAGCTCATCGCCGAGCTCGGCGCGATCGGCCTGCCCGCGCGCCCGTCGCCCTGGCGACGCGCCACCATGGCGTGCACCGGAGACGAGTTCTGCAAGTTCGGGATCGTCGAGACGAAGGCACGCGCCGCCCGGCTCATCGACGAACTGGAGGAGCGGCTCGCCGACGTCCAGGACACTCTCGAGTCCCCGATCAGCATCCACCTCAACGGCTGCCCGAACTCCTGCGCGCGGATCCAGGTCGCCGACATCGGCCTGAAGGGCATGGCCCTGCCGGCCTCCGACGTCAGCCAGGAAGACGGCTTCCAGGTACACCTCGGCGGTGCCCTCGGATTCGACGGCGCCTTCGGCCGCAAGGTCCGCGGCAACAAGGTCCGCTCGGCCGACGCCGCCGACTACATCGAGCGGGTCGTACGCCGCTACGCCGATCAGCGCACAGCGGGAGAATCCTTCGCGCAGTGGGTGGCGCGCGCCAGCGACACGGATCTCGCCTGAGAGGGCCCTACGGAGCAGAGGTCTGTCCGCGTGCGGCCCGGTGGGAGGTGTTGGCCTCGTTGGCGGCGGCGATCACCTGGGTGAGCACCTGATGCAGGTGCTGGAGTTCGCTCACTTCCATCCCCAGGCGTCCCACGATCGCCGCCGGGATCTTCTCGGCTTCGTTGCGCAACCGCCATCCCGCCGGGGTGAGGGTGACCGCGAGCGCGCGCTCGTCCTCACTGGCGCGCGGGCGATGGACGAACCCACTGGCCTCGAGGCGTTTGAGCAGCGGCGACAACGTGGCGGGCTCGAGCTGCAGCAACCGGCTGAGGTCCTTGACCGACAACGGCGCGTGCTGCCACAGCGCCAGCATCACCAGGTACTGCGGATGCGTCAGCCCCATCGGCTCCAGCAGCGGGCGGTAGACCGCGATCACGCCGCGCGAGGCGACCGCCAGGGCGAAGCACACCTGGTTCTCCAGGTCCAGCGGGTCGGCATTCTCGCCGAAGTCGACCAAGGGGCACCTCCGTGAGACGTCAGAAGTCCACGGTACAACAACTGGCATACTAATCATTAGTATACTAATCATCTTGTGGCGCCCGGGACGAGGCATGAATCCCCGACGCCACCCCCATTTGCCAGGGAGAAGCTATGAGCCGCTCGAACGTACTTGTCGACGCCGACTGGATTCTGGAACACCTCGACGACTCAGGCGTCGTGCTGGTCGAGGTCGACGAAGACACCAGCGCCTACGACAAGAACCACCTCCGCGGTGCCGTGAAGCTCGACTGGAGGGAGGACCTCCAGGACCCGCTCCGCCGCGACTTCATCGACAAGGCCGGCTTCGAGGCCCTGCTGTCCCGCAAGGGCATCGCGAACGATGACACCGTCATCCTCTACGGCGGCAACAACAACTGGTTCGCCGCCTACGCCTACTGGTACTTCAAGGTCTACGGCCACCGCGACGTCCGCCTGCTCGACGGAGGACGCAAGAAGTGGGAGCTCGACGGTCGTGAGCTGTCCGCCGAAGCGGTGAGCCGACCCGCCACGCAGTACCGCGCTCAGGAGCCCGACGCCTCGGTCCGCGCGTACCGCGACGAGGTGATCGCGTCCATCGGCACCAAACCCATCGTCGACGTCCGATCGCCCGACGAGTTCTCCGGCAAGATCCTCGCCCCGGCACACTTCCCCCAGGAGCAGCCTCAGGTGGCCGGTCACGTGCCCACGGCCAGGAACGTCCCCTGGTCCACGGCCGCCAACGACGACGGCACGTTCAAGTCTGACGAGCAGCTACGCCGCCTGTACGGCGAGGCGGCGGTCGATCCGAACGCGAGCGAGACCATCGTGTACTGCCGCATCGGCGAGCGCAGCGCTCACACCTGGTTCGTGCTCAGCGAGTTGCTCGACCGACCGGGCGTCAAGAACTACGACGGCTCCTGGGTCGAGTACGGCTCGCTGGTCGGCGTCCCCGTCGAGCGCGGGTTCGCCGCCTAGTCACATCCGGCTGCTGGGGTGCTCCTGTAGCGCGCGCAGGAGCGCCTCGGCATCGGCCGGTGACATCCGTTCGACGAACCGCAGCAGGGTTCTGGTGTTGTCCCCACTGCCGTCGAGGGCCTGCCGCATCAAGCGGGCGCAGTACTCCGGCCTGGTCGACTCCGGCCGGTAGCGATACGCGCGGCCGTCGAGCTGCCGGCTCAGCCAGCCCTTCCGATGCAGGTTGTCCATCACCGTCATGACCGTCGTGTAGGCGAGCTCCCGCACGCGGCGCAGGTCGTCGAGAACCTCCCGCACGGTGGCGGGATCGTCACGCGACCAGAGCCGGTCCATGACAGCGGCCTCCAGATCGCCGAATCCGCGCACGCCACCCTCCTCGCGTCGACCTGCCGGACCCGCGGTCATCCCAGAAACGTCCGGGCTTCGCGGTCATTCCACGGCACGTCCTCCGTGCTGGGATCGACCGGAGGGGTGAGGCGGTGGGTGAGGGCAAGTTCAACCTTGTGCGATTGTGAAAACACTCTGGACACTCAGAGCACGTCCCGACCCCGGAGGTGCTCCGATGCAGATCCTGTTGAGTGAAGTCGAGGAACGACACGCGGCCCTGGTGGGGCTGCTGCAGCGGGCGGCCTGCCGCCAGAACACCGCGGCGATCCCCGGCGAGGTGCGCGACAACACCGACAGATTCCTCGCCGCGGCAAGTCGTCACGGAGCCGCGACGGCGCGGGTCCTGCTCCCCGCGGTGAAGCGACACCTCCACGGAGGACGGGCCGAGGTTCGGGACTTCATCCGTCTGTCCCGCCGGCTCGAGCGGATGCTGGTCCGCGCGAAGGCGAAGCAGTACGGCGGCGCCCAGACCGTCCACCACTCGTGGACCTCGGTCTGGAACGGTGTGCGCAGCCGGCTCACCCAGACCCTCGCCGCCGAGCGCCGCCTGGTGGCGATGCTCAGGCGGCACCTCGGCCCCGAAGACGAGAGGCGTCTGCGCAACCACTTCACGCTGGCCATCGCGGCAGCACCGACCCGTCCGCATCCTTGCCTCCCGCGCACGGGTCCCGCGGGGCACCTGACCAGGCTGATCTGCGCCCGCTTCGACGCCGTCTGGGATGAGCTGGAGGGACGGGTGACCTCACCCGCTCTGGTCAGTCGAGTCCAGGAACACGCTGCTCCCGTAGATGTCGTCGGCCGTCAGCGTCACAAGGTCCTCTTTGCGCAGCGGCCGCCGCAGCTCGACCAGCCGGCGAGCCTGCCGCAGACGTGACCGCTCGATCGCGTTGCGCACGCTCCGCGCGTTGGAGAACCGAGGCTGCTCCATCCTCCGGCTGAGGTACTCGGAGAAGGCCTGGTGGGCCGCCTCGTCGAACCGGAAGTTCTCCGACGCGACCATCAGACCGGCGATCTGCAGGAGCTCCGGGTAGCTGTAGTCGTCGAACGCGATGTGATGAGGGACCCGCGAGCTGAGCCCCGGGTTCGCCGAGAAGAACGTCGTCATCCGGTCGGGATACCCCGCGAAGATCACCACCAGGTCCCCGCGCTCGTTCTCCATCTCGGTGAGCAGGATCTCGATGACCTCCTGCCCGTAGTCCCGCTCGTTCTCGGGGCGGAACAGGTAGTAGGCCTCGTCGATGAACAGCACTCCCCCGGCGGCGCGAGCGATCGCCTCCTTGGTCTTCGGTGCCGTGTGGCCGATGAACTGGCCGACCAGGTCGTCGCGGGTGACGGTGTGCACGCGCGGCGCACGGATGTAGCCCAGCGCATGGAGGATCGCCGCCATCCGCAGGGCGACCGTGGTCTTGCCGGTGCCCGGCCCACCCGTGAAGCTCATGTGCAGGGTGGGCCGCGACGAGGTCAGCCCGAACTGACGGCGGGCGCGGTCCACCTGCAGCAGCGAGGCGATCTCGCGGACCCGGCGCTTGACCGGCGCGAGGCCGACCAGCTCCGCGTCGAGTGAGGCCAGGGTCTGCTCGACGCGGGCGGCGGCCTCGTCCGCGGACAGGTCGAGCTCCGCGTCGTCGGCGAGGGTGACCGATTCCGCCGGCTGCTCCTCGGGCCCCGGTCCAGCCGCGCCGGTGGCGGACGGACGGGGATAGCCGAACCCGTTGGGCGTGTCCATGACGGTCATCCGCTCACATACCGCGCCCCGGCCGGGCGGCTCGTGGCGTACGACGTGACGGCGTACCGCTGGGTCCGGTCCACGCCCTCGATCCGGGTGAGGAGGAAGCCCGGCTCCTCGGCCGGGCGCTGGACCAGGAACTGCATGGCGGTGGTCTGCCGGCCGAGGCTCGCGTCGTACGCGAGCACGCGCACGTAGTGGTTCGGGAAGGTGGCCCGGCACTCGTTGAGCTGGGCAAGCACCCCGTCCGGCTCAACGAGGTCGAACATCGGCAGGCCCCACATCTCCCAGTAGACGTTGCGCGGGTGCGGGTCGTCGGTGTGCTCGACCGAGACGGGCCAGCCGCGCTGCAGGGCGTAGCGGATCTGCGCGGCGATCTCCTCGTCGGTGAGGTCCGGCAGGTAGGAGAAGGTTCCGTGGCGGAGTTTCATGGCGTGCTCCTGTCGGTGGCTCGGGTCAGGCGGAGGGCAGTGCGGTCGGTACGACGTCGGGTGCGTCCGTGCTGGTGTAGTCGAAGGTGACGTTGCCCCAGGTGGACAGCGCCGCCTCCAGGGGTGCGCAGGTCTTCGCCGCGTTCCGCAGTACGTCGGGTCCCTCGCGGAGCAGATCGCGTCCCTCGTTGCGCGCCTTGACCATCGCCTCGAGCGCGACGCGGTTCGCCTCCGCCCCGGCCGCGATGCCGTAGGGGTGACCGATCGTGCCGCCGCCGAACTGCAGGATCACGTCGTCGGAGAAGAGGTCCAGCAACTGGTGCATCTGGCCCGCGTGGATGCCACCCGACGCCACCGGCATGACGCCGGGCATCGAGATCCAGTCCTGGTCGAAGAAGATCCCGTTCTGCGGGTTGGCCGGCACGTGGTTCTCGCGCAGCGTGTCGTAGTAGCCCCGGGTCGTCGCCGGGTCGCCCTCGAGCTTGCCGACGACCGTGCCGGCGTGGATGTGGTCGACCCCCATCAGGCGGCACCACTTGGCGATCACCCGGAAGCTGACGCCGTGCGACTTCTGCCGCGTGTACGTCGAGTGGCCGGCCCGGTGCAGGTGCAGCAGCATGCTGTTCTCCCGGGCCCAGTGCGCCATCGACTGGATCGCGGTGTAGCCGATCGTCAGGTCGATCATGACGACGACGCTGCCCAGTTCCTTGGCGAACTCGGCGCGGCGGTACATCTCCTCCATCGTGCCGGCGGTGACGTTGAGGTAGTGGCCCTTGATCTCACCGGTCTCCGCCATCGCCTTGTTCACCCCCTCCATGCAGTAGAGGAAGCGGTCGCGCCAGCGCATGAACGGCTGGGAGTTGATGTTCTCGTCGTCCTTGGTGAAGTCCAGGCCGCCGCGGCAGGCCTCGTACACGACGCGTCCGTAGTTGCGCGCGGACAGCCCGAGCTTGGGCTTGATCGTTGCGCCGAGCAACGGGCGGCCGTACTTGTTCAGCAGCTCGCGCTCCATCACGATCCCGTGCGCGGGGCCCTGGAACGTCTTGGCGTACGCGACCGGGATCCGCAGGTCCTCCAGCCGCAGCGCCTTCAGCGGCTTGAACCCGAAGACGTTGCCGATGATCGACGAAGTGAGGTTCGCGATCGACCCCTCCTCGAACAGGTCGATGTCGTAGGCGACGTAGGCGAAGTACTCACCCGGCCGTCCCGGCACCTCCTCGACGCGGTACGCCTTGGCCTGGTAGTGGGAGTTCGCGGTGAGCCGGTCGGTCCACACCACGGTCCAGGTCGCGGTCGACGACTCGCCGGCGACCGCGGCCGCGGCCTCGATCGGCTCCACGCCGTCCTGCGGTGCCACCCGGAAGACCGCGAGCACGTCGGTGTCCTTCGGAATGTAGTCGGGGTTCCAGTAACCCATCCCGGCATAGCTCTGCACGCCCGGATCCCAGCGTTCCTTGGTCTTCGCGCCGTTCTCGATGATCGTCATCGGCTCTTCCCTCTCGATCTCGTCAACCTGCCGTGGGTCCAGTCTGGGTGGCACGATGCATCACCTACAATTGAATCTTTACTTGTTATAGATAAGGCATCGGTGAACTATGAAGATCGCCGGAAGCACCGACCTGCCGGCCGCGGCCACTTGGGGACGCCTCCAGACCTTCCTTGCGGTCTACGAGGCCGGCAGCGTGCGAGCGGCCGCGGAGACCCTGCATGTGACGCCGCCCGCGGTGTCCGCGGCGATCGCTGCGTTGGAGTCGGCACTTGGCACCACCTTGTTCAGCAAGGCCGGCCGCGGCATCGTCCCGACCGACTCGGGCGAGACGTTCGCGTCGTACGTCCGCAAGCTCCTCGGTCTGCTCACCGAGGCGGCCGGCGCCGTGCGGGAGGCCGGGCGGGGGCGGCTGAGGGTCGGCACGGTCGCGACGGCGAGCGAGTACGTCCTGCCACCGCTCATCGCCTCCTTCGCCGAGGAACACCCCCACGTCGAACTGTCGCTCTCCGTCCTGCCCCGGGACGAGCTGTTCTCGCTTGCGGTCGACCACGCCGTGGACGTGGTGCTGGCCGGCCGTCCACCCCGTGGATCGGGGCTGCTGACCAGGGCCCGGAGGGCGAACCGGCTCGTGCTCGTCGGACGCCCCGGCCTTCGTGCGGACCCACTCACGACAACGTGGTTACTCACCGGACAGGGGTCGGGCACCCGGGACACCACGCTGTCGCTACTGACCCGCCTGCAGGCTTCACCACCGCTCCTCACGCTGGGTACCTCGGGAGCCGCGGTCGCGTCCGCACGCCAGGGACTCGGCGTCACGCTGGTGCACGAGGAGGCCGTCCGGGACCAGCTGGACGCCGGCCACCTCGCGCAGTACTCCGTCCAGGGCACGCCCGTGGATCGTCCGTGGCACCTGTGCACGACTGCAGAGCCGACAGCGGCGACCCGGCTGTTCCTGCGGCACGTGTGCGACCCGGAACTGGTGGGGGCGGCGGCATTTCACACCCGGCATCGCCCGACGGGGTGAGGCGAAGGCACGCAGTACGGTCAGATGCTGCTCACCATGACCACAACGCTGCCAGCTGACCTCGCGACACTCTCCGACACCGCCCGCCGGTTGACCCAGGCCGGCCGCGGCATCCTCGCAGCCGACGAATCCATCAGAACCATGTCGGCCCGCCTCGAGAACGAGGACATCCCGCCGAGCGTGACCACGCGTCGGGACTACCGCGAGCTCCTGGTCACCGCCGAAGGCCTGTCGGAATCGGTCAGTGGAGTCATCTGGTGCGACGAGACGTTCGGGCAGGCGCTCAGTGACGACCGGCCCTTCCCGGTGGCCGCGCGAGAGCTGGGCATCCTTCCGGGCATCAAGGTCGACACCGGCACGAAGGAACTGCCCGGCCACGACGGCGCCCTCATCACCGAGGGACTCGACGGACTCGACGACCGGCTCGCGTCGTACGCCGAACGTGGCGCGGCGTTCGCGAAGTGGCGGGCGGTCTTCGACGTCGCCACGATCACGCCGTACACCGCTCGGGCCAACGGTCACGCACTCGCTCGCTATGCGGCCTCGTGCCAGGCGCACGGCATCGTCCCGATCGTCGAGCCCGAGGTGCTCTGCAACGGCGGCCATTCCCTCGGCGAGTCCGCCCGGGCGTCGCGCCTGGCCCTGAACGCCGTCTTCGAAGAGTTCGCGCAGGCCGGCGTCGAGCTGTCCGGCATCGTGCTCAAGCCGAACTTCGTGACGCCTGGCCTCGCGGCGTCGGCGGCGACCGCGCGCACGGTCGCCGCCGCGACCTTCGACGTCCTCCGCGACGAGGTTCCTGCCGCCGTGGCAGGGATTGCATTTCTCTCCGGCGGGCACCCGACCGAAGACGCGTGCGCGTTCCTCGATGAGCTGAAGGCCGTGCCGGCACGCTCGTGGCCGGTGACCTTCTCCTTCGGCCGCGCGCTGGTCAGCGAGGCCCTCAGTGTCTGGGGCGGCGACCCCGGCAAGGTGAAGGCTGCCCAGGAGGCTCTGCTCGGCAATTGCCGCCGGGCCGCGCGGACAACCCGGTGACGTCGGTCAGAGTGGGAGCTCGACCAGCAACGTCGTACCGCGACCGGGGACGGACTCGATCCGAAGGGACGCCTCGATCAGCGCGCAGCGCTCGGCGATGGAGCTGAGCCCGAAGTGTTGTGCGCCGTCGGCGTCACCGGCCCGGGCGGTGCGGCGTTCCGCGGGATCGAAGCCCAGACCGTCGTCGGCACACCCGAGCACGATCGAGTCGCCGACCCGTCGCAGCGAGAGCACGACGCGGTCGGCCTCGGCGTGCTTGACGGCGTTGGCCAGCGCCTCCTGGGCGATCCGGTACAGCGCCGCGGCCGCGTGGTCCGGGATGTCGTCCAGGGCCGCCTCGGGATCCACCAGCAGGTCGATCGACGGACCGTCGTCGCCGCCCGCTGCCGTCTGCACGAGGGACTCCATCGCGGCCACGAGACCGAGATCGTCGAGGACCAGGCTGTGCAGTCCGGAGATCGCGGCTCTCGTCTGGTCGTAGGCCAGGTCGGCCAGCTTCGCGGCGCTCACCAGTTCTGCCCGCGCCCGCTCGAACTCCTGGTGCGACGGCGGTCCGGCCAGAAGATCCCGTGCCGCGAGCTCGGAAACGGTCAGGTCGGCGGCGGACAGATGGAACGACATGGACGCCAGCGCTGTGGTGACACCGTCGTGCAGGTCGAAGGCGATGCGCCGGCGTTCGGCTTCCTGGGCCGAGATCGCCTGCTTGATCAGCCGGTCCCGCTCCGTGCGATGACGGTTGACCGTCCGCCACAGCTGCTCGGCGTGCAGCCTGAGGCCGAGCACAGCGGTGTACGGCGCCGCCGCGGCGAGGTCGTCGGACCCGAAAGGCTTGCGGGGACTGCGATGCGCGGCCAGGACACCGACGATGCGATCCTCGAGGCCCGGCAGCGGCAGGCACATCCGGGCGACGGTCCGCTGCGGTTCCAGCCCGAGCAGTTGACGGTGCAGGACGTTGCGCGGGGAGTCGGCGTCGAGCAGTACAGGTTTGCCGTTGCGGGCCACGAGTCCGGTGACGCCGAACCCGACCGGCAGGCTCAGCGCGGCGGCGGCGGGATGCGCCGGCCAGATGTCCGCGACGGTGAGGTCCTGGCCGTCACTGGCGAACAGCAGCACCCCGTCGGCGTCGAGCAGCCGGGCGAGATCCTCCGCGCCCGGAACCGTCCCCGCGCCGGTGGTCAACGGAACAACCCCTCGCGCAATGCGACGGCGATGGCGCCACTGCGGTCGGAGACTCCGAGCTTTCGGTAGAGACCCCGGATGTGCGTCTTCACGGTGTCCTCGCTCACGACCAGCTTGCTCGCGACCCCCTTGTTCGAGTGGCCGGAGACCAGCAGTTCCAGCACCTCCGACTCGCGCTGGGTGAGCCCGAGGTGCGCACCCGGCCAGAACTCCCCGGCGCTGAGCCGTGCGGCCGACAGGGCCACCCGCCCCGCCAGCGCGTGGTCGATGACGGTCTCGCCCTCGCGGACCCTGCGCAGATGGCCGACCAGCTCCTGCCCGTCGATGCGCTTGAGGATGTAGCCGGAGGCACCGACCCGGAGCGCCTGGTACAGGTAGTGCTCGTCGTCGTAGACGGTCAGCAGCACGACCTTGGTCCCGGGGTACTGCGCGGTGAGCTGGCGGCAGAGGTCGAGGCCGCTCTCCTTCCCGATCCGTACGTCGCACAGCACCACGTCGGGTCGCTCCTCCGCCACGATCGTGAGGGCCGCCGACGCGGTGGTCGCCTGTCCCACGATCGCCACCTGCTCGGGGAAGTGACCGAGCATGGCGACGAGGCCGTGCAGCACCATCTCGTGGTCGTCGACCAGGACAAGGCGCAGAGGCGTCGCTGAGGGTGGCCGCATACAGGCAAGAGTAGGGCCATCCACCCCCGCGCGCCTTTACCCACAGGGAATCTCACCCACTGCGCCACCCACTCGGGTGAGTGCGCGATCGGCGCGGCGCGGTGTGCTGGAGCACCCGACAGGAAGGCCTCTGCCCATGACCAGGTCCCCCCGTCCCCGGCGGCCCCTCATCGTGCCCTCGGTGTTGCCCGCGGACTTCGCCCGCCTCGGCGAGGAGATTCGCGAGCTGTCCGACGCCGGCGTGGACCGGATCCAGTGGGACGTGATGGACGGCGCCTTCGTGCCCAACCTCACCTTCGGGCCGGACGTGATCGCGGCGGCCCGCCCGCACAGCGATGTCCCCTTCGAGGCACATCTGATGGTGATCAACCCGGACGAGCTGCTGCCGCGGTACGTCGCCGCCGGGTGTGAGCTGGTCATCGTGCACTCCGAGGCGTGCACCCACCTCCATCGCACCCTCGGCCGGATCCGCGATCTCGGCGCGCGCAGCGGTGTCGCGCTGAATCCGCACACACCGGCCGACGTGGTCGAGAACGTCCTGAGCGAGACCGATCTGGTGCTCGCCATGACCGTCAACCCGGGGTTCGGCGGACAGGCCTACATCCCCGCGGTGGAACGGAAGGTCGCGCGGCTGCGCCGACTGATCGACGACTCGGGACTGCCGGTCGAGCTCGAGGTGGACGGTGGCATCACCACCGAGACCATCCCCGGCGCGGCCGCCTCGGGCGCGGACGTCTTCATCTCCGGCTCGTGGCTTTACGCGCATCCGGACGGAAAGCCGGCCGCCGTCAGGCAGCTCCGCGCCGCCGCGGCAGGCCGGTACCAGGGAGAGGCAGCCTGATGACCGACGTTCTGCAGCGCGAGTCCGCCTCGTCCGTCGAGGTCGACCGGCTGGCCGTGGACACTTTGCGCTTCCTGGCCGCGGACATGGTGCAGGCGGCGAACTCGGGACACCCCGGCATGCCGATGGGTGCCGCACCGATGGCCTGGGCCCTGTGGAGCCGCCACCTGCGGCACGATCCGTCCGCCCCGGACTGGGCCGATCGCGACCGCTTCGTGCTCTCCGCCGGCCACGGCTCGGCCCTGCTGTACGGGCTGCTGCACATCTTCGGCTACGGCCTCCCTGAGGAGGAGCTGCGCAGGTTCCGTCAGCTGGGCTCGCGTACACCCGGCCATCCCGAATTCGGGCACACTCCGGGGGTCGAGTGCACGACCGGACCGCTCGGTCAGGGCCTCGGCATGGCGGTGGGCATGGCCCTCGCCGAGCGCATGACCCACGCGCGCCATCCCGAGCTCACCGACCACCACACCTACGCGATCGTCGGCGACGGCTGCCTGATGGAGGGCATCAGCCACGAGGCCGCGTCGTTCGCCGGGCACCTGGGGCTGGGCCGGCTGATCGTCTTGTGGGACGACAACTCGATCACCATCGACGGCGCGGTCGACCGGTCCTGCAGCGACGACCAGCCGGTCCGCTTCGCGGCGTACGGCTGGCACACGCAGACCATCGAGGACGGCACCGACGTCGAGGCGATCGACGCCGCGATCTCCCGCGCGAAGGCGGACCCGCGGCCCAGTTTCATCGCGGTGCGCACCGTCATCGGTCACGGCGCACCCGGCGTGGAAGGTACCCCGAAGGCCCACGGGTCGCCGCTCGGGGAAAGCGTGCTGGCCCAGGCCATGCAGCAAGCGGGCTGGGAGTATCCCCCGTTCGCGGTACCGGAGCAGGTACGCGCGACCTGTACTGCGCTGGCCGCTGCCGGCGCCCAGGAGCACGCCGACTGGCGGGCGGCGTACTCCGCTTTGGAGGCCGGCGCACCGGAGCGCGCGGCGGAGATCCGCCGTGCCCAGGACCGGACACTGCCGGACGGCGTGGGTGATGCGCTCGCAAAGGTCATCGCCGACGCGCCCCGGGCCACGCGGCAGTCGTCCCAGGCCTGCTTGACCGAGCTGACTCGCCTGATGCCAGAACTGGTGGGCGGGTCGGCCGATCTCTCCGGTTCGACCGGTACCGCGATCGGCGGCGCCATCGTGACGCGCGCCGACTACCGGGGCTCCAGCATTGCCTTTGGCATCAGGGAGTTCGCGATGGCGGCGATCATGAACGGCATCAGCCTGCACGGTGGGTTCCGCGTCTACGGCAGCACGTTCCTGGTGTTCGCCGACTACCTGCGCCCTGCTCTGCGGCTGGCGGCGCTGATGCGGCAACCCGTCATCCACGTCCTCACCCACGACTCCATCGCGGTCGGTGAGGACGGACCGACCCATCAGCCGGTCGAGCAGCTCGAGTCCCTGCGGGTGATCCCGGGACTGCAGGTGCTGCGGCCCGCCGACGACGCCCAGACCGCCGAAGCATGGCGACTCGCGCTCGAGCGGACCGACGGGCCGACCGCCCTGATCCTGTCCCGCCAGGCATTGCCTCAGCTCCCGGCCGGGCCGGCGGGCGACCACCCGGCCACGATCGAGCTCGTCGCAACAGGGTCTGAGTCGTCGCTTGCCGCGGCAGTCGGCGACCGGCTGACGGCGGAAGGCCACGTCGTCCGAACGGTGTCCGTCCTGGACAGGTCGCAGTACTCGCCCGATCCTCGGGCGACCACGATCAGCATCGAAGCCGGAAGTACGGCGGGATGGCGTGGTCTCGTGGATCTCGCGATCGGTATCGACGAGTTCGGCACCTGCGGCCCGGGGGACGAGGTCCTCGCTCACCACGGCTTCACGGTCGACTCCGTGCTGGCCCGGGTCCGCGAGCACCTCGACCGGCCATGACCCGGCTCGCCGCGGTCGTCTTCGATGTCGACGGAACACTGGTCGACAGCGAGCGCGACGGACACCGGGTCGCCTTCAACACCGCCTTCGCGGAGGCGGGACTGCCCGACCACTGGGACGTCACGACGTACGGCGGGCTGCTCCCGATCGCCGGGGGTGCGCGGCGCCTGGCGTCCTGGTTCGAGAGCACCGGCCGGACGCCGGTCGAAGCCCGGCGTCTGGCTGAACGGCTGCATGCTCGTAAGACGGAGATCATGCGCGACCTCATCGCGGACGGGCGAGTGCAGGCCCGGCCCGGGGTTCATCGTCTGCTCGACGAGCTCGATGCGGCCTCGATCCCCGTGCACGTCGCCACGACCGGCACGCGCGCGTGGGTCGAACCGTTGCTCGAGCGCGTCTTCGGTCCCCGGTTCCAGACTGTTGTCACAGGCACCGAAGTGCCCGAGCTGAAGCCCAGCCCCGAGGTCTACCTCGAGGTACTCCGCCGGACCGGCTGCCCGGCTGACCGGACCGTCGCGGTGGAAGACTCCGCCAACGGCGTCCGGGCGGCCGTGGCCGCCGGCCTGCGCTGCGTCGCGGCGTACAACCCTTATACCCGCGACGACGACCTGTCCGGAGCGGCGCTTGTCACCGGCGGACTCGACGATCCCGCGCTCGTGGCCTGGTTCCGCCGGCACAACTGAACCTGAGCAAAGGGAACCGGACACGAAGATGCCCCGCAGCGTCGCCTGCGGGGCATCAGTTCGTGTCGACCGACTCGTCGCGGTTAGACCGTCCAGGTCGCGAAGACGATGGCCCGCTCACGCCAGGCCTGGATGTTGGCGTCGAGCACGTCCAGGGGGTTGAACGGGATGACGCCCTTGATCAGGTCGTCCTCGCGCATGCCGTACAGCGCACCCATCGCGAAGCGACAGGCATACACCTTGGCGCCCTCGTCGATGAGCGTCCTCAGCTGCTTGTTGTACCCGAGGTTGCCCGGGAAGCCCTCGTTGCCGACCGCCGGGTACCCCCGGGCCGCGGACGCCATCAGAACGCCCGGGCCGTAGAGGATGAAGGTGAGCTCGAAACCCTTGCGCTGCAGGCGGGTCGCGGTGAGCATGTTCACCAGGCCGACGGACCCTTCGAAGGGCACGGTGTGCATGAAGACGTACGCCTTGTCGCCTTCGTTTGCCTTGTAGTCGGGGAAGATCTTCTCTTCGACGTCGAAGAGGATGTCGCCTTCCTTGGGCGGCTCGATGGTGACCGTCTTCGGCATGTGCTGACTCCTTGGTGGTGTGGATGATGCGGCCGTGCTGTCCTGCCTCGCCCGGCCGGGCGAGGCAGGTGGTTCACTGGTCGTTCGGCGAGATGTACTCCGGCTTCGGCCACCCCTTGCGGTGGCTGCCCGGGATCCGTTGCATCAGCACCCGCCGCAGGCCCCAGGGGAGCAGCCGGTAGACCGGGGCGAAGACCTGACGCCACCAGCGGTCCCTGACGTCATGCGGACGGGCCGGCGGGTTCGCGTCGTACTTCGCGGCCATGCGGCGCTGCGCGTCCCGCAGCAACGCGTGCTCGGAGTTCGACCGCAGCCATCGGGAAAAGGTCACGGCAGCCACCTCAGAGCTTCGCCACGAGCGCTTGCGCCGCCATGGCGATGGGTTCGTTCAAGGCTCCGATGGCCGGCGAGTAGACGTTCTCCATCGTGGCCAGCGTGTCGACGGTGATGCCCGTCCTGGCCACGATGCCGAGGAAGTCCGCCCGCTCCTTGATCCCTTCGCCACCGACCATCTGGGCCCCGATCAGGCGCCGGGTGCTGGGATCGGCGAGCAGCTTGACGGTGATCGGCTTCACGCCCGGGTAGTAGCGCGCCCTGGTGATGCCGTTGGCGACGCCGGTCACGAAGGGCAGCCCGAGAGCCGTCGCAAGGGTCTCGCCGAAGGAGACTCCGCCGATCATCCAGGAGCCGGCCAGCATCCCCCACGGGACGTACACGGGATTGTGCGTGCGCGTCCCGCCGGCGGCGTTGATACCCGCGGTCTTGCCCTGCGCGTAGGCGTGGCTGCCGGAAAGGCCCTGGAGGGGGACGTTCGACACGCCGTGCGGGATCTCGGCGCAGTCGCCCGCGGCGTAGACGTCGGGGTCGGAGGTGCGAAGCTCCGGGCCGACGACTACGCCACCTGTGCTACCGAGTTTGATCCCCGCCGACTGCGCCAGCGCGCTGTTCGGCACCTTGTGACTGCCGATCACGGCGATCTCCGCCGGCAGGTCACCGAAGCTCGTGCTCACGTGCGTGAGCGTGTCCGTGCCGTTGAAGGCGGTGACGTGTTCGCCGAACTTGAGGCTCACGCCGGCCTCCTCCCAGTCCTTGCGGACCGGCTCGACGATGTCGGGGTCGATCACGTCGGCCATCGGCCACGGACCCGGGTCGACCAGGGTCACCTCGATGTCGCGGTGCCGCAGCGCGGAGACCATCTCCATCGCGATCGGACCCGACTCGACGACGACCGCCGACCGTACGTCGTCGAGCCGGCGGTCCCACTCCATCGCCGCCCGGATGTTCTTGACGTGGTAGATACCGCCGAGCTCGGCGCCCGGGATGTCGGGGGTGTCGTAGTTCCAGCCGGTGGCGAGCACCAGCTTGTCGTAGCCGACCTCACCCTCACCGCGGACCTTGATCGTCTTCGACCTGGTGTCGATGCTCTCGACCGTGGTCTCGTAGTGCACGTCGATGCCCTGGGCAACGTACTGCTCCTTGGTGGCGAGGAACAGCTTCTCGAAGGACTCGATCTCCCGGCCGTGCACGAACGGGATGCCGCACGGGCTGTAGGCGACGTCCTCGTACTCGGTGTACACCACCACCTGCGCCGACGGGTCCTGCCCCTTCGCGGCGCCCGCGGCGCCGAGTCCGGCGGCTCCGCCGCCAATCACAACAATCTTCACGAGAAGCGCCCACTCTCCGCTGTACGTCGTAAGTTCAATGAGTGTTTCCGATAGTAAACAGAGCCGGCGCGCCGGTCAATGCTCGACGGCGATCGCCTCGGTGGTCAGCTCGACGCCGGCGCGCAACGTGTTGGTCACGTAGCAGACGCGCTCGGCAGCCCGGACCAGCTGGTCCAGCTCGGCCCCTGGCACACCGACGCGAGCCCGCACGTGGATCGCGCTGAACCGCTGACCGTCGTAGCTGCCCGTCACGTCGACCGACAGGTCGGACAGCTCGATCTCCCGCTTGCGAGCCGCATAGCTGAGTGCCATCAGGAAGCAGGAGGCGACCGACGCCAGGAACAGATCGGTCGGTTGCGGCCCCAGATCGGTCCCGCCGACCCGCACCGGCTCGTCGACCTCGATCGTGAACGACCCTGCTCGCACCGAGCAGTGGTACCCGGATCTCCAGGTGCCCGTCACGGTTCGCCCGGCCGCGACGCGACCGTCAGTGGTCATGGAGGCCATGCTCGCCATCACGGTGGTCATGGCCCGCCGGCCGATGGCAGAGGACGTCCGCACGGTCGTCGACGTCTTCCAATGAGACGACGCCCCGCTGGAAGAGCAGTGACTCGAGAGCGCCGACCCAGCGGTCGTAGTAGCGATACTCGCCGGGTCCGGACTCGTCCGCGGCGACCTCGGCGATCAACCCGGTCTGGAAGTCCCGCCACGAGAACAGTCCCTGGTCGGCGAGCGCGGCCGCCAGGCCGAACGCCCGGCTCTCCCAGGGCTCGTCGAACACCAACTCGCCGTTCGCGCGCGGCAGCGCCGTGGCGCCGACGGCATCGAGAGCCTCGGCGCCGGTCATGAGGCGACCTTCACGTCGGCGACGCCCACCATGGCATCCCGGCTGACCAGGGCGGTCAGCTCCTCCTCGGACAGGTTCTCGCTGCCGGCCGGACGACGCGGCAGCACGAAGTACCGGTTCTCCGCACTCGAGTCCCACACCTTGATCTCGACGGCGTCGTCGACCACGAGGCCCATCTCCGCGAGCAGCGCCCTCGGCTCCCGGACGACCCTGGCTCGATAGGCCGGATCCTTGTACCAGTTCGGAGGCAGGCCGAGCACCGGCCACGGATAGCAGGAACACAGCGTGCAGACCACCACGTTGTGAACCTCGTCGGTGTTCTCGACCACGACGATGTGCTCACCCTGCGGTCCGCCGAAGCCGAATTCCTTGATGGCGCCGGTGCCGTCGGCGAGCAGCCGGGCGCGGTAGTCCGGGTCCACCCAGGCCTTGGCGACGACCTTGGCTCCGTTGAGCGGCCCGACGTCGTTCACGTAGCGGTTGATGAACCCGTCCAGGACTTCGGTCTTGACCAGGCCTCGCTCGGTCAGCAGCGCCTCGAGTGCCTCGGCGCGCAGCGCGGCGGGAGGCCGGTCGGCAGTGCGGGAATCGGCGGTCACAGTGTCTTCTCCAGGTAGCTCTCGAACAGGTCGATGTAGACGGTCGAGACCTCGGCGTCGGAGCCCCAGAGGTCGGTCGACTCGAAGCGGACGGTGTAGACGTGCTGCGCGTCCTCGCCGGTGAAGTGAGCCGTGCTGTCAGGCAGGACAGCCGCCGGCCGCCGGGCATCGACCACACCGGTCCGCCCACGGACGTAGGCCGGCATCCTGGTGTGCCCGCGCTTGCGGAGGTCGCGGGCACGCACGTGCTGCCCCACCTCGAAGGCGGGCTCGTCGTCGATCTGGCGCAGCGAGCCAGGCCCGCCACGCTCGTACGACGGCTTGCGCACCTCGACGTCGGCGGGCTCGACGACATCCTCACCACCCAGGCGGCGGGCTCGGGCCTCGACGGCGCCCGGCGCGAGAACACCGCTGTCGACCAGCAGGAGCTCGGCAGCCGCGAGCCATCTTCCGTAGTAGCCGTCAGCGAGGTACTCCACCGGATGGAGCCGCTCGAGCGCGTGCCGGAACGCGTCGAGGTTGGTCCCCGATGCGCCCATCGATGCCAGCCCGAGAGCGAAGGTCCGGGCGTGCCACTGCTCCTCGAACACCGGCTCGTCCGGCTGGATGGCGACCGTGCCCCAGCCGTGGGTGCCACCCATGTCGTGGATCCCGTCCATCCTCGGCCTCCTCCGGTTGCACCGCGCAACATCTCCTATCCGATACGATAAAACACTATGTGAGACATAGCGGGCCGTCAACTATCAGAGATAGGCTGTCGGCTACTCAACGGCGCGTTCCCGACGAAGGAGAGAGCATGTCCCCCTCAGCCACCAGCTCCGGTGGCGTTCGCGACGACGCGGCGGCCGACCGGCTCGCCGCGGCGCCGCTGCCGGAGACCGAGGTCTCAGCGGTGGTGTCCGGTATCGGCCCACGGCTGCGATCGCTGCGCACGCGACACGGCCTGTCGCTGCAGCAGCTCTCGGACCGCTCGGACGTCTCGCCGGCCGCGATCCACAAGGTGGAGCAGGGCACGATGGTGCCCACCATCACCACGCTGCTGAAACTCGCGGCCACCTTCCAGGTCCCGGTGGCCCACTTCATCGGCGAGGTCGAGGCCCCCGACTCGCCGGTCGTCTACACCCCGGCCAAGCAACGCCGGACCCGCACGGAGGGCGACGGCGACGTCGTGGTGGGATCCATCTCCGCGGAGTCCGGCCCCTTCGACCTCGCGGCGAGCGTCACCGAGATCGGTGCCGGCGCCCGGTCCGCCGAGGACAACCGGCACCCGGCCGGCGAGTCCCTGGTGCACGTCCAGTCGGGGACGTTGGAGCTCACCGTCGGCCGCCAGGTCTTCCGGCTGACCGCCGGTGACTCGCTCCACTTCCGCTCGGAGGAGAGCCACTCGTGGCGCAACCCGTCCGGCCGAACGGCCAAGGTCGTGTGGGTGTCACTTCCCGAACGCCGCGCCTGAGCCGATCAGGGCCGGCTGCGGAGCGAGTTCGTTCGCCGGTGGCCTGACGTTGCTGCGGGCGGACACCATCTCGACCAGGTCGAGGAGCCGGTTCGCGTAACCCCACTCGTTGTCGTACCAGCCGAACAGGCGCACGGCGGTACCGTGCGACTCGATGTCCTGGAGCGAGATCACGCAGGAACGCGGGTCGCCGAGGATGTCCGACGACACCAACGGCACGTCGGTGACGCCGACGATGCCGGACCAGCGGTCCGAGCGGGCGGCCTCGATGAAGGCCTCGCGCACCTGCTCGGCCGTGGCGCGCTCCCGGAGCATGGCCACCACGTTGCTCAGGGACCCGTCGGGAACCGGAACGCGCACCGCGACGCTGTGCACCCGGTCCTTCAGCTGCGGGAGCACCAGCGCCAGGGCGCGGTCCGCCCCGGTGCCCGTCGGCACGATGTTCTGGCCCGCGGCCCGCGAGCGCCGCAGGTCGTGGTGCGGCAGGTCGAGGAGCTGCTGGTCATTGGTGAAGGCGTGCACGGTGTCGACCCAGCCACCGTCGACCCCGAAAGCCTCGTCGAGGATGGCGAACATCGGCGCCACGCAGTTGGTCGTGCAGGAGGCGTTGGAGATGATCCGGTGGACCGCCGGGTCGAGGGCCGCCTCGTTGACCCCGACGCAGATCGTGACCTCGGCCGAGTCGGTCGGCGTGGAGATGATCACCCGCTTGGCGCCGGCCAGGAGATGACCCGCGGCCCGTTCCCGGGTGGTGTACTGGCCGCTGCACTCGGCGACGACGTCGACTCCGAGGGCGGACCACGGCAGATTCGCCGGATGGTTCGACCGCAGTACCTGGATCCGCCGCTCCCCCACCCGCAGCTCGTCGCCGGCCACCTCGATGGGCACGCCCAGCCGACCGTGCACCGAGTCGTACTCCAGCAGGTAGGCCAGCGTCGAAGCAGGCGTCAGGTCGTGGACCGCCACGACGTCGACCGCCGACTCGCGGGCGAGGATGGCGCGGAGGAAGGCTCGTCCGATCCGGCCGAGGCCGTTGATCGCGATGCGGGGCGCGTCGGTCATGGGGTCACTCCCGCCCGTCAGACCGTCGCCAGGGCACGCGGTACGGCGCCCGCCGCGGTCTTCTGCAGCGGAGTCACCGCCGCCAGCCGCCGGGAACGGGAGGGGAAGGCCACTGACGCCAACGCCACCAGGGCGTCGAAGACACGATCGCCGTCCATCCACGCGTGGTCCTCGGCGAAGGCGATCCACTCGTTGGGAGGGATCACCGGCTCGGTCTCGCCGTACTCGATCTCGTCCCAGGTCGCGGCCATCTCGATCAGCTCGACCAGGGCGGTCATCGGCTCCCGCTCGAGCGAGACCAGGCGGCGGTGGTGGGCGGGCGCGTGCTGCTCGAAGCGGCAACCGCAACGGTCGGGTTCAACACTGAACGTCTCCATGAACGGATGGTGGCCGCCGCTGTTGCACAGCCGTTGCACGGCCGTTTGCCGGCCTGGCACGACAGCTTTGCGGCAGCTGTCAGCGATGCTGGTCCCCCGCGACCTGCTCGGCCTCGGCGATCAGCCGCGCCTCCGCCGCGGCGTACTTCTCGAGCTCTCGTTTCGCCCGGTAGCCCAGGTCCACGGCCTTCGCGAGGTACTCCTCGGTCATGGCATCGACCGCCTCGGGTGCCGCCCCACCGAGGGCACTCCGCGTCGCGACGATGGCACGGGGATCGAGGACGGCTCTGACCTCGTCGGCTTCCAGTTCCAGCGATCGCCCGATCACGCGCTGGGCGGCGACGTCGAGATCCTCCGGGCTGATGTCCACGCCGCGGATCCCCCGCCTGCTCGCAGCGCCCACCACCTCCCCGACGATCAGGTACGCCGCCCGGTAGTCGACCCCGCAGCGGAGCATGACGAACTCCGCCAGGTCCGTGGCCTGCGTGAAGCCCTCCTCCAGCCGTTCCCACATCCGACTCTCGTTGACCGTCAGCGTGTCGACCACCCCCTCCATCAGCGCGGTGATCCGGGTGGCGAACTCGACCGCCCGGGGAATCTCGCCGTACGCGAAGATCAGGTTGTCGCTGCGGGCCGAAGGGCTCTTCACCACGGCCAGGAAGCCGGTGAGCCGTCCGATCAGCACTCCCCCGGCGCCGCGGACGATCGACAGCGCGTAGGGGTTGCGCTTCTGCGGCATCAGCACCGAGGCGCGCGTGTACGGACCGGCCAGGTCGACGTAGTCGAACTCCTGGCTGGACCAGATCTCGAGGTCCTCCGCGAGCTTCGACTGGTTCGACAGCAGGCTGACACCGGTGGCGAGGACATCGATGAAGGTGTCGGTCTGCCACATCGCGTCACGGGTATGGGTGATGACATCGTCGAAGCCCAGCAGGTCCGCGATCACCCGGCGGTCGTCGAGCAACCGGCTGCCGTTGACGCACCCCGCGCCGCCGGGACTGCTGTTCAGCTGGGCGAGCGCTGCCACCAGCCGCTCACAGTCCCGGATCGCCGGCGGCACGAAGCCGAGCAGGTAGTGCCCGAACGTCGACGGCTGTGCCTGCTGGAGATAGGTCTGGTCCGGCATGAAGACCTCGCGGTAGCGCGCTGCCGTGCGAGACGAGGTGGCCGCGAACTCGGCGGCGCCCGCGGCGAGCTCGGCGGTGAGCCCGCGGAGCAGGATGCGCAGCGCGACCCGCGCAGCCTCGCGCCGCGGCCGGCCGGCGTGCAACCAGCCGGCGTCGTCACCGATCGTGGCGACGAAGTGCCGCTCGCGCGAGTTGTAGGGCTCGCCGTACGCCGCGTCGTACGGGAAGTCCTCGGGCCTGGTCCGATACGCCTCCAGGAGTACGCCGAGCAGTGCGGCAGCCGCACGCTCGGGGATGATCCGGCGGTGGCGCAGATCGAGCACGTGGGCGATGTCGGCGAGGTTGAGGCCGTGGTGGAGCAGCGGGGCGTCCGCGATCTCCCAGGCGAATCCCGCGTCGATGAGCTGCTGGGCCGGCCGATCCTTGGACGGGCCCTCGACCCGACGTCCCGTGTTGACCGCTGTCATGGGTTTGCCTCCGCGCCGACGGCCCCGGATCCAATCCGAGCCTCGGCGAACGTCGTGATGAGTGTGTCGGCGGCCGCGAGTGCGCCACCGGTGCTCCAGTAGACGGTCGGTTCCCGCAGCGCGGCGCGGTGATCGGCCAGCCACAGGAGTGCCTTCACGTTGTAGACCGGGTCGGCGACGAGACCGCTGTGGCGGAGTGCGTCCCGGGTCAGCCGATCAGCCTCCGGACCGGGACCGCCGGCCCTGCCGTCTACCAGCCGCCAGCGGGTCGACGGTTCGCCGCCGCCCAGCAGTCGTGCGGTCTCGAGGGCGCAGGCGGCGATGCAGGGCTCGACTTCATCCGGAGGACGCGAGACCGAGACTCCGACGATGTCGACCCGGTCGGCGTGACCGTTGACACCGAGGCCAGCGAGCAGCCCGGCGATGCTCCCGCCTGACCCGACGGGCAGGACGACCGTGGCCCGGGGAAGGTTGCGCTCGGCAAGCTGCGAGACCAGCTCGGCTGCTGCTCCGGCAAAGCCACAGGCGCCTACCGGCGAAGCTCCGCCACGGGGCACGAAGTACGGGCGGGCTCCCTCGGCACCCAGCCGTTCGGCGAGCTCGCGGGCGCCGACCTCCATGCTCTGGCGGTCGTCGGAGCCGGTGAAGACCACCTCCGCGCCGGCCCTTTTCGACACCGCGAGTGCCGCGGCGCCGCGCGGCGAGCCGTAGGAGACCTGCCTGACCGCCAGTCCCCTCGCGGCGGCCGCAACGGCCAGCAGGGCGGCGAAGTTGGAACCCGGCCCACCGGCGACGACGAGCGTGTCTGCACCGCGCTCCAGGGCGTCGGCAAGCACGAACTCAACGGTCCGGACCTTGTTACCGCCCCACGCGAAACCGGTGAGGTCGTCCCGTTTGAGTAGCAGGTCCTGCAGGCCCGGAGCGAGGTCGGCGACGTGCTGCATCGGAGTGGGGAACAGTCCGAGCTGTACCCGCGGGAGGTGGTCTAGCGCCATGAGGTGCTCTCTTTCTCGCGCCGGCGGCGGGCGCGGGCGACCACCTCGTCAGCCATGGCGGCGGCCGCTCCGGTGTGCACGCGGTCCAGCTCGGCGAGCTCGCCGGCCTCGACACGACCCTCGAGCACCGCCTTCAGGGTTCGGCCGGACTCGCTTGCCTCGCGATAGGCCTGGTGGAGGGTGGCCTGCGCATGGTGCTTGCCGAGTCGTTCGGACATCGCACTCAGCAGGCGCTCCGACGTCGCCGAGCCGGTCGACTCGAGATTGGCACGCATCCTCGTCGGGTCGACTTCGAGAGAGCTGATCAGCGAACGCGTCATGCCGGTCGCGGCCAGAGCGTAGTGGCACAGCTCCGGCAGCACGACCCATTCCGTCTTCCACGACCGGCCGTCGCGCTCATGCTCGCCAACCATGGTGTCGCTGAGGACGCCGGACAGGGAGCGGACCAGCCGCGCCAAGGTGACGACCTGCTCACTTACCTCGGGATTGCGCTTGTGGGGCATGGAGATGCTGCCGACGGTGGCCGCGGAGGTGGGCTCGCGGAGCTCGCCGAGCTCTGCGCGCGCCAGCACGTAGACCTCGTTCGCGATCCGCGCCGCCGACGTCGTCAGGCTCGCCACCACCTGGGCGAACTCGGCGGGCCGGTCCCGCGTGGTCAACCACGAGATCGCGGGTTCGGCGAGCCCCAGCCGCCGGCAGTACGCCGTACGCAGGGGCATGGCCCTCGAGCCGAAGAAACCCAGTACTCCGACGGCGCCGCCGAGCTGCCCGACCAGCCAGCGGTCGCGGCCTGAACGGAGGCGTTCGAGGTTGCGTCCGGTCTCGTCCGCCCACGTCGCCGCCTTGAATCCGAAGGTGATCGGCGCGCCGGGCTGACCGTGCGTACGTCCCACCATCGCCGTCTCGCGATGCGTGGAGGCCAGGGCGAGCAGCTCCGCCTCGATCGCCCACAGATCCCGCCACAGCAGGTCCGCCACAGCCCCGATCTCCAGCACCTGAGCGGTGTCGGAGATGTCCTGAACGGTCGTGCCGTAGTACACGTGCTCGGCGGCGTCGGCCGGCAGCAGGGTGCGCAGTACCTGGATCATCCCGAGGGTCGAGTGCGAGGTGGCGCGGGTGCTCTCGCCGATCGCGACGACGTCCAGCTCACGGTCGCGCAGTCCCGCGATGGCAACGGCGGAGCCGGCCGGAATGACCCCGACCTCGGCCTGGGCCTCCGCGAGCGCGATGACCACCTCGAGCCAGCGCCTGACCCGGGACGGCTCGGCGAAGATCGCGTGGCTCTCCGGCGTGCTCCACTGGTGGCCGAAGATCTCGGAGTCGATCAGATGTGCGTCCACGTCACCTCCGACGTTTCGACCAGGAGTTCGATCGCGGCCCGTACCTCGGCCAGGGAGGCGCCCCACGGCACCAACCGGGCCGGCCCGTCGGCCTCGATGCCCTCCTGGATCAGGCAGCAGCGGGTGAGCGTCGGCTGGCCTTCCGGGGCCAGCCACTGCCGGGGGCAGATGTCGACCCGGTCGGGCGTGCTGCCGTAGAACCAGCGATGGATCTGGTTGGACCGCTCGCACCCGAGCAGCGTCCACTCGCGCTCGGGCGGGCGCTCGTCCAGGAACGAGACCTTGCTGCCGGGGAAGTCCATCCCGGAGCCACGACACGGGATCAGCAGTTCGGCCGGCTGTTCGTCGTACCGGTCGGCGAGCAGGTCACGGCTGTCGACGATGTCGGGAACGACGACGACCGGCGGCAGGTCCTCCGCTGCGCTGAGCACCCGCTGGACCTGGTCGAGCAGTTTGGGCGGCCCGGGTGGGTAGACGTCGACCAGCCGGATCCGCAGTGGGGCTGGGTTGAGGATGAAGCTCACGTGGGAGTACAGGCCTTCGACGATGACGCACCGGGCGCCGGAGCGCTCGGCCGCGGCGGCAAGTTGCGAGGGCACCGCGGTGTCGAGGGACTCGTCCACGACGAGGGCACAGTCGTCCGGCCCGGCGAGCACCCGCGCGGACGTGGTCATGGTGAACAGCTCGGACGTCGGGAGCCGGTCCACCTCGACCAGCGCCGCCCTGCTCCCCTGACGAGCGACCACGAACCGGGTCCGGAAGTACACCTCGCGGCCGGTGAAGTGCTCGGTCAGCCAGTCGGGGTCGAGGCTCGGGACCGAGGCCACGGCGACCTGGCGGTAGCGCGAGGGAACCACGTTCGGGGCCAGCGGATCCGTGGCCCGGTCGGCGGCACGTTCCGGCTCAACGAGCACGGACCGGCTCCCCGATCTCGATCCCCAGCCCGATGGTGTCGGAGCGCAGGCCGAGGCGGAGCGTCTCCAGACCCATCACGTCCTCGAGCGCGACGTTCCCGAGGTTCACCCCTGGTCCGAGCCGGCGCAGCAGGTGCGCCTGCTGCGATCGCAGCGGAGCCTCGTAGATGATCCGGCCGGCCGCGGCCGAAGACGCCAGCTCGTCGAGCAGGGACTCCCGGACCGAGCCGTCCTCGTCGTACAGGCCGACGGTGCCGCTCTCCCGTCCCTCCGCCACGATCCAGGTCGCGCCGGCGTCCAGGTCGCCCTGCAGCTCGGCGATCCAGTCGACCGCCGAGACGAGCTCGAGCGGATCCTTGCTGCCGACCTCGGCGAAGACCTCGAACCCGAGCGACCTCGCCAGCTGGATCAGCTCGCGCTTCTCGGTCAGCGGCAGCTCCGTGGCGCCGCGGGACACCTCGACGCACTCGAAACCGGCCCAGGTGGCGAAGTCGAAGAACTCCGCCACCCGGTTCTGGAGCCAGGCGATCTCGAGCAGCGTGCCGCCGGTGCACGGCTTGACCTGGTGGTCACGGAGCAGGCGGATCTTCTGCGCGAGCGCGGGCTCGATGTACGCCGTACCCCAGCCCAGCTTCCAGACGTCGATCCAGCCGGAGTAGGCCTTCAGCACCGACCGCACCGGGTCGAGGGAATACCCTTTGTCCAACACATGGGTGATGCCGGCGGATCGTGGCTTGGCGGGCCGTTCCGGCACCGTGAGGAAGCTGGGAGGTGCCGCGTCCATCGCACCCGTTCCTTTCCGCTCGGCTCGACTGCGGGACCGAAGTCCCTCTACGATAGGTGACGATTCTACACTATAGGAGATGGCCGGAGTAATTCCTGGAGAGGAGCGGTGTCTCACGATGTCCACCAGTCCTCCGCCCTCGACGGTGTTCGTCCTCGGCGGTCTGCGCGTCACCGACCCGGAGGGTCATCCACTCGGCCCCGTTCCCGCGGGCAGGGCGGGCATCCTGCTGCGCAGGCTCGTCGCCGGCGGCGGCGCCGTCGTCGAGACGGATGCCTTGATGGATGCTTTGTGGGACGACGATGCGCCGGCGACGGCGGATCGCGTGATCGCCTCGCTCGTCAGCCGGGTGAGACGGGCCATCGGATCAGACGTCATCACCGGTTCGGTGTCCACCGGCTACCGCTTCAACGCGGGCCGGGCCTGGACGAGCGACCTCGCCCAACTGGAGGAACTGACCAAGTCCGCGCAGGCCCGAGCCGCGCTGAGCCCGGCCGTGACGGTGACCGCGGCGCGGCGCGCCTTCGCGCTGCTGGCCGGCGGCAACCCGCAACTGCCTCCCGCCTTCGCCCAGCACAGCTGGGCAGAGGAACAGCAGCGTCATGTCGACGCACTCACCCGTCGCCTGAACCGCGCGCGGTGGGATGCCGAGGCGCGCCTCGGCATGTGGAGCGACATCGCGAACCAGGCCGAGGCGGTTCTCCGGCACATCCCGCACGACGAGCTGGCCGGCTGCGCGCTGATGGACGCGTACTGGCACCTCGGCGACCGGGTGGCCGCTCTGCGCGTGTACGAAGAGCTCCGGCTGCAGCTCGGCAACGAGCTCGACGTCGAGCCGAGCCCGCAGAGCGACGCCCTGTTCAGCGCGATCGTGAGCGGGGCCGAACCAGGACAGGTATCGGTTCCCGGTCCGGCCGCGACCGGGACCTCCGAGCTGATCGGCCGGGCGGAGGAGTTCACCTCGATCGTCGGCCGCTGGCACGATGCCGCCGCTGGTCACGCCGGCTCGGTGGTGATCACGGGGACCCCCGGCTCCGGGTGCTCGTCGCTCGCCCAGGCCCTTGCCGACCACGCCGACGCCAGTGGCGCAAGGGCGATCCGGGTCGACTGCTTCGAGGGCGAACGCTCCTCCCCGCTCCAGCCGCTCGTCACCGCGCTGAGCCGGATCCTGCTGTCGACCGCGCCCGAAGACCTGCCGGCTCTGCTCGGGTCCTGGACGGACACGGCGGTCGAGCTGGTGCCCGACCTGCGTGATGTCGTCGGTACGCCCGACTACCAGCGGGCAAGCCCGGAGATCGAGCACCGGCGCGTGCTCAACACGATGCGCCACGTCCTCGCGACCGCGGCGGAGGAGCAACCGCTGCTGCTCTTCTTCGACGACCTGCACCTGGCCGGCACCGCCACCGTCGAGGCACTCCAGTGGCTCCTCCACTCCTTCGGCGAGGTGCCACTCCTGGTGGTCGCCACGGTGCCGTCCGACCGCTTGGACGCGGAACTGGGCTCCCTGGCCGACAGCAGCCTGCTGGTCGAGCTCGGTCCGCTGACGGAGTCGGAGGTCGCCCAGCTGGCGGCCCAGGCCCGGGTCCCCGACGAGGCGGCCTTCGTCTGGGAGCTGACCCAGGGCCGGCTCATGTTCGTGGTCGAGGTACTCGCGGCGCTGCGCCGCGGGGAGGACCGATCGGACATTCCCGGCACGCTGAGATCGATGGTCCTCAACCGGGTACGCCGCAGCGGCCGCGAGGTCGAGGACCTGCTCCAGTCCGCCTCGGTGATCGGGACCGCCTTCGAGCTCGAGACGCTGGAGCGCCTGGTCGGACGTCCGGCGGTCGACTTCATGCCGGCCGTGCAGCAGGCGATGGCGGCAGGCCTGCTGGCGTCCCGCAACGACCTGTTCGTCTTCTCGCCGCCGATCCTGGGTCGGACCCTGTACGACAACCTGCCCGGACCGATCCGGGTACTGCGCCACCGGCAACTGGCGGAGATCTTCTCGGCGAGGCCGGAACTGCGGGCACTCCACCAGGAGCGCTCCGGGCTGACACCGGCCGCGGCCAGGTCGTGGTACGAGGCGGCCGTGCTGGCCCGTCGCTCGTTCGCGAACGCCGACGCCGTTCGGCTGTTCTCCTCCGCCCTCGACTGCGCCCGGAAGGCAGCCGACCAGGAGCTGGAAGGCCTGGCCCTGATCGGCCGGGGTGCGGCTCACGAGGAGCTCGGCCAGTTCGACCTGGCCACCGACGACCATCAGGAGGCGGAGTCCCTCGCGGTCGCGACCGGGCAGCATTCGCTCCGGGCGACGGCGGTCGAGCGCCTCGGCTGGACGGCGTACTACCGCCGCGACGTCGAGGAGGCCGTCGCCCGTGCCGACGAGGCATCGCGGATGCCCGGCGCGGGGCCGAGCGCCTGGAACCTGCTCGGCCGGACCAAGCACTGGGCCGGCGACTTCGACGCGGCGTACCGGGCCTACGAACGAGCCCTCGACGGGCTCGGCGACGAGGAGGAAGCGGTCCGGGTCTCGGTACTCAGCTGCCTCGGCGCCCTGCTGGCCCACGCCGACCGCTACGGCGAGGCGATCGACGTCCTGGACGAGGCGGTCGGGGCCGCGCACCGGATCGGCGCGTTCCACCCGCTGCTGCGCGGCCTGTTCTTCGCCGGCCTGGCGCGCGCCAACGCCGGAGACCTCTCCGGAGCGCTGACGGCCCTGCAGACGAAGGCCGCGATCCTGGAGCGCTACGACGTCTCGTTCTACCGAGCGCGGACGAACACCTCACTCGCGTGGGTCTGGCGCGAGCTGGGCGAGCCGACCCGGGCCCACGACCTGTCCGAACTGGCGCTCGAGCAGTCGCGCGAGGTGGACGCGGGCAGTCTGCAGATCGAGCAGGAGCTCCACGCGCTCTGCTCATTGGCCGACTCCGAGCGGCTGGACGGCCAGCTCGACCGTGCGGCGGAGCGGCTCGAGGTTGCGTCCGAACTGATCGAGCACTGGCTGCCGTTCAAGTGGCGCGCCGACCTGCGGATCCGCGAGGTGCGCTCGAGGCTGCGGCTCGAGGATCCCGAGGCCCTGCTCGAGGCTGCGCGCGCGGCCGGCTCTGTCAAGTACCAGGCCCTGGCTCTCCACCTCCAGGGCCGTGGTGAGGACGCCGCCGTCCTGGCTCGGCAGACCGGCTCACTGCTGCTCCTGGGCGAGGTGGGCGCACCTGACGAGGCGCGAGATGCCCTCCGCCGCCTCGAGGCGAGGTTGCCGCGCCAGCTCAGGCCGAACTTCTCGCAGGCGGGACGCCTGCCGGCCGGACGAGGTTGACGCTCGCGGCGGTTGCGAGGCCGATCCCCCACAGGAGCGCGGTGCCCGACGAGCCACCGATGGCCGAGACCGTCCCGACCGCGCGGTCGAACGCCGGGCGGTCGTGGCCGGCCGCGCTGGCGACAAGGTCGTGCACCGGCGCCACGCTCTGACCCCGGGCGGCCCAGGTCAGAAAGGATCGACTGAGGTTCGTGGTCGCGGTATCGCGCGCGACGCGCAGCAGAGTGTCCTCGTCCTCGCCGCGCCACGCGTGCACGAGTAGGAGACCGGCGAGTACGTCGTCGCCGGTGGGCGTCAGGCCTCCCCCTCGACCTTCGAGCAACTCGCGCGACGCGACGAGATCGCCGGCAGCCACCGCACGTCGTACCGAGTGCCATCGTGGCTCCAGGTCGGCGGGGACAGCCAACGACTCCAGCATCGATCCGAGTGCTGCCGCCGCGTGGTGCAGGTCCGCGCGACCGGGCCGCCACGGCGCGAAGAAAGCTGCTTCACCGAGCTCGACCTGCCAATGCGACGAACGCAGCCGGGCGCCATCGCGCCATACGGCCAACCCCTCGGTGACGCGAGCCGGCGGCGCGGCCACGATCAGATGGATCGGCCCGGGCGCGACGGCGGGACCCGCGATGGCGTAGACCTCGCCGCCTACCTGCACATAGCAACCGTGCCGGAAGGTCCCGACCACGGTTCCGTGGGCACCGTCGACGTGGGCGACATCGACCCCCGAGCCCACGACGAGAGGCCGCAGGTGCGCCGGCATCGCGTCAGGCCAGGCGACGGTCGAGGTCGAGCAGGGCGTCGATGAAGCAGGCGATCGGAGCCCAGGCCACGCCGGCACCCACCTGGCCGCTGCCGTCCGACGCGTGGATGACGCCGGTGTTGACCGCCGGGGTGATGCCCAGCTCGACCACCTTGCGCACGTCCACGCCGACGGGCGTGCCGATGTTGTCCAGGATGGGCAGCCGGAAGCGAGGACTCTCCCCCGCGCAGATCCGTTGCATGCTGCGCGTCGCGGCGATCGCGTCGGACATCCGGCCACCGAGGAAGCCCGCGACGGCAGGCGAGTTGGCCGCGGCGGGACCACCGAGCCCCACCAGCTCGAGCACGGCGCTGTCACCGATGTCCGGCGCGCTCGTCTCCGGCCCGTATCCCGGGTAGTACAGCGCATCCTGGATCGGCGGTGACGGCGCGAGGAACCAGTCGCCGCCGCCGGCGAGGCGCACGCCGTACGTCGAACCGTTGCGCGACATCGTGGTCACGATGCTGGACTCCGGCACGTCGCGAGCCCACTCCACCAGGGACTTGGCGGCGGCCATGGCCACGTTGAGGAACATCAGGTGGTTGCCGCTGAGGAAGGTCGCCACCTCCGGCGCCGCGGGGTGGGTACTGCGGACCAGGTAGGGAAGAAGGTCACGCAGGAAGAGGTTGGTGGTCGCCTGGACTCGCATGTGGACGTCGTCGCCCATCGGGACACCCTGAGCAGCAAGGGCGAACACGTCGACCGGCCCGCGCGACGCCAGTGCCTCGGCCAGCACCGGTCCGACCGCGTCCCGGACGAACCGCAGCCGCTCGATGGCCTGGTCGTTGTCGACCCCGAACCACTGCACGGCACCTGAGCCCTGGTTGATGCTCGAGTACGCCGTGGTGCCTCCGACCTCGTTCTGCACGACGTACACCGGTGCGGACGGGCCGATCGACGTGGCCATCGGTACGACGGTGCTGTGCTCGTTGGCGGGCTGCAGTCGTACCTTGCCGGACTCGACGAGAGCCCCGGCGGCGGCCACATCCTCGGCCCAGCCCTCCGCGACCACGGCGGCGCGTACCGAACGCTGCAACGGGTCCGGCATGTCCTGCCAGGCGATGGCCGGACCGCAGTGCAGGACGTCACGCTCGCCGAAGCCCGGGATGACGTCGCCGGCGCGATCGATGCCGACCAGCATCGGCACGCCTTCGTTCAGCCGGCGGATCACCTCCGCGTTCGCGCGCTCGATCCGGTCCGCCCGCGGGCCGAGGAGCCGGGCCAGCGCGGCCACCGCCTCGGAGTCGCCACCGGCCGGGATCCGCCAGTCCACCCCGATGACCGCCTGTTCCTGGGCCCGCAGCGCTGTCTCGAACAGCGGCAGCCCGATGTTGACCACGTCCACGACGTTCGGCAGTTCGACGACAGGGGGCACACTCATCAGGAAGCCTTTCGACGGTTGGTCCGGCCGGGCTGGCATCTCTCGACCGATATGGGCATTTACTATAAGATACGCGACATGACCAGTCCACCCCTGCTCCGCACCGAACCTTCCCTGCACGACCTGGTGGCGGCGGTGCGTTCGCACACCGGCGTCTCGGGCAAGTCCGCCATCGCCCGGGTCCGGACCTTCGTCGACACCAGCGACCCCGTGCACGGTCCGGGCGACGACGGCGCGGTGGTGGAGCTCGACGGAGCCAGCGCGGTCGTCTGCGGTGAAGCGATCGCCCCCGCCTTCGTGCGCAAGGACCCGTACGGCGCCGGCATCGCCGCGGTACTGGCCAACGTCAACGACGTCGCCGCGATGGGTGGCATCCCGAAGGCCATCGTCAACACGGTCGTCGGTCGCGACGCCGACGTCTCGGAGGTACTGCGCGGCATGCGCGACGCGGCCTTGATGTACGACGTGCCGATCGTCGGGGGACACCTGACCCGGGCGGACTCCGACGCGTCGCTGTCCGCCTTCGCGCTCGGACAGGTGCGGCGTCCGTTGTCGATGGCAAATGTCCGGCCGGGCCAGACCGTGCTGTTCGCCGCCTGCCTGGACGGCACCCTGCGCGCGGACTTCCCGTTCTTCACCTCGATCGACCAGCAGTCCGCGACCCTCGCCCGCGACGTGCGCCTGCTCGCCGAGGTCGCCGACACCGGGGCCGCGGTGGCCGCCAAGGACGTCTCCATGGCCGGGGCTCTCGGCTCGCTGGCCATGCTGCTCGAATTCACCCGGCACGGCGCGCGGGTAGACCTCGACCTGATGCCGTACCCCGCCGAGACGGATCCGCACCGGTGGCTGCTCGCCTTTCCTACCTACGGATTCTGGCTCACCACGACGGCGGACCGGGTCGCCGACTGTCAGGCCGTGTTCCAGCGGCACGGCCTGACGTGCGAGCCGGTGGGTGAGGTGACCGAGGCCAGCCAACTGACCTTGGCGAGCGGCGGCAGCGAGGCGATCATGGTGGACCTCGCCACCGAGGCCGTGACCGGCCTGTGGATCTAGCTGTCGGGATCTAGCTGTTGGGATCTAGCCTGCCCGCAGGCCCGGCAGCTCCATCGGGTCCTCGAGCAGCACCTGGTCGGGCCGGCCGAGGTGCTGCGGCGCGAGTGCCTCAGCCAGGTCGAAGAGCATCGGCTGGTGGTCGAACCCGCAGTACGGCTCGGGATCGCCGGAGCGGACCCAGCCGAGCCGCTCGAAGAACCGCACGTTGGGCAGCTGGATCTGCGCCCGCATCCAGCCACCGCCGTTGGCGGCGGCGGTCGCGACCGCGAAGCGGACCAGCTCGGCGCCGATCAGGGACGAGCGGTGCGAGGGGAGCACGGCAAGCCGGTCCCCCTGCCATAGACCGTTCTCCAGGGGATAGACGCGCACCGTGCCGGCTGCCTGTGCGCCCCGGGCTGCCAGCACGTGGATCGTGCTCGGCTCGATGTCCCGCAGGTCGATGTCGGTCAGCCTCATGACGCGCTGTTCGAGCACGAAGACCTGGTGACGGATCGAGTAGTGCACCGTGAGGTCCGGTCCGGCCGCGCGCCAGATACCGATGTCCGCCGACGGGTTCACGACGCACGCCCCGGCAGCGCGCCCCCAAGCTTGGGCATTCCCAGCTGAATGGTGCGTTCCAGCGAGCCGAGAGGGGAGCACGCCTGGCACCTCGCGCAGCCCGCCGAGACCTTGTCAGCAGTCAGCCCGCGCTTGACGAGCTCCGGCGCCACCGCCCGGGCGATGCTCTCGGTGTAGGCCCGGCTCGGCGGGGTCGCGTCCGCCATCAGACTGCCCGGGACCGGCCGGAGCGGCACGATGAACGGGTAGACCCCGATGTCGATGGCCCGCTTGCACCCAGCCAGGGTCACCTCGGGATCCTCGCCCATCCCGAGGATGACGTACGTCGAGACCTGCCCCTCGCCGAACCGCTCGACCGCGTACTCCCAGGTCTCGAAGTACCGCTCGATCCCGGTCCTCGCCTTGGGCGGAGCGACCCTCGCCAGCACGTCGGGGTCGAACGACTCGACATGGATGCCGAGCGAGTCGATGCCGAGGCTGTGCACCTTGTCGATGACGGCGAGATCCGTCGGCGGCTCGAACTGCACCTCGACCGGCAGACCCGAGGCCTCCTTCATCGCATGACCACACTTGCTGACGTAGTAGGCGCCGCGGTCCCTGCCCAAGGTCGAGCCGGTGGTCAGCGTGATGTCCACGGCGCCGTCGAGGTCGCGAGCCGCGACGGCGACCTCCGCGAGCTGCTCGGGCCGCTTCACCTTGACTGTGTTGCCCGACGACAGCGAGACACCGATACCGCAGAAGGTGCACTGGTCGTCGTTGCCCCAGTACGCACAGGTCTGCAGGACGGTGCTCGCGAGCGAATCCAGGTGCATCAGGGCGAGCTTCCAGTACGGCGTCCCATCGGCGGTGGTCAGGTCGTAGAACCGCGGCCGGCCGGCCGGCGTGGCGGAGGCGAGTCTGACCCCGTCGCGGTAGATCGCGTGGCCGGAATCCTCGGCCACCAGGGACAACGGCGTACTCGCGACATACTCGGCATCGACCGGAACGGTGACCGGCGTGCCCTCCACCCAGATCATCCCGGCGTCCGAGGGTCCGGCACCGCCGGGCCTTCGCTCCAACGGGCCGGTGACCTTGAGCCCCTTCTCCTGAAGCTCGAGGATCAGATCGCTCAGTCGACTACCGTCGTCGATGGTGGCAATGGCTGTCCGGTTCACGAGGGCTCCTTCCGAGCGCGCCACGCCGTCCGCGAGGCGGGCAGGTCAATGACTCACCATACTTCATATACGACACAATCGTCCATTATCCGACACGATCCTTGAGCGGCGACCTCTTCGACGAGTCCGCGCAGCGCGACCTCGCCGCTGCGGAACGACGTGCAGTCGGAGTACGTCAGGTCCGCGATCCCCGGATCGTCGTCGACCAGGTCGCCGTTGAGCGGATCCAGGCCGACCACGGTGAGGGTGTGGGCGACGGCCCCGGTGGCCGGGTCCGGCTGCACGCCCGCCACGATCGCCAACCCGGAGGTGAGGTGCAGCCGGATCGAGCCGTAAGGGTCCGCGAACCCGGCGAGCGGGTCGCCGGTCTCGTGCAGGGCAACCCACTCCGCACCCTCGGCCCGCGCGGCGGCGATGAGCTCGGCCCGCGCACGCCGGGTTTCCGCCTCGCGCAACGCGGCGTGACGGAGCGCGAAGCCGGCGCCGGCCACCTGATCGACGGGCAACGACCCGAGCCCCAGCCCGGCGCGTTCCGCGGCAGCCGCCACGATCGCGCCGGCGTCCGGCCACCTGTCGACCAGAGTGGCCGTCGACTCCGTCTCGCGCAGTTCGTCGAAGACCGCCCGCACCAGCGTGACAGCGCGCTCGTAGCGCCCGACGTCGCCTCCGCCCATCGAGTAGAGGGTTTGTTCCGCGGCTTGCCAGGAGGAGCGAAGCGCACGTGCGGTCATCTCGTCGGTCATGGCACATCTCCGTCGGTCAGGCGGCTCTTTCATCTACTATACGACACGTCCGTCTGCTATGTTCTAGTCGCTGGCGCAGATTCGTCCGACAGTGGAGCTGTTCAATGAGTGATATCGCGGTCATCGCCCTCGGCGGCAACGCCCTCACCCGCGAGGATCAGCGGGGAACCCTCGACGAGCAGTACCGGAACGCTCTGGCGATGGCCAGATCGGTCCGGTCCCTGCTACGCAAGGGCTGGCAGGTCATCATCGTCCACGGCAACGGGCCGCAGGTCGGGAACCTCGCCATCCAGCACGAGGAGGGCGCTCGGCTGGTCCCGGCTCTTCCGCTGTTCTCCCTCGGCGCGATGACACAGGGCGCCCTCGGCAGCCTGATCTGCCTTGCCCTGCACGAGGTTTGCGGCACGGAGGTCTCAGGTGCGGTCTCCGTGGTCACCCACATCGTGGTGGACAAGGACGACCCGGCGTTCGCGAACCCGAGCAAACCCATCGGGCCGTTCTTCCCCGAGGCCGAGGCCGCCAAGTTCGCCGAGAGCCGCGGCTGGACGATGGTTCCGGACGCCGGCCGGGGGTACCGACGAGTCGTCCCCTCCCCCACGCCGCAGGCGATCCTCGAGGCCGATGCCATCGCCGCACTGACCCGGTCGGGTCACATCGTGGTCGCGGCCGGCGGCGGCGGTATCCCCGTGGTCGACGACCACGGCGTCCTGCGGGGCATCGACGCCGTCATCGACAAGGACTTCGCGGCCGAACGCATCGCCGTGGCAGCGGGTGCCAACGCACTCGTCATGGTCACCGGTGTCCCGTCGGTCAAGCTCGACTTCGGGACGCCTCAGGAACGGTCGGTCGCGGACCTCACCTTGAGCGAGGCCCGGCAGCACCTCGCGGACGGCCAGTTCCCCGCCGGGAGCATGGGTCCCAAGATGAGCGCGGCGATCAAGTTCGTCGAGGGTTCGACCTCGGCCGAGCAGCCGCGCTTCGCGGCCATCACCACCCCTGAACTCGTCTACGCCACCCTCGACGAATCGCATGGCGTCGTGGAGGGAAACCGTGGCACCCGAATCCTGGCTGCTGATGTTCCCACTTCTGTCGACACCAAGGAGCTTGTCGGATGAGCACCCGCGTCACCGTACGCAAGAACTCGTACAAGGACAGTGTTCGTCTCCTCGAGGCGACCCGCGCCATTCTCGGATCGCCCGGCGTCTCGTGGGGCTGGGCCCTGATGGCCACGCCGGCGAACCTCGCGACCCTCGAGGAGCAGGGCATCGCGGGCGAGGCCGGTGAGGCCGGAGAGGCCGCGGCGAACGATCTGGTGCTCGCTGTCCGGGCCGACGACGACGCGGCGGCGACCGCCGCCCTCGAAAGCGCCGAGGCCACTCTGTTCGCCGCGAACTCCGGCGAGGACGAGGTCGCCGCGCAGAGCACCACTGATCTCGCCGGAGCGGTCGCCGAGCACCCCGACGCCAACGTGGCCATCGTGTCGGTACCGGGCGCCTACGCGGCGCTGGAGACCCACAAGGCGCTCAGCGCGGGTCTCGACGTCCTGCTGTTCAGCGACAACGTGCCGCTCGCCGACGAGATCGAGCTCAAGGAGCGGGCCCGCGACCTCGGCCGGCTGGTGATGGGACCCGGAGCAGGTACCGCGATGATCGCCGGCGCCGGGCTCGGGTTCGCGAACCGGGTGGCGGCCGGGCCGGTCGGCATCGTCGCCGCGGCCGGAACCGGCGCCCAGGAGGTGATGAGCCTGCTGGACCGCTGGGGGGTCGGGGTGTCCCACGTCATCGGTGTCGGCGGCCGCGACCTCTCGCCGGAGGTCGGCGGGCTGATGGCTGAGTCCGCGATCCGGGCCCTCGACGCCGACGACCGGACCCAGGCGATCCTGCTGGTCTCGAAGCCACCGGCCCGCGATGTCGCCGAGCGGCTGCTCAAGGTGCCCTCCAAGCCGACGGTCGCGGCGCTGATGGGTCTGCGCGACGAGCTCTCGACCGCCGACAACGTCACCGTGGTGAACACGCTCGAGCAGGGCGCGATCCGGACCCTCGGCCTGATCGGAGGCTCCGCCCCCGACCTGGTCCAGGACCTGGCCGAGCAGGTGGCCGGCCTGATCACCGGCCTGGATTCCACCCGCCGCAAGGTCGTCGGTCTCTACAGCGGGGGAACGCTCTGCTACGAGGCTCTGACGATCGCGACCGACCACCTCGGCCCGATCCACTCCAACGTGCCGCTGGACAAGTCGTTGACCGTCGACACCGCGGCGCCGGACGCCCACCTGTTCCTCGACCTCGGCGAGGAGGAGTACACCAAGGGCCGCCCGCACCCGATGATCGATCCGCAGGCCCGGATCGAGTTCCTCGAGCGCCAGGTCGACGACAACCGCGTCGCGGCCGTCCTGCTCGACGTCGTCATCGGCGACGGCGCACACGATGACCCGGCCGGCACGCTCGCCGCCGCGATCGAGAAGGTCACCGCCTCCGGTGCCGCGGTCGTCGCCTACGTGCTCGGCACGGAGCGCGACCCGCAGGGCTTCGCAGCCCAGCAGGAGACGCTGCGACAGGCTGGCGCCATCGTGACGGAGACCGCCGCGCGGGCCGCCCTGGCGGCATCGGCGATAGCCCTGCGAGACCCGGCCCTCGTCGCCACCGAGCTGTAGGGGGCGCCCGATGGGATCACCCCTGCGCCTCGCGCTCACGACGTACTCCGTCAAGCCACGCGGTGGCGTCGTCCACACCCTCGAGCTTGCGGAGGCGTTGCAGGCCGAGGGAGTCGACGTCACCGTGGTGGCGCTGTCCGAGAACGGCCGCGGGTTCTTCCGCGAGGTGGACGTGCCGGTGCACCTGGTCGACGCGCCGGAGCCGGCGGCCACGCTCGAGGAGCGCGTCTTCGACTCGATCGCGGCGCTCACCACCGCCCTCGGCGAGATCGGCCACCGGTTCGACATCGTGCACAGCCAGGACTGCATCTCGGCCCGGGCCGCGGCCAGGGTGCGGGACGCCGGTACGCCGTACCGGGTGATCCGCACGGTGCACCACGTCGACGACTTCACCACCCAGGCCCTGATCGACTGTCAGCGCAACGCGATCCTCGAGCCTGACGACGTCCTCGTCGTGAGTCGGGGCTGGCAGCAACAACTGCTGGCCGACTACGGAGTCAAAGCCGACATCGTCACCAACGGGGTACGCACCGACCGGTTCGGCGCCGGCATCACCGAGCAACGCCGGCAGGAACTACGCGACCGTATCGGTGCCGGTGACCGGTTCCTCTACCTCACCGTGGGCGGCATCGAGCCCCGCAAGGGCACCGCCCATCTGATCGATGCGCTGGCGCGGTTGAAGGCGACGCACCCGCACCCACCCATGCTGGCGATCGTCGGCGGCCACTCGTTCCAGGATTACCGGGCGTACCGCCAAGGAGTGCTCGACTCGCTGGAATCGAACGGGCTGCGGCTCGACGAGGACGTCGTACTCCTCGGCACCGTCTCCCACGACGAGCTGCCGCAGTGGTTCGCTGCCGCGGACGGCTTCGCCTTCCCGTCGATCAAGGAGGGCTGGGGCCTGGTCGTCCTCGAAGCCATGGCTGCCGGTCTTCCGGTCGTCACCTCCGACATCGATGTCTTCCACGAGTTCCTCACGCACGAGCGGGACGCGCTCATGACGAGGGCCGGCGACTCCGACTCACTGTCCCGGGGCCTGGCTCGGCTGGTCGACGATGCGGCCACGCGGCAGCGGCTAGCCGAGCGCGGGCCGAAGGTCGCCTCCTCGTACTCGTGGGCGGGCACCGCCGCGCAACACCTCGACGTCTACCGGCGCGCGCTCGACAGCGCGTCGCCGGAATCCGCTCGTCCATCAACCAGCTAAGGAGACACGACCATGTCGAGCACCGTCACCGCAGCAGCAGTTCAGCGGATCCCGGCCTGGGCCTATCTCACCGCCCTGCTGGCCATGCTGCTGCTGTACCTGATGCTCCAGGACAACGGCGCCCTGCTCTCAGGCATCGCGCCGTACGTCCACGAGTTCACCCACGACGGCCGTCACGCGCTCGGCGTGCCGTGCCACTAGGCAGTGACCCGATGAGCCTGTGGCCAACCACGCTTCGAGCCTCACTCATTGGCGGAGCCGCGGCGGGTGGCGCCGCCGCGGCCTTCTCCCTGCTCGTCGTCGAGCCGACGATCCGGATCGCGCTGGCGGTGGAGGAGAGCCGTGCGACGGCCGAGCACTCGCACGGCGGCCCTACTCCGGAACACACCCACGACGCCGAACTCGTCGGCCGTGGCCTGCAGCAGGTGGGAGGCGCGCTCGCGGTGATCGCCGCGGCGCTGCTGCTCTCGCTCGTGTACGCCGTCGTCCTGGCCCGCGTCCGCCGTACCTGGGACCTGGGCGAGCTGCGCAGCGCCCTACTGGTCGCGGTGGCATGCTTCGCCGTCCTGGCCCTCGGGCCCGGTCTCAAGTACCCGGCCAACCCGCCGGCCGTGGGTGACCCGGACACGGTCACCCAGCGCACGACTCTCTACGTCGCCTCGATCGTGGTTTCGGCACTGATCGCCGCGGCTGTCGTCACCGTCGTCCGCACCGGCCACCGGCGGAACTGGTCGTCCACGCGCAACTCCTGGGCCGCCACAGGGATTCTGGCCGTGGGCTGCGTGCTGCTGTTCGCCGGTCTGCCGGCTGCTCCCGACGCGATCCCCTCCGACGTCGGCGCAGCGCTCGTCTGGCGATTCCGGGTCCAGTCGCTGGGCCTGCTCGCCCTGCTGTGGGCGACCCTGGGGCTGGTGGCCGGCTCGGTGTTGTCACGAGCCGGCCGGCGCCCTCAGGTCACCACCACCGTCGCTTGAACGGTCGGTGACCCTCTTTCCCCTCATCGAGTACGTCGATGCCGGGCAGGGTCTTGCCCTCCAGGTACTCCAGCGACGCACCACCGCCGGTGGAGAGGTGGCCGAAAGCCTTCTCGTCAAAACCGAGCCGGCGTACTGCGGCCGCGGAGTCCCCGCCCCCGACGACCGAGAGGCCGTCGATCCGGGTCAGTGCCTGGGCGACCGCACGAGTTCCGGCGGCGAACGCGTCGAACTCGAAGACGCCCATCGGGCCGTTCCAGAACACGGTCCTGGCGTCGGCGACCGCCGCCGCGAACGCCTTCTGGGATTCCGGCCCGATGTCCAGACCCATCCGATCCGGAGCGATCGCGTGCACCGGGACGATCTCCGGCCTGGCGTCGGCGGCAAAGCGGTCCGCGACGACGACATCAGTCGGCAGCAGCAGCTCGACGCCCTGGCCCTCGGCACGCTCGAGGTAGCTGCGACACCTGGCAACCTGGTCCTCCTCGAGCAGGCTGGTGCCGACCTCGTGACCCTGCGCCTCGAGGAAGGTGTATGCCATGCCGCCACCGATGACGAGCTTGTCCGCCTTGCCCAGCAGGTTGTCGATGACCCCGAGCTTGTCCGAAACCTTCGAACCGCCGAGCACGACGACGTACGGCCGCCGAGGTGTCCCGGTCAGCCGCTCCAGGACACCGACCTCGGTAGCGACCAGCCCTCCCATCGCGGCGGGCAGTCGCAGCGCCACGTCGTACACCGAGGCCTGCTTGCGATGGACGACGCCGAAGCCGTCGCTCACGAACGCATCGGCGAGCGCGGCCAACCGGTCGGCGAAAGCACCGCGGACTTGGTCGTCCTTGCTGGTCTCGGCCGGGTCGAACCGGACGTTCTCCAGCAGTGCCACGCCGCCGTCCGCCAGGCTGGTTACGACAGCGTGGGCGCTACTGCCCACGGTGTCCGTGGCGAACGCGATCTTGCTGCCGAGCAGCTCGCCGAGCCGCCTGGCCACCGGCGCCAGCGAGTAGCGCGGGTCCGGCCACCCGTCGGGACGACCCAGGTGCGCGGCCACCACGACGCGGGCACCCCGGGCCGCCAGCTCCGCGATCGTCGGGAGGGCGGCCCGGATCCGGCCGTCGTCGGTGATCGTGTCGCCGTCCAGCGGCACGTTGAGGTCGGACCTGACCAGCACTCGCCGGCCACGGAGTCCGCCCAGCTCGGTACCGAGCTCGTCGATCGTGGTCACCGGCTCACGCGCCCCGTCCAACCAGGGCGACGAGATCGGCCAGCCGGTTGGAGTAGCCCCACTCGTTGTCGTACCAGCCCACGACCTTGACCTGGTTGCCGATCACCTTGGTCAGTGGTGCGTCGAAGATGCACGACGCCGGGTCGGTGACGATGTCGGAGGAGACGATCGGGGCCTCGCTGTACCGGAGGTAGCCCTTCAACACCCCCTCGGCGGCGGCCCTGACAACCTCGTTGACCTCGGCAACGGCCGTCTCCCGCGAGGCCTCGAAGGTGAGGTCGGTCGCCGAGCCGGTGGGAACGGGGACCCGGAGGGCATAGCCGTCGAGCCGGCCCGCGAGCTCGGGAAGCACCAGACCGATGGCCTTCGCAGCCCCGGTCGAGGTCGGTACAACGTTGATCGCGGCCGCGCGGGCCCGGCGCAGGTCCTTGTGGATGTTGTCCTGGAGGTTCTGGTCGGCGGTGTAGCCGTGGATCGTGGTCATCAGGCCCTTGACGATGCCGAGACCGTCGTTCAGCGCCTTGGCCATCGGGGCGAGGCAGTTGGTCGTACAGGACGCGTTGGAGATCACCGTGTGCGCGTCCGCGTCGTACTGGTCGTGGTTGACGCCCATGACGAACGTGGCGTCCGCGTTGGTCGCCGGCGCGGAGATGATCACCTTCTTCGCACCGCCGGCGTCGACATGGGCCCGGGCCTTGGCGGCATCGGTGAAGAAGCCCGTCGACTCGACCACGACGTCGACGCCGAGGTCCTTCCACGGCAGGTCGGCCGGGTCACGCTCGGCCAGCGCTGCGACGGAGGCGCCACCGACGACGATCGAGTCGGTCGTCACGGTGACGTCGGCGTCCAGGGGGCCGAGGATCGAGTCGTACTTGAGCAGGTGCGCCAGCACGGTGTTGTCGGCGAGGTCGTTGACGCCGACGATCTCGATGTCGGCCCCCGACGCGCGGACGGCGCGGAAGAAGTTGCGGCCGATGCGGCCGAAGCCGTTGATTCCAACACGAACAGTCACTGGCGATGGCCTTCCTGGGTAGGGGAACTCCGAATGTCAGGGCGTCCTCGGACGGCGCTCGAGCAGCCGCCACAGCATCGGCGTGAAGATCAGCTGCATCGCCAGATCCATCTTTCCGCCGGGGCAGACGATGGTGTTCGGCCTCGACATGAACGAGTCGTGCAGCATCGACAGCAGGTAGGGGAAGTCGATCCCCTGCGGATCCTTGAAGCGGATCACCAGCATCGACTCGTCCGGCGCCGGGATCGTCCTGGCGATGAAGGGATTGGACGTGTCCACCACCGGGACGCGCTGGAAGTTGACGTGGGTCCGCGAGAACTGTGGGCACATGTAGGTCACGTAGTCGTGCATCCGCCGCAGGATCGTCTCCGTCACGGCCTCGGTGGAGTAGCCGCGCTTGGCCTTGTCCCGGTGCAGCTTCTGCGTCCACTCGAGGTTGATGACGGGGACGACGCCGATCAGCAGGTCGGCGTGCCGGGCGACGTCGACCCCGTCGGTGACGACGGCACCGTGCAGCCCTTCGTAGAACAGCAGGTCCGTACCCGTCGCGAGATCCTCCCAGGGCGTGAACGTCCCGGGCTCCTGCCGGTACGGCGCGGCCTCCCCCTCGTCGTGCAGGTACCGGCGCACCCGCCCGCCACCCGTCTCGCCGTACTCGCGGAACAGCGACTCCAGTTCCTCGAACAGGTTGGCCTCGGGGCCGAAGTGGCTGAAGGTGTGGTCACCACAGGCCAGGGCCTTCTCCATCTGCTCCTTCATGCCCATCCGGTCGTAGCGGTGGAAGCTGTCGCCCTCCACGAAGGCGGCGTTCACCTTCTCCCGCCGGAAGATCTGCTCGAAGGTGCGCATCACCGAGGTGGTGCCGGCGCCGGAGGATCCGGTGATCGCGACGACGGGGTGCTGTGTGGTCATGGGCGCTCCTCAGCTGGCGGACCGGTAGAGGCCGCGAAAGCCGTACAGGGGGTGGCTCTGCTCCTCGGCATCACCGCCGGAGTGCTCGGCGTGGTACCGCTCGATGCGCTCGACTTCCTCGCGCGCACCGAAGATGAATCCGATCCGCTGGTGAAGCTGCGCCGGCCTGACGTCGAGCACGCGCTCGTGTCCGGTCGACGCCTTGCCGCCCGCCTGCTCGATCAGGAAGGCGATCGGGTTCGCCTCGTAGAGCAGGCGCAACCTGCCCTCCTTCGCCGGGTCCTTCGAGTCGCGCGGATACAGGAACACGCCACCGCGGGTCAGGATCCGATGGGTCTCGGCCACCAGCGAGGCGACCCAGCGCATGTTGAAGTCCTTCTGCCGCGGACCCGAGGTACCGGCCAGACACTCGTCGACGTACCGCGCCACGGCCGGCTGCCAGAACCGCCGGTTCGAGGTGTTGATCGCGAACTCCGCCGTCGAGGCCGGCAGCTTGATGTCCTGCCGGGTCAGGAGGAACTCGCCGACGCTCGGGTCAAGCGTGAAGGCGTGAACGCCGGTGCCCACGGTCAGTACGAGGACAGTCGAAGGACCGTAGATCGCGTAGCCGCCGGCAACCTGCTCGGTTCCCGGTTGCAGGAAGTCGTCGGGCTGGGCGTGGGCGCCTGGCACCGGTGCGCGGAGGATCGAGAAGATGCTGCCGACGGACACGTTGACGTCGATGTTCGACGACCCGTCGAGCGGGTCGAACGTCAGCAGGTACTGACCCCGCGGATGGCGCGACGGGATGGCGTAGGGAGTGTCGAGCTCTTCGGACGCCATGCCGGCGAGCTTCCCGCCGCCCTCGTTCGTCCGCAGGAAGATGTCGTTGGCCAGTACGTCGAGCTTCTGCTGCTGCTCGCCCTGGACGTTGACGACGTCGTTGCCTCCGAGCACACCGGTGAGGGCGCCGGTGGTGATCCGGTGCGAGATCGCCTTGCAGGCAAGGGCGACATCGACGATCAGCGAGCTGAGGTCCGCGCACAGGCCGGGATGACGTCGCCGCTCCTCGGCCAGGAACTGGGTCAACGTCGAGCGTTCGGTCGGCATCGGCACTCCTCGCGTGGATCAGTGGGCTGGCCCGTCCAGCACACCTCGTGCCGGAGCCGCGGGCATCCACCCCAGGGGTGACCGCAGGGGTGGTCGCACGAGGTGGTCGGGTCGCTCGGGAGAGGTGGTCAACGGGCAAGGTCACCCGCGACCTCAACCGCAGGGGTGAGGGGCCCAGCGGCGTCGACTCGTAGCGTCGAACGGGACACCGCCACCCTTCGTTGCAAGGAGTCCTGATGCGCACGATCGAGGAGACCGCGGCGGCGATCCTGGCACCGCCCAAGGGGATGCTGGTCGCCGACGAGTACGCCGAGGCGCTCGTCCCGAGCACGGCCGAGCTGGCGCTGCGCGAAACAGCGCTGACGGACCACATCTCTGCCCTGCTCCTGACAGCGGAGACGTTCGCGGCGACACTGCCACTGCGCCGGCAGCTGTCCGAGTCGCCGGACGAGCTGCCACTGGTCGGAGTACGGATGGCTCCGACGGGGACCGGCGTACGAGACCGGCTCGTCGAGGCGGCGCGCGACGGCGCCTCGTTCGTGGAATGGCGCGCCCACCTCTCTCCCCTGGACGTGCCCCACGGCGCGACCCACATCGAGGCCGACAAGCTCGCTTCCGCTGCGGCAGCGACCCAGGCGGAGGGTCTCCTGCCGGTCCTGACGATCGCCATGCCGGACCTCGGTTCGTCCAGCATCACCGTGAACCAGGCCACCACCACGAACGCCCTGCTCGCCCTGCGCGACCAGCTCCAGCGCACCGGTGTTGATGCCCGACAGCTGCTGATCCGGCTCAACATGGTTGTCGCCGGGCTGTCGCACCCGTCCCCCGCCGCACCGGACCAGGTGGCCCGGCAGACCCTGCAGCTGCTGGAGTGGGCCCTGCCGAGCGGTACGCCCGGCGTACTCCTGCTGTCCGGCGGGCAGTCGCTCGACCAGGCTTGCGCGAACCTCGGCGCGGTCAGCGCGCTCGCCGCAAAGCAGGGCGTGCCGTGGCGGGTGACCTTCGGGTTCTCGCGGGCTCTGGTGGCCGCGGCGAGCGGTGCTCCCGGCGATGACGATGCCGCCGCGCGGAAGGCGCTCGTGCAGAGTGCTCGACGGGCGAGCGAGTCGACGACGGCTGCCCGCGTCCCCGAGAAGGCGGGTTCGTGAGCGCAGCCAGCACGCCGCTGGTGGCGAACTACCGCGGAGTGATCTGCGACCTGGATGGTGTCGTCTACCGGGGATCGAAGGAGGTTCCCGGCGCGATCGCGGCCCTCAACACCGTGGTCGCCGGCGTGCCGGTGGCGTTCGCGACGAACAACGCGTCCAGGCCGCCGGCCGCGGTCGGCCACCACCTCCGGCGGTTGGGACTGGAACCTGCCGCCTGGTCCGTTGTCACGAGCGCGCAGGCCGCCGCGGCGTACCTGGCAGGCCGGCTGTCGCCGGGTACGCCGGTGCTCGCGGTCGGTGGTCCGGGCGTCGCCGAGGGGCTGACCGAGGCCGGTCTGACTCCGCTCGGCGTGACGGAGCTTTCCGGTACGACGGCTGTCGAAGCCGTGGTCCAGGGGGCCGGTCAGGAGGTCAGCTGGCGCGAGCTCGCGGAAGTGGGCTATCTCGTTCAGGCAGGTGCGATCTGGGTTGCGACGAACCTGGATGCGACTATCCCGACCTCGCGAGGACAGGCTCCCGGCAACGGAGCTCTCGTCGGGGCGGTGCGGACGACGACCCCGGCTGTCCCCCACGTCACCGGCAAGCCGGACGCGGCGTTGTTCGACTTCGCGCGTTCCCGGCTCGGCACCGAGCGGGACGCGACCATCGTGGTGGGAGACCGGCTCGAGACCGACATTGCCGGCGCGCGCTCGGCGGGACTCGACTCGATGTTCGTGCTGGGCGGGTCCAGCACCCTGCAGGATCTCGCCTTCGCCGAGAAGAACTCCCGGCCGACGTACTTCGCGTTCGGTCTCTGCGGTCTACTCCAGCCGGGCCTGCGCCGCCTCGAGCAGACCGACGGGATCGTGGACCTCACGCCGACGGGTGCGCTCGCAGTACTCGAGGCAGTCGAACCACAACGACTCCTGCAAGCCGTGATCACGCTCGCTTGGGACACCCTCGACCGCGGCAGAACACTGCTCGAGGACCAGGCAGTGTGGACGGATCTCGAACACCGCCTGGGCGTCATTCGTCCTTGAGGGCACTCTCGACGGCTCGACCCAGCCCGAGGAGCGGACCGTCGGTTCCTGGCCGGCCGAGCAGCTCCAGTCCGACCGGCAGCCCGGCGTCCGTCGTACCGGCGGGCAGGGTCAGCGCCGGTAGGTCGGCCTGCGACGCGATCAACGTGTTCACAGGAAGGAGCCGGCTGGGGAGCAACGCGCGGTTGCGGTCTCGAAGGGGCGCCGGCACCCGCACGGTCGGGTAGACAAGGGCGTCCAGGCGGAGGTTCCTCATCACGCGCACCACTGCGTCCCGCAGCCGCCGCCGGTTCGACAGTCGCTCGGCACGCAGCAAGGCGCTGGATCGGCTGCGTGTCGCAAGCAGCTCGGCCAGGTCGAGCGATTCAGGGAACATCCCGGCGTAGTACAGGTCGAGGAAGGAGCTGCTGCCGAGCTCAGGGCGTGAGGCGAGGAACGCGTCGATGTCGTCTCGTGCGCTGATGAGATACAGGGAGCTGTCGCGCATCAGCGCAAGCAGGTCGGGCACCACCACGTCATCGAGGATGCGGGCACCCTCACCGGCCAGCCGTGCGAGCGCCGCGTCGACCACGGCGGCGACCTCGTCGGCGCCATCCCACGCCACCGGCCCGCCGGGCAAGGCGAGAACACCGAGGCGGTAGCTACCGAGCGGTCGGCGAGCCTCACCTACCGGCCGTTGGTGACCAGCGAGAACCTGCAGCAGCACAGCGGCATCGTCGACACAGCCGGCCAGCGGACCCGGGGTGTCCTGCGCCGTCACGAGTGACGACATGCCATCCGGGGACACCAGCCCCGTGGTCGGGCGTAGGCCGACGACCCCGTTGAAGGAGGCCGGCACCCGGACCGAGCCGCCGGTGTCGGACCCGAGGGCCGCAGGAGCGAGCCCGGCTGCCACCGCCACTGCCGACCCCGCACTGGAACCACCGGGCTCGTGTGCGGCCGATCGGCTGTTGACCGTGATGCTTCCGTTCGACGAATCAGACAGCCAGGACATCGCGAGATCCGGAGTACTGGTCTTGCCCAGCACGATCGCGCCGGCCGCTCGGAGCCGCCGTACGGCGACCGCGTCCTGCCTGGGCACATAGCCCTTGAAGGCCGCGCACCCGAAGGTCGTCGGGATGCCCTCGGTCTCGAAGACGTCTTTGATCAGGACCGGGATTCCGTGCAGCGGGCCGCGCTGCCGCCCAGTGCGTTCAAGCTGCTCATCCGCTGCCTCCGCCTGCGCCCTCGCCCGCGGGTTCAGCGCGAGGACGGCACCCAGCCCGTCGCGTCCCGAGTCGAGCTCAGCGATTCGGCGAAGGCACTCCTCGACAAGAGAAAGCGAGGTCCGCTCGCGCGACACCAGCACACGCACCAGCGCTGCCAGGGTCGGTCTCGCAGCGCCCGAGGCTGTCACGTCCGGATCCCACACCTTCCCGTACGAGCTCCCGCGCCACCTGCTCAGAACGGCAGGGTCCGCCGGCCGGACGGGGACCGTGTGTCCGGCAGTTGCGGTACCGACGGTCGCTGGGGCTTGGGACGAACGATCCGGATCTGCTTCACGATCGCCACCCCCTCAACACGCTTCGGCCAGCAAGCCGGCCCCCGACTCGAGTCGATTCGCATCGGCCCGCAGCAACTGAGCCGCGGTCCAGTGCACGTTCACCGAAGGCGGGCACGCCTGCCAGTACGGCACCCGGCAAGCCTCGTCGGCCGCAGCCTGCTCCTCCCGACTGGCGAGAAGATAAAGCTCCCGACACACCGCCGTGACAAGTTCCTGGTTGCTGCGTTTTTCCGTCATGTTCTTCATCACGATCTCCCTGGGAAGACGGTTCAGTCCCGGACCAGTCCATGAGCAGATCGTGCGCCGCCGTGTTGCACGGCCGTTGCAGCAACTTGCAACCAGGCCCGCCTGGCTCGACCTCGGGATGCGCGGCAGCGGCGTGAGCGAGAAGCCGAGCCGCTCGTAGTGTCCGATCGCCGTGTCGAGATCGCGAGTGATGAGTCCGACGTGATGCAGGATGTTGGCGTCGCCGGCCATCGTGGTGCCGCCTGACTGCGAGCTAATGTGACAGCTGAACGCTCGTTCGCCTGTTTCAAGCTGACGAAGAGGGTGTGATGGGTCGCGGGCGTGGACCTTGCCGCAGTCACCGAGCTCTACCGGGACGCGCTGGCACGCTGGGAGCCGATCGCGGCGGACGTCCGGGATCTCCAGGCCCTCCGGGCACCTGCGCCTCGGTGACCTGCCGTCGAGCGTTCATCGACCGGTCCAAGAACGGCAGCGAGACCTATTTGCAGCGATACGTGCGCGCACCGCGAGAGCGTCGCCGCGTTCCGGACCCGGCAGCGAAGGAACAAGTCGTGAGCCGGTCGTGTCCCCCGCACCGCTTCTCGTTCGTCTTTCAGGTGAGAGCCCACTGCCCTGGAGGTTGTGATGCAGTACGCCCTGCTCATCTACGCCGAGCCCGGCTACCAGGAGGCGCTGCCCCAAGCCGAACGTGAGGCGGCGTACGCGGAGTACTTCGCGTTGGCCGATGACCCCCGCTGCGTCGAGAGCGCACGGCTACAGCCGGTCGAGGCGGCCACCAACGTGCGCGTGGCCGGTGGCCGGACGCTGGTGACCGACGGCCCGTTCGCGGACACCAAGGAAGTGCTCGGCGGCTTCTGCCTGATCGAGGCGGCCGACCTGGACGAGGCGATCGAACTGGCCGCACGCATCCCGGCCGCCCGGCTCGGCGGCGTTGTCGAGGTCAGGCCGGTACTGCGGCGAGACCGTGCTTGAGGAGGTCTTCCGGGACGAGTGGGGCCGGGTGCTAGCCTCGCTGATCGGGTTCCTCGGGGATTTCGACAAGGCCGAGGAAGCCGTGCAGGACGCGTTCGCGACCGCAGCGGAGCGCTGGCCTGTGGCGGGTGTGCCGGCCAACCCGGGTGCGTGGCTGGTGACGACGGCCCGCAACCGGGCGATCGACCGGATCCGGCGGGAGCGCACCCTGGCCGAGAAGATCCACCTGCTGCCGGTGCCGGAGAACGTCATGGACGAGTTGGACGACACGGTGATCAAGGATGAACGGCTCGAGCTGATCTTCACCTGCTGCCACCCGGCGCTGCCGCTGGAAGGGCAGGTCGCGCTCACGCTGCGGGCGCTGGGCGGCCTGGAGACCGCCGATATCGCTCGGGCGTTCCTGGTCTCCGAGGAGACGATGAAGCGCCGCCTGACCCGCGCCAAGACCAAGATCAAGGCGACCGGGATCCCGTTCGCGGTGCCCGGCGCGCACCTGCTTCCAGACCGCGTCGATGCGGTGCTGGCCGTCATCTACCTGATCTACAACGAGGGCTACAGCGGCCGGCTCGACCTCGGTGCCGAAGCCATCCGGCTGGGGCGACTGCTCGTCGCGCTGATGCCGGACGAGCCGGAGGCGCACGGGCTGCTCGCGCTGATGATGATCCACCACGCCCGGCGGCAGGCCCGGTTCTCCGGCGAGGACCTCGTCCTGCTCGACGATCAGGACCGTTCGCTGTGGGACCTGCGCGAGATCGCGGCGGGACGGGCGGTGCTCGACCGGGCGATGGAGCTGGGCGGACGTGGCGCCTACGTCGCCCAGGCCGCGATCGCGTCGCTGCAGGCCCGGGAGCGGATCGACTGGCCGCAGGTCGCCGAGCTGTACCGGCGGCTGGTCGAACTCACCGGCTCCCCGGTGATCGAACTCAACCGCGCCGTGGCGCTCGCCCAGGCCGGCGACCCCGCCGCGGCGCTGCGCGCGGTCGATGGACTCGACCTGGACGGCTACCTCTATTTCCACTCGACCCGCGGCGAGCTGTTGCGGCGTCTCGGCCGTGACGAGGAGGCCCGGGCGGCGTACCGCCGGGCGCTCGATCTGGCCACCTCGGCCCCCGAGCGGCGGTTCCTGACCCGGCGGCTCGAACAGATCTGACGCGGGCTGTCCCCCGGGCGGGTGCTCGTTCGTCGCCTGGGTATGAACGACATCCTTTCATCAACTGGCCAGGAAACAAGCAACAAAGCGGCGTTCAGGCGCGTCCTCGACGCCAGCAACACCCACGATGAGGAACTCATCTCGACGACTGTCGACGAGGTCTTCCAGCCCGATGTGCGGATGAGCACCCCCTTACCGATTCCGGAGACCGGGGCGCGAGCGATCAAGGAGGTGTACGCGAGGCTCCACCGAGCGTTCCCCGACCTCCACATCGCCGTCGAGGATCTGATCGAAGAGGGCGACAGGCTGGTCGCCCGGCACACGGTCACCGGGACCCACCAGGGTGAATACATGGGCTTACCACCCACCGGCAGATCCGTTACCTACAACGAGATCTTCATCCTCCGCTTCGCCGACGGCCGGATCGCCGAGACCTGGGGAGTCGTCGACGTCCTCTCACAGCTGAAACAGCTCGGCGTGATTCAGACCTAGCGGACCCCCGGCGGGCGCGAAACCTCGCCCGCGCAGCCGCCCAGTGTGCTCCGCCCGTGCCGGAGGGGTTCGCCCACTGTCAGAACAGTGGGGTAACCCCCACAGGAGGCAGCGAACCCCCACAGCACCAGTGCACCCCCCAGGACGCGAAACCTCGCCCGCGCAGCCGCACAGTGTGCTCCGCCCGTGCCGCGGGGGTTCGCCCACTGTCAGAACAGTGGGGTAACCCCCACAGGAGGCAGCGAACCCCCACAGCACCAGTGCACCCCCAGAGGAGGCAGCGAACCCCCCACAGCACCAGCGAGGGTTCGCCTCTGACCGCCGAGTGTGGGCCTGGCGTGGGTGTCATGGCGCGGGGCAGTCTGGGTTATGGCGACGGTGACGACCTCGCCCGCCTCCGCCTCAACCGGCTCATCCGACGACGGCAAGGAACCAACACCTACGACCTCACACCCGACGGACAACGAGTGGCGACCTTCTACACCAAAGTCCACGACCGCCTCCTCAGCCCCTCCTCGCCGACCAACCCCCCGCCCCCACCGAAGTCCGACAAGCACTGGCCACCATCGACCGCCACGTCCGCAGCCGCATCGACCACGAACGCCTCGCAAAGGCCCGCCTGAAACTCACGACAAACGCCACACTCCTAGCGGCCAAGCACCGCTAGCAAAGCCCCATCCGGCAACCCGGGTCATGCAGCTGACCTGGGCTGCCGGAGGTTCGGTACGCCGAGGGAGGTGGTGATTGCTGAGTAGAGGGTGGTCAGCGGATCTGTGGCGGCGGTTCGGGAGCGCCAGGCGACGTGACCGTCGGGGCGAACGAGGACGGCGCCGTCCGGGTCGATGCCGTAGAGGTTGTGGAAGGTGCCGGCCGGGTCCTGGAAGTCGGTGCCACAGCGCAGCACGACCAGCGGGCAGTCGGCGATCGCTCCTTCCCACGGGTCACCAGCAGCGCCGAGCAGCAAGGTCAGGTGTTCGCCGAACAGGTCCTGGGTCGACATCGCGCGGCCCTCGACGCAGATCTGCAGATGAGGGGCTCGGTCGCCGGGGCGAGCCGACTGACGGAACTCGCCGGAGTCCGGTCCACCGCCGTCGGGGATGACCTCCGAGCGATACCTGACGCCGAGGTCGTCGGTGAGGCCGTCTGCGTTGGACCGTCCGGTGTCGCCCATCGACCTCAGCGTGTTCCGTACGCCGACCGGTCGCCGCTCGGCCTCGTAGCTGTCCAGCAGCGCCTCGCCAGCCCAGCCCCGCAGTACCCAGGCCAGTTTCCAGCCGAGGTTGTGGCCGTCCAGGAACGCGGTGTTCATGCCCATCCCTCCGACCGGGGTCATCCGATGGGCGGCGTCCCCGACCAGGAAGACCCGGCCCTCACGGCTGCGTTCGGCCACCTGCGCCGCGAACTCGAACGCCTGCACGGCAACAACACTGAGCTCCAGGTCCGGCAACCCCGTCGCTGCCCGGATCAGCTCGGTGCAACGCTCGACCGTGTAGTCCGTCAACTGCTCACCGAGCTCCGGATGCCACTCCCGCCCGTACACCCAGCGATCGCCGGCGCTGGTCGGCAGCAGAACACCCGCGGCCTGCGGCGTCTCGATCCGGTACAACCCGTACGGCCGCTCCCCCACCGTGTCTCGAAGGTCGGCCCGGAACAGCGCACTGACGAGGTTGGCGAGATGGTCCGGCCCCTCCATCCGCACCCCGAGGCTCGCCCGGATCGTGCTGCGCGCGCCGTCGGCGCCCACGACGTACGCAGCTCGCACCGCTCGAACAGCCCCGGTACGACGGTCGCGCAGCGACACCGTCACCTCAGTGGCGTCCTGATCAATGGAGACCACCTCGGTCTCGAAGACCAGTTCGCCGCCGAGACCAAGGAGGTGCTCCGCCAGGACAGGTTCGAGGTGGTCCTGCGGGCACAGGCACGGAGTCGTGGGACTGATCGACCGCAGTTCGTCGGCCGACGGGACACCCATCGACACCAGCGTGTGACGGGGGTCCGCCAACGTGGCCGACACCGACATCAACGGCTGGAGGTCCATCCCGCCGGCCCGGACGTCCTCGTCCAGCCCCCAGGTTCGAAGGCACTCCATCGTCCGGGTGCTGACGAGCGTCGCCCGCGGGAAGATCGACGTACCGGGATGCCGTTCGACCACGAGCGGCGAGCTCCCGTGGCGGGCCAGACTGATCGCGGTGGCGAGACCCGCGGGCCCCGCGCCCACGACGAGCACGTCGACCTGCTCGACGCTGCTCGTCGTGGACCCCCGCTTCGCGCTCACGGCCGGCCTACCGGGTAGTCGCGGAGTTCGGGCACGAACGGCAGCGAGTACTGCGCTGCCGAGGCGAAGGCGATCGCCCGCAGAGCCGCCATCAGCCGGGGGCGCCAGCGTGATTCCTTGCCCGTGCTGAAGTGGCGCTGGTCCTCAGGGCGACGGTGGTCGGCGGTGCGGCCCTGGGCGATCGCTCCCACGTAGTCGTAGCCGATGATCATTTCGGGAGTCCTTCCGGTCCGGACCTCGTCTGGACGCGAGGTCAACAGCTCCGAGACTCCGCCTGCGGCACCGCCCGCGGATCCGTGCTCGCTACGGACTTAAGGCATCGCGATCAGCCCGTGCCGCGTACGCGACGAGTTCGGCCCGACTGGTGGTCCCCGTCTTGGCCAGCAGGTTCGTGACGTGGGTTTCCACCGTGCGCGGCGACAGGAAGAGCCGCTCGGCGACCTGCTGGTTCGTCAGCCGATCGGCGACCAGGCCGAGGACGTCCATCTCGCGGCTCGTCACCCCGATCGCGCGCAGCGCCGGCGGTACTGCGGCGCTCCCGCGGCCCCGGCGTACGGTGACACCGGCTCGGCGCAGCAGCGTCCGGCAGGTCCGCGCGAGCTGGTCGTCGCCATCGGCTTCGAAAGCGGTGAGGTCCGCTCGCAGCAGGGAGACGGGGTCGCCCCACCCGTCGGCGATCATTGCCTCGGCGGTGAGCAGCAGCAACAGCCTGCGCCACCAGTGCTGGCTAGGCAGGAGGTCTGTTCCCGCCGCCAGCAGGACGATCGCTTCGGCCGAGCGGCCAGCCCGGCCGGCGGCAACCGCGTCGGCGAAGTCGAGCGCGGCTCGATTGATCGCCCGCATCACCGGCGGTGCGTGCCGCAGCGTCTCGCGGGCCTCGGCTCCCCGGTCGTCGAGCACGGTCCGGACCAGCGCCCACAGGCCCCAATGGCCGATCGGCGCCGACGAACCACGCGCCGCCAGCGCGCCGATGCCGAGGTCGAGCAGCTCCCCGGCGCGCGGCAGATCGTGGCCGACGAGCGGCACCATCGCCTCGATGCAAGGCCGCCCGGCGGTCACCTCGAACGGTGCGTCAGGCCGCCGCGCGGCAGCATCGAGAGCCGCCGCCATCGCCGCCAGATCACCCCGTGCTCCGGCTCCGGACGCCACCATCATCTCGGTCATCGCCTGTACGCGGTACAGCCGGATGCCCGCGGCCAGCTCCGCAGTACGGCGGCCCGCCGACTCGCCCGCCGCAGGACCGTCGACGACCAGAGCGCAATCGGTGAGCAACTGGTCGATGTCGCACACCCGGCCGAGCATCCCGCAGTCGAGAGCCAGCCGGCGGGCTTCCATCAGGGTGGCGGACGATTCCGAGTCGAGCAGCTCGATCGTGCCGAGCGCGAGCAGCGCACTGATCCGGGCGGGTGTCAGTGCGTGGTCGGCGGCGACCTGGGCGGCCCGTCGGAACGCGGCGGCCGCAGCTTCCGGATCGGTCTCCCGAGCGCAGCGCCCGAGGACCTCCAGCGCCGCGCAACACTGCTCCGGCATGTCATCGCGTTCCGCCTGCTGCACTGCCCGGTGGGCGAGTTCTGCCGCCTCGCTCACCTGACCGTTGCCAAAGGCAACGTCAGCGTCGATCGCCGGAGTACGAGCATCCGCCGGTCGGCCGGCTCGTTCCAGGTAACCACTCGCCCGATCCCAGCGACCGGCCGCCAGCGCGGCCTGCGCGAGCTGGAAGCACAGCTCGGCATGCCGGTCGCCCGACATCATTCCGAGGGCCGCGTCACCTGTCGCGAACGCGGCATCCATTCGCCCCGACAACGTCTGGACCCGGACCCGCTCGGCAGCAAGATCAGACCCGCTCGGCGCCAGCCGTACTGCGTACTCGAGCTGCTCGTCCGCTGTACCGAGGGCACCGACCGCGATCGCCTGCCGGGCAAGGTCGGTCAGCAACTGCGCCGCGCGTGGTCCGTCACCCGCGACGACAAAGAGCTCCACTGCTGCGGCGATGTCGTCCTGAGCAGCGCCGGTCCCGTTGAGGTGGGCCTCGGCCGCGCGGCGGGCCAGCACGCTGTGCTCACCGGGGCCGAGCATGGTGAGGACGGCGTCGCGGATCAGCCCGTGACGCCAACTGAGCCGCCCGGGAGACCCGGCCGGTACCAGCAGGTGACTGTCGGCAGCGGCACGAAGCCCGCCGAGAACGGCGTCCTCGTCGAGGGTGGACACCAGCGGGAGCAACGCCCAGTCGACCTCACGGCCGAGCACCGCGGCCGCGTGAACGACCTTGCGTTGATCCTCGGTCAATGCCGCCAGGCGGCGGGCCACGAGTGCCGTCAGTCCGGCCGGAACTCCCAGCTGCTGTACGTCGCTGGTCGGAGCTCCCGACTCCACCAACCCCGCCAGAAGCTCTTCCACCACGAGTGGCACGCCTTCGGAACGCGCCACGATCACGTCCTCGAACTCCGGCGACAGCTGCGCCTCCTGGTGCCAGCGGCTGGTCAGGAGCGCGACGATGTCCTCCCGGTCGAACCGGTCCAGGGCGACGGTGAGCACGTCCTCATTCGCGACGAGCCGGTCCCGGGCCCACCGCTCGTCGGTCCGTGCCGCCCCCAGAACCAGGATCCGCGACGTACCGACCGCGCCGGCGAGGAACTCGAGCAACGCAAGGCTGTCTGCATCGGCCCAGTGCAGGTCGTCGAGCACGACCACACATCCCGTGTCACCGCCTACCCTGCGCAGAAGCCTCAACAGGCCCTCGCCAAGGACAACCACGGAGTCGACGGCCGGCTCGGCGACCGGGTCCGATCCGGACCAGCCGGGGATGAGGCGGGACAGTGCGGACCGGAAGGGCCTCAGGTCCGGCGACTCGGTGACCGTTGCATCACGCAACTGTCCGAGCAGCGCATCCACCAGCGGACGATAGGCCCCGCCCTGCGGAACCGCGCGTCCCGACATCACCGTCAGGCCTGCTTCTGCGGCATAGCGGGCGGCTTCACGAAGCAATCGCGACTTGCCGATGCCCGCCTCGCCGGTGACCAGGACGACCCCGCCCGTGCCGGAGCTCACCCCGTCGACCGCGCGCCGCAGTACGGCCGCCTCCTTGTCGCGACCGATCAGTGCGGACGGGCCCGGTGCCGCAGTCACGAGTCTCAGTAGACCCCAGCGCCCTGCTGGAGAACAGGGAGTTGCCTAACTCCGTAGCCGACACGGATGTCTCGGCGGTGGGTGTCGCCGCACTCTCGTTGCAACACCACTACTCGTACAAGGAGAAGTTCGAAATGCGCAGCATCCACACCGCCGCGGCCGTCGTCACAGCCTGCCTCGCCGGCGCTCTCGGCGGATCGGTCGCCCACGGGTCCGGCGGCGAAGTACTCAACCTCACCGCCCGGACCGAGCAGTTCGCCGTCATCGACGTCGGCACCCCCGGACCCGCCCTCGGGCTCGGCGACCAGATCGTCAGCTCCGACAAGGTCTTCCGCAACGGCAAGCCCGTCGGCACCGACGGGGTCACCTGCACCGTGGTGAAGGCGACCCCGCAGGCGATGACCTGCAACTGGCAGATGACGATCGCCCTCCCGGAGGGACAACTCACCCTCCAGGCCATCGCCGACGGCCCCACCGGTCCCCCGACCGAGCCGATCAAGACCACCTTCGCCATCACCGGCGGCACCGGCCGCTACCGCAACGCCCACGGCACCGCCGACATCACCGACAACCCGGGAGGCACCGAGCAGATCACCGCCCGCCTGACCAACTGACCCGTCCGGTACGGCGGGACGCCGGCGGGCCACGGCGGTACAGCGCGGGTGGGTGGCTGGTCGAGGACACCCGGGCCGCTCAGCGTCGGGAGAGGCGGTGCAGCACGTCGTACGGGTAAGGCACGGTGTCGGGCGCGCTGGCCGTGGTGAGGCGGTCCGTCTGCTCGGTTGTCAGCGACCAACCGCTCGCGGCCAGGTTGTCCTTCGCCTGTTCGACGGTGCGTGCGCCGATGATCGGGGTGGTGGCCGGCTCGCGTTGCATCAGCCACCGAAGCGACACCTGTGCCGCCGTCCGGCCGGTCTCCGCCGCGATCGCGGAGACCTCGTCGATCACCCGCCAGGTGCGCTCGGTGGCGTACCCGCTCCAGGGGATCGACCCGGCCTCGGACTCCCTCTCGACCCGGGTTCCCTCGGACGGGCTGGTCATGCCGCGCCGGTGCGCACCCGCGAGCCAGCCGGCCCGGAGCGGCGACCATGGGAGCACGCCGAGCCCTTCCGAACGGCTTACGGGGAGCAGTTCCCACTCGGCATCCCGGTCGAGCAGGTTGTAGAGAGGCTGGAGGGACACGAACGACTCCCAGCCGTTCTGCCGCGACACGTCGATGGCCTTCTGTAGTTGCCACCCGGAGAAGTTGCTGGCGCCGATGTACCGGACGGTGCCCTCCTTGACCAGGGCGTCCAAGGTGGACAGCGTCTCCTCGATCGGCGTTCCGTCGTCCCAGACGTGCAACTGGTAGAGGTCGATGTGGTCGGTGCCGAGCCGGCGGAGGCTGGCCCGCACCGCGTCGAGGATGTGCTTGCGCGACAGGCCCTGCTCGTTCGGCCCTGGGCCCATCTCGCCGAACGCCTTCGTGGCGACGACGTAGTCCTCGCGGCGCCGGCTCTTCAGCCAGGTGCCCAGGATCTCCTCCGATCGGCCCCGGCCGTAGACATCCGCGGTGTCGATGAAGTTTCCACCGGACTCGACGAAGGTGTCGAGGATCTGGTGACTCGTCTGCTCGTCGGTCTGCTCGCCGAACATCATGGTGCCCAAGCACAGCTCGCTCACCTGCAGTCCGGACCTGCCTAGAAAGTGATAGTCCATGCCTTTGGACGCTAGGTGCTGGAGCGCACTCCAGGTCAAGCCAGAGCCGGCCGGAGTTCGAGGACCGGATGTTCGCTCGCCTCGGCGACGAATGCCTCGACCGGGTCATCGATCCCGGCGGTGAAGCAGTGCCGTGTGCGCGTGGCGACAGTGGCGTACTGCTTGAGGACCGGCCCTGCCTCGGTCGGTGTCGCTTCGCGCACGGTGTAACTGATGTGCTGCCGCCCGTAGGACAGGACGACATCGCCGCCGGCGAGGGCGTTGTGAACCCAGCCGACCGGTCCGTACGGCGCCACCAGCCACCTCGAGCCGGCGTGGTCGATCGGTACGACGGGCACCGTGTGCAGGCGCCCTGTCTTACGACCGGTGGTGGTCAGCAGGGCGATCGGCCCGACTCCCGCTCGCGCGAAGACGGTGACGAGCGCATTGCCCAGGCGCCACCGCCACCCGCGAAAAGTCCGCGCCGACACGCGGCTCGCACCTCGTCCGCCGTCACGCCCACCTCGCTGGTCCTCCACGGTCACCATCTCCCGGCCTGTGCAACGACAAGTTACATACCAGCTAGAATTATATACCTACGGGTATCCAACTGACGGAGGAGCTGACTTGCGACAGGCAGAACGCCGTGCGCAGACGACGAACCGGGTGCTGGACGCCGCAGCGGCCGAGTTCGCCCGGAGGGGCTTCCATGCCGCCACCATCGACGACATCGCCCGGACCGCCGGTTATACGAAGGGCGCGGTCTACGCCAACTTCGCCGGCAAGGACGCGCTCATCCTCGCGTTGATCGACCGCCACCTCGAGGACCAGCTCGCCCAGCTGGACCTGCTGCTCGCGAACACCTCGACTGCCGACCTGCGCACCAGCCTGCGTAACGCAGCGGTCGAGCAGAACGCTGCGGGCGGCCCCTTCGGACTGCTGATGCTGGAGTTCTGGCTGTACGCCGCCCGCGATGCGGCAGCGAAGGCGTCCCTCGCCGAGCGCTACCAGCGAATGCGAGACCGGCTGGCCGCTGCGATCGCCGATCGTGATGCGGCACGAGGGGACGAGCTGCCGCTGACGGCGCACGAGGTGGCTGCTCTCGTGCTGGCGCTTGATGCCGGACTGTTCCTGCAGCATCTCCTCGACCCGCACGCCGTCACACCCGAGCTTCGCGCGAACGCCCTCACCGCGGTGATGGATCTCCCGCGTCCGACGGGCTGAGCTGGGGCGGCCGGCCGCCGTACGGGTCGGGTGGGTCGATCGCCTCGACGGAGATCAGGATGGCGCCGAGGTCGCGCAGCTTGGTGAGCAGGCCGTGGAGTTTCGCCTGGTCGATCCCGGCGCCGCGCAGCGTGGTGGTGCCGTCGGCCTCGTGGGTGAGGGTCAGACCGTCCAGCCAGACCGACCAGTGGTGGTCGAGGTGTCCGTCGATCCGGAACTCGTAGTACTCGGGTGCGTGCGGCCGCGGGCTCATGGGGACCCCGCCAACGCTGCTCTGATGCGTGCGCGGCGAGCCGCGGGTCGGCGGATGACCCACCCGGCGACGGCGAGATTGATGACCCAGGCTGACCCCAGCATGAGGTCGCTGCGGATCGCGCCGGCGCCGAGGACGGCCTCTCCGATGCCCTGGGTGAACACCTGGGTGCCGGCGCCCAGGGCCAACGCGTACGCACGGATCATCCAGGCGCGGTGGCGGGCGATCTCACGGTTCCGGATGGCGGCGAAGCCGATGATAATGCTGGCCGCGAGCCCTGAAGCGGCCAGCAACCGGAACAGGTACAGGAGATCACCGGTGTTCTCCTGGCGGGGGTAGAAAAGCGTCAGCCACAGGGCCGAGAACGCGACCACCAGGCCGAGCACCACCAGCACCCGCCCGGCGCGACGGTGCCAACGCGGCCGGCGGCGGCGGATCCCGGCGGAGAACTGGAACGCGCCGAGGACGGCGAAGCCGATCGCAGACACGACGTGCAGGACGACGGGCACAGGCGAGGCCTCGGAGCGGGGATCCGCCGGGAGCAGTAGCTCCGGGCCGCCGGCGAGAACGACGAGGCGGGAGATGCCTGCGAGAACGGGAATCAGGCTGAGCCCCACCAGCGCAACGGGGACCCACCGCCCCGATCGGGCTCCCCGACCGCGGGCGGGGGTCCCCTTCACAGCGGCCGGACGGTTTCGGTCGATTGGCCGGACTCGCGGGGTCATTCCGCACCGGCCGGGTCGAGCTGGGCGTCGCGCACGGTGGGCACGGAGATGAACAGCAGTCCGGCGACAACCGCCAGGCCGGCTGCCCGGGTGAGCTTGGTGGTCGTGATGGCCATGGCCGCTTCCCTCGTTCCGAGTTGCCGAGGCGGATACCGCGGCTTCAAGGCGAACCTAGGAAGCGATGTGGTGACCGGGCATCACATCGTCGATGTGATTGAGGTGGTGATTCAGCCCGGCCGGGCAGCCGGGCGGCCTATAGGAGGCCGCGGGCGCGGCGTACTGCGTCGGAGCACCTGAAGCTCCCGCTCGCACAAGATCCCGGCACGGGCATGCCAATGACAGGAGCGCCCTGGCTGATGTGGGTTGTGATCGGCTACTTGTTGGGGATGACGGTGGATCTGCTCAGGGGCTGGTGGCAAGAGTCAGGGGATCGCCTGGATCGGCGGATGGAGGGCCTGACCGATGACGAGTACTTCTGGGAACCGGTCGCGGGGTGCTGGTCGGTCAAGCCTGATGTGGACAGGCCTGGGCGGTGGACCTACGAGTACGAGTTCGCACCGCCGACACCGCCAGTTACCGCTCTGAGTTGGCGGTTGGTGCACATCACCGCGGACAACCTCATCTACTGGGAACACGCCTTCGGGCCCGGCGTACGGAACTTTCCGGACCTACCCGTACCGTCGACCGCCGCGGCCGCCCTTGAAGCCTGGCAAGCAAGCCGGCAGCCGGTGACCGAGTGGCTGGCCAGGGCAGGCGACGGTTGCCGTGGGCAACTTCAGGCCGCCGTACGGCGGCCCCAATCGGTCTTGGTGATGGAGAACTGGCGGTAGAAGCTGGCCGTGCCCAGGAAAGGCTCTTCGGAGCCCTTCCCGGTCTCGGTCATGCCGAGGGAGGTCAGGATGCGGATTGAGGCCTGGTTCGCGTCCAGGGCTTCAGCTCGGATCTCATCGAGGCCGACGTGGTCGAAGCCGTGCTCGAGGCCCAGTCGCGCGACGGTCCCTCCAAGACCCTGCCCCCAGCGGTCGGAGGGACCGATGGCATAGCCGAGCTCGCGTCGGCCCGGCTCGTCGCCGGCGAGGTCGACGTAGCCCACCACGCAGGTTCCGGCGACCGCGGCGAGGCGGATGAGGTCGGGCTTCGGGTGCGTGATCAGCCCGCGCCAGTGCGCCTCGTGGGCGGGCAGGGGTTTGTCGACGGTCCAGCCGGCGTGTTCGCAGAAGCGGCGGTCCAGGCCCCAGGACGCGTAGATCGCCACGTCTGACAAGGCGAGTGGGCGGAGGAACACCGGTGTCGACGGAGTGTTCATGCGGCGAGCCTATGCGTGACCGCGGTACTGCGAAGTCCCCAAAGACGGGCAATTGGCGAGCAGTAGGGGCGGGTGGTCTGGGAGACTTCGGCATGTGGGGCGGCGGATGAGGGAGTTGCCGGCGGGGACGGTCTCGATGTTGTTCTCGGACATCGAGGGTTCCACGCTGCTGCTCACCCGGCTCGGGCCGAGCTATGTCGAGGTGCTGGCCAACCATCGCCGGATCTTGCGTGGCGTGTGGGCAGCAACCGACGGTACTGAGGTCGGTACGGAGGGAGACAGCTTCTTCGTCGTCTTCCCGACAGCTACTGATGCGCTGGAGGCGGCCGCCGAGGGGCAACGGCGGCTGGCGGACCATCACTGGCCGGGTGGCGAGCGGCTGCGTGTGCGGATGGGGGTCCACACCGGCTCCCCCGGCCTGCACGATGGCGACTACTGGGGCATGGACGTGCACCGCGCCGCGCGGATCTCCTCGTCGGCACACGGCGGACAGGTGGTGATCTCCGCCGCGACCGGCGACCTGGCCGAGCTCCCGGACGGCGTCTCCCTGCGTGACCTCGGCACCCACCACCTGAAGGACATCCACGAACCCGAGCGTCTCTACCAACTGACGGTCGCGGGCCTTCAAGAGGATTTCCCGCCACTCCGCACCCTCGGAACGCCGACGAGCCTGCCCGCCACAGCGACTCCGCTGCTCGGCCGGGACTCAGACCTGGCCAGGTTGACGGAAATGCTCTGTACTCCGGACAACCGCCTGGTGACACTCACCGGACCAGGTGGCTCCGGCAAGACCCGGCTCGCCATCTCGGCGGCCGCTCAGCTGAAGACCAGCTTCCCCGACGGCGTGTACTTCGTGCCCCTCGCGGCGGAGGTCAGCGAGGACGTGATGTGGACGTCGATCGCCGAGGTGCTCGACCTCGGGGCGAGGGAGCGCACCCCGGCCGGCCTCATGAACCACCTGGCGCGCCACGCGCTGCTGCTCGTCCTCGACAACCTGGAGCAGCTCGAGGGCGCCGCCAAGGTCGTCGCCCAGATCCTCGAAGCGGCACCTCGGGTCGCAGTCATCGCGACGTCACGGCGACCGCTCGGACTCATCGCCGAACGGCAGCACCCGGTGACACCGCTGACGTTGCCGGACGACCTGACGCTGGCCGCGGCCCAGAGCTCCGGAGCCGCGCAGCTCTTCGTGCAACGCGCCCAGGCCGTCCAACCCGGGTTCACGCTCACGACCGACAACGTCGATGACGTGGTGGCCATCTGCCGCCGTCTGGACGGCCTTCCCCTCGCAATCGAGCTTTGCGCCACCCGCGTCCGGCTGCTCAGCCCCAAGGCACTGCTGGACCGCATCGACCAGTCCCTCGACATCGTCTCGCCCAGCAGCGTGACACCCGAGCGACAGCGAACGCTCCGCGACACCATCGCCTGGTCCTACCACCTGCTCAGCCCGGTACGGCGTCGCGTCTTCCGGCAACTGGCCGTCTTCTCGGGCGGCGCCGACCTCGATGCGGTGGCCACGGTTGCCTGCACGCCTCAGGAGGACCCACTCGACATCGTCGCGGAACTCATCGACGCCAGCCTGGTCACGATGTCGGAGGGCCCGGACGGCGGACCGCGGATCGCTCTGCTGGAGACCATCGGCCAGTACGCCGACGACGAGCTGCGGGCGGTCGGCGAGGCCGAGGCGGCCCACGGCGCGCACGCGGCGTACTACGCGACCGTGGCCGAGAAACTCCTGGCGATGCGGGAGGAGTCCACGCACGTGACCGCGCTCGAGCTGGCCGAGACCGAGCTCGACAACTTCCGTGCCGCACTCGGCTGGGCCGTTACGCCGAGCGGCAAAGGCACCGGCAACCTCGCGACCGGCCTTCGCCTCTGTGCGGCCCTTGGCTGGGTCTGGTGGTTGGGCGGTTACTTCTCCGAAGGTCGCCGCTGGCATGAACTGGTCGTCGCGCGGGCGGGCGCGGAGCAGTCGCGGGACCTGGTGGCATGCCTGCGAGGGCTGGGAAATCTCCTCAGTATCCAAGGTGAGACCGCACGTGCCGAGGAGCTGGCGACGAGAAGCCTGAAGATGGCCGAGGCGCTCGACGACCACACCGGTATCGCTCTCGCGCTGAGCCTGTTGGGCACGGTTCAACTCCAGCTCGGCGACCTCGAGAGCGCACGCGACACCCTCGGGGAGGCCCTGGACCGGCTCCGCCTGCTCGACGACAAGAGGCAGCTGGCCAGGGTCCTCGGCCACCTCGGCGGCGTGGAGGAGGAACTGGGCCGGTTCGATCGGGCAGAGACGATGATGATGGAGTCGCGGGAACTCTACGAAGACATCGGCGACGTCCACGAGTCCACGGTCCAGGGGCAGAACCTCGCCTACCTGCTCGTGGTCGCCGACCGCCTCGACGGGGCGAGCGAGCTCGCCGCCGGCCTGGTCGACACGGTGGTGAAGCTGGGCAGCCCCAGCCTCGTGATGGCCTTCTCCAACACGGTGATGAACATCCTCATCCGTCAGGGTCATCCGGCGCGGGCCGCGCACCTGTTCGGCGCGGAAGAGGCGATGAGAGACCGCCTCGAGATGCCCAACCCCTACCTCGAGGAAGAGCTCGGGGAAGCCCTCGAACTGATCGACGGCGTCATGTCCCGCGAGGACTGGGAGAGCCATCGTCTCCAGGGCCGGCAGGAGCGCGTCGAAGACCTGCTCGCCCGGTTCCCCTCGAACCCCCGCTGAGGCCGAGAATCCCGGGCTGCAAGGTGATCGTCGTCAGGCCAGGAGTTGCTCGAAGGAGTCCGGCGAGTCGAAGGGATCGGGTGGCAGCGGGGACTCCCGCCGGTCGACCTCCCGGGCCAGTTCTCCTGCGGCCCGGTCGATCCGGGTCGCGAGCGGGCTCTCGGACTCCGCGCCCGAACCCCAGTCCTCGGGGGCGGCGTACACGCCGGTGGGCATGACGACCGCGTGCAGGTAGGAGAACAGCGGGCGGAGCTCGTGCTCGAGGACCAGCGAGTGCCGGCCGGTCCCCCCGGTCGCCGCGATCAGCACGGGCTTGTCGATCAGCGCGCTGTCGTCGAGCACGTCCACGAACATCTTGAACAGCCCGTTGTACGACGCGCTGAACGTCGGCGTGACGGCGATCAGGCCGTCGGCCCGGCTGACCCGGTCGAGCACCTCCTCGAGTTGCTCGGACGGATAGCCGACGATCAGGTTGTTGACCAGGTCGTGCCCGTGGTCGCGCACCTCGATCACCTCGAGGTCCACCTCGGCGCCGAGCGCTTCGAGCTGCCGCCGAACCGCCTCGGCCAGCCGGTCCGCCAGCAACCGGGTCGACGACGGCTGCCGCAGCCCCGCGCTGATCACGACGATCTTCCGGCTCATCGGGCCGCCTCCGCCGACAGCTCCTTCGCCGCCTTCAGGGACGCGTGGGTCGGTGCGTCCGGCACGTGCTCCGGACGGCCGACGGCGAACTCCTTGCGGATCACCGCGGCGATCTCCCCCAGCTGCTCGATCTGCTCGAGCACCGCCTTGTGCGGGATTCCGAGTCCGTCGACGTTGAACAGCTGCCGCTGGTAGTCCCCCGCGGCGTACTCGCGGAACTGCAGGATCCGCTCGATCACCTGGTCCGGGCTGCCGACCAGCAGCGCCGTGTCCTGCGAGGTCTGCTCCAGCGACGGGCCGCCACCGTAGACCGGCGACGCGTCGTAGTACGGCCGGAACTCGTTGATCGCGTCCTGCGAGTTCTTCCGGACGTAGAGCTGGGCGGCGAGTCCGACGATCGCCTGGTCGGCCGGACCGTGCCCGTAGTGCTCGAACCGGCGGCGGTAGAGCTCGATCATCTGCCGCACGTGCCGCTTCGGCCAGAACAGGTTGTTGTGGAAGAAGCCGTCACCGTAGTACGCGGCCTGCTCGGCGATCTCGGGGCTGCGGATCGAGCCGTGCCACACGAACGGCGGTACGTCGTCCAGCGGCCGCGGCGTCGAGGTGAACCCCTGCAGCGGGGTGCGGAACTTGCCTTCCCAGTCGACCACGTCCTCACGCCACAACCGGCGCAGCAGCGCATAGTTCTCCACTGCCAGGGCGATGCCGTCACGGATGTCCTGCCCGAACCACGGATAGACCGGGCCGGTGTTGCCGCGCCCCATCATCAGGTCCACCCGGCCGTCGGCCAGGTGCTGCAGCATCGCGTAGTCCTCGGCGATCTTCACCGGGTCGTTCGTGGTGATCAGCGTCGTCGACGTCGACAGCTGCAACCTGGACGTCCGGGCGGCGACGTACCCGAGGATCGTCGTCGGCGAGGACGGTATGAAGGGCGGGTTGTGGTGCTCGCCGATCGCGAACACGTCGAGGCCGACGTCCTCGGCCAGCTGGGCGTACTCCAGCACCGCTTTGATCCGCTCGTGCTCCGTGGGCGGGCGACCGGTGACCGGGTCGGCGACCACGTCTCCCACTCCGAAGATCCCCACCTGCATGACCACTCGCCGTCCTCTCGTGCCATTTGATTGATACGTCACTCATCATAGGTTGACACGTCAACTCAAACAAATCACGAGCAGTGGCCGGGGTCAGGTGGAGGCCGGGGAGCCGTCTTGCTGGGCCGGTGCCGCTCCTCCATAGTGAGCAGGGTGACCTTCTGGCCGGTGATCGGCGCGGTGCTTCCGCAGGCGCTGGGAATCGCCTTGAGTCCGGTGCCGATGGTCTGCATCGTGCTGGTGCTGATGTCGAGGCAGCCGATTCGCGCCGGATCGAGCTTCGCGGTGGGCTGGGTCGGCGCCCTGGCGATCGCGACCGGACTCGTGGTGCTGCTGACGGACGTGGCCACCGATGACGGCTCAGAGGCGGCGCGTGACGGCGTCGACCTCGTCAAGCTGGCGGTCGGCGTCCTCTTCGCGGTGCTGGCGGTCCGGTACTGGCGCAAGCGTCCGTCGCCCGGTGAAACCCCGGCCCGCCCGGCGATCGTCGACAAGATCACGACGCTCTCCGGCCCCGCCCTGGTCCTGACCGGAGCGGGAGCGGCGCTGGCGAACGTCAAGAACCTCCCGCTCGTCATCGGCGCGGGCACCCAGATCGGTGGATCCGGTCTCACCCCGGGACAGGAGGTCGGCGCCACGGCCTTCTTCGTCATCGCGGCCTCGCTGACGGTTCTCGTCCCACTGCTGGCCGTCGTCATCGCGGGAGCGGATCGGTCGGCCCCGACGCTGAAGGCGCTCGAGGAGTGGCTGCTGAGCAACCTGAACACGATCCTCGTCGTTCTGCTGGCGGTCCTGGCCGCCGTGATGATCGGCCAGGGCCTCGACCTGTTCCGCTGACGTCCGAGCCGGACCAACAGGCCTTGCGCCGGATCAGCTGGCCTCAGCCCGGGATCAGTGGGCTTTGGCCCCGATCCACACCGCGACCGCGATGAGCGCGCCGATGCCGACGAACCAGCCCCACAGTCCCTCCGAGACCGGGCCGAGCCGTCCCAGGCCGAAGCCACCCGGATCCTTCTGATCCTGCAGGCTCACCACGTAGGCGATGACGTCGCGCTTGTCCTGGGGCAGCAGCACCTGGTCGGAGAAGACCGGCATCTGCTGGGGTCCGGTCAGCATCGCCTCGTAGATGTGCCGGGGCGAGCTGTTCATCAGCGAGGGTGCGTAGCGTCCGTTCGGCAGGGCGCCGCCCCGGCCGGCGAAGTTGTGGCAGGCCGTGCAGTTGGTCCGGAACAGCTCTCCACCGCGGGCAATCTCCTCGTCGGTGGCATTGCTGACGTCGTACACCTCCGTGGCCGGGATCGCGGGGCCAGGCGCGAGGGAGGCGACGTACGCGGCCAGCGCCGCGATCTCCTCATCGGTGTAGACCGGCTCCTTCTGCGGCGCCTGGGCACCGGTCTGGGTCGCTGGCATCCGGCCCGTGCCGACCTGGAAGTCGACCGCGGCCGCGCCCACTCCGATCAACGGAGGCCCGGCCTGGCGGCCCTCGCCGTCCGAGCCGCCTTCGGCGTTGAGCCCGTGGCAGCTGGCGCAGCCGACGGCGAAGAGCTTGCGCCCTTCCTCGATCTGCTGCGACTGAGGTCCGTCGGCGCCCGCTGCCCCATTCGGCACCAGCAGGCTGTAGCCGAGGCCCGCGACCACCAGCGCCAGGCCGATCACGACCGCGCGCGCGAGTCCGTTTCGCCGCCAATGCGGCCGGGGCGTGCTGTCCGCCGCTCCCATGACCGCACCTCCCAGCAGCCGGCGCCATGCTCGTCGATGACCCTAGTGTGCGCCATCCAGCGCCTGGATCACCTCTTTCGGGTGAGTATTTCGGCCGCGGCGGCGGCGATCCTTGATGAAGGGTTGTGTCCCGACCGGCGCCTCGACGGCTGATCTCGCGGAACCGCCACCTTCGCCGGCCGGTGCGCCACGATTCCAGCGCGGAGGAGATCGAGATGTCCGATCCACCCAGCGGACAGCCCGCGCCGGACGCCCCGACGCCGGCCCCGGAAGCTGCGGCGCCCGCCCCCGAGGCGCCTCCCCCCGCCCGCGGCGGCGTACTCCGGAACCGCGCGCTGCTGGCCGGCATCGGCGGAGCCGCTCTGGTGGGTGCGGTCATCGGCGGACTCATCGTCTGGGCGCTGTCCGACGACGGGGCCGGCACGTCGTCGGCAGCAGGCAACCCCCAAGCGGCCGGCCAGGTCGCCATGTGCGCCGCGGCCCCGGTCGCGAACCAGGTGCTGCCGTCGGTCGTCACGATCTCCGCCCGGCGCGGCGGACAGGCGGGCAGCGGGTCGGGCCAGATCATCCGCGACGGCGGCTACATCCTCACCAACGACCACGTGATCTCGCTGGCCGCGAACGGCGGCAGCGTGTCGGTGCTGTACAGCGACGGGCACAGCTCGGACGCGGAGATCATCGGCCGTGACCCCAGCACGGACCTGGCGATGCTGAAGGCGGCCGACGCCTCGAAGGGGTACCCGGTGATCGCCATCGGCTCGTCCGCGGCGCTGGAGGTCGGCGACCCGGTCGTCGCCCTGGGCGCGCCGCTCGGCCTCTACAGCACGGTCACCTCCGGCATCGTGAGCGCCCTGGACCGGTACGTGCCAGTGCCCGGGGACGACGTCACCCACCACCTGATCGGCGCGATCCAGACCGACGCCTCGATCAACCCAGGCAACAGTGGTGGCGCGCTGGTCGACTGTTCGGGCCGGCTGGTCGGGGTGAACAGCGCCATCGCGACTGTGCCGAACTCGGCCGGGGTCTCAGGCGGCGGCAGCGTCGGCCTGGGCTTCTCCATCCCGGTCGATCTCGCCATGCCGATCGCCGACAAGCTCATCGAGACGGGCCAGGCCGGCCACCCGACCACCGGGCTCCAGGTGCAGGAGCTTCCGCCGGAGATGGCCAGGGCCTCAGGCACCGAGCCGGGGTTGTTCATCCTGGCCGTCGAGCCCGGCAGTCCAGCGGTGAAGGCAGGCCTGAAGCCCGGCGACATCATCACCAAGATCGACGACAAGCCCGCCCGCAGCAGCGAGGACATCGTGGTGGCGACGCTGACCCGATCGGCCGGGGACACCCTCCAGATCACCTACCTGCGATCGGGGCAGACGGCAACGACCACCCTCACGCTGGCCGCGGCCTGACACGGAAGGGACATGGACATAAGTCTCCGTACTCCGGCCTCTCCCGCAACCGCCAAGGACCGACTAGTCTCCAAATAAGAAACCAGGGGTTACAGGCTCAACGCGAGGCACGCAAGCCAGGGAGGGCGGCGCGTGACGATCTTCGAGCCCGAGCAAACGAACGACGGAACCAGGCGACCGGCCATGGGAGGAGCTCCACGGCCACCGTTGACGCTGGTCAGTCGTGAGCGGCTCCGTGCTGCGCTCGACCGTGGCTCTGCGGCACCACTGACCATGCTGGTGGCACCCGCGGGCACCGGTAAAACCGTGCTGCTGTCCGACTGGGCAGCTCATCGGAGCACGGCCGGACGCTCCGTGCTGTGGGTGTCCGGGCAAGATCCGGACTCGCTGGAGGACGTCCTCAGCCAGGCGTCCGCGGCGGCGGCACCCGAGCCTGTCGTGGTGGACGACGCTCATTTGCTCTCCGCAACGATGTTGACCACTTTGTCCACGCTGCTGAAGAAGTCGCCGCAGTCGGTCCGTCTGCTGCTGGCCACCCGCTACGACCTGCCCCTGCCGCTGACCGAGCTGGAGCTGCGCGGCCTGGCGTCGACCTTGCGCTCGCGTCAACTGCGGTTCAACGATGCAGAGGCCGCCGAACTCATTCATGCGCATGATGAAAACGCCACCGCGGCAGACATCTCGCTGTTGCAGGAGAAGACAGCGGGCTGGGCCGCGGCCCTCGTGCTCGCGGCCCGGACGATCACCGTGTCGCGCGACGCCGGTACCCGGATGCTCAGTGAGCAGCCGGTGCTGGACCTGCTGCTCGGTGAAACCTTCGCCACCCTTGACACGCGGACCCAGTCGATGCTGCTCAGCACCTTCGCCGCCAACGGGCTGACAGCGCCGCTGGCCGCGATGCTGAGCGCCGACCCCAACGCCGAGGCGCTGCTGGCGGATCTCGCCGGCAACGGGCTGCTCGTGACCGCGTACAGCAACGGCGCGGACAGTGAGCCCGTCTACCGCTACCACCCACTGCTCATCGAGCTCCTGCACCGCCGCGCCGCCGGCAGTCCGGAGGATGCCAAGGTGGTCACCGCGGCGCACCACCGCGCGGCCCTGTACTACGAGAACCGTGGCGAAGGTTCTCTTGCCCTGCGCAACGCACTCGACGCCGGCGATCCAGGGCTGATCGACCGCGTCCTGCTCCGGTACGGGCCGGCCGTGCTCGCCAGCGGCGGCCACGAACTCGTTGCCGCAGGCTTCGAAAACCTCCCGGACGGCTACCTGGACACCCATCGGCACCTGCTCGGGGTTCGCGGCATCCTGCACCGCCGCTCGGGTGACGTCACCGGCGCGGTGATGGACACGTCCTCCGCCGACCAGGCGTCGATCAGCTCGGCGTCGGAGCCCGCGACCCCGGAGGACGACGCACTCCGGGCGGACGCGCTGACGCTCCGGCTGTGGGAGTCCCGCTACGGCTGGTACGACGTCCGCGACTCGCTTGCCCGCGCCAGGTCGCTGCTGGTGCTGGACCGTACTCCGGACAACGGCCGGCGCCCGGCGGTGCTGGCGCCGGAGCGGCTGTCGCTGCTCCTCATCGAGCTCGCGGCGACCGAGACGTGGGTCGGCGATCTCGACGCGGCGCTCCGCCATCTCGACGAGGCACTGGTGTCGGCCCGGATGGCCGGTCATCGTCAGCTCATCGCGGGCGGACTCGCCCATCGCGCCGTCGTGTACTACGTGCGCGGCCAGGTGGAGAACGCTGCCGAGTCCGCGCGGGCCGCCCTCCAAGCGGCCGGGGATCGCGTCCTCTTCAAGGACTACGCGGTCCGGGCGCACGTGGTACTGGGCCTGGCGGCGTTAAGCCAGCTCGACCTGGCGGCGGCGCGGCACTGGCTCGAGCAGGTGGCCGACACCGACGTGGCCGCTTCGGACACGGTGGTCGCCGGTTTGCGCGCGATCCTGCGCGCCTCGCTGCTGATCGAGAACGGTCAGCTCGACCAGGCCGGAACCGAGCTCGCCACGGAGCCGACGGCGGCCGGCCCGCTGCCGTCGTACCTGGCGCGCGACTTCACGCTGCTGCGGTTCTGGGTGGCCGCGCTGATCGGCGACCAGGGCGGCATGGAGAAGCAGTTGCGGATCCTTTCGGAGACCAGCTGCACCGCCGAGGCCGACCTGATCCGGGCCATCACCAGCATCACCGACGGCGATTCACAGGCAACGCTGGACGCGATGGATGCCGCACTGGCACGCCCGGGCATCCACCCTGTCCTGGCAGCTTCGGCCGTTTCGGTCCGGACCGTACTGCTGTTGCGCCTCGGTGACGAAGAGGCCGCCGAGACCGCGCTGGTGGACATGCTGAACCGGACCGCTCCCCAGCGGACCCTGCACGCGCTCGCGCCGGCCGGGATGGAGCCTGCCTTCGTGGGCCTGTTGCGCAGACATGTCGAAGGGCCGAACGTCCATCCGTTCGCGGCGGTCGTGCTGGACAAGCTGAACGGGTACGGAGCGGAGTGGAGCAAGGCAGGAGGGGTCACTCTGCTCGCCCGGACCCGGCCCGACGGGCAGGTCTCGCCGCCCCGGCGCCTCGACGCGGTCATCAACGGCACCAAGATCCGGTTGACCGCGCGGGAGGCGGACGTGCTCGACGAGCTCGCCCTGGGCAGTTCCTACACCGAGATCGCCAACGCGCTGTTCATCACCGAGAACACCGTCAAGACCCACCTCGGGTCGCTGTACCGCAAGCTCGGCGTCGTCAGGCGGTCAGCCGCCCTCCGCGTAGCCCGCAACGCCGGACTCACCTAGCCCGTGACTCCGGGGATCACCTGGCCCGCAACGCCCCTCACCTAGCGAGCGCCGGGAGCGCCGGGCCCCGGGTCGACCGGCCGATACCGCACCGCCATCCGCGCCGCTCCGGTGAGCAGCGAGCCGATCGCGATCCCGATGACGAGGTTGATCAGCCCGGTGGCGACCTTCGACTCGGTCGACGCGTTGGTCGCCAGCGGCGCCAGCGCTGCCGCCACCGTGGCCAGGCCGATGATCCAGCCGAAGAACCGCAGTGGCCGGGGCGTCGACAGCAGCAGCAGGTGCAACAGCCCGGTCGCCACCAGGGCGGCCAGAGCGGCGAACAGGGCGTACTTCCCCGTGTCGGCGTCGCCCCAGGTGCCCTCGCCCTCGGGGGCGAGTACGGCGACGTCGAAAACGCCACGGGCCAGCAGGACGCCGACGACGGCGATGAGCGCGCAGACCACCGCGGTGGCCGCCCCGCCCGCCCACAGCCGGCCGGCGTCGATCGTCTTCGCGTTCCCTTGGGCGTAATGAGCAGTCAAGTCCTTGCCTCCTCGAACGACGACACTGCGACAGCGGCAGCCGCCCTCCGCAGACCGCGCACTCCTGAGCCTGACCGAACGCAGCCGTCGCACCATCCCCCGTGAGGGGTGAACTACCCAGCGCCACCGGTTGGCGGCTCCCGGACGCCGTTCTGCGGATCATCGGCCGAATCCGGCCCGGCGTACTCATCCCTGCAGGGTGAAGGAACGAGTCATCCACTTCGGATGAGGTCGGCGGGCTGACTCTTCTGATGGCATGAAGCCTCGGCGCGGATGTGGGGTGACGCGCGACCCAGCGACGGAGGAGTCCAGCAATGACGCATCTTGTGGTACTCGGTCTGGACAGTCGTGATGACGCCGAGCGCGTCCTCGCGGTGACCGAAGACCTGGCCAAGCAGGAACTGCTGCAACGTGACGACGCGGCCTATGCCTACAAGGACGACAAGGGCAAGGTTCGCATCCACCAGACGATGAACATGACCGGCGCCGGCGCGGCCGGTGGCGCGCTGTGGGGAACCCTGATCGGTCTGCTCTTCCTGAACCCGCTGGCCGGCCTCGCCGTCGGCGCGGCCGCCGGTGCCGTGGCCGGCAAGCTGACCGACGTCGGCATCAGCGACGACCTGATCAAACAGGTCGGCAAGCAGCTGCAGGACGGCAAGGCGGCTGTGTTCCTGCTGGCCAGGTCGGCCACCGTGGACCGCGTGGTGGACGCGCTGAAGCCGTTCAGCCCCACGATCATCCAGACCAACCTCACAAAGGAACGCGAGGAGGAGCTGATCGCGGCACTGCAGTCCTGACCCCGGCTCCGCGGCATCAGCCTCAAGCCGAGCGACGAGTCCCACGCTCAGATGAAGAACGACATGACCGGGTCGGCCGCGGTGCTCGCCTCGATGACGGCACTCGGCCGGCTCGGCTGTACGACCGTACGTCTCGGCCTCGTGAGTGTGATCCCACCCGGGATCCCTTCTGGTGAACGCCTGACACACGTTGCCAGGCATCTCACCCGGTCTAGGTGATACCGCCCTGGCCGGCCGGTTGGGAGAATGGCGGCACGGCCGCGTGGTCCCCTGCTGAGCGACTCCGCGCCTGCTCCACCCGACCGGCCTGGAGGCCAGATGTCGACTTCGACTGACGCGGCGGCCCGGGCCAACGACGTACTGGGGCCGATCGACCTGCTCGTGGTGCAGATTCCGCCGGAGGGACTCGGTCCCGACGGGTTCGGCGTCCTGCTGGACCTGGCCGAGCGGGGGGTCATCCGGATCCTCGACCTCGAAGTCCTGAGCAAGGCCGACGACAGCTCGGTCGCACCGGTCAAGCTGGCGTCCGACATCCTGCCGGAGCTGTCCGCCCTGGCGCCGTTCATCGGCTCGTTCTCCGGGCTGATGAACGCCGACGACGTGCGCGAGGCCGGGTCGCTGATCGAGGCCGGCCACCTGGGCGTCGTGGTCATCTACGAGAACGAGTGGGTCGTCTCCCTCGCCGCCGCGCTGCACGGCGAGGGCGCCCGTCTGGTCGCCTCCGGCCGGATCCCGGACGACGAGTTCGAGGCGGCGCTCGGCGAAGGCACCGGCTGACAGAGGGGATGCTCCGATGGGATTGTTCAGAACGGCCGCGAGAACCGCTGTCGTCGCCGGTATGGCGACCCGGGTGCACCAGCGCGTCTCCGAGCGGCAGCAGGGCACGTGGGCGGCCTCCACCAACGCCCCGGTCCCGACCTCGTTCGCGCCCCCTGCGACCCAGGCCCGGTCCGCGATGCTCGCCCAGCTGAAGGAACTCGGCGAGCTCCGCACGGCCGGGGTGCTCACGGAGCAGGAGTTCGAGTACCAGAAGGCCGAGATCCTCGAGGAATCCAAGCAGAAATGATCGCCCGGGAAGGGCGATTCCGGCCGGGGACCGGAGCAGCACAGTCAGTCCCGACCATCCTGAAAGGGCAACGCCATGACCCACTACGTCATCCGCGTCAAGGGCACGTTGTCCCGCGAGCTGACCAGCGCCTTCCCGTCGCTGGCCGTCCACCCCGAGCCCGCGCAGACCGTTCTGCACGGCTACCTGCACGACCAGGCCGCGCTGGCCGGCGTCTTCAACCACCTCGACATGCTCGGCGTCGACATCCTCGAGGTCATGCACCTTCCTCAACCGGCCGATCGAGAACCGGACTGAGATCCACCAGACGACCCTCGGGGGTCAGAGCTTCTCGGCCAGGCGGGTCAGGATGGCGGCGGCTGGTTCTTCCGTGGCGTGCCTGAATCCCGTGCCGGCCCAGAGGTGCAGGTACTCCTCGTCGCCGGCTGCTGCGGCGGCCTTGCGGAGGCCGCTGGTCAGGTGGTGCAAGGCCGGATAGCCGTAAGGCGCGAGATCGCTGTACTTATTCGTGAAAGCGTTCGGCAGTGCTCGTGCGGGACGCCCGGTGAACGCGTGCGTCACCACGGTGTGTGTCCGGCTCGGATCTTTGAGCGCCGCCCGGTGGGTGGCCGACGTGCCGGCCTCGTCGCTGCGCAGGAGAATGGTGCCGACGGCAACGGCATCCGCGCCGGCCCGGATCACCGCGGCCACCTCCTCCGCGGTCGCCAGGCCGCCGGCGGCGATCACCGGCAGCCCGACGGTACGCCGTACGGCCGCGACGAGGTCGTTGATCGGAGCCTCGGCCGGCGGCTGCTTCGGGGTGAAGGTGCCGGAGTGACCACCTGCCGCTGAGGCCTGTACCACCAGGGCATCGACGCCCGCGTCACTGGCGGCCTTGGCCTCGTCGATCGTGGTCACTGTCTGCAGGAGCAACGCGCCGGTGGCACGCAGTACGGCGAGGTCGTCGCGGCTCGGGATGCCGAACGTGAAGCTCACCACGGGGACCGGGTGGGCGCGCAGTACCTCGAGCTTCTCGTGCCAGCGGTCGTCGTCCTCGATCGGCTCAGCGCCTTCGAGCTCGATGCCGTACCGGTCCGCCTCCAAGGCGATGAGCCCGGCGTAGCGGCGGAACTCCTCACGATCGACAGGCAACGGGTTCGGCGCGAACAGGTTGACCCCGAAACCCGTGGACGAGGCCGCGCTCAGCTCTTGCCCGAGTGCCTCCGGTGACTTGTACCCGGCGGCCAGGAAGCCGAGGCTGCCGGCCTTGGCCGCCGCGTCGACGAGCTGCGGCGTAGTGGCGCCGCCGGCCATCGGAGCGGCGAACACCGGGAGGTCGACACCGAGCTGATCGCCGAGCATCACAGGCCTTTCGTCGGAAGCATCTCCCCGGTCGCGAACGGGGCGGTTCTCAAGGTAGGTGATCATGCTTGCTCGGTCCCTGCGGCCTCACCACGACAGAATTGCTCTCTACTGAGAGGCAACGCCTCCCACCGCCTTACGATCGACCCATGGAGCTGCGCCAACTGCGGTACTTCGTCGCCGTGGCCGAGGAGCTGAACTTCGGCCGGGCCGCGGCTCGCCTGCACATCGCCGGACCGTCGCTCTCCCAGCAGATCAAGTCCCTCGAGCGGGATCTGGGCGTCCGGTTGTTCGACCGCGACCGCCGGTCCGTCACCCTGACTGCCAGTGGCCAGGCGCTGCTGCCCTCGACGCGGGCGCTCCTCGAGCAGGCCGACGAGTTGCGACGTTCCGCGAGCGGTATGGCGGCGAGCGAACCGGTCCGGCTCGGCTACGTCAGCTGGCACCCGGCCGACCTCGTCAGCCACGCGTCCGGTGTCGCCCAGCTCCTGATCGACGCCTGGGTGCTGCCCTCGCACGCCCAGGCGGCCCGGGTCGCGGACGGCACCCTCGATCTGGCGATCTGCTGGGTACTGTCCGACGACCTGGCCAAGCTCGACCTCGACGCGCACGTGATCGGCGCCGACCGGCTGTTCGCCGTTGCCGTCGGCACCGACGGGTCGCCGGTCCGGGCGAAGGACATCCTCGTCCCGGTGGACGCCGACACCGCCACCTGGTCGTCCTGGAACGCGTACGGAGAGGAGTTCGCCCACGCCACCGGCGCGAAGCTCGAGTACATCGACGACGGCGGGATCACCGGTGACGCCTTCTTCGACCACGTACGCCGCCTCCGCCGTCCCCTGCTGAACTCCCCGAAGAGCCAGCTCGGGCTGCTCCCGCCCGACCTCGTCCGGCGCCAGGTGGTCGACCCCACGCCGTACTGGACCTGGTGCTTGGTGACGCGGCGCGACGAGTCCCGGAAAGCGGTGCACGGCACCGTCGAAGTACTGACCCGTGACCTCGCGTCGCTCGACCTCGAGACAGCCTGGCTCCCGGCCGGCGACCCCTACCGGACGGCACGCGCGCCCTAGGCCCGGGACAAACCAGGGAGTCCCACTGGCGCGAGTTCCTGCTGCTTCCCCGCACTGTGGAAGCATGTCCCTTGATCAGGCAAGCCCCTCCGTCCCGCTGCGCAGTACGACGGGGATCGCGGTCATCTGCGCGACTGTGCTGGCCTCGATGATCGGCTTCCTCGACGCCTCGGTCGTCACGGTCGCCCTGCCCTCCATCGGCGAGGACCAGAACGCCGGCGTGGCCCAGCTGCAGTGGGTGGTGACGAGTTTCCTGGTGACGGTCGCGGCCCTCCTCCTCGTCGCCGGTGGTCTCTCGGACCGCTACGGGCGGCGACGGATCCTCGTGGTCGGGCTGGTGCTCACCCTCGGGGCGTCGGTGCTGTGTGCGCTCGCTCCGTCGGTGGATCTGCTGATCGCGGCCCGGGTGCTCCAGGGAATCGGCGCCGCGCTGACGGTGCCGAGCAGCCTGGCGCTCCTCAACGCGACCCTGCGCCCCGAGGACCGTGCCCGCGGGATCGGCATCTGGGCGGGGCTCGCGACGCTCGGCATGACGGTCGGTCCGTACGCGGGCGGCTGGCTTTCGGACACCTACTCCTGGCGCTGGCTGTTCCTGCTGAACGCGCCGCTGGTGATCGCCGCGCTGCTCGTCCTGCGCGGCGTCCCGGACAGCAGGGATCCCGCGGCCGCCGGCAGGCCCGACGTACCGGGTTCTCTGCTCACCGCGGTGGGGTTCGGCGGCGTGATCTACGCGCTGACCGAGGGTGCCGCCAGGGGCTGGTCGCGTCCGTCGGTCGTCGTCGCCGGCCTGGTCGGTATCGCCTGCCTGGTCGCGTTGGTCCCGTTCGAGGCCATGCGGCAGCATCCGATGTTGCAGCTGCGGCTGTTCCAGTCGCGCCAGTTCGACGCGATCAACGCCGGCACGCTGCTCTTCTACGCCGCCCTGAGCGCGTCGTCGTACCTGCTCTACCTGCAACTGGAGCTGCAACTGGGCTACAGCGCGAGCGCAGCGGGAGCCGCTCTCATCCCGGCGTCGATCGTCTTCCTGCTCATCTCGCCGATCAGCGGGTCCCTGGTGGCCCGCTTCGGTCCCGGGTGGTTGATGGCAGCAGGGATGACCATCGTCGGGATCGCGTTCGTCTATCTGTCCGCACTCGGACCGGGTTCGACCTACCTGAGCGGTGTGCTGCCCGGAAACCTGCTCCACGGATTGGGACTCGGCCTGGCAGTCACTCCCCTGACGGCCGCGGTGCTCGCGGCGGTGAGCAGCGCCGACCTCGGTGAGGCCTCCGCGGTCAACAACACCGTGTCCCGCATCGGTGGCGTGGCCGCGATCGCAGTACTCCCGGCACTGGCCGGCGGCGTCCACCTCAGCCTCACCGAAACGATCGCCGCGAGCTTCCGCCCCGCAATGCTCGCGACCGCAGTCCTCTGTCTGGCCGCGGCGGCAATCTCCGTCGCCTTCGTCTCCAAGACCGCCACAACCTCCACCCCCCGCATGGCTCCCCCACCGCCCCACGCCTGCATTGCCAACTGCATGCCACCAGAGAAGGTCTCCGCATGACCTTCAGCGGGCCGGGGGCTTCAGGGTCGGGGGCGAGGCCGTTGAGGATGTGGGTCAGGCCCCAGAGGAACTGTTCGGTGGTGAAGTACTTCGCGACGGTGGCGGCGGTGCTCGTGGTGCGGGGGTAGGTGGTGATGGAGATGGTGTCGAGGGTGGCTCTGCAGGTGGTGATGCGTTCGGACTCGGTGACGATCCTGATCATGAACGCCGACGGCTCGTCCGGTATCGACGCGAACGTCAGCGCCGCGGCCAAGCTACCGGTCATCCTGCCGATCGCCATCGGCACGCTGATCGCCGGTGGCACGCTGCTGCTGATCGGTTTGCTGATGATCGTTCTGCCCATCGCGGTCCGCGGGACCAGCACACCTGCGCCGAGGCCGATGACGGGACCACGACCGATGATGTGACCGCGGCCGATGGCGTGATCCGCAGGTGGATCGGCGCGTCTTGCTAGTGCCTGATCGGCCCGCATTGCCTACCGTCGTTGCCAGGTGGTCATCGGGACCACCTGGCGAGGAGGCGGGTTCGTGAAGACCGTTCTGGTGACCGGCGCATCGTCGGGCATGGGCAAGGCGACGGCGGAGCGGTTGCTCGCCGACGGGTACGTCGTCTACGCGGCGGCCCGTCGGGTGGACCGGATGCGCGACCTGGAAGACCTCGGCGCGACGGTACTGGCGATGGACATCACCAAGGACGACGACATCGTGGCCGCGGTGGATCGCATCACCTCCGAGCGCGGCGGCGTCGACATCCTCGTCAATAACGCAGGCTTCGGCATGTACGGCGCGATGGAGGACACCACGATCGCCGACGCCCGGTACCAGTTCGAGGTCAACCTCTTCGGCCTGGCCCGGCTGACCCAGCTCGTGCTGCCGGCCATGCGCGCGAAGGGCGCCGGGAAGATCGTGAACCTGTCGTCGATGGGCGGCAGGATCTACACCCCGCTGGGATCCTGGTACCACGCGACCAAACACGCCGTCGAAGGCTGGTCGGACTGCCTGCGGCTCGAGCTCAAGCCGTTCGGCATCGACGTGATCGTGATCGAGCCGGGCATCATCGAGACGGAGTTCGGACACGTCCTGATCGAGCCGATGCTCGAGCGCTCCGGCAAGGGCCCGTACGTCGACCTCGCCCAGAAGGTGGCCGGCACGACCCGCGGGAGCTACGAGGCCGGCGGATCACCTGCCTCGCTGATCGCCGGGGTGATCGCGGACGCCCTCAAGGCGCGACGCCCGAAAACCCGGTACGTTGCTGGCAAGTACGCCCGCCTGCTGATCACAGTACGGAAGCTGTTCGGCGACCGGGTCTACGACCGCGTCATCATGGCTCAGCTGTGATCGAAGGAGTCCCGATGACCGGGTTCACCCTGAATCCGTCGGCCACGGTGCTGCTGACCGATCTCGGGATCTCAGTGCCGAACGTACTCCGCAGGGCGTCCCTGCCCGAGGTGACCTTCACCGAGGCTCCCCAGGCCTGATCAGGCGATGTCCTCCGGTGAGGTTGCCAGGTGGAGGTATCGGGCTCGGCGGCGTTCGCGGTGCTCATGTTCGGGTTGCGTGGACGGTTCGGCGAGGGCTTCGGTGAGCTCTTGGGCCGCCTCGGCGAAGCGGTTCTCGCGGGCCAGCAGTTCAGCTCGTACTGCGTGCCAGCGGGAGCTCGGCGGGAGGTCGTTCAGCAGGGCAAGGCCGGTCGCGGGGTCGGCTGCCTCGGCTGCGGCGACGACTCGGCCCAGCGCGGCGGCGTCGCTGGGGGCGATCGAGACGAGCAGGTCGTACAGCCGCAGGATCTCCGCCCAATCGGTCTCGGCATAACTCGGAGCGCGAGCGTGCTCGGCCGCGATGGCAGCCTGGAGTTGGTAGGCGTCCGCCTGGCCGTGCGTACGGAGCAGTGAGTCGTTCAGCAGGTCGATGCCGCGGGTGATCGCCGCCGTGTCCCACTGGCTCCGATCCTGTTTGTCGAGGGTGACGACGTCCCCTTGGTCGTCGACACGCGACGGCCTGCGGGCGTCGGTGAGGAGCAGGAGCGCCAGCACGGAGGCAGGCATCGTCTGCTCCGGGAGTAGCTCGTGCAGGAGTTCGGCCAGCCGGATCGCCTCGGCGCCCGCGTCCACGTCGTACGCCGCCTGACCGTCGACCGGCGCATGGCCCGCCGTGTAGAGGCTGTGGATCACCCCGCACACCGCTGGAAGTCGCCCGGCCAGCTCTCCTCGGCCGGTACGCGGTACGGGATGTGGGCGGCGGCGATCTTCTGGCGAGCCCGGGTCAGGCGCTTGGTCGTCGCGACCTCGGTGGTGAGGAGTACCCCGCCGATCTGCGCGGGCGTGAGACCACAGAGCGTCCGCAGCGCCAGGGCGATCCGGGTCGGCGGCGAGAGCGCGGGGTGGCAGCAGATGAAGATCAACCGCAGCAGGTCGTCGTGGACGACCTCGTCCGGCGGTATGTCGGACCCGCTGAGTTCCATCATCATCAGCCCGTCGCGCTCCTTGTCCGGCCGGGCACGCTCGCGCCGGAGGATGTCGATCGCCTTCCGCCGGGCGGTCACCGTCAGCCAGGCCCGCGGCTGCGGCGGCACCCCCGTGACCGGCCACGCGCCGAGGGCCGCCAGGCTCGCCTCCTGGACGGCGTCCTCGGCGAGCTGCACGTCCCCGATGGTCCGGATCAACGTCGCGAGGATGCGCGCGCCCTCGATCCGGACCGTCTCGGCGACCGTGTCGTGCGCCGGGTGTGGGGTCATTTGGCCATGATGACCGGCCGTACCTCGACCGCGCCGCTCCAGGCCGCGGGAAGCTCGGCCGCGATCTGCACCGCCGCCTCGAAGTCGTCCGCGTCGATCAGGTAGTACCCGGTCAGTGCCTCCTTCGTCTCCGCGTACGGCCCGTCCGTGGTGACCACCTCGCCGCCGCGGGCGCCCTCCACCCGCACGACGGTCGCCGTACTGGTCGGGTGCAGCACGGCACTCGCCTTGATCGTGTCCGCGTGGTCGACCCCGAACTTCCGGTACTCCGCCAGCTCGTCCGCCTGCTCGGGCGCCCACCAGTCGACGTCCGCCGTGTAAGTCAACGCAAGGTACTGCGGCATCGAACTCTCCTTCATCGCCGTGGGCCCGTCTGGCCCCTCAAGAATGGAACGAACGGGGCTTCGGCAAAAGGACATCGCCAGGTTGTCGGTGCGCGCTGGTAGTTCTGAGGGGTGATGAGACCGGGTGCGCGGGAGTTGTGGTGACGACTACTGAGGCAGTTGAGGGCGAGGCCGCCCGGTGGTGGGAGCTGCTGGGTGATCGGGTCCGAGGCGAGGTGGTCGGTGCGCGGACGATCGCGGGCGGGGCCTCGGGGTCGGCGGTGTACGGGCTTTCCGTGGACCAGCCCGCGGGTGAGTTCGTGCTGAAGGTGGCCTCTCGGCCGGGTTTGCGGGAGCGGGCACGGCGTGAGGTGACGTTCTATCGGGAGCTGGCCGCGCATGTGCCGGTGCTGGTGCCGGAGTTCGTGGTCGGGGGCGAGGCCGACGGCACTGCCTACTTGCTACTGACGGCCGCGGGCGTGCCGACGGAGGCCGAGCGATGGTCAGAGCAGCGGTGGACCGAGCTGGCCACGGAGCTCGGGCGGCTGCATCGCGAGCAGGTGCTTGCCCTGGCCATCGACCGTGGAGCGGCTGCGCGGGAGCGGGCTTCGGCGGAGAAGCTCGCGGCCGGCGAGCGCGCCTGGATCAAGCTGGGGTACGAGCGGCTGCTGGCACCGCTGTGGGCCAGCTTCGAGGCCCTCGGTGCCGCGATCCGGGAGCTGCCCGCCTGCCTGTGTCACGGCGACTTCCACCTGGGCAATCTCCTGACCGATCCGGCGGACCGCTTCGTCTGGATCGACTGGCAGGAAGTCCACATCGGCCACGGCCCTGGGGACTTGGCCCTGCTGTGGCACCGCGCTGAGGTCGACGGGGTGAACCCGCCCCGCGAGGCGATGCACACCGCCTACGCCGTTGCTAGAGGCATCCCGGACGACGCGCTCCTGCGTCGAGCGGCCGTTGCCTCCGAGCTGACCCTGCTGCTGCTCGAGTGGCCCACCTTCTTTCCCTATCTCCCCGAGCCCGCCCGCGCCCGGATGCGCAGCCGCCTCGAACACTTAGTCGCCCTCTGGTACCGGTGATCTCTCGTCGAGAACAGCCAGGACGGACTCACACCAGTGGATGTTCGCCTGCTCGTACAGGCGTCCGCCCAGCAGCGTGAGATACGGCCCGATCCGCTCAGCCGCAGCCACGTGAGCGGCCTCAGTGCGCCCGTCGAGGAGTCCGTCATGCAGGTGGTCGTAGAACGCGAGCTTCTCCCGCGCCTGGTGCAGCCGTACCTCGACGGCCTTCCGTACTGCGGGCAGGTCGTCCGGCCCAGCCGCTTGGAGCTTCACGAGCAGGTCGTCGCGCATCGCGCCCGGCCGCGTGGGCTGGGCGATGAAGTCTCGCAACTCCGCCCGCCCGGCCGGGGTCAGGGAGAAGACCCGCTTGTTCGGCCGGCGCTGCTGCTCGACCACCCGTCCCTCGACGAACCCCTCGCTCTCGAGCCGCTCGAGTTCGCGGTACAGCTGCTGCGGCGTGGCCGACCAGAAGTTCGCAACGGACACGTCGAAGCGCTTGGACAACTCGTACCCCGCGGCGTCCCCCTCCAGCAGCGAGGCAAGCACAGCGTGACGCAATCCCATCTGGACAGTCCTCCGTCGGCGGCATAGTCTCAAAGACACCTATTCAACAAGTTGAGTATACGGGAGCCCGCTGTGCACCCTTTCCGCACCGCCGTAGAAGCAAGAGACCTGGACGCGATGGTGGACCTGCTCACGGAGGACGTGATCTTCCGCAGCCCGGTCGTGTTCAAGCCGTACCAGGGTCGCGCGGCCGTCGCACCGATCCTGGGGGCCGTGCTCGAAGTGTTCGAAGATTTCCGCTATACCCGGGAGATCGGCGCGGCTGACGCGGCCGACCACGCACTCGTGTTCCAGGCTGCCATCGGTGGGCGCGAGGTCGAGGGCTGCGACTTCCTCCACGCGGACGAGACCGGCTCGATCACCGAACTCACCGTCATGGTCCGTCCGCTCAGCGCCGTCGTGGCCCTGGCCGAAGCCATGAGCGCCCGACTCACCTCTGACGCATCCTCATGACCAGCGACCTGCCCTACGTAGACACCCACCAGACCACGGTCGACGCATCCCGCGAGCGTGTATGGGCTGCGCTTCTCCGGTACGTCGACACCTCGCTCGGGGCTCGCAAGGCGGTGCCGCTGGCCTGGGTTCTGGGGACCAAGCCGCAGAGTGGATTCGAGTCGATCGATGAGATCCCCGAACTGCAATTGACCCTCGCCGGCCGGCACCGCTTCGCGAAGTATCAACTGATCTTCGACCTCACCGACACCGCCGACGGCCAGACCGTGCTGAGCGCCCACACCTACTCAGCCTTCCCAGGCCCGCACGGCCGCATCTACCGCCTGCTGGTCATCAGCAGCCACGCCCACGTCCTCGCCACCACCCAACTCCTCCACACGATCAGCCGCCAAGCCACGCGCTAGGGACCGGCCGGGTCTGTTGGAGAGGTGACGGTCCCGTTGGCCCGGGATGGGGGTCAGTCAGTCGGGCGGATCGGCGGTGCGGGTCAGTTGGCTGTGCGGATTCGCGGTCCGGGTCCGCCGGGCAGGGAGATCCGCAATGCCGGCCGTCGGGCATGGTGGGTGCACGATGCCTCGCCTGGCGTGGCGTGGTCTTCGGTTGCCCTGGGCCGGCACGAGGTGTGCTGCGGCGTGGGACCGTCAGTTCGGTCGGGTGCATGGCGGTGCTGTCCTTGGCTGTGTGGAGCGCGTGACGGGAGGGCGCCGGTCTCGATCCCGGTCATCGGCGGTGGTGGCCGGTGGCGGGTTGTTGGCATGGGGCAGCGCCCTGTGACCCGGGGTCGGGTCGCCGGGTGGACGGGTGTGGTTGCCGGAGGCTGGATCGGGCGGGTCGGTGTCTGCCCAGGGGTCGAACTGCGCGGCCGGGGTGTTCTCGGTGGTGGTGGGTGCCGGGTGGTGGGCGTGGTTGCGGGCAGCGCTGTCCGACGCTCCGCGGTCGCGGTAGCTGGTGGTGGGGGTGCGGTAGCGGTGTCTGGTGGGGTGTGGTTCGGCCCAGGTGGGGCGGGCGACGGTGGCGGTGCCGTGGTGGAGGGTGATGGTCCAGTGGCCGTGGTGGGTGTCGATGTGGTGGCGGCGGCAGAGCAGGACCAGGTTGGTCAGGGCGGTGGGGCCGTGGTCGATCCAGGAGATCAGGTGGTGGGCGTCGCAGAAGATCGGCGGTGCTTTGCACACGACGCAGCCCTTGTCGCGGGCGTTCAGGGCGCGGCGCATGGCGCGGTTGACGAAGCGTTGGGCCATGCCGACGTCGAGGGGTTCGGAGTTGGCGCCGAGCACGATCGGGATGATCTGCGCCTCGCACGCCAGCCGCCGGATCGCGCCCGCGGACAGTCCCTCGCCGTGCACCAGGGTGCCGACCGCGTGGGCGCCGGCGTCGGTGAGGTCTTTGAGGTCGATGGTGATCGTGATGTGCGCCTTCGGGCCATACCCGGCCACCACCGCAGCACCACCGCCTGCAGCGCTACCGCCTGCGGCACCGGTGTCGGCGGCGCTACCGGCCGCTGGGGTGCCGTTGCCGCCTGGCGATCCGGCCGTCTCGGCACCGTCCAGGGTTGCCCCGGCCGGGTCGGCCGGGTCGGCCGGGTCGGCCGGGTCGGCTGGGTCGGGTGACATGGCGGTGGTGATGGCGTTGGAGGCGACGTTGAGGACGTCGGTGAGGGCGTCGGCGCGGCGCTTGTCCGGTGAGCGCGGGTCCAACTCGCCGGTGACGGTCTTGCGGGGCTTGGAACCCTCGAGGATCAGGGACTGGAACAGTTCGGCGTTCTCGTTGGCCAGGTAGCCACTGAACTTCACCCCCCGGTCCGCGGTCCGCACCCGCAACTCCTCCCGGGCATAGGCCTTGTCCTCCTCCGGTGCGGGGCCGTCGGCGTCCAGCAGGTCGCGGGCCCGGCGCGCCGCCTTGCGCAGCTCCGACGGGCCGAAGTGGCGCCCCAGGGCGACGAGTTGTTCCTCGGCCACGGCCAGGTCCTCGACCGCGACGGTCTTGGGGACGGCCTCCAACTCGGCCACGATCGCCGCCGCCTGCGCCGGCGACAACACCACCCCCACCCCCGCACCGGCAGCTGCGCCCGGCTCGCGGTCCGACTCACCGTCCGGCGTGCTGTCCGGATCGGCGTCGCCGCCGCCCGCACCGCCGGCGTCCGCACCGCCGGTGTCGGTGTCGGGCACCGGGTCGGGGTGGACCGGTGGCAGGGCGTCGGCCACGGCGGGGTACTTGCGGAGGGCCTTGGCCAGCGCCAGGTCACCCTTGATCACGCCCGGGTCGAGACGGTGCCGAAACGCCAGCAGCCGGGCGGTGTCACCCGCGCCCAGCGTCGCGGCGTGACCGGACGCGTCGTAGCCGGCCAGAACCTGCAGGCGGTAGGTCTGCAACCGGGAGACCTCAGCCTGCAGCGCGTCGAGAGTCGCCAGCTGTTCGCTGTCGCTCATCGACCACACCGGCCGCTCGCCCAAGATCTCCATACCCCAGACCCTAGACACCACCGCCGACAGTTTCCGGTCCGGAAGGCCCTTATTTGTAAGGGATTCCGAAGGTTGACCGAAATTGCGCCGACACTCCCGATCGAGACGAGTTGTCCACAACCCCAGCGGACCTGTGGATCTAGGGAAAGAGTGTGGGACGAATGAGAACCCGAGCAGGATCTGCAACCAGAACGCCAGCCAAAGAGAAATCGGCGCAGTGGTGCAGCTGTCGGCCGCGGGGATGCAGGGACCGCCCCGGCGATGCGTGGCGCCGGAACGCCTGTCTCGGTCAGCTGCGTCGCCGGGCCGTACTTTGGATGGGTGGGAGCAGGGGGTGGAGGTCGCAGCACGGACCCGTCCTGGGATGGTTAGGCGCTATGAGTGACGTCGGGTCTGCCACGGCGGCTGATGGGTTTCGGATCGCCTACCAGATGAGGGGATCCGGTACGCCGTTGGTGTTGTTGGCGGGGCAGGCGAACAACCATCGCTGGTGGGATGCGGTGCGCGGAGACTTCGAGGACTCGTGTCAGACCATCACGATGGACTGGCGTGGGACCGGCGACAGCGACCGGCCGGACGAGGTCTACAGCACGCAAGGGTTTGCCGATGACGTCGTGGCGGTGCTGGATCACCTCGGGATAGAGGTCGCCGATGTCTACGGGACCTCCATGGGTGGACGGGTTGCGCAGTGGGTGGCGATTCGGTACCCCGGGCGCGTCCGGCGATTGGTTCTCGGCTGTACGTCGCCCGGCAAGAAGCACGGGTTCGAGCGGAGTCAGGAGATCCGGCGAGCACTCGCACGGGCCGATCAGGCCGGGCGGGACCGGATCCTGCTCGACCTGATGTACACGCCCGGCTGGCTCGCTGAGCACCCCGGCCCGTACGACGTACTGGGTGATTCCACAATGCAGACGTACGCGCGGGGGCGGCATCTGGTCGCGAGCAACAACCACGAGGCTTGGGAGGAACTGCCTGCCATCAAGGCCCCGACGTTGATCCTGCACGGCGCGGACGACGTGTTCAGCCCGGCCGCCAACGCCGCAGTACTGGCGGAGCGCATCCCCGACGCCCACGCTCACGTGATCCCGGGCGCTCGGCACGCCTATTTCCATGAGTTCCAGACGACAGCGAGTCCCTTGGTGCTCGACTTCCTGGCTGACGGTCAGACCTTCAGCTGAGCAGCGAGCCGGTCCGCGCCCGGTCCGGAGGTTCCGGCGAGTCCGGCGGGTCGGCCGGTCGCCAGCAGCAGGAGATCGCTGACGGACCCGCGGACTTCCTCGACACCGTCACCGGCGGCCCAGTCCGCATCCGTCGCCACCAATCTGAGGCCGCGGAATCGCCTGCGGGCTCCATAGAACGCGCTCGTCCGCGCGTGCTCCAGCGCAGCCAGCGCCGGCTCGTCAGGGACTGCCCGCTGACGCCCGAGGGGCCGCGCGATGTCCTGCCCGTGCACCAACGCGTCGAGCAATGGATCGAGCGGCTTCGCTCCCGGAGCGCGGCGAGGCGAAGACGCCGTCTCCCGGATCTGCGCGATCAGCTCGGCGGGTGTGAACCGTACGGCTCGCTCCCGGGCGAACCTGTTCTCCATCCGGTCGAAGCTGCCGCCAGACCGGATCGCGCCCCTGATCGCGAGGCCGAGTGTCAGCCGGGTCGACATCGTCAGGTGCGCCGCGACCTCCCGCACGGTCCACCCGGCGCACAGTGAGTCCACCGACCACTCGTGCTCGTCAAGATCCGCCAGCAGCTCCGCCAAGCTGAGCCGCTCGGCCTCCGTCCACGCCATCACCTCACTCACGCGTCCACCACCTGCTCGGCGCCACCGCTCGCCTGCGCAGGGGTCGCACCGCTCACCCCCGCGGCCGCCGCACCGCCCACCCGCACAGCCGCCGCACCGTTCACCTGTGCGACCGTGCCGCTGTTCACCTGCGCGGCCGCGGCGTCGCTCACCCGGGCGCGGTACTCGTCCCACCAGGCGGGGTCGTCGGACGGCAGGAAGGGTTCGTCGCGGGAGAGCCCGGCGGTCCCGTCGATCAGTTCTCGCACGATGTCAGCATGACCGACGTGCCGGTGGCACTCGGCGACCACGTGCACGAGCACTGCGTGCAGCGAGAGCCGCTGCATCGCCGGCGAGAACCAGGGCACGAAGCCGACCGTGTCCAGGTCGAGCTCGGCGATCGTGGCGTCGGCGTGCACCGCGGCCCGACGGTAGAGATCGAGGATGTCGTCGCGAGTCTCGTCGGCCGTCGCCCAGAAGTCCCCGTTGACCTCGCCGTCCTGGCGCACCAGATACTCGGGCGGATTCTCGACGGGCCGGTCGAACACGAGCCCGAAGTACAGAAACTCGACGACGGCCAGGTGTTTGACCAGGCCGAGCAGGTTGGTCCCGGTCGGCGTGAGCGGCCGCCGGACGTCGTAGCCGGAGAGGCCTTCGAGCTTCCAGAGCAAGTCCTCACGTGCGGCCTGGAGGTAGCGGTGCAGGTCTGACTTCGGGTCCATCGGGAGTCCTCCTGAATCGGCTGGTTCGCAAGTAGGACTCCCGGGATGAGGCAGACTCATCGGTGTGAGCGAACATTCTTTGCCGCAGACCGACCTCGCCGCACAGCCCGACCCCGCCGCGCAGGAAGACCTCACCGCGCAGGCGGATCTCGCCGCGGCCCGGGCGGGCGACGACGCTGCGTTCACGCGGCTGGTGGAGCCGCTGCGGCGCGAGTTGCACGCCCACTGCTACCGGATGCTCGGCTCGTCCTACGACGCCGACGACGCTCTGCAGGACGCCCTGCTGCGCGCATGGCGCGGCCTGGCCCGCTTCGAGGGCCGCAGCACCCTGCGCTCCTGGCTCTACACCGTCGCCACCCGCACCTGCCTGGATCTGGTCGAGAGCCGCGGCCGCCGCGCGCTGCCGATGGACCTGAGCCCGTCGAGCGACCGTGCGATCCTCGAAGATCCCCCGCTGACCGAGATCGCCTGGCTCGGCCCGTACTCCGCCGGCGACCTCGCCGGCGGCCCGGTGGCTCGCTACGAGCAGCGTGAGGCGGTCGAGCTAGCGTTCGTCGCCGCGCTGCAGCATCTGCCGGGTAACCAGCGCGCGGCCCTGCTGCTGTTCGAGGTGCTCGGGTTCAGCGCCGCCGAGATCGCCACCATGATGGACACCTCGACGGCGTCGGTGAACAGCGCGCTGCAGCGGGCCCGCAAGCTGGTCGACGAGAAGATCCCGGCGGTCACCCAGCAGCAGACGATCCGCGAGATCGGCAACGCGCGGCTGGAGGAGATCGTCACGCAGTACTCCACCGCCCTCGAACGCGGGGACGCCGACGCTTTGGTCGCACTGCTCACCGAGGACGTCACCTGGGCGATGCCTCCTATGGGCCACTGGTACAGCGGGATCAAGGCGGCAATGGACTTCGCTGTCGAGGTCCCGCTGACCAGGTGCCCGAGCTGGCGCAACCGGACGACCACGGCGAACGGCCAGCCCGCGGTCGCCTGCTACCTCGGTACTGCCCCGGACGCCGAGCACTTCGGCTGGGCGATCACCGTGCTGAACCTGCGCGGCGACAAGATCTGCGGGGTCACCTCGTTCGTCGGCCCCGAGCACTTCGCTCTCCTGGGCCTGCCCGCGTCTGTCGACTGACGAACTGCCTCGCTCAGCCGACGAACCGCCTTACTCAGCTGACGAACTCCTTCGCGAACCGCCTGATCGCCTCCGGATCGGTCGACTGATGGAACCCGACGATCAACTCCTGTACTCCGGCCGCCTGGTACGCGTGGATGCGTTCGCGCACGGTGTCGAGCGTTCCGTACAGGAGGTACGACCCGAAGTCGCCCGGATAGAACAGCCCCATCCCCGGGGACAACGCGGCCCGGGCCTCCTCGTCGGTGTCGGTGATGAAGCAGTGCGTGGTCACCGTGCGCCGGATCTCGTCGTACTCCCGGCCGACCGTCGCGCAGTGGTCCCGCAGGATGCCGAACTTGCGTTCGGCGCCGGCTGGTGACTCCATCACGTTGCAGAGGTCCGCGTACTTGGCGACGAGTTTCAGCGTGACCTTCTCGCCACCACCGGCGACCATCAGCGGGATCCGCGGCTGCTGGATCCCCCGCGGCTGGTTGACCGCGTCGACCAGGTGGTAGTAGTTCCCGTCGAAGTTGGTGACGTCGTTCGTCCACAGCGACTGGATGACCTGGATCGCCTCGCCCAGTTGCCGCAACCGCTCGGGCGCGGGCAGGAACTCATACCCGTAGGCGTCGTAGTCGCGCTGGTACCAGCCCGCGCCGATGCCGAAGGTCAGCCGTCCGTTGGAGAGGACGTCCACAGTGGACGCCATCTTCGCCTGCAGCGCGGGGTTGCGGTACCCGTTCCCGCTGACCAACTGGCCGATCCGGATCCGGTCGGTCCGCGCGGCGATTGCCGACAGCAACGACCAGGACTCGAACAGGTAGGCCTGCGAGGGTGGCACGGTCTGGAGGTGGTCCGGCATCCAGACGGCATCGAGCCCGCTCTGCTCGGCGGCCGCCACCAGCTCGAGCAACAGGTCGTACGCCTCCCCCGGATCGGTGAACCCGGCCAGGTCCTGGCCGAAGCCGGTCGGCAGGAACAGGCTGTACTTGAGTGACATGACGGGAGTCCTTCCAACGTGAGTGGTCGCGTGATCGGATAGACCACGCACCACGCCGAAAGGAATCGCTCCACACACAACCGCCCACCCTGAACCGCTCGCTCCACCAAAGCCGCACACCCCGAAACCGCGCGCTCACCCGGTCCGCTGGAGCGCCTTCTACCGGCGGCCGGCACGCTCGACCCCGACTCCCGCCGAGCCATCCGGCGCAGTACGACCGGAGCGACGAGAAGGCCCGCCACCGCCCACACTCCGACCAACCCGATCGTCTCGAGGTGTCGCCAGGAGTCGCCGATCTCGACCCCGACACGTCCTGGCCGCCTCTTCCACGCAGCTCGCCCACTCACCGCACCCCAGTTGGCAACTGCCCTCGACTGGCCAACCGACCGCGTCACCGCCGCCCTCAAGACAGCCCACACCTACAAAAACTTCACCGACCCCCTCGTACTCCGCCCCGCCGGCACCGCCGCCTACACAGTCGACGCCAGCCCCAACCGCCTGACGCCAACCCAACGCACCGCCCTCAGAGCCTGACGAACTAGTCGGCATCAGTTGCCAGTAGCAACGTTCCCGCGGCCGTCCTCGAGCCACCCGACGTACTTCTCCCGGCGGACCTCCCACGCCGCCTCCGCAGTACTGACTCCGCCACCAACCCTCACAGGACCAGGCTGCAGAGGTGTTGTGGTTCAGGCGGCGGTCCGGAAGAGTCTGCGAGGTGGAAAGACACCCTGCCTTCAGCGACATCGCCCTGCACACCGACGACGAGCTCGCCGAGGCGCTGGGTGCTCCGATCGAGGAGCGCGAGACCATCCACGTGTGGCCGCTGTCGTGTGTCCAGCGGGTGCTGCTCGCCGATGGCAGCAAGCTCGTCTACAAAGCGCAACTCCCGCCGACCGTGGAGCCGGAGTTCTACCAGGCAGCCTCGTCGAAGCTGCTGCCCGACCACCAGGACCTCGGCGGGCTGGACGCGTCCCGGTCGATGACGATCGAGTGGATCGACGCCCCACTGCTGGCTGACCTGGAGCTGGAACCGACCGAACTCGTCGAGCACGGACGTCGCCTGGTGACCCAGATCGGCGAGATCGGCGGGCAGCTGCCGACCTACCTCACGATCGGAGACGAACAGACCTGGTCGGACCTCGTCGACGAGGTGCTCGAACGGCACGAGAAGCTGCTGGCGGACGGACGCTTCACGCTGACGAACCACGAGAGTGTGCGCAGAGTTCGAGCGTGGGCGGCAGGTGACGAGGTTCTGAACGCACTCACCGCGACTCCCCAGGTCATCCACGGCGACCTGAAAGCCGACCAGGTCTTCATCACCTCTGACGGCTACCGCGTCATCGACTGGCAGCGTCCGGTGCTCGCTCCTGCCGACGTCGACCTGGTCCTGCTGCTGGTCGATCAGGGCATCGATCCGCGCGACTTCGTCGACCCGGCGATCGTCGGGATCTTCTGGTTCCTCCGGCTGCACTGGGCGGTCGAAGCGCAGTACACGCTCTTCCCGGACAACCGCTGGCGCCTGTTCGACGAGTGGTCCCAGGAAGCCATCACCACGATCCTCGGCTAACGGCTACCTCGTCACCAGCCCCCGAAGCATGGCCGGCGTGATCCGCCCGGCCGCGAGCCCCAGCTCGACCAGATCGTCGAAGACGCGCTGATCGGCCGCCGATGCCCTGATACCCGCGTCGAGGACCCGCCCGGACCGGGTCAGACGCGCCGTCAACGCGGTGTGCCGCAGATGCCGACCAAGCAACCGAGCCGTCGATCGCCTGTACTCCGAACCCGCGCCGCCGTCGTCCCGCCGAGCAGCAGCCGCGGCGGCCCGCCCAGCGAGCAATCCCGTGGCAACGGCGTAATAGATCCCCTCACCAGTCATCGGATTGATCAGCCCAGCAGCATCGCCCGCGAGCAGCACCCGCCCATCCGCAGGCCGCCAGGACCAACTCGACAGCGGCAGATGATGTCCTCGCCATTCGGCTCCCCCGGCCCCGGCACCTGGCAGCAACTCCTCCAGCCGGTCGAGCAGTTCGGCCCGCGTCGGACGAGGACGTCCGGCCAGCAACTGCTCCCCATACCCCACGTTCGAGAGCCCATCACCCCGATCGAACGACCACGCGTACGACGGCTGCCGCGCGATCCCGAACACGATCACCTGCCGGGCGGAACGGCCCGGAGACGTCGGCGCGTAACCCCTCAGCGCGAGCGCCGTAGGTCCCACCGGAAGCCCCAGCGTCCGCCGTACCACTGAATGCGCGCCATCCGCGCCGACCACCACCCGCGCCTCGAACAGGTCGTCCACCCGCACAGCCGAGCGCCGTACGTCGAGGGCGCGAACGCGGTGCCGGCGGAGTTCCGCACCGGCCGCCTGGGCTGCCTCGACGAGCCGCTGGTCGAAGATCGTCCGGGGAACCACCCACGCCGGCCGCTCCATCAACCGGTCGACCGCGAGCTCACCACGGCGCAGTGCCAGCCGGCGAACCGGAGTACGGTCGTCGACCAGTCCGGTGACCCCGACCTCGGCCAGCAGATCGAACACGTGCGGCGCGATCCCATCCCCACACGCCTTGTCTCGCGGGAAGTCCTGGCGATCGAGCAGCAGCACCGACAGCCCGGGCTCGGCAGCCAGCGCACCCAGCGCCGCCGCCGCACCAGCAGGCCCGGCCCCGACCACCACCAGATCCCAGTCCACAGGCCCTCCCACCATCAACCGAAACGTACCCCTCCAGCCTGCCCCCGACCGCCAACCCGCGATCAGCTGAGCTCAGGGGTGCCGAGGTAGCGGACGACCTCGAGGAAGGCACGGATGAGCGGGCTGTCGGACTCACTCCGCCAGACCAGCCCCCACCGCAGCAGCGGAGCGTCGTGGTACGGCAGGTACACGACGTCGGGCCGCGGGTGGTAGCGGATCACGTGCCGGCCGAGGGAGTTCACCCCTTCGCCGGTGCTGATCAGGGTGTAGAGGTCGTCGAGCGTGGCGATCGTCCGCTGTCGCTCCACCGGCCTGCCGCTGGGCGTGTAGAACGGCGTGAACGCGTCCTCCCAGTAGTCCGGCGCCGGCTCGACGGCACCCAGCGACCCGAAATCTCCCAGCACCTCCCACGACACCGTGTCGCTCTCGGCCAGGACGTGGTCGGATGCGACCGCCAGCACCCGCGGCTCGCAGAAGATCATCGGCCCCACCGTCAGATCCCGCTCCTCCACCGGCAACCAGCTGACCAGCAGGTCGATCTGGCCGCGGCGCAAGGGGCCGAAGGGGTCCATGAACTGGTTGTGCCGGACCCGCAATCCCCACTGTGGATGCCGCTTGCGAAACGTGTCCCAGAACGGCCGCAGGTCGTAGGTGTTGCTGGGGATCATCCCGATCCGGAGTACGTCGGTCACGCCGCGGGCCGCGTCCCGCGCGCGCTGCACCGACTGCTTGAGGCCGTGGTAGATCGGCAGCAGGTCGCCGCGCAACTGCTCCCCGACCGGCGTCAGCCGCACCGTCCGGCTCGAGCGCTCGAACAGCGCGCCGCCGATCCGCCGCTCCTGCTGCTTGATCGACTGACTGATCCGGGCCTGCGACACGTGCAGCCGCGCGGCGGTCCGGCCGAAGTGCAGTTCCTCGGCCAGGGTCAGGAAGATCTCGATGTCGCGCAGCTCCAAGGGGCGGTTCCCTTCGAACGATTAGCTCCGGGTTATCGGATGGTACGGGATCAGCGGTTGATCCCCACCGTCCTTTGTCAGCAGGCTGGGAGCTGTCCGGAAGGGCCCTTCCGATCCAATGCTCATCCCTAGCCAAGGAGCGCGAACAGCCATGCAAGCAAGGATGAAGAACCCGGCGATGGTCCTCCCGGACGCCATGCAGCCGATCCAGAACCTGTTCAAGGTGACGTACTCGAGCGGGGTCCGGCAGACCACGCTCGAACTCGTGCATCTGCGGGCCAGCCAGATCAACGGCTGCAGCGCCTGCGTCGACTCCGGCGCCCGCAACGCCCGCAAGGCCGGCGAAACCGACGAACGGCTCGCGACGGTGGCAGCCTGGCGCGAGACCCCGTACTTCGATGACGCCGAGCGCGCCGCCCTCGCGCTGACCGAGGCGGCCACCCGCCTCGCCGACCGGACGGACGCCGTACCGGACGAGATCTGGGCGGAGGCGGCCAAGCACTACGACGAGAAGGAACTGGCGGGCATCACCTTGATGATCGCGGTCACCAACTTGTTCAACCGCCTCAACGCGACCACTCGCCAGCTCGCCGGCGACTGGGGCTGACAGCCGGCCGGGCGCGACCGACTCCGGCCGCGCCCGGTGGGCTCAGCGTTCGCCGCGGCACCCGGTGGGCTCAGCGTTCGCCGCGGCGGCCGTGGCGGTACGGGCGGCGCGACGGGGGAACGGTGGGGATGCGGCGGGCGGCGCGGGCAGCGCGGCGGTCGGCGTACCCGGTGCCTTCGGCCCACGGCGTGACCGGCCGGGCCTCGTCGAGGTCGATCGGCGGTGGCGGCGGCGGTAGGTAGGCAGGCGGAGTGAGAGCCGGCACCGGCTCCGCGCGGCGACCCAGCGCCGCTTCGTCGTACTCCGGCTCTTCCACCTGCTCGACCTGTACCGGCTTGGCGCGAGCGGCGGCTTCCTTGCTCACCCGCGGCTTCGGCCGGGCCAGCGCGGGCGGCGGCACATACACCTTCGTCTTCTTCTTCGGCAGCTTGGTCTTGAGGTCGAGCCCGAGGCTGCGAATGAGGTTGCTGGTGGCAACGATCGTGATGGCGACGGACAGTACCGTGCAGCCGGCGAACAGGATCGCCCGGCCGCCGGCCCCCCAGTCCGACGGCCCGGTCCGGCGCATCGCCGAGACCATCGCCACCACCATCACATTGGTGATGCCGACGGCAACGGTCGCGACGATCGTCCGGACCAGCACGCGGCGTTCCAGCTCCAGGTCGTCGGCGGCGGCCACCAGGCCGGCGATCAGCCCGGCCAGCACCGGGATCGTGTAGACCGCCGCCAACACCAGCCCCGGGCTCGCGACCAGGTAGAACACGTCGAAGACCAGCGCCGTGAGCGCCAGGGCCGCGGCGAAGCAGACCACCATCGGTGGGTAGGCCCGCACGATGGTCGCCGCGTCCGCCGGCAGCGTCCTGATCATCCTGAAGGGCAAAACGTCCAGTCTCCGTGGTCGATCGCTACTGAGACTTCTCATTCTGCCCGCATCCGGCGCGGTCCGGCACCACCGCGACGGATGATTTGTTCAGTTGCCCTCGGCCACGGCGGAGCCCGCTCGAGCACCGTCAAGCTAGGTCAGGCAGTTTCAGGCAACGGCCGGCATCGGGGACAGCTTGTCGCGAAGCTCGTCGAGGATGCGGCGCAGCACCCGGGACACCTGCATCTGGCTGACACCGATGTCTTTGCCGATCTCCGACTGGGTCCAGCCCTCGATGAAGCGCAACTGCAGGATCCGGCGCTCCCGCGGGCCCAGGTCCTCCAGCACCGGCTGGAGCATGTCGACGGTCTCCAACTGATCGACCGACCTGTCGTTCTCGTCGGCCACCACGTCGGCCAGCGTGAGATCGGCGTCCACGTCGGACGGGCGATCCAGCGACAGCACGTTGAAACAGCCCTTGGCCGCCATCGCCTGCTCCACCTCGCCGGCCTCGACACCCAGGTGCTCGGCGATCTCGGCCGGAGTGGGTTCGCGGTTCAGCTGTTGCTCCAGCACGGGGATCTTGGCGGCGATCGTGCCCTGCATCTCCTGCAGCCGGCGCGGGATCCGGACGGTCCAGGCGCAGTCGCGGAAGTACCGCTTCACCTCGCCGCGGATGGTCGGGATGGCGAACCCGATGAACGGTGTGTCCGCATCCAGCCGGTAGTGGTGGGCCGCCTTGACCAGACCGAGGTAGGCGACCTGCTCGAGATCCTCCGCCTCGGCGCCCCGGCCGCGGAACCGGCGGGCGATGCCCCGGGCGATCTCGATGTTCAGCTCGATGACGGCCTCGAGAAGCTCCTGCCGCTCGAACTCGTCGGTGCTGGCTTCCCTGCGCTCCAGCAGTTCAATGGTGGCCGATTCCCTGGCGGCCCGTTCCTCGGCAGAGGAACACTGCGTCGGCACGGGCTCGGTGCTGGAGTGGAAAAGAACGGTGCTGATGGTGGAGTGCATGGATTGACCTCGCGACGCATAGTCACGGCGTGGCACATCTCTGGACCACGGTCAAATACCTGACTACGCCCGTACCCCGATCGAGCTGGTCCATGCATCGTCACTGTCTGTGGCGTACCCCATAGAGAACCGTCCCCAGCAGCAGAACCGCCCCACCGGCGAAAACTGATGACCACGGCAGGGCGAACGCCAGTGTCAAACACCCCACCAGCCCAACCGCCGGTACTGCGCGCGGCGGCCGCCCCTCATCCGGGCGAAGGGTCGCCGCAGACAGGTTGGCGATCGCGTAGTAGAAGAGCACTCCGAAAGAAGAGAACCCGATCGCCTGACGGACATCCACCAGCGCAGCCAGTACTGCGACTACCGCCCCGACCGCAAGCTCCGCACGATGCGGGACGTGGTACTTCGGGTGGATCTCGGCAAGCGCCGTCGGCAAGTGCCGGTCACGCGCCATGGCCAGCGTCGTCCGCGAAACCCCGAGGATCAGTGCGAGCAGGGAACCCAGCGCCGCCACGGCCGCGCCGATCCTTGCCACCGGCACCAATTCCGGCGCACCCGCTGCCTGAACCGCGGCCGCCACCGCGTCAGGAGTCGCCGCGAGCCGCTCGGGCCCGAGAACCACCAGCAACGCGACGGCCACCGCGACGTACGTGATCAGGGTGATCGCCAGCGCGAGCGGCACGGCTCGCGGGATCGTGCGGCCGGGATCGCGGACCTCCTCGCCCAACGTGGCGATCCGGGCATAGCCGGCGAAGGCGAAGAACAGCAGCCCGGCCGCCTGGAGCACACCTCGGTACGTCGCGTCGCCACCGATCTCGAGTCGACCGGGGTCTGCACTCTCAGAGGTCAAGCAGACGACCACGACCACGGCCAGGACCAGCAGGACGACGGCGACAATGATCCTGGTGAGCCAGGCCGCCTTCTGGATCCCGAAGTAGTTGAGTGCGGTCAGGGCAACGACCGCCGCGACAGCGACGGCATGCGCCTGGTCAGGCCAGAGATAGGAGCCGACCGTCAGAGCCATCGCCGCGCACGAGGCGGTCTTGCCGACCACGAACGCGCAGCCGGCCAGGTACCCCCAGAACGGCCCGAGCCGCTCGCGGCCGTAGACATAGGTGCCGCCCGATGCCGGGTACCGCGCGGCCAGCCGCGCCGACGAGGTCGCGTTGCAGTAGGCAACTACCGCGGCCACCGCCAGACCGATCAGCAAACCCGACCCGGCCGCCTCGGCGGCCGGCGTGAAGGCGGCGAACACCCCCGCGCCGATCATCGACCCCAACCCGACGACGACCGCGTCCCTCAACCCCAGCTGCCTGCGCATCTCCACCACGGGAGCAGTGGATCACGAGGACAACGAAAAGCGCGCGTCCCCGGAGGGTCGCGCGCTCTTCACCGTGCTGGCAGGGGGTCAGCTCTTCTTGGCGATCCCTGCCATCAGGATGCGCTGGTACGGCTGCAGGTCGTCGGCGTCGGGCACATCGCCTTCCGGGTCCTCCGGGAACCAGCGGGCCAGGAAGTCCACGCCCGGGGGAATGATCGGCAGACCGAGGAAATGCTGCTCGATCCGCTCCGGGGTCCGGATCCAGCCGTTGCCCAGGCTCTCCAGGCCGGCCTGCTCCATCGCCTTCTGCAGCGGCTCACCGGTGTCGACGAAGTCGGTGATGAACAGGTAGCTGCCCGGCGCCAGCTCGTTCATGATCGTCCGGACCCACTCGTCCGGCTTCTCCTCGTCGTTGAAGTGCATGTGGATGCCGACGATCATCAGCGCGATCGGACGGCTGAAGTCCAGGAGCGCGCGGACCTCCTCGTTGCCGAGGATGCCCTGCGGCTCGCGCAGGTCCGCCGTGACGACGATGGTGCTGTTGTTGGTCGCCAGCAACGCGCGGCCGTGCGCGAGCACGATCGGGTCGTTGTCGACGTAGGCCACCTTGGCCTCAGGGTTGATCTCCTGAGCGGCCTGGTGGGTGTTCTTCTGCGTCGGCAGCCCGCTGCCGATGTCCAGGAACTGGTCGATCCCCGCAGTTCGCACCAAGTACCGCACACCCTTGACGAGGGCCTCCCGGTTCTCGATCGCGCAGCGACCGGCGTCCGGGACGTACTTCAGATAGGTCGCCGCACCCTCGCGGTCGGCGGCGAAGTTGTCCTTGCCACCGAGCAGTGCGTCGTAGACCCGGGCGATGGTCGGTTGGGAAGTGTCGAACGCCGGAGGAGCATCCGGGCCGTCGGGAGTCGCCATCGGCGCAGCCTTTGTGTGTAGGGAATCGTTGCCGTCATCGTAGTGCACTCGAATACCAGTGAAACCCTGGTCAGGCGTTCGCGGGAGCGTCCTGGCAGAGATTTGACAAAGCCTTGCCGGGTGCCTGATCTCTCAACTACGCAAGGGGTTCCGGAGGTACGCCCGAAGGTCCTGACATAACCGATTCAGTTCCGGTCGTGACCTGTTCCGAGTTCTCCGGGCACTCGGCAAGGTTCTTTTCTCACCTCTTCGCCGCCCGCTCCGGCATCTCTTCACCCAGCCCCTTGCAGTCTGTCGACCAGGTGCGCCGGCACCTCTCGATCAGGCCTCCGCACCCGGCCGCCCGACCGCACCACCCGGGGCCGGCGGTCGAGGTACTGCTCGCCTCTCTCGAGCGTCCGCGGACCCGGCTTTCTCCGCGTTTTGTCACCGACAGCGACCGCCACGCCGGGGCCGAGCGGTCCATCAGCACGTTTCGTAATGGATCGCACAGCTGGGCTCCAAACGTGTACGATGCAAATGCAAGCCCAAATGCACGTGCATATGCCAAAGACGTACGGAAGGTGCAGCTGATGACTGCTGTCTACAACGGCATGCCCGGCGACTCGATGAGCGAGCTGACCTGGCGGAAGAGTCAGCGGAGTGGCCCGAACGGCAACTGCGTAGAGGTAGCGAAGCTTCCCGGTGGCGGTGTGGCGATGCGGAACTCGCGTCACACGGACGGACCGGCGCTGGTCTTCACCAAGGCCGAGATCGAGGCATTCCTCGGCGGCGTTCACGACGGGGAGTTCGACGACCTCGCCTAGAGATATCTCCGGAAAGCAAGAGGCCCCTTCACCAGGCGAGTGGTGAAGGGGCCTCTTCGCGTCCAGGTCTCTCAACGTCGGGGCCGCGACAGACCGGGCACGACAACCACCCGGGAACGACCAAGGCCGGCCTTCCGCTAGAAGGCCGGCCTTTGACCGGTACTGCGCTCCGCGACGCGAGGCTTTCCCTGGCGTCCGCGCCGCGATCCTTGGAACTAGCAGGGCATCACTAGTCGCAGGGCTCGTTCTCCTGCTGGTTCAAGTGCAGTACCTGTTACCGCGCTGGCTCTACTGCTACGAGCCGCGCGGACATCACTGGACCGTGAGCGGCCAGAGTTGTTCGCTGGGAAGCTCCGAGGCCGCGTTCGCGGCGGCGGCGCTGTCCACGGTGATGCGCAGACCGGTGAACTTGGGCGTCATCACCCGCTGATAGCGCGACGCCCTGTCCGGCTCCGCGACGTACTCGGCGATCAGGTGGTCACCCAACCAGATCCGCACCATTTTTCGGCCTCCTCGGTCGGTGTTCATCCCAGGCTCACGATCGGATCCCCGTCGAGGTGACGGACGCCGCGAAGCCAGCCTTCGAAGGCCCAGCGCTGCTGCTCGGGGCAGCGCGCCACCAGGTCTTGGATCTCCCGTTCGGTCAACTCGTCGGGGGCACGCTCGCCGGTCGTGTCGGCGGCGTACTCGGCGCGCTCGGTGTCGTGGTTGCTCATCGACTCGGGTTCCCCAACCAGTCGTGCCGGCGGTACTGCGCCGACGGATCTGTGGACCGGCCTGCTGCATCACGCGTTGTCACTTTTTGCGAGATCCAGCTCACCTTCTGTGCATGAACCAATCATGGCGGTCGCACGATACGAATGCAAGCGCCCGATGCACGTGCATCCGCACGTTTTTGAGTTGTGACCATTGGGACAGCCTCTGAGCCTGCCGAGACCGCCGATCTGAGTCTCGAACCTGCGGATCCAGCTGACCGGGAAGCGATTTCCGCATCCGAGACATCCGGCCGCGCGGCCCCGGCCGGCCGAAGTGCGCCGATCAGGTCGTCGCACACAGTCACGAAAGGGCCGGGCGCGCTGGTATCGATGCCAGCCGGGCGTGCCGATTGGACAGGAAATGGGATACGTATGTAAGAACTTCGACAGATCGCGGGCCGGACGTGCGATGATTTGGTCGGTTGGGCAGACCTGCCGTTGGGTTGGAACTGGGGCGTCGGAGGTGAGTGTGACGGAGTCGGGCGCGCAAAGCGGGCCGACCGCGCTTCGCATCATCCTCGGAGCGCACCTGCGGCGGATGCGTGAGGCCGCCGGGATCACCCGGTCGGACGCGGGGTGGGAGATCCGCTCTTCGGAGTCCAAGGTCAGCCGGATGGAGCTTGGCCGGGTCGGGTTCAAGGAACGCGACGTCCGCGACCTCCTGACGCTGTACGGACTGGACGACGGGGAAGAGCGCGACCGCTTGATGGCGCTCGCGCGCGACGCGAACAACCCCGGCTGGTGGCACCGCTTCGGCGACGTGCTGCCCAGCTGGTTCCACTCCTACCTCGGCCTCGAGGCCGCTGCCCAGCTCATCCGTACCTATGAGCTGCAGTTCGTGCCCGGCCTCTTGCAGACCCAGGAGTACGTGCGAGCCGTCGTCCAGCTCGGCCGCGGGCTGATCCCGGCCGAAGAGGTCGAGCGCCGCGTGTCCCTGCGGGTCAGCCGCCAGGAGGTGCTGACCCGGCCGAACCCGGTCCGTCTCTGGGCCGTGGTGGACGAGTCGGTGCTGCGCCGGCCGATCGGCGGCGTCAAGGCGATGCGGGTCCAGCTCGAGGCGCTGATCGAGGCGACGCACATCCCGCACGTGACGCTGCAGGTGATGCCGTTCAACTCCGGCGGCCACGCGGCCACTGGTGGCGCTTACAGCATCCTGCGTTTCCCGGAGCAGGACCTGCCGGACATCGTCTACATCGAGCACCTGACCAGCGCGCTCTACCTGGACAAGCTCGAGGACCTGGACCAGTACACGGCCACCATGGAGGCGCTCTGCGTCGCCGCTCCCCCGCCGGGCAAGACCCGCGACATCCTCGCCGGCATCCTGCACGACTTCGACGACAACTGACTCAGGCGTTGGCGGCGATCCAGTCCAGGAACGGCCCGGTGGCGCGCCAGTCACGGCGGACCTGGTCGACCAGGTCGTGCGAGTGGATGATCGGCTCGAAGCCGTAGGACCGGCCCAGCGTCATCGACTTGTGCCGGAGCAGGTCGATCCGCGGATGCTCGGCGTCGTACCCGCGCGGTGTCGTCTTCAGCTTGTCGCCGCCGAGCGTCCAGCCGTCCGTCTGCAGATCCGCGAGCAGCTTCTCCAGCTCGGAACCCCGCCGCTCGTCGTCGATCGCCGTACGGATCCGCGCCAGCCGGTCGGACGGCGCCTCGTAGAAGCCGGCGCCGACGCGCACCCCGGGTGCGGAGATCTGGACGTACCAGCCGGTCGAGGGACCGAGGTCGATGAACGCGCCCTGGTGGGTCTTGTACGGCGTCTTGTCCTTGGCGAAGCGGACGTCGCGGTACGGGCGGAACATCTTGGCCGTGCCGAACTCCTCCTCGAGCTCCGCGAGCAGCGCTGCCATCGGCGCGCGGACCGACTCCTCGTACACCTGCTTGTGCGCCGTCCAGAACGTCTTGGTGTTGTCCATCTCCAGGTCGTCGTAGAAGTCCAGGGCGGCCGTCGGGAAACCGGTGAAGCTCATGCCGTCACGATAGTTCGCCGAGGCAGGCGGAATCTCCCGGCCTAGGGTGGTGGGCATGCGCACAGTCGTCATCGGCGGTACCGGTCATATCGGCAGCTATCTGGTTCCGGAGCTCGTGCAGGCGGGCCACGAGGTGGTCGTCCTCAGCCGGGGGCAGCGATCGCCGTACCGGGCGAGCTCGGCCTGGCGGCAGGTCGAGCTGCAGACCGTGGACCGGGCGGCCGAGGATGCGGCCGGCACGTTCGGCGCGCGGATCCGCGACCTGCGGGCGGATGTGGTGATCGACCTGATCTGCTTCACCGAGGACAGCGCCCGGCAACTGGGCGAGGCGCTGCGCGGCGAGGTGCAGCACTTCCTGCACTGCGGCACGATCTGGGTGCACGGCCCGAGTGCCTCCGTACCGACTCGCGAGGACGCGCCCCGGACGCCGTTCGGCGAGTACGGCATCGCCAAGGCCGCGATCGAGCGCTACCTGCTGAACCTCGACGGCCTGCCCGCGACCGTGATCCACCCGGGACACATCAGCGGACCCGGCTGGGCGCCCGTCAACCCTGCCGGTCACCTCGACCTCGCCGTCTTCGAGACGCTTGCGCAAGGCAACGAACTGGCGCTGCCCAACCTCGGGCTCGAGACCGTCCAGCACGTGCATGCCGCCGACGTGGCCGGCGTCTTCCTGGCCGCGATGGCGAACCGGTCCGTCGCGATCGGCGAGAGCTTCCACGCCGTCGCCGACGGCGCGCTGACGCTTCGCGGGTACGCCGAGGGCGTGGCGCGGTGGTTCGGCCGCGAACCCCGGCTGATGTTCCTCCCCTGGGAGGAGTGGACGAAGACCGTGTCCGAACAGGACGCCCAGACCACCCGCGACCACATCGCCCACAGCCCTCACTGCTCGATGGAGAAGGCGTCCCGCTTGCTCGGCTTCCGCCCTGGCCACTCGGCCCTGAGCACCACGCTCGAGGCGATCGCCTGGCTGCTGGACAACGGCAAGCTCAAGGTCGCCTGAAAGCATGCGCGCCATTCAAGTCAGCCGGTTCGGCGGTCCCGAGGTGCTCGTCCTGAGCGAGGTCCCGGCTCCCGTAGCGTCAGCAGACCAGCTCCTGGTCGAGGTCGCGGCGGCCGGCGTCAACTATGCGGACACGCACCGCACCGACGGCACCTACCGGGCCACTCCGAAGCTCCCGTTCATCCCAGGCACCGAGGTCGTGGGCCGTACTCCGGACGGCCGCCGGGTGCTCGCGCCGATCTTCGAGGGCGGCGGGTACGCCGAAGCCGCGGTGATCTCCGCGGCCGACGCGGTCGAGGTACCGGAGCAGGTGGGTGACGGTGAGGCGCTGGCGTTGCTCGTCCAGGGACTGACTGCCTGGCACGTACTCCGGAGCAGCGCGCGCCTGCTGCCCGGCGAGTCGGTCCTGGTCAACGCTGCCGCGGGTGGCGTGGGATCCCTCGCGGTGCAACTGGCGCGGCACTTCGGCGCGGCCCGGGTGATCGCGGCTGCGTCCACCCCGGCGAAGCGCGACCTCGCAATCAGCCTCGGTGCCGATGCCGCCGTCGACAGTGATGTCCAGGGCTATCGCGAGCGAGTCCTTGCCGCCAACGAGGGACGCCCGGTGGACGTAGTACTGGAGTCCACTGGTGGCCCGGCGGTCGAGGCTGCGCTGGGGGTGTTGGCCGGGTTCGGCCGATTGATCAGTTATGGCAACGCCGGAAGGCACGAGCACCGGCCCCAGCTCGACCCCAGTGCACTTGCCGACGGCAACAAGATGGTGGGCGGCTTCTGGCTCCGGCCGGCACTCGAGCTCCCCGGCGCCTACCGCGAGCCGTTGACCGAGCTCCTGGAACTGACCGCGACCGGCGTACTCCGGCCACTCGTAGGAGCGGAGTACGCGCTGGCCGACGCGCGAAAGGCGCACGAGGACCTGCTCGCCCGGCGGACCACCGGCAAGCTCGTCCTGCGCCCGTGAGTCAGCGCAACGTTCAGCGCAGCGTCCGGAAGAAGGCGCGGATGTCTTCGACGAGGACGTCGGGGACCTCCATCGCGGGGAAGTGGCCGCCGTGTGGGTACGAGGTCCAGCGGGTGATGTTGTTCGTGCGGTCGACGATGTGGCGGAGCGGGATGAAGTTGTCGTGGGCGAAGTCGGCGAGCGCGGTCGGGGTGGTGGAGGGCTCGATCGGCTTGCCCCAGTAGTCCGCGTGCGCGCGTTCGTAGTAGATCCGCGCGGCGGATCCCGCGGTCCCGGTCAGCCAGTAGAGCATCACGTTGGTGAGCATCTGGTCGCGGTCGACCGCATCCTCCGGCCGCCCGGCGGATTCCGTCCACTCCTTGAACTTCTCCACGATCCAGGCCAGCTGCCCGACCGGGGAGTCCGTCAACGCGTAGGACAACGTCTGCGGTCGGGTCATCTGCAGCTCGGCGTACCCCTGGCGGTCCTTGACCCACGCCTGGTAGCGCTGCCACGACGCGATCGTGCGCTCGCGTTCGGATGGTTCCAGCGGCGCCAGCTCGTCCTCCGTCGGCTCCGCTGTCGCTCCGGCCCCGGGAATCAGATTCAGGTGTACTCCGACGACGCGCTCGGGGTGGATCCGCCCGAGCTCCCGCAGGATCCCCGCGCCCCAATCACCACCCTGTACGCCGTACCGGTCGTAGCCGAGGCGATCCATCAGCTCGGCGAAGGCTCGGGCGACTCGCAAGAGCTCCCAGCCGGTCTCCCGCGTGGGCCCGGACAGGCCGAAGCCCGGGATGCTCGGGATCACGAGGTGGAACGCGTCCGCCGGGTCGCCGCCGTACGCGCGCGGGTTCGACAGTGGCCCGGAGACCTGCTGGAACTCCACGATCGACCCGGGCCAGCCGTGGCTGATGAGCAGCGGGGTGGCGTCCGGCTCGGGCGATCGCAGGTGCGCGAAGTGCACCGTCGCGCCGTCGATCGTGGTGGTGAACTGGGGCCAGTCGTTGAGCTTCGCTTCTTCCGCCCGCCAGTCGTACTCGTCCCGCCAGTACGCCACGAGCTCCTTCAGGTAGTCGCGCGGAACGCCGTAGCTCCACCCGACTCCGGGCAACTCGTCCGGCCACCGCACCCGTTCTAGCCTGGCGTGCAGATCGTCGAGCTCGGGCTGGGGAATGTCGAGACGAAACGGTTCGATGGTCATCGCGACTACCTTGCCCCAGAGTCGTCGCCCGCTGCAGGCAATTTCCTCCTGACCGCGTCCGGCTCCCCCGGGTGGCCTCGTCGCGGTCAGACCCGGACGCGGTCGCGGAGGACCTTGATGGCGAGAGCGGTCGCCAGGCAGAGGGCGCCAGCGACCATGACCAGCGTCACGATGGTGGACGAGCTGTTCAGCCGGCCGTCACACGCCATCGGGGTGATACCGGCGGCCGGCTGGAACACCGAACCGCAGTTCGTCCCCACGGCCGCGATCGACCGGAAGCCGAGCGTCAGACCGCCCAGCAGCAGAACCACTCCCGCGACCGCGAGAATCTTGTTGACCGTCGTCACGCCGACGCCGGTTTCCGCGGGCATGCCGACGGCATGACCCGACTGCCCCGTTGCACTCCGCTCACTCCTGACTTCGACTGACACCTCTCCGAACCTACGGTTCTCAGCCCTCCGGGCCACATCCACAGAGCCGTCAGCAGCGATTCTTCACACAGTCCTTACTCAGGACATACTTCCGCGTGACGCTCGTCTCAGACCCCACGACCGTTGGTGACAGTGGCATCACCGTGCCACGACGCCGACCTGCCGGCCGACTCTTGACAGCGACTGCGACGGGGCTTACTTTTCTACTAAATTTAGTGCCGAAGTAAGTCTCCGAGGAGCGTGCCCGTGGTCAACTCCCCAGGTCCGATCCCCCGCGGCGATCTGGTGCCGTCGGGAATCGTCGGGTTGCTGGGCACCCAGGGCCCGACCTCGCGGACCGAGATCGCTCGCGCGCTCGGCCTCAGCCCGGCCACCGTCACCCAGGTCACCAAGGACCTGATCGCTCGGGGCCTGGTCGAGGAACTCGAGTCCGTGCCGTCGAAGGGTGGCCGGCCGGCCCGGCTGCTCGGCCTCGTCACCGACGCGGGTGTCGCACTCGGCGCCAAGGTGACCGCAGACCATGTCGCCGTCGTCACCGTCGAGCTGGACGGCACGGTGCGGTCGTCGGTGGAGCACGAGTACGACCCGACCGCCGAGGACGCGATCGGCCGGTTGAGCCGGATCCTGGCCAAGGAGATCGCCGGGCTCGACGATCGCCTGCTCGGGGTCGGCGTCGGCGTACCGGGCTCGGTCGACTCGCAGGCGTCCGGCATCGTCGACGCCCCCACGCTCGGCTGGCAGGCGGCTCCGGTCGGACCGGCCCTGCGCGCGGCGATCGGGACCCCGGTTCTGGTCGACAACGACGTCAACACCCTGGCCGCCGCCGAACGGCTGTACGGGATCGGGCGGGACCACTCGGCGTACCTGGTGGTCACGATCGGGCGTGGTATCGGCTGCGGCATCGTCGTGGACGGCGGCATCTACCGCGGCGCGAACGGCGGCGCCGGCGAGATCGGGCACATCCCGAGCTGGCACCCCGACGGCGACGAGCCGCCCTGCACCTGCGGTTCGACGGGCTGTCTGGAGGCCTACATCGGCGCCGCCGGACTGGTCCGGACCGGCCGGGACCGTGCGGTGATCGGCCGTCGCGGCACCCTTTCCACCTTGTTGCACGCAGCAATGACCGGGGACGGCAAGGCACAGCAGATCTTCGCAGAGGCCGGCGCGATGCTCGGACGGGCGCTGGCCGGCGTGATCCACACGGTCGACCCCGAGGTGGTCGTCCTGATGGGTGAGGGGGTAGACGGATGGGAGTTCTGGCAGACCGGGTTCGAGCCGTCGTTCCGGCGATCGTTGCTACCGGCCCGCAAGGAGGTACCGGTCGTGGTGGAGCCGTGGACGGAGGACCAGTGGGCCCGCGGGGCCGCATCGCTGGTGCTGTCGTCCCCGTTCGACTCCGCCGGGAACGGCGGCGAGCAGAGCCGTCTGGTCCGGGCCAAGCTCGGCGCCAGATGAGCCGACCCGCGAGGTGGCGGAACCTCGGCTGGGTGCTGTTCTTCCTGCTGCCGAGCGCGATCCCGCTGTTCGTCTTCACGCTGGTCCCGATGATCTCCTCGCTCTGGGTGAGCCTGCACAGGTGGAACCTGATCTCCCCGATGGAATGGGTGGGGCTGAGCAACTACTCGAACCTGCTCACCGACCCGATGACGCGGCGCGTCTTCCTGCACACCCTGATCTACGTGGTCGGCTACCTGCCGATCGTGTACGCCGGTGGGCTGGCTCTCGCGCTGGCGCTGAACCAGAGGCTCAAAGGACGCGCGTTCCTGCGGGCGACGTACTTCCTCCCGGTGGTGACCAGCTGGGTGGTGGTCGCGCTCGTCTGGAAGTGGTTGCTCAATCCAACGAACGGTCTGGTCAACCAGGTGCTCGGGGCCATCGGGCTGCCGGAGCCGGGCTGGTGGACCGACCCGCACTGGGCGCTGCCGGCGGTGATCCTGTCGTCGGCCTGGAAGGACCTCGGCTTCGTCATGGTGATCCTGCTCGCCGGCCTGCAGTCCATCCCGGGCGACCTGTACGAAGCGGCCAAGGTGGACGGATCGAACGCGTGGCAGCGGTTCTGGCGGGTCACCCTGCCGCTGTTGTCACCCTCGACCTTCTTCGTCGTGGTGATCTCGTTGATCAACGGGTTCCAGGTGTTCGACCAGGTCTACGTGATGACCGCCGGCGGCCCGGCCGGGTCGAGCCAGGTGGTGGTCGGGCAGATCTACGACCTGACCTTCCGCTACGGCCGTGCAGGTGAGGCATCCGCGCTCTCCTGGATCCTGTTCGCACTGATCCTCGTCATCACCGTGGTCCAGATCCGCGGCCAGCGCCGGTGGGTGCACTATGCATGACAGCCGGCGCCGGAGAACGCAGTACAGCGGTCCTGAAACCCGGTCGCTGCCCGCCAGGCTCGCCCTGTACGCCGCTGTGCTGGTGGGCGCCGCGATCATGCTCTTCCCGTTTCTGTGGACGGTGATCACCTCGATCACCCCCGAGGGATCGTTGGCCGACGGCCCGACGCTGATCGTCGACAACCCGACGCTCGGCGCCTACCGGACGCTGGTGGACGCGCTGCCGATCTGGCGGATCGTCCTGAACTCGCTCGGGGTCGCCGTCGCCTCGACCGCGTTCCAGCTCGTCACCGGGTCGATGGCGGCGTACGGGTTCGCGCGGTTGCACTTCCCGTTGAAGAACGTGGTGTTCGGGTTCTACCTGGCCACCCTGATGGTGCCGCTGCAGGTGCTCGTCGTCCCGCTGTTCATCGAGATGAAGACGCTGAACCTGCAGGACACGTACTTCGCCCTCCTGGCGCCGACGATCGCCTCCGCGTTCGGGGTGTTCCTGCTCCGGCAGGCCGTCACCGCCGTACCGCTGGAACTGGACGAGGCGGCCACCATCGACGGCGCGGGGCACCTGCGCATCTTCACCACCATCGTGCTGCCACTGATCCGGCCGGCGCTCGCGACTGTCGCGGTGTTCGCCTTCATGGGCAGCTGGAACAGCTTCCTCTGGCCACTCGTCGTGATCCGGTCGCCGGAGTTCATGACGCTTCCGCTGGGTCTGTCCACTCTGCAGGGCCAGTTCACCACCCAGTGGGACGTCGTGATGGCGGGCTCTGTCGTCTCGATCGTGCCCATCGCCATCGTCTACCTGCTCGCGCAGCGCCACATCATCGCCGGTGTGGCCCATACAGGAATCAAGTAAGGCCCGGCATCAAGTGAGGGGAACAATCATGCGTCTACTCAAGTTCGGAGCGATCGGCGTGACCGCCGCGCTCGCACTGACGGCCTGCGGGCAGGGCTCGGCAACCAAGGAGGTCGCGGCGCCGGAAGGCAAGTCCGTCGTGCGCTACATGAACTTCTCCAGCAACGACGGCCACGAGAAGGACCTGACGGCGATCGTCAACGCCTTCCAGACCGCCAACCCGAACATCACCGTCCAGGTCGAGACGGTGCCGTACGCCAACTACTTCACGAAGTTGCAGACCGCTGTCGCTGGTGGCACCGCGGCCGACGCCTTCGAGCTGAACTACGAGAACTTCGTGACGTACGCGAAGAACGGCTCGCTCGCCGAGCTCGAGGACGTCGACTCGGCCGCGTACAAGAAGTCCCTGTACGACGCGTTCACCTCCGACGGCAAGCAGTACGGCGTACCGGAGTCGTTCTCCAACGTGGTGCTCTTCTACAACAAGGCCCTCTTCAAGAAGGCGGGCGTGGCGGAGCCGACGGCCGAGTGGACCTGGAAGGACGAGCAGGCCGCGGCCGCCAAGCTGACCGACAAGGGCGCCAAGGTCTGGGGTGACTACCAGCCCGTCTCGTACAACGAGTTCTACAAGGTGCTCGCGCAGAACGGCGGCGAGTTCCTGAACGCGGATCGGACCGAGGCGACCTTCAACTCCCCGCAGGGCGTCGAGGCGGCGAAGTTCCTGATCGACAAGGTCGGCAAGACGATGCCGACCGAGGCCGACGGCGCCGGCACTCCGGACTTCGACTCCAAGCTGTTCAAGTCCGGCAAGCTCGCGATGTGGCACACCGGCATCTGGATGTTCGCCGGGATGGCCGACGCGCCGTTCGACTGGGACGTCGCGGTCGAGCCGGGCAACACCCAGAAGGCGTCTGCGATGTTCGTCAACGGACTCGTCGTCTCGGCCGCGTCGAAGAATGCCGAGGCTGCGCAGAAGTGGGTCACCTTCCTGGCGTCCTCCGACGAGACCACCAAGACCCGGCTGGCGACCTCGTGGGAGCTGCCGCCGGTCGCCGACGAAGCCAAGCTGGCGCCGTACCTGGACCAGCCGAAGCCGGCCAACCGTGAGGCCGTCTTCGCCGCGCTGGAGGAGACTGTGCTGCCGCCGGTGATCGAGCGCCAGCAAGAGATGCAGGACCTCGTCACCACCGAGCTCACGTCCGCCGCCGCCGGCCGGAAGCCGGTCGAGAAGGCCCTCGCCGATGCCCAGACCAAGGTGAACGGCCTGCTCAAGAAGTGACCGACCCGCTGATCACCTCCGCTCCGGACCTGACCGAACTGACCCGCCTCCGCGAGCTGGCCCGGGGCAGCCACGCAGTCATCACCGAGCACCAGGATCCCGGCGGGGCGTATCCCGCCGCGCCGACGTTCTCGGCGTACCGGGGCTATGCCTGGCTGCGGGACGGCTCGTTCACGGCCGAAGGTGTCTCCCGGTACGGCGATGTCACCTCGGCCGGGCGGTTCCACGACTGGGTGGACGGCGTACTGCGCCGCCGCCGCGCGCAGGTGGACGACCTGCGCGCGGCGATCGGCCGGGGCGAAGTGCCGTCGAACGAGGCGATGCTGCCGACCAGGTTCACCTTCGCCGGCGAGGACGGGTCCGATCCGTGGTGGGACTTCCAGACCGACGGGTACGGCCTGTGGCTGTGGTCGGTGGTCACCCACGCAACGCGGTACGGGCTGGACCTGTCGCGGTGGCGGCCGGGGATCGACGTGGCGGTGGACTATCTGGTCGCGTTCTGGGACAGGCCTTGTTACGACTGGTGGGAGGAGCACGTCGAGCATCGACACGTCTCCACCCTGGGGGCGATCTACGGCGGACTGGTTGCGATCGCACCGCATACTTCGGCGCCCGTGCTGGAGGTTGCCGAGCGCATCCGTCGCCTGGTGGATGCGGAGGGCATCGAGGACGCGCATTTGACCAAGTGGCTGGGCGATTCGGCGGTGGACGGGTCGTTGCCCTCATGCATCGTTCCGTTCGGGCTGGTTGCCAGGGGCTCCGACGTCGCGAGTGAGACGCTCACGGCAGTGGCCCGGGATCTAGATGTCGACGGCGGGGTGCATCGGTTCACCGCGGACGTGTTCTACGGCGGTGGGCAGTGGATCCTGTTGTCCGCGTTGCTCGGGTGGAACCTGGCCGCGGCCGGCGACACGTCGGGCGCACTCCGCCACCTGAGGTGGATCGCCGCCCAGGCGGACGAACAGGGCGACCTGCCCGAGCAGGTCCCGCACCACCTGCTGCACCCCGGCTCGCGCGACGAGTGGATCGCGCGCTGGGGAACCGTGGCGAGCCCGTTGCTCTGGTCCCACGCCATGTACCTGATCCTCGCCGACGAACTCGGCATCACCGACAGGGTTGACTGACATGATCACGCACCGCCCGTTCGGCATCGAGCACCCGTACGCCGTCTCCCCGGACCAGCGCGTTCCGGTCCTGCCATTGGTCGGACAGCAGGTCCAACTCGGTGTCGTGGTGTCACCCGACGTCGAGCGGGTGGTCTGTGAATGGGGCGCCACCGAGTTGACGTTGACTCCGGCCAAGGCAGACACCGCCGATGCCGCCGCGCTCGCGGGCGGAGAAGGCCACCTCGCCGAAGCCCAGGCGACGTCCCTCGGCGCAGACGGTGGCTGGTCGGTCGTCACCCCACCGGTGACCGAGCCCACCAAGTACCGCTTCCGCGCCTACGGCACCACGGTCGACACCACCGAGTGGTTCGAGGTGGCACCTGCTGCCTGGGCTCCTGAGGGTGGTGAGCTGCGCGGGGGCGAGGGTCGCGTGGAGGGTGTCGAGTGGTTGGTGTCGGCTGCTGGAGTGCACCGGGCGAGGTTCAGCATGTTGTTGCGGCCGGACGAGCATCTGGTGGGTTTCGGGGAGCGGTATGACGCGCTCGATCAGCGGGGCCGATCACTCGATGCCGTGGTGTTCGAGCAGTACAAGTCCCAGGGCGTGCACGGGCGGACGTATCTGCCGATGCCGTTCGCTCATGTGGTGAACGGATCGGGCGATGGCTGGGGATTCCACGTGCGGACGTCTCGGCGTACGTGGTACTCGTCGGATGACAGCAAGCTCACTGTCGAGGTGGCCCTTGGCGACGAGTCTGTGGTCGACCTGGGCATCTACGAGGGGTCGGCGACCGCAGTACTGAAGGCGTTCCTGGACGAGGCGGGGCGGGCCGAGGAGCTGCCGTCGTGGGTGTTCCGGTTGTGGGCCTCGGGCAACGAGTGGAACACGCAGGATCTGGTGATGGCGCGGATGAACGCACACCGCGACCTGGCGATCCCGGTCGGCGCGGTGGTGATCGAGGCGTGGAGCGACGAAGAAGGAATCACCATCTGGCGCGACGCGCGGTACGAGGTGACCGCCGACGGCAGCGCGCACCAGGCCGGGGACTTCGAGTACCGCGCTGACGGCGCGTGGCCCGATCCGAAGGCGATGATCGACGAGCTGCACGCGCGCGGGATCAAGGTGATCCTGTGGCAGATCCCCTTGCAGAAAACGGAGTTCAGCACCGGCCAGGTGGCCGCTGATGCCGAGGCGATGGTCCGGGACGGACATGCCGTGCTCGGGGTGGACGGTACGGCGTACCACAACCGCGGCTGGTGGTTCCCGAAGGCGCTGATGCCGGACCTGTCCGTGCGACGGACCCGCGACTGGTGGACTGCGAAGCGGCGCTACCTCGTCGAGGACCTGGAGGTGGACGGGTTCAAGACCGACGGCGGCGAGCACGCCTGGGGGCACGACCTCGTCTACGCCGACGGCAAGCTCGGCGACGAGGGCAACAACCTGTTCCCGGTGCACTACGCCAGGACCTTCGGTGACCTGCTGCGGTCCGTCGGCAAGGCGCCGGTGACGTTCTCCCGCTCGGGGTTCACCGGATCCCAGGCGCACGGCATCTTCTGGGCCGGAGACGAGGACTCGACCTGGGAGGCGTTCCGCTCCTCGGTGACCGCCGGTCTGACCGCCGCCTCGTGCGGAATCGTCTACTGGGGTTGGGATCTGGCCGGCTTCTCCGGGCCCGTACCCGACGCCGAGCTCTACCTCCGCGCCGCGGCGGCGTCGGTCTTCATGCCGATCATGCAGTACCACTCGGAGTTCAACCACCACCAACTCCCACTCCGCGACCGCACCCCCTGGCACGTGGCGGAGACCACCGGCGACGACCGCGTGATCCCCCTCTTCCGCTCCTTCGCCGAACTCCGCGAGCGCCTGGTCCCCTACCTGACCGCCCAGGCCGCGCACACCATCACCACAGACCGCCCCCTCATGCGCCCCCTCTTCTTCGACTACGCCGAGGACCCCGAGATCTGGAACCACCCCCACCAGTACCTCCTCGGCGACGCCCTCCTCGTCAACCCGGTCCTGGAACCCGGCGCCACCACCTGGACGACGTACCTGCCAGAGGGCGACTGGACAGACGTCTGGACTGGCGAGCAAGTCCCGCACGGCCTGACCACGCGCGACGTCCCCCTGGAGATCGTCCCCGTCTACTGCCGAACCACCGCCTGGCCTGAGGTCGCGAGCTACTTCGCCTGACCGATCCGATCTCGGCTGCGTCGGTTCTACCAGCTCGTCCGCCGCGAGGTCGTCCACGAACGCGGTGAATCTTCGCTGACGCTGAGGCGGGGACGTAGGGTGGTGGTTGCAGCTGGTTCGTCCTGCCCGCCAGGTGGGATGTCGTAAGAGGGAACCCGGTGGAATTCCGGGACTGCCCCGCAGCGGTGAGTGGGAACGAAAGCCGTCATCCGCACTGGGCCTCCGGGTCTGGGAAGCGACGGTCGGTAGGTGTCTGGCGACAGACGTGCTCGCGAGTCCGAAGACCTGCCACTGCCCACGTGCGCCCATCGCCCGTGGTGATCTCGGTGACCTCGTGGGAAGGTCGGCGTGCGCAGCTCCCATTCTCGGGGGCGCGCCGGCTGTCCCCTTCGAGGCCCGTGGTCTTTCGAGACGAGCTCGCGAAGGAGAGACGCTTGACTACGCAGTCCGCACCCACGGCAGCACGGGCCACCGTGTACGGCTACCCCCGGCAAGGTCAGAACCGTGAACTGAAGAAGGCCATCGAGGGCTACTGGAAGGGCACCGCCAGCGCGGACGCCCTCCGGCAGATCGCCGCCGAGCTTCGCCGGGCCAACTGGCAGCAGCTCGCCGCCGACGGCATCGACGAGGTCCCGACCGGTGACTTCTCGTACTACGACCACGTGCTCGACACCACCGTCATGCTCGGCGCGATCCCCGACCGGTACCGCGATGCCGTCGAGGCGGATCCGCTGGACGGCTACTTCGCGATGGCGCGCGGGACGCAGGAGCTCGCGCCGCTGGAGATGACGAAGTGGTTCGACACGAACTACCACTATCTGGTCCCCGAGCTCAGCCCGGACACCGTCTTCACCGCTGACTCCACCAAGCAGGTCTCCGAACTGCAGGAGGCCGTCGCGCTGGGCCTCAAGGCCCGTCCGGTTCTCGTGGGCCCGGTCACCTACCTGCTGCTCGCGAAACGCGCACCAGGGGTTCCTGACAGCTTCGAACCACTGTCGCTGCTCGACAAACTCCTTACGACGTACGGAGAAATCCTGGCGGACCTGCGTGCAGCGGGAGCCGAGTGGGTGCAGCTGGATGAGCCCGCATTCGTCCAGGACCGCACGGCCGACGAGTTGGACGCTGCCGCCCGCGCGTACGCAGTACTGGGTGGGTTCACGGATCGTCCGAAGCTCCTGGTCGCGTCGTACTTCGATCGCCTCGGCGAGGCGCTGCCCGTGCTCGCGAAGGCGCCGGTCGAGGGCCTGGCGATCGACTTCACCGGGCCTGCCGCGGCCAACCTCGACGCGCTCGCGTCGGTGGCCGGGCTGCGCCACAAGCGGCTGGTCGCGGGCGTCGTCAACGGCCGCAACATCTGGATCAACGACCTCTCCAGGTCGCTGTCCACCCTCGCGACGCTGATGGGGCTGGCCGGGCAGGTGGACGTGAGCTCGTCCTGCTCGCTGCTCCACGTCCCGCTGGATGTCGCGGCAGAGAACGACATCGACCCGGAAGTCCTTGCCTGGCTCGCGTTCGCCCGGCAGAAGACCGCCGAGATCGTCACGCTCGCCCGCGGGATCACAGAGGGCACGGAGGCGATCGAGGCCGAACTCACCGCCAATCGGGCGGCGCTGGAGGCACGAGCCGGTTCGGCGCTGACGAACGATCCGGAGGTCAGGGCTCGCGTCGCCGCCGTGACCGAGGCGGACAGCCGCCGCTCGGTGGCCTACCCGGAAAGGGCAGCCGCCCAGCGGGCGCGACTCGGCCTGCCGCTGCTCCCGACAACCACCGTCGGCTCGTTCCCGCAGACCACCGAGCTGCGCACCGCGCGGGCGGATCTGCGCGCCGGGCGGATCGACGCGGCGCAGTACGACGAGCGCATCGAGGCGGAGATCCGCGAGGTGCTCGCGTTCCAGGAGAAGGCCGGGCTGGACGTGCTCGTGCACGGTGAGCCGGAGCGCAACGACATGGTGCAGTACTTCGCCGAGCAGCTGGACGGGTACGTCGCGACCCAGCACGGGTGGGTCCAGTCGTACGGCACGCGGTACGTGCGGCCGCCGGTGCTCGCCGGCGACATCTCCCGACCGAAGGCGATGACGGTCCGCTGGACGCAGTACGCGCAGTCCCAGACGGACAAGCCGGTCAAGGGCATGCTGACCGGGCCGGTGACGATGCTGGCCTGGTCGTTCGTCCGCGACGACCAGCCGCGCAGCGAGACCGCGCGTCAGGTCGCACTCGCACTGCGGGACGAGGTGAATGACCTGGAGGCGGGCGGCGCTTCGGTGATCCAGGTCGACGAGCCCGCGCTGCGCGAGACGTTGCCGCTGCGGAAGGCGGATCGTGCGGCGTACCTGGCCTGGGGTACCGAGGCCTTCCGGCTGACGACGAGTGGCGTCCGCGTGGACACGCAGATCCACACGCACATGTGTTACGTGGAGTTCGGCGACATCCTCAACGCGCTCGACGAGATGGACGCCGACGTGGCGAGCCTGGAGGCGGCCCGGTCACACATGCAGGTCGCGCACGAACTCGGCGACGCCGGCTATCCCCGTGAGGTCGGCCCCGGCGTCTACGACATCCACTCACCCCGCGTGCCCGGCACCTCCGAGATCGTCTCCCTGCTCCGGAAGGGCCTGGACGCGATCCCCGCCGAACGCCTCTGGGTCAATCCCGACTGCGGCCTGAAGACCCGCGGCTGGCCAGAGGTCCGCGACTCCCTGCAGCACCTGGTCAACGCGGCCCACGAGGTACGGGGCACCCTCCCGTCCTGACCCCACGGCCGGCCGGGACCAGTCTTCGTCGGAAGGCGGGTCCCGGTCTTCGCCGCGGAGACTCGCGCGGGGCGGGCGGATCGGATACCGTCGACGTATGAAGAGTTCTGCAGATGTGCACGCTCCAGCCCCGATCGACGCCTGCAACGTGCGGCTGGTCGATCCGGAGCGGGTGGCGGCCGTCCATGCCAGGATGCCTTCGGAGCAGGATGTCGTCGACACGTCCGATGTGTTCGGGCTGCTCGGCGACCCGCGGCGGCTGAAGTTGCTGGTCGCGCTCCTGGACGGCGAGCTGTGCGTCTGCGATCTCGCCGCGGTGACGGGGATGAGCGAGTCCGCGACTTCCCACGCGCTGCGGTTGCTGCGGGCCCATCGCGTCGTCTCGGTCCGCCGGGACGGGCGCATGGCCTACTACCGGCTCGACGACGCCCATGTCCGGATGCTCGTCGACCTCGCGGTCGCCCACACCGAGCACACCGACGCCATCCACCCGGAGCGCAGTTCATGAGCACCGGCCAGGACCACCACGCCGCCCAGAGCGCCGCATCGAGCACCGGGCAGGGCCCCACCACAAGCGCCGGCCACGGTCACGGCCATGGGCACGGCGTCAAGGCTGATGCCGACCGGAAGTTGCTGAGTGGCGCCCTCGCGCTGATCCTCGCGTTCATGGCAGCCGAGGTGATCGTCGGGTTCGCCGCCGGGTCGCTGGCGCTGATCACCGACTCGGCGCACATGCTCACCGACGCCGCGGCGATCGCCCTCGCGCTGATCGCGATCCGGTTGTCCGCACGGCCCCCGACCGGCGGGTTCACCTACGGACTCAAGCGGGTCGAGATCCTGTCCGCGCAGGCCAACGGGATCACCTTGCTGCTGCTGGCGGCGTTCTTCGTGTACGAGGCGATCAACCGGATGATCCACCCGCCCGAGGTGGAAGGCGCACTGGTGCTGATCACCGGTGTGGTCGGCATCGTGGTGAACCTGATCGCGGCCTGGCTGATCAGCAAGGCGAACCGCTCGAGCCTGAACGTCGAGGGCGCCTTCCAGCACATCCTGAACGACCTGTTCGCCTTCGTCGCGACCGCGATCGCCGGTCTGGTCGTGCTGCTCACCGGCTTCGCCCAGGCCGACTCGATCGCCGCGCTGATCGTTGCCGCGCTGATGCTCAAGGCGGGGATCGGCCTGGTCCGCGACTCCGGCCGGATCTTCCTCGAGGCTGCACCCGCGGGCCTCGATCCGGCCGCGGTCGGCGCCGAGCTGTGCGCAGTACCGGGGGTGGTCGAGGTGCACGACCTGCACGTCTGGGAGATCACCTCGGGCGAGCCGGCCGCGTCGGCGCACATCCTGGTCCGCGAGGGCTTGGACTGTCACCAGATCCGCAGTCAGATCGAGGCGGTCCTCGCCGAGCGGCACCAGCTGACGCACTCGACGCTCCAGGTCGACCATGCCTCCGGCGACGAGTGGGACGTGCACTGCAGCGACGCGCACGGCGTGGTCCACCGCCCCGCCACCGGCACGATCACAGCCGCTGGAACAGAATCTGACCAGGCCATTCCGAGTCATTGACCGGTACTGCGAACTGCTCGGCGCGGGTGAACCCCTGCTTCTCGTAGTACCGGACCAGGGCGCCGTCGCCACCGGCGAAGCAGTCCACCCGGAGCAGGTCCACACCGAGCCCGCGGGCCAGTGAGCGGGCGTGCTCCAGCAGGTCGGTTCCGATGCCGGTCCCGCTGGAGGCGCGGTCCGTCACCAGCAGCCGGACGTACAGCTCCGGCTCGGTCGCAGGCGGCACGTAGGGCATCGCCGCCCCCACCGCGAGCGCACCGACGACGCGTCCGTCCGCGGTTTCCGCGACCCACAAACCCTCGTCATCGACGAAGCCGTTGATCTGCTCGATCCGCCGCGGATTGGTCGAGTGCGGCTCGGTCCCCCACTGATCGGTCCGCCCTCGCGCCACCAGCCATTCGGTCGCCCCGTCGAGGAGCCTGAGCACCGCGTCCACGTCCGCCCGGGCGCCCCGTCGTACCGTCAAAGAAGTAGTCACCGGCCCATCCTTCCACTCGTGTCGAAAGCGGGCCGGTGGCTTCTACGTACTGGGTGAAGGCACACTGAAACCCGGCCAGGAAGAGGAACCACCATGAGCACCAAGCTGGACAAGCAGTTCACGGCGCCACTGCTGCAGAGCCCGGCCAAGGGCGGCTGGACCTACGTCAAGATGCCCGGTTCGGCCGAGTACTTCGGCACCCGCGGGCTGGTGAAGGTCCGCGGCACGATGGACGGCCACCCGTTCGAGAGCTCGTTCATGGCCATCGGCGACGGCACCCACAAGCTGCCGGTGAAGGGCGAGCTCCGCAAGCTGATCGGCAAATCGCCCGGCGAGGAGATCACCGTCCACCTGGAGGAGCGGCTCTAGCTCAGCCAGGTGGAGGCGGCACTAGCCGAGCCAGCAGGTGGAGGCGGCTCTAGCCGAGGCCGAGGCGGTAGGCGTAGGCGACGGCCTGCGCGCGGTCCCGCAGGCCCGCCTTGGCGAAGAGGTGGTTGATGTGGGTCTTGACCGTGGCCTCACTGACCACCAGGTGCCGCGCGATCTCGGTGTTCGACAACCCGGCCGCGATCAACCGCAGTACCTCGGTCTCGCGGGGCGTCAGCCCGTCCGCCGCCGCATCCCGCGGGGTCGGTACTGCGGTGCTCGCCTCGATCAGGCGGCGCTGGACGTCACCATCCACGATCGACTGGCCGGCAGCGGCCGCGTGCAGGGCCCGCCCGATCGACTCTGCGTCGGCGTCCTTCGTCAGGAACCCGCGCGCTCCGGCCCGCAGCGCGGCCAGCACGGAGTCGTCGTCGCTGTACGTCGTCAGTACGACGACCTCTGTGCCCGGGTACTCCGCGCGCACCCGCCGGGTCGCCTCTACCCCGTCACAGCGGGGCATCCGCAGATCGACGAGCAGCACGTCCGGTTTGTGCGCGGCGACCAGGTCCACCGCCTCCTGCCCGTCCGAAGCCGCGGCGACAACGTCGATCCCAGGCAGCAGGCGCAGCAGCGTCACCAGGCCGTCGCGGACCACCGTCTGGTCGTCCGCGACCACCACCCGCAGATCGCTCACGCCGGCACCACCAACCGAACTCGCCACCCGTCCTCCGTCGGACCGACCTCCAGGCTGCCACCGATCAACTCGGCACGCTCCCGCATCCCGACCAAACCGTAGCCGCCCCCGACCCCACGCGCGGGAGGCCTACCGGGATGGTCCTCCACCGTGAGCGCAGTCCGCCCGCTCTCATACGCAAGCCGTACTTCGACCGCTGCGCCCGGCGCGTGCTTGCGGGTGTTCGTCAGCGCCTCCTGCAACCCCCGGTACAACGCGGTCATCGCCTCGGCCGGCAGGGCCCTCGGCTCCCCTTCCACCTCGAAGATCGCCGCGCCACCGCCCTCCAGCCTGAATGCCGTGACGAGATCGGACAGCGCCCGGACGTCGGGAACGGAGTCCTCGCGCAACGTCGCCACCGCACGCCTTGCCTCGGCCAGCCCCTCCGCCGCCAGACCTTGCGCCCGGGTGACCTGGCCGATCGCCTCCTCCGATGCGCCATCGCGGACCAGCATCAGCCGCGCACCCTGCAGGCTGAGCGACAACCCGGCCAGCGAATGAGCCAGTACGTCGTGCACGTCGCGGGCGATCCGGGCACGTTCCGCCAGAGCGGCCGCGCGGCTGTGCTCCTCGATCGCGGCCTGCTTGCGGGCAAGGGATACCTGGAGGTCGTCCAGTTGCTGCTCCCGGACCCGGCGGTTGATGGAGGCGAGGAGCAGCGCGACAGCGCCTACCGCAGTACCGACGGCTCCACCAGGTGAGCCGTGGTTGAGCAGGATCGGCAGGCTGGCACCGACGATCCCGAGCAGTACCACGATGATCTCTACCGGGCCGGGCCTGCGATAGCGGACGGCTGTCCGGACCGCCCAGAACGGGAGGACCACCAGGACGCTGTCGGGTAAGGCGAACCAGAGCAGCGATCCGGCGATCACGAAGGCCAGCAGGCTGATCGCGCGGCGGCGGCCGAGTGGTTCGCCGTACCGCAGTGGGAGCATCGCCAGGTTGCCCAGCACAACAATTGCTGCGAGCAGCAAGATGATCGGCAACGGCAGTTGGCGGCGGCGATCCGGCGAACCGGCCGTGAGGATCAGCGTCGCGATCACCAGGCCGGTCGGCACCAGCCGGAGCACGGTCCCGGGAACGGGCGAGTTCCAGAACGCCACCAGCCGGTGCCACGTCTGCTGCAGCCAGCCCTCTCGCACGGTTCGCTCGAGGTCTGGATGCGGCAGATCCGTCATACCGTCATCATGCCCGCTCGACTGCCAGTGGGATGTTCAGGCGCTGCGCCCGCAGGTAGACCGCCACGTTCTGGGCCGCGATGGTCAGGCCGAAGGTCAGCAGCAGGGCGGTGGTGGTGAGCGGGCCGTTGAGGCCCATCGCGGAACCGAGGAGGCCGGCGCCGACGCGGATGGCGATGGTCAGCAGCCAAAGCGCGAGGGTGAGGCCGGTGCCCTTCTGGTACAGGCCTCCCGCCCGCTGCGACAAGTGGGTGCTGGCACCGCGGGCGAAGCCGATCAGCACGAGTACGACCACGTCGAAGACGAAGAACGCGAGTTCGCCGGGCGTCGCCGTACTGAATGCGTCCCGCGCGGTCAGCAGGCCGACGGCGACCAGAATCAGCGGCATCACCACCAGCGACTTCTGGGTCACCATCGAGCCGCGCACCTGGCGGCCGATCACCCGGACCACGACGAGAGCCCCGATCAGGATGCCCAGCAGGAGGTTGACCGACATCACAGTTCCTTCCGACGAGTTTGGTGATTCCAGACTCGCCTGAAGCACCGCACCGGACGTCGGCCCTCGGGTTGGACCCGGATGGATCCCGTTCTCAACCCACGGGTTGAGACGCGTCCGGCCAGACGAAGGCCGGGTCGCGTCCATAGTCGTCCCGCCGCCAGCCGAGGGCCCTCGGCGATCGCTCGCGCGTGCGCGTCGGGCGACGCCACAGCCAGGGGGCACGTGAAGCGGGTCTACTTCCAGTGGGCCGGCCGCGACATCGTCGTCTCGCCGGAGATCCGGGCCGCCTTCAGCACCGCCAACCCGAAGGCGACCGTCAGCCTCTAGGAGACCGCGGAACACTTCCTCAACCAGCAGGCCAAGGACGACAGGCTCGCCTGGCTCACCGACCAGCTGGACCAGGGCGAGTTGGACCGGGGCTAGTTGGACCGGGGCTAGTTGGACCGGGGCTAGTTGGACCGGGGCTAGTTGGACCGGGGCTAGCTGGGCCTGGGCTTGCGATCGCGGGGAAGCCGAAGACGGGGAACAGGCCCGGGTCACCGAACACGGTGATCCGGGCGATCCCGTCCTCCGCAACCTCAAGCACCGCGATCCCGAAGGCCTCGTAAACCCCTGCTTCGGTACGCCGGTACGCCGCCGCCGCGGGTTGTCCGTTGGCCTTCGCCGGGAGCATCCGCCACTCGCCGGGCGAGCCCAGCGCGGAGGCGGCGCAGAACGGCATACAGGTCCGGAGTCCCTTGAACCAGGTGCGTGCCGGGGTCATCTCGAGCACGGTGTCGCGGCGCAGGACCTTCTCCAGTTCCGCTGGATCGGAGTGCTCGAAGGCGGCGAGATAGGCATCGAGGAGCTCGGTCGCGCGAGCGTCGGTGGGCTCGGTGATCGTCTCGCGGTCGGCCTCCAACTCGGCCAAGGTGGCCCGGGCCCGCTGCAGGCTGCTCTTCACCGCGGGCACGCTCAACTCGAGCATCTCCGCCACCTCGGCTGCGGAGAACGCGAGCACCTCCCGCAGTACCAACACTGCGCGCTGCTGCGGCGGAAGGTGTTGCAGGCTGACGATCAGCGCCAGCCGAAGATTGTTGCGCTCAGCCACGATCTCCGCCGGATCCACCATCGCATCGGGTATCGGCTGGACCCACTTCGTGCCGGGCGCGGCGAGCTCGACCGGCGCGTGGGGATCATCCCCGGGCGCGCCGAGCCCGGACGGCACGTACCGCCGGTCGCGGTGCTGCAGTGCGCTGAGGCACGCGTTGGTGGCGATCCGATAGAGCCACGTCCGCACGGAAGCCCGCCCCTCGAACTTCCGCCAAGCCCGCCAGGCACGCAGATAGACCTCCTGCACGAGATCCTCGGCATCCTCGACCGACCCGACCATCCGATAGCAGTGCGCCACCAACTCGCGCCGGAACGACTCGGTCGCCCCGACAAACTCCTCCGAAACCGCCACCTGCACCAGTCTGCCTCCCTTTCTCCAGAACCTCCGTCGAGAGACAGACCAGATCCAGGCGCGAAAGGAATCGCTCCCGCGAGGCAGGCGGAGGTGGACCCGCCGACACAAGCGAGGGTGCTGCCCCCGGTACAGGCGGACGTGGTCCCACCGGAACGGGCGGAGGCGTTGTCGCCGGCATCAGCGCGGGTGGTTGCGTCCCCGGGCTGCGTGATGGTGCTAGTCGGGCCGGCGTGCGTCAAGAGCGCTTCGCGTCCCTTCGGGATCGGAACAAGTTCCGACTCTTGACCCACACCAGCCCGACCAGGGAAGGAACGCAGCTATCCCGGAGCCGCTGGGAGGTGTGGCGACAAGGATCGGGAGCTCCTCCGCCCGGACGCTCGGGGAGTTGCTTACTCGGTCGGGGTGTTCCTTTGCCCGGAAGGTCCGCGGGGACAACCACACCCGCACTGGCTGTCAGGCCGGTGATTGGCCTCCTGATGACGGGTTGTTCGGCCGCTGGCGCCTTACTGAGCCTGTTGCGAAATGGGGCGTGGCGTTGGCGGTTGGGGCGGGGTGGGGGTTCGAGGATTGGGTGGTGGCGAATTCGTATCGGCCGGTTGATCGTGATCAGGCGTTTCTGTTGCCGCCGGATATGGCGGACTGGTTGCCGCAGGATCATCTGGCGTGGTTCCTGATCGATGTGGTGGCCGAGATGGACACCTCGGCGTTCCATTCCCGGCAGGCCAAGGCCCGGGCCCGGCAGGGCCGGGCCGGGTTCGATCCGGACATGCTGGTGACGTTGCTGCTGTACGGGTATGCGCACCGGGTGCATTCGTCGCGGCAGATCGAGCGGTTGTGCACGGTGGATGTGGCGTTCCGGGTGATCTGCGCCCAAGACGTGCCGGATCATTCGACGATCGCGCGGTTCCGCGCCGAGCACGAGGCAGCGTTCAAGGCCTTGTTCGGGCAGGTGCTGATCGTGTGCGCGAGGGCGGGTCTGGGCCGGGTCGGGTCGATCGCGGTGGACGGCACGAAGATCGCCGCGAACGCCTCGATCGACGCCAACCGGACCGAGGAGCGGTTGCGGTCGGAGGTGGAGCGGATCGTTGGTGCGGCGGCCGCGGCCGATGCCGCCGAGGACGCATTGTTCGGTGACCAGCGTGGTGATGAGTTGCCGCCGTCGATGTCGGGCCGTGGTGGTGGGCGCCGCGCCCGGATCGGTGAGTGTCTGGCCCAGATCGAGACCGAGACCGCCGAGCGGGCCGCGGCAAAGGCCGCGGCCGACGCCAAGGCGGCGGCCACCCTTGAGGCGGCGCGGGCCCGGGTGGAACGCGCCGAGGCTCAGGCCCGCGCCGCGGTGCGCGACTACCAGGCCCGCCGCGCCGCGACCGGGCAATGCCCCGGCGGCCGGCCCCCGGTCGCCGTGGACGACAGCAAGGCCGTCCAGGCCGCCCGGACCCGCCTGGTCAATGCCGAACAACGCCACGCCGAGCGCGAGGCCAGGCTCCGCGCGATCGCACAGGCCGCCGCGAAGAAGCCGTCCAAGGGCCGGCCGCGGCGCAACGTCACCGATCCCGACTCGCGGATCATGCCCACCAGGAAAGGCTGGATCCAGGGCTACAACGCCCAACTCGCCGTCACCGACGACCATCTCATCCTCGCCGCCACACTGACCCAAGACACCACCGACACCGACCAATGCGTGCCGATGATCACCGCCGCGCTCAACGCCGCCGCCCTGGTCGAAACACACCGACCCGCACCCGCAGGCGGCGGCGATCCCCACCCCCACCACGGCATCGACCTGATCCTGTTCGACGCCGGCTACCTCAGCAACGACAACCTCGCCGCCCCCGGCCCCGACCGGCTCATCGCACTCGGCAAAACACGCGACCCGAACCGCGCGGTCACCGGCCCCACCAACCCACCACCACCCGGCAACGCCACCGCGATCGACCAGATGAGACACCGGCTCCACACCCCCCAAGGACACCAGGCCTACAAACGCCGAGGCGCCACCGTCGAAACCGTCATCGGCCACCTCAAAGACCTCATCGGACTCCGCACCTTCAGCCGCCGCGGCCTCACCGCCGCCACCAGCGAACTCCACCTCGCCGCCGCCACCACCAACCTCCTCAAACTCCACCGCCTCCGCACCACCTAACCCCCCACGGGGCCCCACCCGGGCCCCGCCCCGGCAGCGCCGACACCCGCACCACCCCGACCCCGGCCACCCAAAACCATTTCCCAACAGGCTCTACTGGCCGCCAGCCAGCGAACAACCTGCCAGCGGACCCCGAAACGAGCCACAGGCCGCCGACCAACCCGCCAGTCGTCGAACAACCTGCCAGCGGTCAAACAACCAGCCAGCACCCTGCCCCGAACCGGCGCAACCACCGCCCACCGGGGCCAACCCGCGCCCCCGGAGCCGCCGGCGTACCGACGGACAGGAAGTACCCGCCGCACACCCCACCCCGGCAGGCCACCCACGCCTGGAACCTCCGCGACCACGCCAGCACTACCTGTCGGTCCGTACACCCCACCCCGAAACACCACCCCGGACCCGGCTCAGACCCCTCCGCGGGATCCGCGTAGCTGCGTCCTTCCCTGGTCGGGATGGGGTGGGTCAAGAGTCGAAACTTGTTTCGATCCCGAAGGGACGCGAAGCGCTCTTGACGCACCCCATCCCGACTAGCACCATCACGCAGCGGAGACCGCCAACCACCCGCACCCATACCCGGGGAACCACCCGCCCCCATGCCCGGAACGAGCACCCGCACCCATGGCCCGAACGAGCACCCGCACTAGCGCCGGGATGACCACCCCTGCCCTACGTACCGACGTACCAGCCGATCCCGTGAACCTACGTACCCACCGAGCCACGGACCGACGTACTCGCGGAGTGGCGAGGTACGTCGGTCCGTGGGTGGCGGGTCAGGCCAGGGAGACCAGGTCCAGGTAGTCGTCGGTCCAGAGGTCTTCGGTGGCGTCGGGGAGGATCAGGACCCGGTCGGGGCGGAGGGCCTCGATGGCGCCTTCGTCGTGGGTGACCATGACGATCGCGCCGGGGTAGTTGCCGACGGCTCCGAGTACCTCGTCGCGGGAGGCCGGGTCGAGGTTGTTGGTGGGCTCGTCCAGCAGCAGCACGTTCGCGCCCGAGTGGACCAGGCCGGCCAGGGCCAGCCGGGTTTTCTCGCCGCCCGAGAGCACCCGGGCGGGCTTGTCCGCGTCGTCGCCGCTGAACAGGAAGGACCCGAGTACGTTCCGGACCTCCCCGTCGGTCAGCCCGGGAGCCACGGACGCCAGGTTCTGCCGGACCGTGCCGGCCAGGTCGAGCGTGTCGTGCTCCTGCGCGAAGTACCCGAGCCGCAGCCCGTGCCCGTGGACCACCCGGCCGGAGTCGGGTTGTTCCCGGCCGGCCAGGATCCGCAGCAGCGTGGTCTTGCCCGCGCCGTTGAGCCCGAGGATCACCAGCCGGCTCCCCCGGTCGACGGCGAGGTCGACGCCGTTGAGCACCTGGAGTCCGCCGTACGCCTTGGTCAGGCTGATCGCGCCCAGCGGGGTCCGTCCGGACGGCGCGGGGTCGGGCAGCCTGATCCGGGCCACCCGCGCCACCCGGCGTACCGGCTCCAGGTCGGAGAGCAGCTTGTCCGCGCGACGGGCCATGTTCCGGGCGGCCACGGCTGTGGTCGCTCCCGCGCGCATCTTGTCCGCCTGGGCGTGCAGCACCGCCGCCTTCCGCTCAGCCGTACTGCGTTCGCGGGCGCGGCGGCGCTCGTCGGTCTCCACCTGGTCGAGGTACTTCTTCCAGCCGGTGTTGTGGATGTCGATCGTGGTGCGCTGCGGGTCCAGGTGGAACACCCGGTTGACCGTGGCGGCGAGCAGGTCCCGGTCGTGGCTGATCACGACCAGGCCGCCGTGGTAGCCGAGCAGGAACGACCGCAGCCACAGGACCGAGTCGGCGTCCAGGTGGTTGGTCGGCTCGTCGAGCAGCAGGGTGTCGTGCTCGGCGAACAGGATCCGGGCCAGCTCGACCCGGCGACGCTGGCCGCCCGAGAGCTCCCCGACGGGTTGCTCGAGCGCGCGGTTCGGCAGACCGACCCCGGCCGCCAGCCGGGCCGCCTCGGCCTCGGCCGCGTAGCCACCACCGGCCTGGAACTGCGCCTCCGCGCGGGCATACGCGGCCATCGCACGTTCCTGGGCCTCGCCGACGGCGTGGCCCATCGCCGCCTCGGCCTTGCGGAGCCGCTGTACTGCGACGTCGAGGCCGCGGGCGGAAAGGATCCGGGCGGTGACCGTGACGTCGGGGTCGGCGGCGCGCGGGTCCTGCGGCAGGTAGCCGATGGAACCGGTCGCGCTGATGGAGCCGACCGCCGGGCGCTCCTCGCCGGCCAGGGTCTTCAGCAGGGTGGTCTTGCCCGCGCCGTTCCGGCCGACGAGACCGATGCGGTCACCGGGGCTGATGTGGAAGGACAGGTCGGACAACAACAGGTGGGCGCCGACGCGGATGTCGACACCGCGGACGGTGATCATGATGGTTACTCTCCGTGGTAGCTGGTGGACGCACTTCTGGTGTGGAAGCGGGTCGCGCAGCTAGACACAGAGGCAAGTAGCCATGGCCCCAGAGTAGATCCGGCCCCAAGGGCACGTCAGGTGATTTTCCGGCCGCCCACCGGTCAGCCCGTGCCGAGGCGGGCTCAGCGGGACTTGGTGGGGAGTTCGACGATGAAGCGGGCGCCGCCCTCGGGGCGGTCCGTGACCTCGATCAGGCCGTGGTGCCACTCGACGTGCCGGGCGACGATCGCCAGGCCGAGGCCGATCCCCCGGCTCTGGCCGTCGCCGCCACCCCGGCCGAACCGCTCGAAGATCCGCTCCCGGTCGGCCTCGGGGATCCCCGGGCCGGCGTCATCGACGTACACGATGACGCCGCGGCCGCCGGCCTGGACGGTGACGCCCTTGCAGCCGCCGGCGTGGTCCTCGGCGTTCTCGACCAGGTTCGCGATCACCCGTTCGAGTCGTCGCTTGTCGGCCTCCATGGTCAGGTCGGCCGCATCCTCGGCGACGTCCGTGATCGATCGGCCGGCGGTCGCGTCCGCGGCGGCCCGGACCAGATCGGCGATCCGGACGGTCTCCCGCAGGCCTTGGTCGCCGCCGTCGTCGCGGGAGATCTCGAGCAGGTCGATCACAAGCCGGCGGAACCGGTCCAGGTCGTCGCCGAGCAACTCGACCGGTTCCCGCACCGCCGGGGGCAGTTCGGTCCGGTGGTTCTGGATCAACTGCATCGAGTTCATCATCGTCATCAGCGGTGTCCGCAACTCGTGGCTGATGTCCCCGGCGAACCGGGCATCGGCCACCACTCGCTGCTCGAGGGCTGCGGCGGTCTGGTTGAACGACCGCGCCAGACCACCCAGATCCGGGTCGTTCTCGGCCTGCAACCTGGCATCGAGCCGGCCACGAGCCACAGCCGCCGCGACCTGGGTCAGCTCGGCCAACGGCCGCAAGGCCAGCGTGCTGGCGAACCTGCCGACGGCCAAGCCGAGCAGGGCGGTCACGAGGGCGCCGACGACGAGGGTGATCTTCAGCATCCGCAGGGTCTTGTCGAGACCGGTCAGCGGATGCCACTCGAAGAACGCCTCACCGGACCTGGTCAGCGGTACGCCGACCGCCAGCACCTGCTGACCCGCCACCTCGATCCGGCGGTTCACCTCGGTCCCGGACTTGGCGGCGTTCACCAGGTCCGCCGGAAGATCGACCGGCCGCCCGACCGCGGAATACCAACGGTCGTGGAAGAACAGCAGCGAGGCGGCAGAGTCGGTCGAGGGCAGCTGGTCGAGGAGTGCCATCACGTCCGGTGCCGGGCGCGAGGCCGGAACAGTGGTGCACTCGGCCGGGTTGTCACGGCTCGGCCGGCAGGGTGGCGCAGCGTCGAAGAGGCCGTAGTGCAGGGCCGCGGCGTTGTCGGCCGTCTCCACCAACGCCGACGAGATCCGCTGCTCGGTGAGGTAGTCCGAGACCACGTTGAAGGTGACGAGCGCGAGGGCGCCCGACAACCCCAGGGCGAGCAGGCCGTACGCCAGCATCACCCGGTCCCGCAGGCCGAACCGCCGCCGCAACGTCAGCTCACCAGTCGGTACCCGAGGCCACGGGCGGTGACGAGGTGCTTGGGAGTGGCCGGGTCGTGCTCGATCTTCAGCCGCAGCCGGCGGATGTGGACGTCGACGATCCGGCTGTCGCCGAAGTATCCGTAGCCCCAGACCCGGGACAGCAGGTGCTCGCGGCTGCAGACCTTGCCCTCGGCACCCGCGAGCTCGGCGAGCAGCTTGAACTCGGTCCGGGTCAGCGGCAGCACCGCGCCGTCGCGGGCCACCTCGGCGGCCGCCAGGTCGATCTCCAGGTCGCCGACGACGTACAGGTCGGAGGTCCGGGTGCTCGCCGGCTCCACCCGCCGGAGCAGGGCCCGGATCCGGGCCGAGAGCTCCTTGGCCACCAGGGGTTTCGTCACGTAGTCGTCCGCGCCGGCCTCCAGCCCCGCGACCACGTCGTGGCTGTCGGTCCGGGCCGTCACCATGATCACGGGGACGTCGCTGTTCCGGCGGATCTCCCGGCAGACGGTGAATCCGTCCCGGTCGGGCAGCATCAGGTCCAGCAGGACCACGTCCGGCGGCTCCCGGCGGAGGGCGGCCAGGGCATCGAACCCGTTCGCCGCCTCGGAGATCTGGTAACCCTCGTCCTCGAGCGCGAGCCGCAGCACCCGTCGGATCCGCGGTTCGTCGTCGACCAACAGCAAGCTGTGCGCCACGTCCCCCAGTGTTGCTCGGAAAAGGGCGAACGGAAGGTGACTTCTGTCATGACTTCGTCATCTGCCCGCGGGGCGCCGATGACAAGGTCTTGACGCTTCCGTGAACGACCTCCGGTTCCGGTCCGGCCGCTCCTACGTTCGGCCTCATCGAGTTTCCGAGGAGGACCAATGGCCAGTTCCACCCGACGCTTCGCGACCGCGACCATAGTTGCCGTCGTGGGTCTCACGCTGGCAGCCTGCAACGCCGGCAACAGCGGCACCGCCGGCGCGGCGGGCGGGGGTACGACCGGCAACCCGGTCGCGGGCGGCACCCTGAACATGCTCGGGGCGGGTGACGTCGACTACATGGATCCGAACATCAGCTACTACTCCGTCGGCTACCTGAACCTGCGGATGTGGAGCCGTCAGCTCTTCACCTACCCGGCTGAGCCGGGTGGCAAGAACACCGCGCCGGTGGCGGACCTGGCCACCACGATCCCGACCGCGGACAACGGCGGGATCAGCGCGGACGGCAAGACCTACACGATCCACATCCGGCCCGGCGCGCAGTGGAACACCAGCCCGGCCCGCCAGGTCACTGCCGCCGACATGGTGCTCGGCGTGAAGCGGACCGCGAACCCGGTGCAGCCGTTCGGCGGCACCCCGGACTTCGCGAACCTGATCGTCGGTTACAAGGCGTTCGCGGACGGTTTCACCAAGGTGGCGAAGACGCCGGCCGCGATCGCGGACTACATCAACAAGACGCCGCTGCCGGGCGTGGTCGCCAAGGACCAGACGACGGTGGTCTTCAAGCTCACCCAGCCGGCCACCTACTTCGTCGACATGCTGACGCTGTCGGCCTTCTCGCCGGCTCCGGTCGAGGTGCTCAAGTACCTGCCGGCCAGCACCGAACTCGGCAACCACTTCCCCTCCGACGGCCCGTACAAGGTGGACTCCTGGGTGCCGACGAAGTCGGTCAACTACTCGCGGAACCCGGCCTGGAACGCCTCCACCGACCCGGTCCGCAAGGCCTACGTGGACAAGATCGTGGTGAACGAGACGACCAGCCAGGACTCGGTCCAGCAGCAGTTGCAGACCGGTACGCCGAGCGCCGACCTCGAGTGGGACGTCGCGCCGCCGGCGTCGCAGATCCCCGCGCTGCAGGCGAAGAAGGACCCGAACCTGAACCTGGGCGACACGGCGAGCAGCAACCCGTACGTCGTCTACAACACGGCCTCGCCGAACAACAACAAGGCGCTGGCCAACCCCAAGGTCCGGCAGGCGCTCAGCTTCGCGATCAACCGTGACCACATCCTGCAGGTGCTCGGCGGCCCGACGCTCAACCCGCCGCTGACCCACGTGCTGCCGGACGTGATCGTCGGCTCGAAGCAGATCGACCCGTATCCCTACAACCCGGACAAGGCCAAGCAACTGCTCGCCGAGGCCGGCTTCCCGCACCTGACGTTGAAGTTCCTGTACCGCAATGCCACCGAGGGAAGCAGCAAGTCCTTCCAGACGATCCAGCAGGACCTGTCGAAGGTGGGCATCACCGTGGTCGGCGTACCGTCGCCCAACGCGGACTTCTACGTGAAGTACCTGCAGGTGCCGAGCGTCGCGCAGCGCGGCGTCTGGGACGTCTCGCTGGCCGGCTGGGGAGCCGACTGGTACGGCAACGCGGCCGTGTCCTTCTTCAACCCGCTGTTCTCGGGCCAGCCGTCCTTCCCGCCGGTGGGCAGCAACTTCGGCCTCTACAACAACCCGGCGGCCAACGCCCTGATCGCTCAGGCGGTCGCGGCACCGACAACCGACGCAGCGGCCGCGCTGTGGGCCAAGGCGGACGCCCAGGTGATGGCGGACGCGGCGTTCTACCCGCTCACCAACAACAAGCAGGCGAACTACCACGCGTCGCAGGTGAACAACGCGGTCTACATCCCGTCGTTGCAGAACTTCGACCCGACGAACGTCTGGCTGACGAAAGACAAGCAGGGCTGATCGGTGGCTCTGCTGGAAGTCCAGGACCTTCGGGTCTCGTTCGACACCCCGGACGGCACCGTCCGCGCCGTCCGGGGGCTGTCCTTCAGCGTGGACCGCGGCCAGACCCTGGCCGTGGTCGGCGAGTCCGGTTCGGGCAAGAGCGTCGCCACCCAGACCATCACCGGTCTGACCCGCGGCGCGCAGATCTCCGGGACGGCGTACTTCGAGGGCACCGACCTGATCAGCGCGGACGCCGCGACGTTGCGGCGGTTGCGCGGGGCCGAGATCGGGATGATCTTCCAGGACCCGCTGTCCAGCCTGCACCCGCACTACCGGATCGGCTGGCAGATCGTGGAGATGATCCAGGCGCACGACCACGAGATCTCCAAACGGGCGGCCCGCCGCCGGGCCGCCGACCTGCTCACGCTGGTCGGCATCCCGCGGGCGTCAGAGCGGATCGACGACTACCCGCACCAGTTCTCCGGCGGGATGCGGCAGCGGGTGATGATCGCGATGGCAATGGCGCTCGACCCGGCGCTGCTGATCGCGGACGAGCCGACCACCGCACTGGACGTGACGGTCCAGGCCCAGGTGCTGAACGTGATGCGCCGGCTGCAGGAGGAGTTCGGCACCGCGATCATCCTGATCACCCACGACCTCGGGGTGGTCGCCGAGATGTCGGACGAGGTGATCGTGATGTACGCGGGCGCGATGATGGAGCGGGCGCCACGCCGGGACATCTTCTACCGCAACCATCACCCCTACACCCAAGGACTGCTGGCCTCGTTGCCGGCGCAGAGCGGCAAGCGGCTGACCCCGATCGCGGGCAGCCCGCCGAGTCTGATCAACCTGCCGAAGGGCTGCCCGTTCGCCCCCCGGTGCCCGCACGTGTTCGACCGCTGCCGGGTGGAGACCCCGCCGGCGACCGACGTCCAGGGGGATCCACGGCACCAGTCGGCCTGCTGGCTGGACCACAACGTGACCGAGGCGGTGGCTTCATGACGGAGGCGCTGACACAAACCGTGACCCAACCCGTGACACAACCACTGTTGCGGGTGCGGGACGTCCGCAAGGAGTTCGCGACACACGGCCGGGAGGTCGTCCGGGCAGTCGACGGAGTCTCGCTGGAGGTGCGCAAGGGCGAGACCCTCGGCCTGGTCGGCGAGACCGGCTGCGGCAAGTCGACCCTGGCCCGCTGCATCGCCCACCTGTACGACGTGACGTCGGGCTCGGTCGAGTTCGACGGGACCGAGCTGACCGGGTTGTCCCGCCGGGAGATGCGGCCGCTGCGCCGCGAGATCCAGATGATCTTCCAGGACCCGTACGGCTCGCTGAACCCGCGCCGCCGGGTGGGCTCCATCATCGGTGACCCGTTCGCCATCCACGGTATCTCCGCCGGGGCGGAGCGGAAGCGGAAGGTGCAGGACCTGATGGAGGTGGTCGGGCTCAACCCCGAGCACTACAACAGGTTCCCGGCCGAGTTCTCCGGCGGCCAGCGGCAGCGGATCGGGGTCGCCCGGGCGTTGGCGCTGCGGCCGAAGCTGGTGATCTGCGACGAGCCGGTGTCAGCCCTGGACGTGTCGATCCAGGCGCAGATCATCAACCTGCTCGCCGACCTGCAGAAGGAGTTCGACCTCACCTACCTGTTCATCTCGCACGACCTGTCGGTGGTCCGGCACGTGAGCGACCGGATCGCGGTGATGTACCTGGGCAAGCTGGTCGAGGTCGCGCCGACCGAGGAGCTGTTCCAGCAGACCCGCCATCCCTACACCCGTGCGCTGCTCTCGGCGCTCCCTGTCGCCGACCCGGACACCGCCGACAGCCGCGAGCAGATCATTCTCGCCGGTGACATCCCGTCGGCGACGAACCCGCCGCAGGGGTGCAGGTTCCACACCCGGTGCCCGAAGGCCCGGGCGACCTGCGCCGCCGGGGAACCCGGGCTCGACCCGGTGCTCGACGACGGCCCGGCGCACCGGACCGCCTGCTTCTTCCCGTTGACGATCGGCGAGGACCTGTCGACCGCCGTACCGGATCTGAAGGCGTCATGACGGCGTCCCTGGAGATGCTCGAGACGTCGGCGCCGGCGATCGAGGGGCGGAGTCCCTTCCTGCTGGCGTTCCGGCGACTGCGCCGGGACAAGGTGGCGATGGTCTCGCTCGTGGTGATCGTGCTGATCGTGCTGATGGCGGTCTTCGCGCCGCTGTTCGCGAAGATCACCGGGCACCCGCCGAACGAACAGTACCGCGACATCGGGCTGACGCCCGACGGGTTGCCGCGGGGACCCAACGGGACGTTCTGGCTCGGCACCGACGATCTCGGCCGAGACATCCTGGTCCGGATCGCCTACGGAGCAAGGGTTTCGCTGCTGGTCGGCGTCGCCGCGACGGCGATCACCGTTGCCGTCGGCATCGTGCTTGGGCTGGCGGCCGGCTTCCTGGGCGGGGTGGTGGACACCATCCTGGCGCGGCTGATCGACGTGGTGCTGTCGGTGCCGTTCCTGCTGGTGGCGATCGCGCTGGTGTCGGTGACCGGGCCGAGCCTGTCGATCACCGTGCTGGTGATCGGGTTCTTCAGCTGGGCCTCGGTGGCCAGGATCGTCCGCGGCCAGGTGCTGTCGCTGCGGGAGCGGGAGTTCGTCGAGGCGGCGCGTTCGCTCGGCGCCGGGGACACCCGGATCATGTTCGTCGACGTGCTCCCGAACGTGCTCGCGCCGGTGATCGTCTACACCACGCTGCTGATCCCGGTGGTGATCGTCACCCAGGCGACGTTGTCCTTCCTGGGACTCGGGCTGCCGCCACCGACGGCCGACTGGGGCGGCATGATCAGCGCCTCGCAGAACTACTACACCACCGCCTGGTGGTTCATCCTCTTCCCCGGCCTCGCGCTGCTGATCACGACGCTCGCCTTCAACCTGTTCGGCGACGGCGTCCGGGACGCGTTCGACCCGCGGGCGGACCGGCTCCGGTGAGGGAGGTTCCGACGTGCTGGTTTTCCTGATCCGCCGGATCGGCCACGGCATCCTGGTGCTCTGGCTGATCACCATCGCCGTCTTCGGCCTGTTCTTCGTTGCCCCGAGCAACGTCGCGCAGTCGCTGGCCGGCCGGCAGGCGACCCCCGAGACGATCGCCCTGGTCAAGCACCGGCTGGGCCTCGACCTGCCGATCTGGCGGCAGTACCTCAACTTCCTCGAGAACGCCCTGCACGGCAACCTGGGCTACGACTACTACCACCAGGTGCCGGTGACGACGATCATCGCGCAGGCGCTGCCGGTGACGGTGTCACTCGCCCTCGGCGCCGCCGTACTGTGGTTGCTCCTCGGGGTGTTCAACGGGGTGATCTCGGCGGTGCATCCGCGCTCGCTGGCCGATCGTGGTCTGACCCTGTTCTCGTTGTTCTTCTACTCGTTCCCGTCGTTCCTGCTCGGGCTGCTGTTGCTGTACTTCCTGTACTTCCGGCTGACCCTCGCCGGGTACGAGTGGTTCCCGGCCGGCGGCTACACCGGCATCACCGAGGGCCTGGGGTCCTGGGTGCAGCATCTGGTGCTGCCGTGGATCGCGCTCGCGCTGTTGCTGGCGGCGACGTACACGCGGTTGACCCGCGGGTCGATGCTCGACGTCCTGGGCGAGGACTACATCCGTACCGCGCGATCGAAGGGGATCCGGGAGAGCCGGGTGGTGGTGCGGCACGGTCTGCGGAGCGCGTTGACGCCGGTGGTCACCCAGTTCGGGATCGACCTGGGCCAGCTCATCGGCGGTGTGGTCGTGATCGAGTCGGTGTTCAGCCTTCCCGGGTTGGGCAAGACCGCGGTGACGGCGATCAACCAGCAGGATCTCCCGGTGATCATCGGCATCGTGCTGTTCGCATCCGCCTGTGTGGTGGCCGCGAACATCCTGGTCGACATCGTCTACGCCGTACTCGATCCGAGGGTGCGGCTGCACTAAACAGCCCCCGGGCTGCGGTACTGGGGAACCGCGGTACCAGGGGGAGGCGCCCGAGGGGTCAGGCGCCCATATGAAAGTCAGCTCGTCCGCTGAGCTTTGATGGGACAGCTCAGCGGGCGAGCTGGCGATTCTGCTCAGCGGGCGAGTTGGCGGTACCGCGCGGGCGACTGGCCGGTGACCCGCTTGAAGGCGGTGCTGAAGGCGCTCTCCGAGCCGTAGCCGAACTCGGTCGCCACGGAGTACACGGTGCGATCGGTGGACCGCAGCGCGCGTCCGGCGGCCCGGATCCGCCAGCGGGCCAGGTAGTCCAGCGGTCCCGATGCTCTCGTCCGCCAGCGCGCCGAGCTTCGGCTGCGGCTCGCGCCGGAGATCCAGGGCGGCCGGATGCTGTGGCCGATCGAGCACGCGCGCGACGTACTGCGGGCGTTCGCCGACGTCACCGCGCAGTACGCGATGTCGAGGAGCGCACTGAGCCCCGTCCTGCCTGACAGGACGAGGCTCAGTCTGCTCAGCGCGAATCCGCGGGGGCCTCGGTCTCGCACAGGAAACGTATGCTCTCCAGCTTGTCGACGCTCGTGCTGCCCTCAAGGCAGGACGCAAAGCTCTCAGCCATGCCCTGGCGGACAGCGGACAGGTGGATCCCGCCACGTTCCCGATGTGGCTGCGCCCGCGTGTGGAATCGGTGATCGAGACGCTCAAAGACCAGCTCGGTATCGAACGTCCCGGGGCTCACTTCGCGCCGCGGCTCACTGCCCAGGCGCCAGCACCGGGCTGTTGTGATAGGCCGCGATCAGCCACTGGCCGTCCCGCTTCTCGAAGACCCAGGTCGCGTTCACCTTGCGCAGGTCGTCCGGAACCTCGGTCTCGCCGGCGAACAGGATGCCGGATTCGCTGATGACGATCGCGCCGTCCCTGCCGACGAAGCGGATACTGAGCTGCTTGTTGTAGGTCGAGCTGCCCTTGAGTGGCCCCTCGAAGCCCAGGGCCATGTTCTTGCGGATCACGTCACGGCCGTCGCGGAGCGAGCCGGTCATGATGGCGGTCGCGTCCGCGGTGTAGTTGGCGACCATGCCGTCGGCGTCGCCGGCCGCCCACGCCTGGTAGGAATCAACCAGTACGGCCTGGATCGCAGCCTCGTCTTCCGCACGACTGTTCGACATCGGATCTCCCTTGTGATCGGCTCGCCCGGGGTGTTCCGGCGAACTCGTCAATACATACCGGCGGCGGGGTCGAAACTCATCGCGCCCGCGGAAAGAGATCTCGAGGCGTGCTCGACAGGCTGCCGTAGCGGTCGCCGAGCCAGCAACGGCTACGCAGGTTGCGGGGTCGGTGTCGACGACGGATCGTCGAGCCCCGGCTACACACCACCCCCGCCGTTGACAAGCCCCTGGGCGTCGAGGCCGGCCGCCAGACCGAAAGACGCGAAGACCTCGGAATCCTGGAACACCGAATTCCGGCTGATGCCCTCGGCTGTGACGGTGAAGATCTGGAGCGTGTGCAGCTCGTATCCGCCACCGACGCGCCGATAGGCGGCGAATCCGGGCTGGCCGCCGTTCGCCGCGACCTCCTTGAGAAGCCAGTCCTTCCCGGCCGCCCCGAAGACCCACTCCATGAACAGGCCGTAGTTGTTGCGGCCGACGAACCAGTTGAGCATCGGCGGCATCTCCATGAGCACATCCTCGGTGAGCAGCCGCTTGAGACCCTCGACGTCGGCGTGCTCGAACGCCTTCATGTAGCGATCGACCCAGGCGCGCTGCTCGGCTGCTGACGGCTCGCTGAGAGGTTCCTGCCGGACCCCGACTTCCTTCACCCGGGTACGCGCCCGCTGCAGGGAGCTGTTCACCGATACGGCGGTAGTACCGAGGATTTCCGCCGCCTCGGAGGCGGAGAAGCTGAGTACGTCACGCAGGATCAGCGCACCGCGCTGACGCGCCGACAGGTGCTGCAGTGCGGCGGCGAACGCCAAGCGCAGGCTGCTGCGGTCGATCACCGCCGTAGCCGGATCGCCCGCGTCCAGCAACGAGTCCGGCAAGGGCTGAAGCCAGGCGGCGTTCTCTCCCTGGACGAGCGGCCCGAGCGGGTCCGACGCGGCCACCAGCCCCGACGGCAGCGGTCTGCGGCCGCGAACCTCCAAGGCGGTCAGGCAGGCGTTGTTCGCGATTCGGTAGAGCCAGGTACGCAGTGAGCTGCGAGTAGCGTCGTACTGCTCCCGCGCCCGCCACGCCCTCAAGTACGTGTCCTGGACCAAGTCCTCGGCGTCGTGAGCCGAGCCGAGCATCCGGTAGCAGTACGCCAGCAGCTCCGCTCGGAACGGTTCGACCAGGCGATCGAAGCCTTCTTCTCTCCCTGTCACTCCCACGCGCTCCTCGTCGACCCAGGCGACCCAGTGATCGGTGAAGGACACGGCCTCGACTGCCACGGCGGCCACTGCGGCACAGAGATCACGCAGGAAACCCCGGAGCCGCGCCACGGATCTCGATGACCGTTGGCCCACTCTCCACGGGGATGAGCAGTGCCTTCACCGGACCGACTGTAGCAAGACCCCCGATGCCCGCCAGCCGGGCGCCGACCCAGGGAACAACCACCCAAGGGGTCCATTTCGCGAAGCGTTGACACTACTTCCCGCGCCACGGACTCTGGCGCACCACGTGCCCGTACATGGCCCGACCGCGGCCTGATCCGCTTGGATGGGGAGTGACGCACGGAGGGCCAGTACGGACAGAGGCCGCGTGGCGACGAGGAGGTAGTTGTGAGGATCGTGGTGCACGGCGCCGGCGGGATCGGGTGCTACGTCGGCGGTCGGCTGGCTGCGGCCGGTGCCGACGTGACGCTGATCGGACGGCAACGGCTGGCCGACGAACTGGCTGAGCACGGGCTGCACCTCACCGACTACCTCGGCGCGGACCTCCGAGTGCCGACAGAGCAGGTCCACTTCGAGACAACACCGGACGCTGCCGCCGAGGCCGACCTGGTGCTGGTGACGGTGAAGAGCGCCGCAACCGCGACGGCCGCGGACGAACTCGCCGCGGTGCTCAAGCCCGGCGCTGTCGTGGTGAGCTTCCAGAACGGCATCCGCAACGGCGAGATCCTGCGCGAGCGTCTCCCCGACCGGGTCGTGCTGACCGGCATGGTCCCGTTCAACGTCCTCAACCGCGGCGGCGGCGCCTTCCACCAAGGCACCGAAGGCGGTCTCGACATCGCGAGGCACCCGGCGCTCGGCCCGTACGTCGAGACGTTCGCGTGCGCCGGGTTGCCACTCACCCAGCACGACGACATCCTCCCGGTGCAGTGGGCGAAGCTGCTGCTGAACCTGAACAACCCGGTGAACGCGCTCTCGGACCTGCCGTTGCGCGACGAGCTCGCCCAGCGCGCGTACCGGCGCTGCCTGGCCGCCGCGCAGGCCGAAACCCTCGAACTGCTCACCGCGGCCGGCATCACGCCCGCGCGGCTGATGGTCGTGCCGCCGGGCCGGCTGCCGATGCTGTTGCGGTTGCCGGACTTCCTCTTCCGGCGACTCGCGAGCAAGATGCTGGCGATCGATCCGCTCGCCCGTACGTCGATGTGGGAGGACCTGGAGGCGGGCCGTCGTACCGAGATCGACTATCTCAACGGCGAGGTGGTCCGGCTGGCGGAGTCGCTCGGGCGGACGGCGCCGGTGAACGCCAAGCTGATCGAGCTGATCCGTGCGGTCGAGTCAGGTCGCGCAAGGGGCATGACCGGACCCGACCTGCTCAGAGAACTCACCTCGGCCCGCTGACCAAGCGGACTCAGAGGCCCATCGGCAAGGTGAGCGGCAGGGCGGCGCGGACGTCGATGCTGACGGCGCCGTAGGTGAAGCCGAGGTGTTCGTTCAGGCGGCGCATCGAGTCGTTGCCGCGCTGGGTCCAGGTGTAGATGTCGGTGATGCCGTGCTCCGCGGCCCAGGCCAGGCTCATCCGCTTGAGCGTCGACGCGACCGCCTTGCCACGCCACTCCCGCCGTACCGCGGTGTAGGCGACCTCAGCGTGCTCCGGCCGATCCTCGTCGAGCATCATTCCGGCCACGCCGATCACCTGGTCGCCATCGACCGCGACGAACATCGCCGCCGGGTCGTTGATCCACTCCTTCTCCCAGTCCACCGCGGACACGTTGAGCAGGCTCGGCACGTCCATGTCGGGGAAGGTCGGCAGCGCGACCTGGTGGTACGCGAGCGGCCAGAGTTCAGGCCGCTCGGCGACGGTGAACACCTCGAACGCGGTCGGCGAATCCGGCCACGGCTCGACCCCGATGCGGCGGACCTGCTCGACCTGCCGGTTGGTCTCGACGAAGCCGAAGCGCTCGGCGAAGGCGAGCGAGCCGGCGTCCTCCACGCCAGAACCAGCCCGGTCATAGCCCTGCTCGGCGGCGTGCTCGGCGAGCGCCAGCAGCAACTTCGTCCCGATACCCCGGCGGCGCGCACCCGGGATCACCCGTGGCGCGAGCCCGGCGCGGCCGGCCTCGTCAGACCTGTCCGAGAGACCGCTGCCGACCACCTCGTCACCGAGTTCCGCCAACAGCAGCAGCCGTCCCGGCCGGTCCATCTCGCGCATTTCGAGCACGGTCGGGCACCGCTCGTTCGGCAGTACTGCGAGACGCACGCCGCGCCACGCCTCGTAGTCGGCGTCAGTGATCGCCTCGCGGATCCGGATCATCATGGTCACCTCCTCAGCTTGCCCCAGCCACCCGGAATCGGCGCGGTATTTTGCCGGCTCCGCGAAGTACGGCTCTTCCTACTCGCGATCGCTCAGCAGGCTGATCGCGGTGACGAACATCGGCCCCGCGTACCGGCGGTACAGCTCGGGCAGCGCGTCGTCCTCGCTTCCCTGGAACCGCGCGCCCAGCGACGCCTCGTCCCGTGGCGGTGTCTCCTCCGGTGTCATTCCGAACCCTCTTCTGGTGTCCTCTCCAGAGTTGGGGCGACGGGGTGGGCAGGGCATCGGCAAGCCCTTACCTATCAACCTGCCCAGGGCTGCCCAATTGGGCCGCAGGCGGCAGCAACCGCGGATCCGCCACCGGCCAGTCACCCGGCGGGTCCCCCAGCCGCCGCAGTTCGGCCACCTGCAGCAGACACCACGGCGAAAGCCCAGCCGGTACGTCGGACCCGGGCGCCGCGGCGACCCGGGGCGATCCATCGGCATCAAGCTGTACGTCGAGAGCGGCCCAGGCGGTCCATTGGAAGGCGGCGACCTCGTCGGGGTCGGGGGTGGGTTCCCCACTGGAGGTGACGCGGTAGACGGGGCACAGCTCGTTCTCGACGACCCCGTCAGGCATCTCCGCGCGGTACCGGAACGCGGGCAGCACCAGGTCCACCTGGGTCGCGATCAGCCCGAGCTCGTCGGACAGCCTCCGGCGTACGGCGTCCTCCAGCGGTTCGCCCGGGAGTGGGTGCCCGCAGCAACTGTTCGTCCAGACGCCCGGCCAGGTCCGTTTGCCGAAGGCGCGCTGGGTCAGCAGCAGTCGGCCGGCCTCGTCGAACACGTAGCTGGAGAAGGCCAGGTGCAGCGGGGTCGCGGCATGGTGGACCGTCGCCTTGTCCTGGCTGCCGATCGCCCGGCCGGTCTCATCGACCAGCACCACCTTCTCCGTCGTCACCGACCGAGGGTATCCGCTCAGACATAGGCAATCACTACCGATGCCGACCACCCTCGCGGCCGCCTAGAGGGGCCGCAGTTGATGAGCTACGGCGACGCGTGTCCGCAGAACCTGCTGGTCCCGGCCGATCAGCCGGACGGCTTCGTCGCGATCGACTGGACCGCGAGCGGACTGGTCGCCGCCGGGGACGACCTCGGCCAGTTGCTGATCGGTCGCGCACACTCCGGCGAGCTCGGCGCCCGGAGTTCGCGGACCTGCGCGAACTGGTGATCGGCCGCTACCACGCCGGCCTGGTCTCCGAAGGACGCGCGGACATCGACGAGGACGACGTACGGGCTGGGCTGGACGGTTCACCGATCGCGCGGAACGCGTTTCTGTCGGTGCCGCTGGACAAGTTGGCCGAGCCGCTGACTGACGAACTCGCAGCGATGCTTGCGAAGCGGCTGGAGCCAACTCGGTATCTGGTCGGGCTCGGAGCTGCTAGCCTGACCGCGTGATCAAGCGACCCGCACAGTATCGACCGGCTCTGGGACGAGCCGGCCTGCTGTAGTTCGCTTCCACCCCAGAGCCTCCGAGGCAGGAACCCGTCATGGTTCCTGCCTCTTTCCGTTGCCGGAGGCATCGAGCTGGGTGCCTCTCCCCTGATTCCCCGAGAGGTCAACGATGACTGAAGTGAGCGCCGTGCTCGAGCGGCTGCGCCGGACGACCGACACCATCGTCGGCGAGACCGACCTGGCCGAACGACTGGCCTCGAGCCGCCCGCTGCGGATCAAGTACGGCGTCGACTGCACCGCGCCCGACCTTCATCTCGGCCATGCGGTGAACCTCTGGATGATGCGGCACCTGCAGGATCTCGGCCACAAGGTGGTATTCCTGCTCGGCGACCTGACCACCCGGATCGGCGATCCCACCGGCCGGTCCGAGACCCGGCCGGTGCTGACACCCGAGGAGATCGAGACGAACGCCGGGTCCTTCCTCGAACAGGTCTCCCTGGTACTGCGGACCGAGCCTGAGGTGTTCGAGGTACGGCGAAACTCCGAGTGGTACGACGCGATGGACGTGGCGACGCTGCTCGGGTTGTTCAGCCAGGTGACCCATGCCCAGCTGATGGCGCGGGATATGTTCCGGGAGCGGGTCGCCGCGGGCCGGGAGATCGCGCTGCACGAGCTGACCTACCCGGTGCTGCAGGGATACGACAGCTTCGCGATCAACAGCGACCTCACGATCGTCGGGTCCGACCAGCTCTTCAACGAGCAGCTGGGCAGGCACTTCCAGCAACGGCTCGGGGCGGCTCCGCAGGTCGTGATCACCAGCACGATCACTCCGGGCATCGACGGCGGCCCCAAGCAGTCGAAGTCGCGGAACAACTACATCGGGCTGACCGACACACCAAGGGACAAGTTCGGCAAGGTCATGAGCCTGCCCGACTCGCTGGTCCAGACCTACGCCCACGTCTACACAGAACTCCCGCTGGATGTCGTCGCCGGTCTGGGCGAGGCAGCGACGCAGGGCGGTCCACCCGCGCGCGAGGCCAAGCTCCGGCTCGCATCGGCCATCGTCACGCGGTACCACGGCGCCAACATCGCGAAGGCCGAGCGGGAAACGTTCATCCAGCTCTTCAGCGAAGCGAGTCAGCCGACAGATCTGCCCGAGGTGATAGTCGAGGACGCCACAGTGCTCGAGCTGTTGCTGGTGGCACGTCCCGGCGACAGCAGATCCGAGCTGAGACGGCTGATCAGCCAGGGCGCGGTATCCCTCGACGGCCGCAAGCTCAGCGACCCGAACGAGCCGATCACCTTGACCGGGCCAATGACCCTCCGCTCGGGCCGTCGTACGTGGCACCGTCTGGTTCCCCGGGCCTGATACCTGACTGTCGAGCGGAGCTGCCTATCTCTCATGGCTGAGCGGGAAACCCGGTTGGCGGCGGTCCGGGCGGACTCCACACTGACGAGGTGAAGACGGGCGGGCATAGAGGCGGGCGGGCATGGGGCGGCGGGCATGGCGAAGGGCGGGCTCCCGCGAGGCGGGGTCCGGCGTGGTCTTCGAAAATCCAGGCGCAGGCGTGTGGGCCTGCGTCTCGGCTCCTGCTACGGGCCTTGGGCCGGGGTCGTGTTGTCGTCTGCCCAGGATGAGCCGGGAGCCGGGTGGTTGGTTGGGTGATGCAGGGTTCGTGTGGTGGTTTCGGGGTTGGGGTCATCGCCCCACGCGTTGAGCGCGGCGGACTCCGCAGAGGTGGGCCAGGTGTTGTCACCGGTCCATGGCCAAGTGGTAGGCGGCCGCTGTGGGTCGGCCGCGGATGATGGGCGGTTCAGTCTGAGGTTCAACCGGCTGCCCGGAGATGGTTCGGCCCAGGTGGGCCGGGACACATGGACGACGCCGTCGGCGATGCGGATGGTCCAGTGGCCGGCGTGGACGTCTGCGTGGTTGGCGCCGCACAGCAACACCAGGTTGTCGAGGCTGGTGTTGCCGCCTTCGTACCAGGGCACGAGGTGGTGAGCGTGGCAGTTCGGAGGCGGTGCCTTGCAAATGACGCAACCGCCGTCGCGCTTGATCAGGGCAGTGCGGATCGCGGAGGTGACGAACCGTTCCTCTCGGCCCACGTCCAGCGGTTGGGAGTTGGAACCGAGCACGATCGGGATCACCCCGGCGTCACAGGCCAGTCGGCGGACGGCCGCGGCGGACAGGCCGTCGCCGAAGACGACGTCACTGGTCGCACCGGCGGTGGCATCACGCAGGTCGGCGTAGTCGATGGTCACCACCAGCCGCGGGCGGCCAGGAATGCCGTTGCTGCCGGCGGCCAGTTCGAGCACCACCACCAAGGCGTCGGCCTGCCGCTTGTCGCGGGACCGCGGATCCAGTTGACCGTCGACTGTCTTGTGTGGTTTCGCGCCGGCGTGGATCAGGGTTCTGAGGAGTTCGGCGTTCTCGTTGGCCAGGAAGCCACCGAACTCGACCCCCTGGTCGGCGTTCTTCAACCACAGCTTCTCCCGCCGGGCCGCCTTGTCCTCGGCCGGCTCCAGACCATCGGCGTCGAGGGTGTCGCGGACCTTCTTCCCCAGGCTCCGCAGGTCCGACGGCGACAGGTGCCGGGCGGCCTGGATCATCTGTTCCTCGGCGACGACCAGGTCATCGACGGGCACGGTGTCGGGGACTTGCTCCAGGGCGCTGACGATCGCCTCGGCCTGCGCCGGGTGCAGCAGCACAGCCGCCTCCTCGGCGAGCGGGTCGGCGACCGGATCAGCGAGCGGATCAGGCAGGGCAGCCGCGACGGCTGGGTACTTCGACAGTTTGGTGGCCAGCTTCAGGTCGCGCCGGACCTCCTTGGCATCGCGGCGATGCCGAAAAGACAGCAAACGGACCGTGTCACGGGCGCCGATCTCCTTGGCATACCCGGACTTCTCGAGCTCCGCCATCAGCTGCAGGCAATAGGTCTGCAGTGACGCGATCGTGGATTGCACGGCGTCGAGAGTGGCCAGCTGCTGGCTGCCACTCATCGACCACGCCGGCCGCATCTCCACGAGTTCCATGCCGATGACACTACAACCCCGCTCCGACAATTTCCGACCGAAAGTCCTTATTTTCAAGGGAATTCGTGATCGGACGGATCTGGTCACCTTGTCCACAACGGCAACAGAACTGTGGACGAAGCACGCTAGTGGCCGTCCCTGAGATTGGGTGACGCCCTCGGCCGCAAGGAGCACAAGCTTCGCCCGCTGCGCCAGCCCGGCTCGCACGGTCGTACTCCGGTTATCGGGCATAGGCCAATCCGACCCAGCACGAACCGATACCTAATCAACGACACGCTCCACTAAGGTCCGTGCGAGGTGATCAGCCAAGCGGCCGAGTCGTAGGCGATTCCGTCCGCCGTCTGATGCTCGGCGAGATCGTTGCACAGGGCATCTAGCGCCTGCTTGCGAACGGTGTCGTCGAGATCGGCCAGCAACCAGCCGAGGACGAAGCGCTCGGCGGTGCGGACGTCGGGGCCGAAGTACATCGGCTCGGCGTGGGCCTCGAACGTCGGGGCGGCGAATCCGGCGTCGACCAGGATGCGGCTCACCACGTCCGGGTCGGACTGCGAGAACGGCCCGGGTGCGTCCGGCGGCGGGACAGGCAGTTGCCGGCCGGCGGCGAGTGCGGTGGTGAATGAGCTGAACCACTCGTTCCGCGGGGGCGGCTGCCAGGTGAGCAGGACGCGCCGTCCGCCGGGCTTGGTCGCCCGCGCGAGGTTGCTGAAGGCAGCCCGGGGATCGGCGAAGAACATCGTGCCGGTGCGACTCAGGACCACGTCTAACTCGTCGTCCGGGAACGGATGGACCTGCGCGTCGACCTGCGCGAAGTGTGCGTTGGGCAAGCCGATCGCGGCGGCCGTTCGTTCGGCGATCGCCAGCATCGGCGACGAGAGATCCACCCCGATCGCAGTACCGGAACCGGCCAGCCAGGCCGCGGCTCTCGTCGTACTGCCCGTTCCGCAGCCGAGGTCGAGCACCTGGTCGCCGTCCCGGATCCCCGCCGCGCGCAGCAGCGCGTCGTCGTATCGGTGCAGCGCATGCTCGAACAACTCAGCCTCCTCGGCCCAGAAGACACCTTCAGCGGTATCCCAGGCCCGAAGCTGATCCGCATTCCCAGGATCGATCCAGGCCACGTCACTCATGATGATTCCCCTCTCGTCCCCACCCACTACGCCGACCCACTCTCAACCGGTTCACCCCCACCATCTGGCAGGGTGGCGACCAATGACCAGAGGGGGAAGCGATGACTGTGCTGGTGACCGGCACGACGGGCAACGCAGGCGGTGCGGTGGTCCGGGCTCTTGCGAGTAAGGGCGTTGCTGCCAAAGCCCTGGTACGCCGTGAGGTCGAACTGCCAGGCGGGGTGGAGCCGGTGCTGGGGGACCTCAACCGGCCCGACACCTTCGTCGATGCGCTGCAGGGTGTGTCCGGGATCTTCCTGATGAGCGGGTACGAGCGGACCGACGTGTTGCTGGCCAACGCCGTTGCCGCCGGGTTGGAGCGGATCGTGCTGCTGTCGAGCAGTGCGGTGACCGGGACCGACACGGCCAACGCGATCGCCGAGTACCACCTGGCTGCCGAGACCGCCGTACAGGACTCCGGCCTGGAGTGGACCTTCCTGCGGCCGAACACCTTCATGTCGAACACGCTGCGCTGGCTCGACCAACTCCGGGCGGGTGACGTGGTTCGCGTCCAGTTCCCCGACGTGCCGATCTCCACGATCCACCCGGCCGATATCGCGGACGTCGCCGTCGCCGCCCTGACGGAAGACGGCCACGCGGGTACGGCGTACCGGTTGACCGGGCCGGTCGCCTTGCGGCCGGCCGAGCAGGTGGAGATCCTCGGCCAGGCGATCGGGCGGTCGCTCACCGCCTACGAGCTGAGCCGGTCCGAGTCCCACGACGACCTTGCCGCCGCGATGCCTCCGCAGTACGCGAGCGCGATCGAGAGCTTCTTCGGCGACGGCATCGTAGACGAGACCAGCGTGACACCGACCGTCGAGACCGTCACCGGTCATCCGGCGCGCACGCTGCAGGACTGGACCCGCGAGAACGCCGGCCTGTTCGCCTGACCCTCAGGCGGCCAGTGTGCGGAGATGGGCGATCATCGTGTCGACGGCCGTCACCAGCGGCTTCGGGTCGCGGCGGACCTGGCTGAGCAACAGGCCGCCTTGCACGGCCGCGAGCATTGCCAGTGCCAACTCCTCGGCGTCGGCGGTCTTGCTCAGCTCACCGCGCTCCTGCATCTGCTCGAGTCCCTCGCGCAGCAGCCCTTCCCACATGGCGAAGGCGTTGGCCAACTGCACCCGGGCGACCGGATCGGCCTCGGCCAGGTCGCTGGCCAGTAAGCCGAGCGGGCAACCACCCGCACACTGAACCTTCGTCAGGATCCCTACCATCAGGTCGCGCCAGCTCTTCAGTGCCGGAAAGCTGTCCAACTGGTCGAGCCCCTGATGCTGTACGTCCATCACCTGGCCTGTCTGGTGGTCGATCACCGCCAGCACCAGCGCGTGCTTGCCGGGGAAGTAGTGGTAGAGCTGCGACGGGCTGACCTGGGCCGCGTTCTGGATGTCCTCGATCGTCGTGCGCGCGACGCCCTGCTCGAGCATCAACCGTGAGGCGGCGCTGACGATCCGCTCCCGGGTGGCCTGCCCCTTGCGCGTGAGTCCCATGCGTTTCAGCGTACTGATTTTGGAGTTGATACTCCAATTTTGGCTCCCCACTCTTGGAGCATCTACTCCAACCAGTGGGAAGTGACTCAGCTATGACTCAGGATTTCGTCGGCCGGACCGCACTCGTGACCGGCGGCAACAGCGGGATCGGCCGGGAGGTCGCCACCCAGCTCGCCGAGCGGGGCGCGCACGTGGTGATCAGCGGGCGGGACGCCGACCGTGGCGCCGCAGCGGTGGCAGCGATCCGCGCGGCCGGAGGCACGGCCGACTTCGTCCGTGCTGACCTGGACGACGTGACCAGCGTGCGCGCACTCGCCAAAGAGGCACTCGCGCTCGGTGGCGGGCACGTCGACGTACTGATCAACAACGCGGGCGTGTTCCCGTTCGCACCGACCGCCGAAGTACAGGCCGACGACTTCGACTCTGTCTTCGCCATCAACGTCCGGGCGCCGTTCTACCTGGTTGCCGAGCTCGCGCCGCTGATGGCCGAGCGCGGCCACGGCTCGATCATCAACCTGACCACGATGGTGGCGTACTACGGCCAGGCCGGGATGGCGCTCTACGGCTCGTCGAAGGCGGCGCTGCAGCTACTGACCAAGTCCTGGGCAGCCGAGTTCGGCCCGTACGGCGTCCGCGTGAACGCCGTCAGCCCCGGCCCGACCCACACCGAGGGGACCGCGGAGATGGGAGATGCTCTCGGCGACCTCGCCGCCAACAGCCCGCTCAACCGCGTCGGCACCGCCGCCGAGGTGGCAACCGGCATCGTCTTCCTCGCCTCCGACGCCGCCGCGATGATCCACGGCACCACCCTCCCGATCGACGGCGGCCGCCTCGCCGTCTGATGCCAGACTGGGTGTCCTCCGTGAGGGAAGGACCACCCGATGGGCATTCAGCCTCAGCTGTCCGTACGTCGCGGCCGGGCGGCGGTGGAGTTCTACCGCCAGGCTTTCGGCGCGATCGAGGTCTACCGCGTCGGCGGCACGGACGAGAACCCGGAGGTGGTCTCGCAGCTGAGGATCGGCGAGGACCTCTTCTGGGTCTCCGACGAGTCACCTGAGCACGAGAACTTCAGCCCGGAGTCCATCGGAGGCGGCACCGTCAGGATGCTCTTGATCGTGGCTGACCCCGACACCTCGGTCGCGCAGGCCGTCGCGGCCGGTGCGGCCGAGGTGGCGCAGGTGACAGATGAACACGGCTGGCGCCTGGGCCGGGTCCGCGATCCCTTCGGCCACCACTGGGAGATCGGCAAACCCCTCGTCGAGTGGCCGCCACACCTCCACTAGAGACCGGCCGCTCGCCTAGTAGCGGGGCATCTCCTCAAGGGGTTTGAGGTCTTCGCGGCCCGAGCTGGCTTGGACGGTGCCGTCCGTGACGGCGGCAACGTCCTGCCACGGCAGGTACCAGACGGCACCGAGGCGGCGGTGGACCAGCCAGCGGAGCAGGGCAGGGCCGACGTGGCGCTCGTAGCCGAGGAGGCGGGTGGCGTGTTTCTCCACCACGATCAGGCCGTCCACGCGGAAGGCGGCCTGCATCGACGGCTGGAGCGGTCCGTCCTGGACCAGGCGGACGTCGGCCACGCCGCCGATGTCGTCACCGGCGCGGTCGAGGACCCGATGGCCCAGCAGCTCATTCAGTCGCATCGCCGGCTCCTGGAATCTTGTCGATGATGTGCTGCTCGACCCAGTCGTCGCCCTTGGTCAGGTCCAGGTCGCCGGGCAGGATCTTGATCGCCGTGTCGATCGCGACGATCTGGGTGGCCGGGATCCGGTGGTGCCCGGAGATCAGCGCCGTCAGAACCGGGATCCCGGCGTCGAGGTCGAGCTCGACGTCGTCGACCTTGCCGAGCAGTTCCCCGGTCCGCTCGTGGATCAGCTGCCGGTCCAGCAGATGCAGCTGTGCGTGCAGCACCCTTCCTTCGGCGGCCATCTCAACGCCCCGCTCTCGTCACGATCATCAGCGGGATCGCCGCGATCGATGCCAGTAGCAACAACCCGAGGTAGACCAGGGCGAAGAGGTTGAGCACCCGGCCGTTCTTCTGTTCACCCATGTAGTCGGGATCGTTGGCGATGATGAGGATCGGCAGATAGGTCAACGGCAGCGCCACCGCCGCGAAGACCACCGAGTACTCCGTCACCATCACCGGGTCCACCGCGGTCATCAGCACCAGGATCGACAGGATCAGGCAGATGATCATCACCACGTGGAAGCGGGACGCCTGCCGCGGCCGGACGAACTTGCCCCACTGCCAGCCGAAGTACTGCGCGATCGTGTAGCCGCAGGACAGCGAGGTCTCCAGCGCCGCGCCGAAGGTCGCGGCAAACACCCCGAGCAGCACGATCGCCAGCCCGAGCTTGCCGAGGGCGACCGCCGCCGGGAGGGTCACCTGACCGAGCGTCTCGACCTGGACCCCGATCGGCAGGTAGAGCACGGCCGCGCACCCGGCGATCGCGAGCGACAGCAGGCCGCCCAGCGGGAAGCCGATGAACACGTTCGACCGCTCGGTGATCAGGTCGCGGCGGCCCCACTTCTCCTCGACCCCACCGGAGGAGAAGAAGAACACCTCGTACGGCGTCATGGCGGCTCCGAACAGGGCGATCCCGTAGTAGGCGTAGGTTGCCCAGGTCTCGTGGCCGATCGGGCCGGGACTGGTTGCCTGCTGCATCAGGTCGCCCCAGTCCGGGCCGAGCTTCCAGAGTGCGACGGCGAACACGATCAGCAGCAGGCCGAGCAGGCCGAACACCTGCTCCAGATGCGAGAACTTCACCCGCCAGATCACCAGCCAGACGGCGAACGCGGCCAGCGGCATCCAGAGCAGGTAGTTCACCCCGCTGGCCAGCTCGAACGCCAGCGCGACACCGCCGATCTCCGCGATCAACGTCAGCAGCGTGACCAGGAACGACGCGATCAACGCGAACAGGCCGGCTCGCCGCCCGAGCCGCTCGCGGATCAGGTCGAACACGGGCCGCCCGGACACCGCGACCACCCGGCCCGACATCTCGGCGTACAGGCAGATGCCGATCACCCCGACCACCACCACCCAGGCCAGCCGCATCCCGAAGCGGGCGCCGACGAGTGCGTTCGTGACCAGGTCGCCGATGTCGACGAAGCCACCGATGGCCGTGAGGATGCCGAGGGTGACCGCGAACAGCCGCTTCACTGGGCGCGCTCCCCCAGCTGCTCCAACTGCTCGGCGGTCTTGTCCAGCTGCCCGACCTGCTGCCGCACGGCCTCCAGGTCTCCACTGCGCAGCGCGATCCGCAGCTCGGTCACGCCGTCCGCGGCGTTCGCCAGCGCCTCGGAGTACAGGTCGTAGGTCTGGCGGGACTCGTCGGTCTCCGGCTGCCGCGCGTCGAAGGTGGTGGCGACCTGGCCGAGGGCGTCCTCGGCGTCGGTGACCATCACGGTCGCCGGCTGGGCCCAGAGCCTGCCGTCCAGCAAGGACTGCGCCGCCAGTTGCGCCGTCCTGACTCCGGACACCGCCTCCCGCGCGGAGCGGGCACCTTCGGACAGCATCTGCTGGTCCGGATCACCGCAGCCGGCCAGGCCCAGGATCAGGCTCAGAACCAAGCCGGCCGTCATTCCCAATGCCGCGAGTCTCCGCCGCATCTCCGCCCCTCCCGGGTCCGATAGTCGGGCGGCGCACCGGTACCCACGGGTCCTGTCGGCAATCGTGGACTAAGGGTCTACTTCCTACCCGGGCGGCGGTGGAAGCAGGTAGCGTCGCAGGGGTATGAGCAGCCGAGGAGGTCGCGCGGTGAACCAGTTCCTGGACCGGGTACGGCTGTTCTGGCTGTCCCGGAGCCCCCGTACGCGAGCGCTGGCGGTGCTGGCGCCGTTCATCGCGGAGTACCAGGCGATGACCGGGATGGATCTCTCCGACCGCGTGCTCGGCGACAGCGTGCTGCTCAGCCTGGCCGCCATGTACACCTCGCTCCCCCGGGCCGCCGAGCAGAGCGCCGAGAACTGGATGCGCGACTGCCAGCTGGCGGTGGATCGCGCGGCCAACCCGAACTGGCAGCTCAACCAGCAGGCGAACGAGCTGCTACCCGAGGTCTCCGAGGCGATCCGCCGGCGGCTTCGCTATCTGGATACCCATACTCCATAAGCCTTCACTGCTGTGGACTCAAGGCGGCGATGTACTCCGTGCCCGTGCAGATGGTGCCGAAGCGCGGGAAGATGTAGCTGACCGCGAAGTCGTGAGCGGCTCCGTTCAGGCCGGTCATCGCGTCGGTGACGAAGACCGCGGTGTAGCCGTGCTCGTCGGCGGCGCGCCCGGTCGACTCGACGCCGAAGTTGGTCGCGATCCCGCCGAGCACGACCGTCTCGATGTCCCGCGACCGCAGTACATCGTCCAGGCCGGTCTGGTGGAACGCGCCCACCGTGTGCTTCACGATCTCCACGTCACCCGGCTGCGGGTCGAGCTCCGGCGCGAGTCCGCTGCCCTCGGGCTGGACGTCGACTCCCGGTCGCTCGACCCTGACGTTGACGACCAGCCCGCCGACGGACCGGGTCGCCTTGGCCAGCGCGACGCACCGCTCCAGCACCTCCGGCCCGGACAGTGGCGCCGTCTCCAGCGCCACTATCCGCGGCATCAGGTCGATGAGGACAAGTGCGGTACGACGCGGTTCCAGCTCGAGAGTGGTCACGTCTGCCGACATTAGTTGAGGTCGTCGGCCAATCGGTTGGCGAGGGTGGTGTCCTTCTCGGTACCGGAGAAGCCGAAGCGCCAGGTGCCACCGGAGTACGAGCCCGGGGGCAGCGCGCGGCCGCCGGGTTGCCACAGGGGCTGCCAGGCAACGGCTCCGTTGGGCGGGTCGTACCAGTGGTTGTCCGCCGCCCAGGCCGATCCCTGCTTGTAGGCGGTGACGACGCTGAGACCTGAGCCGGTCGCCATCGACCAGTCCGGGAGTCCCGCGACGTCGCCGTTGCGCCCGAAGCCGCCGGGATCGCCTTGGTCGCCCAGTGCCGAGTCGACGTTGAGCGCGACCTCCCAGACGGGTGCCGTGGTCTGGCCGGCCACGTTCCACCGGAGGCTGGTGTCGAACGTCTTCGTGCCGAAGGAGAACGACCAGTCGGCGGTGACCGGCTCGTCGCCGAACGGGATGCCCTTCAGCTCGATACTCGCCGACTTCGCCATGATCCGGGCCGCGGCGCCGGCGGTGTCGGTGGCACCGAACGTTCCGACCGCGAGGTAGGGCGCGGTCGATCGCGAGGACGAGTCCAGCGCGGGCTTGTAGCTACCCCGGCCGGACGGGTCCACCTCGAGCTTGGTCAACGCGGCCCTGGGTTGGCTCTGCACAGTCGCCCGGTAGTACTTGCTGCTGATAACCCTGCCCTTGGTGATCTGCAGCGAGTCGAAGTCGAGCGGCGCGAGGTACAGGCCGCCCTTGCCCCAGCCCGCGCCCGTGACGTACCACTTGCTGCCGTCCTGGACCACCTCGGCAGCATGGGCCGCGATCGTGCCGACCTGCTGATCGATGGTGAAGTGCAGCGGGTCCTTGCTCTTGTAGACCTTGGTGACCTCGTACCCGCCGTCGCAGCAGATGAACAGGTACCAGTCGGTGCCGCGCTGCACCACGAACGGCGACTCGGTCGGTCCTCCGAAGGTGCCGGTGGCCGGGTGCTGGAACGCAGTCTGCCGGTCACTCCAGTGCCGGAGGTCCGGACTGGTGCGGTAGGCAACGATGTGGTTGCCGCCGCTCGGGGTCGAGTTGGCGGTGTAGTACATCACCCACTGGTTCCCGACCTTGTGCACCATCGGGTCCCGGCCGTCGAACCCGTCGGTGAACAACGGGTTGGCGGCATCCCTGGTCCAGTTGACCAGATCCGTCGACGTCGCCAGGTGCATCCGGTACGCCGTGTGGTCGGGCGTCCCACCGGCGTAGAACATGTAGTAGGTGCCGGCGTCATACGTGACGTACGGCGCCCAGATGTGGCTCTCGCCGGCGGCCGGATCCGCGACCAGTGCCGGTGGTTGTTTCGTCCACGGACCGTTCGGCGTTGGTGCCGTGGCGTGGCCGAAGCTCTTCTCGTCGAGCGGGTTCGCCGGCTCCGCGTGCGTGATCGCGTAGACGTGCCAGGTGCCGGTCTTCCGGTCCTGCACCAGGGTGTGGTCGTTGTAGTACCAGGGACTGGTCTCCCCGACGCTCGGATCGTAGACCTTCACGAACTTGCCGGCCGCGACCACCTTGTCGACCTTGACGAACGGCACGCTCTTGATCTCCGGCCTGCTGGTGGCAGCCGCCGAGAGCGGTACCGCCGCCAGCATCAGTCCCGCGAGCGCGGCGACGAACTTGTTCCACCGCGGGGTCATCAGTTCACCTCCAGATCGAGCAGGTCGACACCGACGAGGTAGCCGATCGCGGCCGGGTTCTTGCCGGTGATGGTGATCTTCAGCTGATGCTTGCCCGCCGCAAGAGTTGCGTTGCCGAGGTCAACCGTCTGGGTGGAGACACCCGCGGCGGCGTAACCGTCGAACGAAGCGAGCTTGTTGCCGTCGACACTGAGGTCAGCGATTCCGTAGTCCGCCGCCTTCGTGAGCACGGTCGACAACTTGTAGTTCCCGGCACTCGGTACGGAGAAGTCGAGAACCAGGTTGTCGCCGGCCTTCGTGCCGTGCACCCACAGTTGCGCCCCGCCGGACCAGCTGACCCCGCAGCAGTTGCCTTGCCGATCGGCCGGAACCGTCCCGGAAACCACTGGCAGCAACGTCTCCGCCTCGACCCGGACCGTGTTGCCCGACGTCGCCTGGGCGGTTGCGGACTTGCCGCCCTCGTGCCCGGCGAGGTCGACCGCGGAGACCCGGTACTCCCAGGTCTCGTTCAGTCCGATTCCCTTGTGCAGGAATCCCGGGGTGTTGCTGGTGCCGATCAGCTTCTCGGCCGCCCCGGACTTCGCGCCGTACACGTGGTACTTCGCGATGCCGCTGTCGTCCGCGGTGTCGGACCAGGTGAGAGCGATGGCGTTGTCGGTGCGCCCGGTGGCCGTGAGGTTCTGCACCTGCCCCGGAGCCTGCCGGTCGGAGTACGGGATGACGGAGGACTGGACCACGTAGCTCGCCGCCGTCCAGCTCGGGCCGCTCGGTTGCAACTCGACGGTGAGTTCGGTCCGGCCGAAGGTGAGTGCCGTTGGCAACTGGAAGTTGTCGTCGAGCCAGCGTTGCCGGTCGTTGCCCAGCGGCTGCAACCAGGTTCCCGCCTCCTTGCCGTCGACAACCACCTTGGCCGACTGCCAGCCGACGTTCTGGTCGCTGGTACGGCGTAGCGCCACGCCGCGGTTGACCGGATCGACCTCGACGGTGAACCGGATCGGGGAGCTCGTGGCGCGCACCTGGTCGGTGAGCACCGTGTCGTCGTGATCGCCCTCGTAGACGCTGGTGAGGTCGGCCTGGGTCGCCTGGCCGTCGGTGTACCCGTGCTGCTGGCGGCTCTGCGCCGAGCCGACGTCGATCCGGTCGGTCTCCCGGGCGCCGAACTGCCCCGCGGAGTACAGGTAGGCGGTGGAGCCGTAGACGGCCGGGTGGTCGTTCTGCTGGCCGTGCTCGATGCCGAAGGTGAGCTGGTTCTGGAAGTCGACGGCGTCGGTGATGTGCAGGCGGAACGCGCTGTCGCACTCGTTCTTGCACTCACCGGCCTGGACCTCGTGGCCGGAGTTGCCGTGGAAGGGCGTCGAGTAGGTGCCCTGGTTGAAGTACCAGCCGGACTCGTAGTAGTCCTCGGTGCCGGTGCCGTGGATCGCCGGGGTGCGCTCGCCGTCGACGTACACGCGCTCGTCGCCCTCGAGGTACCCACGGGTGTTGCCGTCGGGCTGCAGGCCCTCCATGGTCTGCGAGACGCCGACGAACTTGCCGCGTCCGGTGGTGTTCGCGATGGTCCAGTCGCTGCCCATCGCAGGCTCGGCCCGGTGCGAGCTCGTGGTGAAGTAGCCGCTCTTGCCGGTCTCCAGATCGACCGCGACCTTGGCGTCCCCCGCCGAGGTGACCTCCGCCTGACCTCCCGACAGCATGTACTGCGAGGTGTTCACCAGGGTGACGGTGGCGCGGGCGAGGTACGGCATCGGCCACCAGGAGGAGTACCAGCCGCCCGGGTCCATCGCGAAGAACAGCGAGCGGACCTCGTTCTCGCCGAGGCCGGAGCCGAAGAACTCGCCGATCGGCGAGTCCACCCGCTTCTTGCCGTCCACGGTGACCTGGACCCGCACGCCGGAGAGCAGCGCGTCCGAGGACTTCACCCGGGCCGCGTCCTCCGCCGTGGCGGCGTACGGCATCGAGTGGGAGCCTTCCCAGTTCTGCTTGGTGATCGTGTAGCCGTGCGCCTGCTCGTCGGCGACGTGCGCGGGTCCGACGTCGAGGGTGTCGGTGCGCTTGGCGGTGCCGCCGACGATCGAGTCGGCCCAATACGTGAACTCGTTGAAGTCGAGGTCGGAGGAGACGAACTCGTTCCGGAGCTGGAGCTGCGACTTGCCGGCGGTCGCGCTCGCCGGGAGGTCGACGACCTGGTCGGCCCACTGCGCGCCATTGGCCGGGAGCGGCGTCCACTCGCCGGCCTGGACGCCGTCGACGAATACCTTCGCGCGCTGGTTGCCGATCCGTAGATCCATCCGGCGGATCAGCTTGACGCCGGTGTTGGCCGGGTCGATCTTCAGGGTGAACTGGCTGCCGCCGAGGAAGGCGCGACCGTCGTCGGCGAACGACTGCAGGTCAAGCCCGACGATCTGCGGCAGCTTCAGGCGAAGCGCGCTCAGCTCACCCGGTCCCTGGTTGTCGGCCAACGTGAGTTGCTTGCCGGGGGCAAGGTCCACCGGCTTGGCGGTCATCTTCGCACCCGGCTTCGCGGGCTTCGGATCCTTCGTGCCGAACGACTTCAGCAGCGCGACGACGTCCGCGGCCTTGTCGGTCGGGTCGAAGGTGCTGACGCCGCTCGCGTCCGGGAACTCGCGGTAGTCGACGTGGTAGAAGAGCGGGTTGTTCTGGACCGTCACCCGCATCGAGTTCTTGTACGGCATCGGCACCCGGAGGTAGACGCCGCCACTCGTCTCCAGGGCGTTGGCGACGAGCGGGTAGACGAAGGGCGAGCCGAGCTTGCCGTCCACGACATCCTGCAGGCTGGCGTCCACGACCTTCTTGCCGTCGACCTCGACGGTGAGCTTGCCGGTCTTGCGGACGTCACCCTCGTCGCGGGTGAACCAGATCGAGGCGATCTCCCCCGGGCCGGCGTCCTCGGCGAGCACGCAGCCCGCGGCGGTCGTCCTGAGGCACGAGTACTTGCCGTCGAAGCCGTCGTTGTTGGTGCCGTCGCGGCCGAAGCTGGAGAACTGCTTGCTGCGGACAGCCGTCGGCAGTTCGGGGAGGCGGTCGAGCCGGCGGTAGACGTCCCACCCGACCGGGCCGTTGCCCCCTGCCAGGGACGCGGCGTCCGCAATACGGGCTTGCGTGGCGCCTGCAGTACGGGCGGTTGGCATGGCGGTGGCGGTCGTCAGGGCGGCGGCGGGGAGCACGAGAACTGCTCCGAGCAGCACCGTGGCAGTGCCTCTCAGCAACCTGGTCATGGGCGGACCTCACGATCTGGGAAATCGATTTCTCAGATATTTACCATCGGAGCGCGGTGCTTGAGAAGAGTTCGAAGGCGTTTACTTCATGCACGCGAGCTGCTATTACGCGCGCCCTCGCGCAGTTGCGACAGAACCGGAATCGGACCGGTTGTCCACGAGTTGGCACCCGGTCGACCGGGCCGTCGCCATCAGCGCCAGACTGGGTCCCGGCACTCTTTCCCAGCACTCACCCGCAGGAGAATTCCATGAGTTCTGCCCCAGCCCAGATCGCCGTCACCGGTCTCGCGGTGATGGGCCGCAACCTGGCCAGGAACCTGGCGCGCAACGGGTTCCGCGTCGCCGTCCACAACCGGTCCCAGGCCCGGACGGACGCGCTGATCGAGGAGTTCGGCCACGAAGGTGAGTTCACCCCCGCCGCCGACCTGCCCGCGCTGGTCGCTGCCCTGGAGCAGCCGCGCAAGATCATCATCATGGTCAAGGCCGGCGAGCCGACCGACGCCGTGATCGACGACCTGGTGCCGCTGCTCGACGAGGGCGACATCGTCGTCGACGCCGGCAACGCGCACTTCGCCGACACCCGGCGGCGCGAGGACGCGCTGAAGGCCAAGGGCCTGCACTTCGTCGGCAGCGGTGTGTCCGGCGGCGAGGAGGGCGCGCTGAACGGCCCGAGCATCATGCCGGGCGGTTCACCGGAGTCGTACGCCGCGCTCGAGCCGATGCTGACCAAGATCTCCGCGCACGTGAACGGCGAGCCGTGCTGCGTGCACGTCGGCCCCGACGGCGCCGGCCACTTCGTGAAGATGCTGCACAACGGCATCGAGTACGCCGACATGCAGCTGATCGCCGAGGCGTACGACCTGCTCCGGCACGTGCTCGGCCTCAGCGCCACCGAGATCGCCGACGTGTTCCTCGAGTGGAACAGGGGCGACCTGGAGTCGTTCCTGATCGAGATCACCGCCGAGGTGCTCAGCCAGGTCGACGAGTCCACCGGCGGGCCGTTCGTGGACGTGGTGCTCGACCAGGCCGAGCAGAAGGGCACCGGCCGCTGGACCGTGCAGGTCGCGCTCGACCTCGGCATCCCCGTCAGCGGCATGGCCGAGGCCGTCTTCGCCCGCTCCCTGTCCGGCGACGTCGTACGCCGCACCGCCGCGGCCGGGGTGCTGCCCGGGCCGTCGGAGGCGAAGGCCGACGTGGACCGGGACGCGTTCATCGACGACGTCCGGCACGCGCTGTACTCGTCGAAGCTGGTCGCCTACGCGCAGGGCTTCGACGCGATCCGCGCAGCCAGCGACCAGTACAACTGGAACATCGATCTGGGCGCGATGGCGACGATCTGGCGCGGCGGCTGCATCATCCGGGCCCGTTTCCTGGACCGGATCAAGGAGGCGTACGACCGGGACGCCGACCTGCCGTCGCTACTGGTGGACGACTACTTCAAGGACGCCGTCACAAGCGGCCAGGACGGCTGGCGTCGCGTGGTCGCGACCGCGGCCACGGTCGGCGTACCGGCTCCTGGCTTCTCGGCCGCCCTGTCGTACTACGACGGGCTGCGGGCCGAGCGACTGCCGGCTGCGCTGATCCAGGGGCTCCGCGATCTGTTCGGTGCGCACACGTATCGCCGTACGGACCGCGAGGGCACCTTCCATCTCGACTGGTCCGGCGACCGCAAGGAACACCAGGCCTGATCTTCCGGGGTCTTCCTGATCTTCTTGGGTGTTCTTCCGAGGGTGATCTTGTGGGCGAGCCCTGTCCGTTCTCACCGAGCGGGCAGGGCTCGTCGCGTGACGTGATTGGCTTTCTTGGTCGAACGTGTGTTCTAATACACTCTCAGCGCCAGCCCGCTTCGGCGGGGACATGTCACCCAGGGAGATCGCCGCAACGATGACTGTAGACACTTTGGCAGTAGAACCGCAGACCGACGTCGCCGACACTCCCGACGACGCAGGTGTCACCACTTCTGCCGACTCTTCCGTTGCCGTGGAAACAACCTCGGACGACTCGGCAGCCGCCACCTCTTCGGCAGCCGCGGACGCCCCGGCGGCCGAGGTCGTCGCGGAGAAGCCCAAGCGCGCCGCCAAGAAGGCACCGGCCGCGAAGAAGACCAAGACGCTCGAGCTCACCCTGACGGTGACCGGCACGGCCGACGGTGAGTGGCACGCCGAGCTCAAGCAGGGCAGCAGCTACCTCGCCCGCAACCTCGCAGTCGCGGCCGCCGCGGTTTCCCGCGCTGCCAAGGAGTTGCACGAGGACCTGTCCGGCCCGATCGACGAGGTCATCGACGCGGCCCGCGAGCAGCAGGCCGCCAAGGTCGCCGCCCTGGAGGCCGAGCTCGAAGCAGCCCGCAAGGCCCTCGCCGAGCTCGCCGAGTAGTTCCCCGATCGGTTTCTCGCAACACCCCGACCGGCTTCTCGGTCGGTTTCTCAGCTGGTTTCTCGACGGTCCGGGCCCGAGGCGTCCGGCGCGGAGTGGTCGAGAAGGTAATGAGGAGGTGCCGGATCGGTGACCTGTGGTGATCCACAGTGTGACCGATCCGGCACGCCGCTTCCCTGGGCGAGGTGGTGTCGCGCGTCGTACCGTGTTGGCCTGGGCCGGTCCCGTAGGGCCCTGACCGCTCCGAACAGAAGAGGTCAGATGAGCACATTCCAAGACCTGGGATCGCTGTTGCTGGTTCGCGGTGCGGACGAGCTGGACCACGCCGGCGGCACCCTGTACGTGCACCTCCACCGGGTCGCCAAGCGACTCAGAACGCTCGGCGCCTCCGAGACCCTCGTGATCGCCGGCCTCGCGCACGCGGCGTACGGGACGGACGGATTCCCGACCCACCTGTTCGACTGGCAGCAGGAACGCCCCGTCCTGGAAGCCGTCATCGGCACCGACGCGGAACTGCTGGTCTACCGGTACGGCTCCTGCGAGCGCGAGACCACCTGGCGCGACCTCGCCGAGCACAACACCGTCACCGACCGCTTCACCGGCACCTCGGAAGAACTGACGACCGCGGAACTCCGCGACTTCGTCGACCTCACCATCGTCAACGAACTCGACGTCCTGGAGCACGCCCCGAAGCTCGAGCCCAAGCTCCGCCCGTTCCTCCAGGAACAGATCCCCCGCTGGCAGTCCCTGGCCTCCCCCGCCGTCCTGGCCGACGCTCACCGCGTCCTGGACGTCCAGCCCCAGGTCCACCCGGCCTGACAGCCACGCGTCGACCTTCTCCGTCACGGCCTGCGCCACCTCCTCACGCCACTACGAGGTCTGGCCGGAATTCCTGGAAATCGACCCCCGGGCGACGCATGATCGAACCATGGCCCGCTACGAAGTGATCGCCCGCGCCAAGGTCGACCGGCGCCTGTCCAACTCCACCTACATCGACCTGGCCCTGATGTCGCAGTTACTGGACAAGGGCATGCGCCTGCAGCGGATCGAGGACCTGCCGGACGGCCGGATCGCCGTCGTCCTGCAGCACAACCTCAGCAAGCGCAAGCACGACGCCGCCGCCGGAATGGCCAACCGCAGCCTCGCCCAACTCGGCATCCCCGCCGCCCAGGTCCAGCAGATCGACCTCCTCCGCCTCACCCGCAAAGGCCGCACCCTCGTCCGCTCCTGGGTAGGCCCAGACAACCCACCCGGCCCGGACTCCGCCGGAGACCGCGAGCCCCGCAACCCGCTCCCGAGCCCACCCCACCTCGAAGTCTCCCTCGACCTCCCCTGGGACTGACACTCTCCAATCCGACCCCGCCCGGCACGGCGTCCCCATCCTTCCTCGACCCGGCGAGTCGGAAAAGCGCGCGAGGCACGGGGAGTGGACTGGAGCGAGCAGAATTCCCGGCGGTGGGCGGAGTGGACGGGGGGCAGCGGCGCGGCCAGCCGAATCCCCTGCGGTGGGTGGAGTGGGCAATTAGGGGGTGAGGACTTCGAAGGCAGCTGCGTAGGTGGTGCCTAGGCGGGTGCCGGCGGCGCGGGAGATGCCTTCGAGGAATTCGCTCGGGTCGAAGTGGGGCCAGTTGAGGCCTTCTATGTAGGCCTTGTGGGCCTTCAGGGACTGGACGCCCAGGTCGAAGGTGTCGGTGGTGTCTACGGCGTGCCGGGAAAGGGGGGAGCCGCCGACCCAGACCTGGCGTACTCCGTTCCAGCGCTCGCCGTCGCCCTCGAAGATCCAGCGGTTCGCGGCGTCGCGGACCGCGTCGAGAGTGGCGCGGCCGGTGTTGATGTGGTCCGCCTGGTTCAGCGTCGCGTTGCCGTCCCAGGTGTCGCGGAAGTTGTTCGTGATGACGATCTCCGGCTGGTGCCGCCGCACCGCACCCGCGATCAGCCGGCGCAGTTCCACGCCGTACTCGATGGTGCCGTCGGGTTGTCCGAGGAATTCCACCACAGGGACGCCGACGATCCGGGCGGACTCGATCTGCTCGGCCTCGCGCAGCGGGCCGCACTCGGCCGGCGGGATGCCGTCGATGCCCGCCTCGCCGGAGGTGAGCAGGCAGTAGATGATCTCCTTGCCCTGCGCGGTCCAGCGGGCGATCCCGGCGGCGGCGCCGAACTCCAGGTCATCGGGGTGCGCCACGACGGCCAGGGCCTTGGTCCAGTCCTCGGGCAGCGCTTCCAGCGGCTCAGGTGCAGTCATGCCCGAAGGCTAAGCCCCGAACACTCGCCGTGTGTACGGATTACCGAAGACCCGCCGCGGGTCGAGCCGGTCCCGGACCGCGAGGAAGTCGTCGAACCGCGGATACCGCTCGCGGAGCTGGTCTGCGCCGAGCTTGTGCAGCTTGCCCCAGTGCGGCCGGGCGCCGAAGGGCGCGACGATCTGCTCGAACGCGTCGAAGTACTTGTCGTGCGGGAGCCGGTGGTACTGATGGATCGCCACGTACGCCGTGTCGCGCCCGTAGGCGGTGGACAGCCAGATATCGTCGGCGGCGGCCACCCGCACCTCGATCGGGAACGGGATCCGCTCGCCCGACCGGTCGATCCAGGCCCGCAACTGCCGCACCACCTCGAGCACGTGGTCCCGCGGTACGGCGTACTCCGACTCGCGGAAGACCACGTTCCGTTCGGAGCAGAACACCTTGTACGACGAGTCGACGTACTCGCGGGCCGACAACGCCCGGGAGGCGAGCCGGTTGATCCGCTGCACCAGCCCGGGTCGCCGGACGGACAGGCGGTTGGTCAGCTCGAAGACCCGGTTGGACAGGAGCTCGTCGTCGACCCAGCCGCGGAGCCGGCCGACCGGGGACGGGCCGACGCCGGGCGCGACCCGGTTGTTCCGCTTGGTCAGCGCGATCTCGGTGTGCGGGAACCAGTAGAACTCGAAGTGGTCGTTGCCGTCGGCAAGTTCATTGAAACCGGTGAGCACCTCGCCGAGCGGCAGCGGCATCTCCTGCGCGCGGAGCAGGAAGGCGGGAACGGTCTGCAGCGTCAATGACGTGATCACACCGAGAGCGCCGACCGAGACCCGGGCGGCGTTGAAGACGTCGGCGTTCTCGTCGGCCGAGCAGTTCAGCACCGAGCCATCGGCGGTGACGAGCTCGAGCCCGACGATCTGGGTGGCGAGTCCACCGAGCTTGGCGCCGGTGCCGTGGGTGCCGGTGGAGATCGCCCCGGAGATGGTCTGCTTGTCGATGTCGCCCAGGTTCGCCATCGCCAGGTCGAAGGACGTGAGGCCCGCGTTGAGCCTGGCCAGGCCGGTGCCCGCGCCGAGGGTCACCTTGCCGGAGACCGAGTCGGCTGAGGTGATCGACGCGAGCCGGTCGAGCCGGACCATCACCTGCTCGGGCACCGAGCATCCGGTGAACGAGTGGCCGGCGCCGACCGCCTTCAGCCGTTTGCCCCGCTCCGCGGCGGCTTTGACCGCTGCCGCGACCTCGTCCACGGAGGACGGCCGCAGGACCTCCAGCCCGGTCGCCGACTCGGTGCCGGCCCAGTTGCGCCAGGTGCTCATCCGAAGTTCTTCCCCTCACCCCGGTATGTCACGAGCTCGGTCAGCTCGTCGCCGTCGATCGCCTGCAGTCGATCGAATCGTTCCAGCATCTCGCCCGCTTTGGCATAGCGCATCCACACTCGATCGCCGATCCGCAGGCCCCGCGCGTTCTCGCCCTGCACCGGAGTCTGGACCTCGCCCGCGCCCTCCGTGCCGAGCAGCTTCAGCCCGAGCGGCCAGGTGGGCGAAGGCAGCCGCGACTTCTTCGCCGGCCCAGAGGCGATGTACCCGCCGCCGAACAGGGTGGCGATCCGCTGCGTCGGGCGGCGAACCACCCCGAGCGCGTAGGCGACCGCGTGCTCCGGCTGGAAGACGTCGTACTTGTCGAAGAGAGTCGGGCCGTAGAGACCCGAGCCCGCGGTGACCTCGGTGACGGCCGGGTCGGCGCTGCTGACCTCGATGCTGCCGGTGCCTCCGCTGTTCACCAGCCGCAGCGGCGCCACCTGCTTGAGGGCGTCGACGACCGCGCCGCGGCGGTCCGACAGCTCGGAGGCGGACAACCGCTTCACCAGGCGAACGGCCGGCGAGGTATCCGGCAGGCCCGCGATCTGCGCCTCGTAGAACATCACGCCGACCAGTTCGAAGGCGCCGTCCGCGACCACCTGGCGGGCGAGGGCGAGCACCTGCTCCGGGGTCCGCAGCGGCGAGCGGCGAACGCCGAGGTGCTGGCCGAGGATCCGCAGCGAGGCGTCCACGTCGAGGCAGACCCGGATCCGCTCGCCTCCTCCGGTCGCCGCCTTGATCAGCGCGAGGTGCTCGTAGTCGTCGATCATCAGGGTGATCCGCGCGGCCGCTTCCGCATCCGCGGCCAGCTCGCGCAAAGCCCCGCGGTGCACGGTCGGGTAGCCCATCAGGATGTCGTCGACCCCGTTGCGCGCGAGCCAGAGCGCCTCGGGCAGCGAGTAGCTCATCACCCCGTGGAAGCCGGGCCGGGCGAGCGCGGCCGTGATCAGCGCCCGGCAGCGCACCGACTTCGACGCCACCCGGATCGGCGTCCCTCCGGCGCGACGCACGAGATCGTCCGCGTTCCGCCGGAAGGCCGCCAGGTCGACCACCGCGTACGGCGGCTCGAGGTCAGCCGTCAGCCGCTCATACCTGTCGAAGTCACTCATGTCAGGAGTTTAAGGGCAACAAATACTGAAAGGTAGTACATCTTTACGGCGAATCGATCACAGCCCGAAGTTCCGGTACCACGCTCCGCGCCCAGGCGGTTTCCCCAGCAGGCGCGGCCGATTCCGCCGCCAGCAACGCCACCGTGGCCCCCTGAACCACCGAGACCTCCACGAACGCTTCGGCCCCGGCGTACCGGCGTACCGATGCAGCAGCCGTGTCCTCAGACCAGAGACTCTGTACTGCGAGTTGGGCGTTGGCGTCGTTCCCACAAGCGGTCATGCGTGCCTGGTAGCCGCGGTAGTAGGTGGTGGCCTTGTCCGCGTCTCCGAAGCGAAGCACCAGCGCAGTGGCGGGCGTGGCGCGACTAGTGCGATACGAGCCCTGCAGAGCGTGCTGCGGGACAGGCAGCGAGTCCTTCGGCAGTTGCTTGGCGCAACCGATGGGCAGTGCCTCGAACGCGGCCTGGTGAGCCTCCCGGCGACGCGTCCAGGTTTCGTTGCCCTGGAACCCCGCTTCAGCCCCACCGGGATCCGTGTAGGTCTTCCAACCGGCACCGAGCTTCGCCGCGGCCGGCAGGTTCTTGGCCGACACCGGACCGGCCGCGGCGGGTGGAGGTGCCGTGGCCTGCTCCGGAATCTGCGGAGGCTCGGCAGCATCCGTGGGTTTGGCCGTGCTCAGGGTGATCGTCGGAACGGGCACCGTTCCACCCGCGTTGGCCGGGGGCGCGGGAGTGGGCGCGGCGGCGGGCTTCTCGGAACTGCTGCAACCCACCAGCAGTCCGAGAACAGCCACGGCCGCTATTGCGAGCCTCACTTCGGCTGGAAGTGCTGGTAGTCGGGCCTGCTCCAGCCGGCACCCCAGAAGAAGCCCAGGCTGCGCAGCCAGCGGGTCGGCGTACTGGTGCTGTAGAGCATGCCCGGACGGGACACGCTGCGGTTGCGGTAGGCCAGGCCGTTCGACGGGTACCAGACGTTGTTCGCCGCGAGGTACGGGTTCTCGACCGTGTTGATGTCGATCGCGAAGCCGTAGGAGTGCGGCGACAGGGCATACGGGTTGCCTGTCACCTGGCGGCAGTTGAAGACCGAGGTGTTGTCCGCCGCCATCGCCCGGATGTCGCTGCCGCCGAAGACGTCGACGCGCTGCATCCGCCGGATCGGGAACTTCGCGTTGAAGGAGGCGGTCCAGACGGAGATCATCTTCGCCACCGCGGCGTCGCGGACGATCAGTTCACCACGGTGAACGACGTGGTCGAAGCCCCAGTAGTTCACCAGCAGCCGGCGCAGCGAGGACGGCCGGACCGGGCAGCCCGCGCGATAGGTCTTCGACACGAGCCACGTGGTCACCGCGAAGACCCTCGCGTTCACCAGCGCCTTGATCGTGATCACCGCGGACGCCGACGTTTCGACCGAGGCGGCCCCGACTCCGAGGGTGATCACCCGGACGGTCTTGGTCGTCGGCAGGTTGTCCGGGACCGGCACCGCGAAGGTCCCGTTGGGGGCGATCCACGCGCTCGTCAGGGTCCGCCATCCAGTGCCGTACCGGTACTGCAGGCCGACGAGTCTCTGGCCGGGCTCGGCCGGGGTCAGCCGGCCGGTCATCTTCACGCCGGACACGACGACGTACGACGCGGCCGGTTTGTTCATCACCAGGGTGCGGTTGAGCACGGTGACGGTGCGGTCGGGTGAGCCGCCGTTCGAGCTGGGGAAGAGGACGCCGACGTTAACCCGGAAGAGGTTCCTCGACGGGTTCGGCGAGATGTAGACGAACTGGTAGGCGCCACCGGTGGTCGAGCGGGTCTGAGAGCGCATCACCCAGGTCGTGCCGACCTTCTCCCACAGGGTCAGGTAGAGACCGTAGTAGCCGTTGAGCACCTTGCCGGTGAAGGTGATCGGCCGGTCCTCCCACGCTGTCGCCGGCTGGTTCAGCGTCAGCGCGTACGGCACCGCGGTCGGCGTCGGTGGCGGCGTCGTCGGTGGCGGCGTCGTCGGTGGCGGCGTCGTCGGAGGTGGCGTCGTCGGTGGCGGCGTCGGGTCGTCGGCGGCAGCACCGGCCTCGGACTGGGTGACGGTCGCCGGAGGCGCGGTAGTCGGGTCGTCCGAGGCAGCGCCCGCCTCCGGCGACCCGGTGTCGACCGCGGCAGGTGAGTCGGTCGGCTCCGGAGAGGCGGCGAGGGCCGCTCCCGGAACCAGTCCTAAAAGCAGCGCCGCCGCTACAGCGGCCGAGCCGAGGCTACGAAACTTCATGGCCAGTCCTCTCCACCCCAGGAGAGCCCTTTTGGCACCCCCACTACCTACTAGAGGCAGTCACCAAGGAAGACGTCACACCGACCCCGAAAGGTTCGCCTAGTCCTGCAACCTTTTCACCGCTGCGTCCACCCGCTCGTCGGTACCGGTGAGAGCAACCCTGACGTGCCGGTCGCCCGCTGCTCCGTAGAACGCCCCCGGAGCGACCAGGATGCCTCGATCTGCCAGTGCTGCGACGGATCCGTACGCATCGTACGACGGGTGCTCGGCCCACAGGTAGAGCCCGCCTTGGGACAAGGTGATCGTCCAGCCGGCGTCCGTGAGTGCCTGCCGCAGGACGGACCGGCGGCGCAGGTAGCGCTCGCGCTGCTCGTCGACGTGCGCGTCGTCCGCGAACGCGGCCGCCATCGCCGCCTGGATCGGCGACGGCACCATCAGTCCGGCGTGCTTGCGGACGGCCAGCAGTTCCGCGACCACCGCCTGGTCCCCGGCGACGAAACCAGCGCGGTAGCCGGCCAGGTTGGACCGCTTGGACAGCGAGTGCACCGCGAGCAGGTTGTCGAAGGAGCCGCCGCAGATGTCCGGGTGCAGCACCGACACCGGCTTCGCGTCCCAGCCGAACTCGGCGTAGCACTCGTCGCTGACCAGCAGCACGTCGTTGGCGCGGGCCCACTCGACGGCCGCGCGCAGGTCGTCCGCCGAGGTGATCTCGCCGGACGGGTTCCGCGGGGAGTTCAGGTACGCCACCCGGACCGGACCACCGTCGTACTGCGTGGGGTCGGCGACCGGGATGCTCGTCGCCCGGGCGAGCGCCGCGCCCGCCTCGTACGTCGGGTAGGCGAGGTCCGGGATGAGCACGGTGTCGCCGGCGCCGATGCCGAGCAGCGTCGGCAGCAGCATGATCAGTTCCTTGGTGCCGATCACCGGGAGGATGCCATCCAGCGGATCCACCCCGGGCACTTCCAGCCGGCGGGCCAGCCAGTCGGCGGCGGCCTGCCGCGCGGTCGACGTACCGATCGTGGTCGGGTACGACGGTGCGTCGGCCGCCTCGGCGAGCGCCTTCTTCACCAGGTCCGGCACCGGGTCGACCGGACTGCCGATGGACAGGTCGACGATGCCGTCAGGATGCGCGGCCGCCTTCTGCTTGAAGGGGGCGAGCTTGTCCCAGGGGAAGTCGGGCAGACGGCTGGAGGTGGTTGCGAAAGTCACCCCTGCATTGTCTCCCGTACTGCGAACGCCCCATCGGCGGCCGCCCGTTCCCCGGACACCTGGGGGCCGTGACCGGCTCTGGCATACGGGTGGCCCGCGGCGAGGAACCGCCGGGTGGACTCGACGACTTCCTTGTCCCAGAGCACGCGGTGATGGCCGAGCCCGTCGGTGAGCTGGACGGTCGCGCCCGGCCACACCTTGGCAGCCGCCAAGGTCCCCTGGTACGGCGTCTCGTGGTCGGCGCGGTCGTGGATCGCCAGCAGTGCAGGCAGTTCGCGCTCCTCAGCCAGCGCGTCGATCACCAGGTCCATCCGGTAGCTCTCCATCGTGCCGAACTTGCGGGTGAACCGGCGCAGGAAGCTCGCCCGGACCCGCGGCCCGAACCCGAAGGCCGTCTGGAACATGTCGAGCGTGTGCACGAAGTCCGTGGCCGCCGCGAGGAATACCACCCGCCGCGGCGCGAACCCGCTCCGCAGCGCCAACGCGGTCGCCGCCGCCCCGAGCGAGTGAGCCACCACCCCGTACGCCGGACCCTGCGCGGCCACCACCGCCTGGAAGGCCTCCGCGAGCTCGGGGAGTGAGCTCCGGGTCGGGCCGTCCCGCCCGGCGTCCGAAGCACCGTGGCTCGGGCCGTCGTACGTGACGACGCGGAATCCCTCGGCGACCAGGGGCGGGATGTACGCGGCCAGCTGCAATCCCCAGCCGCCCCAGCCGTGCACGAGGTAGACCGTCGGACCTTCACCCCAGGCCTGACCGCGCAGCATTCCGCCCTGGAAGGGGACTTCGAAGGGCTCTGCCGCGGGGAGTTCGACGCGGAGCCGCCGCGCCTTCTCGGAGATCGGCGGGAAGCGGAACCAGGCGCGGTCCAGCAGTTCGGCCCCGACCCCGGGCGCGATCTTCTCGAGAATCCGGAAGGCTCTGATTAAAGACCGACCGTTCGTGCTTTTCTTTGCCACCACGGGAATGCTCCTCGTTCACAGGGGATTCAAGCTCAGTTCCAGGCTCTACTTCTTGGCCGCTCGGATCAGCGCCTCGAAAGCGGTGCGCGCCCGATCCTGGGCCTTCGGGTCAGCCAGCAGCCGGCTGGCGTGGTGACAGGAGAGCAGCACTCCCCTGATGTCGAACGCATATTGCTCGGGGTCGGCGTCGGCGCGGAACTGCCCTTCGCTGATGCCGGTCCGGAAAACGGTGGCGAGCGTGTCCGCGTAGTCGAGCTCGACCTGGACCAAGCGGTCGCGGACCGGGCCCGGCGGAGCGTCGTCCAGCTCGGCCGAGACGCTGGCGAAGAAACAACCACCAGGCAGGGAAAGGTCCCCACTGTCCCAGCGGAGCTTGCGGTCGAACAGTTCCCGCAGCCGCTGCTCCCCACGGGGCGTCTTCAGGGCCGGCCGGATCACCCGTTCGGCGAAGAGTTCGACAGCCCTGTCGATCACCGCGACCTGCAACTGCTCCTTCGACTTGAAGTGGGCGAACAGCCCGCTCTTCGACAGCCCGGTCCGCTCGGCGAGCAGACCGATGGTGAGGCCGTTCATCCCGACCAGGCTCACCTGCCGCGTGGCTTCGTCCAGCACCGCGGCTCGCGTCTCCTCACCCTTGCTCATACCAGCCATAAGAGCACGATCGTTCTATTCGCGGCAAGACATTTTCTGCCGGGCGACGACCAGATCCAGTCAGCAGGGACCGGCGCTGGCAGCAGGGACTGGCGCTTGAGGTCAGCAGGGGCCGGCGCTCGGATCGAGTTTCTGGTGGATGGCGGCGCCGATGGCCTTCAGTTGGGCCAACTGCTCGGGCGTAAGAGCGTCGATGACGTACTCGCGGACGGTGGCGACGTGGCCCGGCGCCGCGGCGACGACCTGGGCATAGCCGGCCGCCGTGAGGGTGGCGACCGTGATCCGGCCGTCCTCCTCGGAAGGACGACGCACCACGAAGCCGCGCTTCTCGAGGCGCTTCACCACGTGCGACAAACGCGACAGGGAGCCGTTCGCGAAGCCGGCCAGGTCGCTCATCCGGCGCGAGTGCCCGGGCGACTCCGACAGGCCGGCCATCACCAGATACTCGAAGTGGGTCAGGTCGGAGTCGCGCTGCAACTGATAGTCGAGCACACCCGGCAACTTGAACAGCAACGCGGCCAGCGCCAGCCAGGCTTCCAGCTCAGCAGGCTCCAGCCAGCGAACATCCTCGTCCGCCGGGCGAGGTTCCTCCGCGGTGCGGGCACCCTCGGCTGCCATGCCGTCATCTTCCCCCGTCATGCCGCCAGTCTACCGTTTAGTTGACGCTTCAAGTCATTCGGGTTAGCGTCTGACTTGAAACATCAACTAACTATTCGAGAGCAGACCGTCACTGATGAATGTCTTCCTGTGGATCGTCGCCGGCGTCCTGGCCGCGTTCTTCCTCGCCGCGGGGGCGACCAAGCTGACCCAGTCCAAGGCCAAGCTCGAGGCGAACCCGCAGATGAAGTGGACCGAGGACTTCTCCGCCGGCACGCTCAAGCTGATCGGCACGATGGAGGTGCTGGGCGCTCTCGGCCTGATCCTGCCCGGCATCCTCGACGTCGCAACGATCCTGGTACCGCTGGCCGCGACCGGACTGGCGATCATCATGCTCGGCGCGATCGTCACCCACGCCCGCCGCAAGGAGTACCCGCAGATCGGCATCAACACCGTGCTGCTGATCCTGGCCCTGATCGTCGCCGTCTTCCGCTTCGGCCCGAACAGTTTCTGAGGGCTGGCAGCTTCTGAGAGTCGGCAGCATCTGAGTCCGGCAGCTTCTAAAGCGCTACAACAAAGCAGCCGCCGCGGCAGACGAGATCTGCCGCGGCGGCTGCGTGCGTAGTACGGAACAAGCATCGCTAGCGCACCCCCGGAGGGCGCGAAACCTCGCCCGCGCAGCCGCAGAGTGTGCTCCGCCCGTGCCGCGGGGGTTCGCCCACTGTCAGAACAGTGGGGTAACCCCCAGAGCAGTGGGGTAACCCCCAGAGCAGTGGGGTAACCCCCCGAGGAGGCAGCGAACCCCCAGAGCACCAGTGGACCCCCGGAGGACGCGAAACCACGCCCGCGCAGCCGCAGAGTGTGCTCCGCCCGTGCCGCGGGGGTTCGCCCACTGTGAGAACAGTGGGGTAACCCCCAGAGCAGTGGGGTAACCCCGAGAGGAGGCAGCGAACCCCCAGAGCACCAGTGGACCCCGGAGGACGCGAAACCACGCCCGCGCAGCCGCAGAGTGTGCTCCGCCCGCGCCGCGGGGGTTCGCCCACTGTCAGAACAGTGGGGTAACCCCCCAGAGCAGTGGGTAGCCCCCAGGGCAGTGGGGTAACCCCCAGAGGAGGCAGCGAACCCCCAGAGCACCAGTGAGGCTTCGCCTCTGACCGCCGAGTGTGGGGCTGGCGTGGGTGTCATGGCGCGGGACAGCCAGGGCTATGGCGACGGTGACGGTCAACGAGCCCGCCTCCGCCTCAACCGGCTCAGCCAGCGACGGCAAGGAACCAACACCTACGACCTCACACCCGACGGACCGATCGGCACGGTGCTCTCCCTGATCGGCCAACGAGTCGCGATCTTCTCCACCAAAGTCCACGACCGCCTCCTCAGCCCCCTCCTCGCCGCCGACCACCCCCCGCCCCCACCGAGATCCGACCAGCACTGGCCACCACCGACCGCCACGTCCGCAGCCGCATCGACCACCAACACCTCGCAAAGGCGCCTGAAAACACACGACAAACGCCACACACCTAGCGGCCAAGCACCGCTAGAGGTAGAGGCCGGTCTGGCCGTCCTCGAGGCGGCCGGCGGCGACCGCGTGCAGGTCGCGCTCGCGCAGCAACACGTAGTCGTCGCCGCGGACCTCGACCTCGGCGCGGTCCTCCGGGTCGAACAGGACCCGGTCGTTCACCTCGACGGTCCGGACGTTCGCGCCGACCGCGACGACCTTCGCCCAGGCCAGCCGGCGGCCCATCTGCGCGGTCGCGGGAATCAGGATGCCGGCCGAGGACTTGCGCTCGCCGACCTCGGGGTCGAGCGAGACGAGCACCCGGTCGTGCAGCATCCGGATCGGCAGCTTGTCGTCGTCGGAGAGACGTTTGCGAGGATTCACCGGCGACCCACCAGGCGGCGGATCATCAGCAGCATCCCGACGACGCCCACCACGGCCCCGCCGACCGCGATCAGTTTCTGGGTGCGCAACTCGCCGCGCTCGTCGAAGACCTGCGCCTTCGCCTGCTCGACCTGCCGCTTGACGACGTTCTTCGGGTGCGCCCGGTCGACCAGTTCGTCCACGGTCGAGGCCAGTCGCGCACGGGTGGCGGCGATGTCCGCCTCGATCTGCTGGGTACTCCGAACCTGCTGCTTGGCGCTCTGAGCCTGCGTGTCCGACACCAGGGCTCCCTTCACTGTGTTTGATCACATCCTTGCAGGTCAGGCGCGGAGGTCGACGACCACCTTGATGTCGTCCGGCTCCTTGACCAATGCCGTGGGCCAGTCCGACAGCGGCACGGTCCGGGTGATCAACCTGTCCACCCACTCCCGGTCTGCCGCCAGCAGCACGTCCACGGCGTCCGCGTAGTGCCGTTTCGCCGCATTGACCGAGCCGACCAGCGCCGCGTTCCGGATCACCAGTTGCCGTGTCAATGCGTCCATCTGTACGTCGATCGACGCCGGGCCCGGCGAGATCCCGGTCAGGCACATCACGCCCGCCCAGCCCAGCAGCTTCGCGCAGTCCACCACGACCTGTCCGGCGCCCGTGGCCTCGATGACCACGTCCGGTACTACGTCGAGGTCGGCGAGGCTGGTCAGGTACTCACCACCCAGGTCCCGCACCAGCTTGGGCTTCGGCCCGTCCGTCGCCCGGTCGAGCACGTGCACGGTGCACCCACGCTGTCGAGCCATCAGCGCCCCCAGCAGACCGATCGGCCCGGCACCGGTGATCAGCACGTGCTCCGGGGCGAACCAGGATCGCGCCGCCACCTGGTCGACCTGGTCCCAGGCCTTGGTGAGGATGCTCGTGGGCTCTACCAGTACTCCGAGGCGCCCGAGCTCCGCGGGAACCGGTACGGCGAAGTACGGGTCGACCCGCCAGCGCTCAGCGCCATACCCGTCCATCTCTTTGATGCCGCGCTCGGTGTAGCGGCCGTTGCGGCAGAAGTCCCACTCTCCCCGGGCGCAGGCCGGGCACGGCTCAGGGTCGGGCCTGCGGACGATTCCGGCCACCAGGTCGCCGGGGTTGAAGCCCGAGCCGAGCGGAGCGTCCAGGACCCGGCCGAGGGACTCGTGGCCGATCACCAGCTTGTCCGAGCCCGGGCGGCCGCTGCCGAAGGCGCCGGAGACGAGTTCCAGGTCGGTGCCGCAGATGCCGGTGAGGAGTCCCTCGACCAGGACCGAGCCGTCCGCCTCAGGCGGTTCTGCCACCTCGCCGACAGCGGCAGAGTCAGCCTTGCCCGGCATCACCGTCATCGCCCGCATGGCTCCACTCCACCCCGCCCCACCCCGACACGCAAGTCACCCCGCCGTTCCCCGCCTCCCGGCAATCGGGTCAGGCGAGGGGATAACACAGGCACCAGGAGCCACTTCCGCCTCGCGAACCGGCGTACGGCAGAATGTCTGACAATCAACCGATCCGAGGAGGGGCTCTGATGTCCGAACGTCTGTCGATCGGCGATGCCGCACCCGACTTCACCCTTCCCGACGCCGATGGCAATGACGTCTCCCTGGCGGACCTGCGCGGCAAGAACGTGATCGTGTACTTCTACCCGGCCGCGATGACGCCCGGCTGCACCAAGCAGGCCTGCGACTTCCGCGACTCCCTCGACTCGCTCGCGGCCGCTGGATACGCCGTACTGGGGGTCTCCCCCGACAAGCCGGCCAAGCTGGCGAAGTTCCGGGAGCGCGACGGGGTGACCTTTCCGCTGCTGAGCGACCCGGACAAGGAGGTCCTGTCGGCGTACGGGGCGTTCGGGGAGAAGACGATGTACGGCAAGAAGGTGACCGGCGTGATCCGCTCGACCTTCGTGATCGCCCCGGACGGCAAGATCGCCGTCGCGCAGTACAACGTCAAGGCCACCGGCCACGTCGCCAAGCTGCGCCGCGACCTCGGCCTCTGACCTGACCTCGGGTCGCCGCGGCCGTGAAGCCGGCCCGCGTGATCGTGAAAGACAAACCTTTCGGTACGTCGGGGTCTACTGGCTGCGGTCGTTGTCGTGTCAAGGTTCGAAGGGAAACCCGCAACCGTTTCATGGGCGTGGTGCATCCAACGGCCGCTCGAGCGACCCGCCACTGTGATTTGGATCACACACCGATCTCACCAGACCGGAGTTGCCTAGATACCCTCCGTGATATTTCGAGCCTCCGCAGGGACGACCGGTACCAGCCGCGCAGTCGGCGTCCAGATGCAACCCCTGGTCCACGGCGTGAACAAAGGTCGCCAACTTCGCCCTGACCAGTGCAAAGCGGGTAATCTGCGCCCGCAGTCTGCCTCTGGGAGGGAGGGACCTGCCGCGATGGGAAAACATTCCTCTGCGGTGACGAAAAGTAACAACAACCGTCGTCCGGTGTATCTGACCGCCGTCGGCCTACTGGTGCTGTCATTGGGCGCCGTCTTTGTGGTCCGCTCCTTCGGATCGGAATCGGGTGCCGACGGGTTCCTGGGCGGGAAGTCGTGCGACGACCCCACCCAGATCCGGCTCAGTACGACACCCGAGCTCCAGCCGCAGTTGGAGTCGGCCGCGAAGTCGCTGGCCAACAAGGACAACAACGACGGTCCGTGCTTGCAGTTCACCATCAGCGCGGCTCCCTCGGCGAAGGTCGCCCAGGAGGTCAAGAACGGAAATGACAACGGGCCCGACCTCTGGGTGCCGGACTCCTCGCTCTGGATCGCCCAGGCCGATGACGGGCAGACGGTGCCGGCTATCGCCGTGCCGTCGGTCGCCAGCTCTCCCCTGGTGCTGGTCGGCCGGGGCGAGAACTTCGCGAACACGTCGTCGTGGCTCAGCTCGTTCGCGCCACCGACCTCGCCGGCGCTGCTCGACCCGCTGACCCAGTCGCCCGGCACCTTGGCCCTGCTGTCGATCGCGTCGGAGCGGGCGAAGACCAGCGCGACCGACCTGCAGACCGCCGGGGTCCTGATCCCGCTGGCGCAGCGGCTCGGCTCGATGGCCAAGCCGTACACGGACGTGAACGGCTTGTTCGGCCGGGCCAACCAGGACGGCAGCAACGTCGTCGTCCCGGCGTCGGAGGCGAGCTTCGTCAGGTACCAGGAAGAGCACCCCGAGGCGCAACTGAAGGCGATCCTGCCGCGCACCGGAACGCTGGTGCTCGACTACCCGGTCGTCGTCACCGCGAAGTCCAACAGCGAAGCCGTCACCGAGGCGGGCAAGGCGCTCGCGGCGGAGATGCTCACCGACGCGGCCGGCCAGGCTCGCGACGACGCCGGCTTCCGAGACCCGCAGCTCAGCCCGCTCGGCGGCGGGCGTGGGGTCGGCGATGTCACCCAGTTGACCAAGCCGACCACGGCGGCGATCAACAAGGGCCTGCTCGAGTGGACCAAGCTGTCGCTGTCGGCCCACTCGCTCGCGGTGATCGACGTGTCCGGCTCGATGGCCGAGAAGGTCGGCAACAAGACCCGGATGCAGCTGACCATCGATGCCGCCGCCAGCGGTCTGAAGCTCTTCCCGGAGAACGCGGCGCTGGGCCTGTGGACCTTCTCGACCAAGATCGGTGACCTCGGTGCCGACTTCCGGGAACTGGTCCCGATCGCCAAGCTGACGCCGGCCCAACGGCAGCGGATGCTCGGCAGCCTGACAACCCAGACGGCGATCCCGAACGGCGGCACCGGTCTGTACGACACGGCTATCGCCGCGGTCCGGGCGGTCCGGAGCAGCTACGACCCGAGTGCGGTCAACTCGGTCCTGCTGTTCACCGACGGCAAGAACGACGACCCGGGCAGCCTCAGCCTGGCGCGCGCCGTGCAGACGCTCGAGTCGCTGCGCGACCCGGCCCGGCCGGTCCGGATCATCGCCCTCGGTATGGGTCCCGACACCGACGCCGGGGAACTGCGCCAACTGGCCCAGGCGACCGGCGGCCAGAGTTACGTGGCCCGCAACCCGTCGGACCTCCAGCAGGTCTTCATCGACGCGCTGCAGAACCGCTGAGCACGACCACCGGGCGAACCGCGTTCCCAAGTCCCTAAGATGGCGCTTGGGAACGCGGTTCCTCGTTGCCAGAGTGGTGGAACGGCAGACACGCCGGCTTTAGGTGCCGGTGCCTTCGGGTGTGCGGGTTCGAGTCCCGCCTCTGGCACCCTTCGCTAGCTGATGATCCCGTGTCTGGTGTTCCAGCTCCTGGCGCCTTGGTAGGCGTCGATCATTCCCAGACCCAGATGGCCGGGACCAGGACGAAGCCGATGATGACCAACGTCAGCACCCAGGCGACGTAGTACGCGGCGAAGATGGCGATCCCGATGCCGGCGCTTCCGTTGGTACGAACTGTGACCGTGGGTCAGAGAGTCGCGAGGTACGCCGCGCCTCGGGGGCTCAGTTCGTAGCCGGTTTCGAGGCTGTAGGTGAGGCCGAGGTTCTTCAGTTTGCGGACGTCGAGTTTGAAGGCGGGGGTCTCGCGGTTCAGGTCGGCGGCCAGGTCGCCGGCGCGGACGGCCGGCTTGGACTGGATCAGGCGCAGCGTGTCGGTGGTCCAGGCGCCGTGGCGGCTGAGCTCGTCCAGCTTGGCGAGCCGGGACTTGAGGTCCTCGAGCTCTTCCGGCGAGAAGTCCGCGGAGGCGGCCAGCTCCTCGCGCGGGTCCGGGCCCTCGACCAGGTGGAACTTCACCAGGAACGTCGGCCAGTCCTCGTTGCCGCGCAACCGGCGGCGGACGTCCTTCGCGTTCTGCCGGTCCGCCGCGATCACGTCGGCGTCGTTGTCCGCGATCAGGTCCGGGTTGACCTGGCGGACGCTCTCGATCTCGATCCGGCCGGCGTTGGTCCGGTAGATCCGGCCCTCCACCACCCGGGCCTCGGACCAGCGCCGGTAGGCGGTGGTGATCCGTCCCTCGGCGACCCCGTCACGATCGGATCCGGCGAACAACATCTCAGGCCTCCAGCGCTCGGGCGACGATCGTGGCGATCTCGCGCAGGGCCTTGCCCCGGTGCGAGATCGCGTCCTTCTCCTCGATCGACAGTTCGGCGGTGGTCCGGTCGTACCCCTCCGCCTGGAAGAGCACGTCGTACCCGAAGCCACCGGTACCGCGCAGCTCGCGGATCACCGAGCCCGGCATCTCGCCGCGGACGATGACGTCCTCCGCGTCCGGCCGGCAGAACGCGACCGCCGCCACGAACGACGCGCCCCGGCGCTCGTCCGGCACGTCCTCCAGCTGCCCGAGCAGCAACAGGTTGTTCGCGTGGTTGTCCTTCGCCGGGCCGGACCAGCGCGCGGACAGCACCCCTGGCATCCCGTTCAGCGCGTCCACGCAGATCCCGCTGTCGTCCGCGATCGACGGCAGCCCGGTCGCGGCCAGGGCCGCCTTCGCCTTCAGCAGCGCGTTGCCCTCGAAGGTCGGCTCGGTCTCCGCCGGCTCGACGTACGGCGCGACGTCGGCCAGGCCGAGCACCTCGATACCGGGCACGATCGGGGCGAGGATCCGGCGGAGTTCCTCGAGCTTCTTCTGGTTGTTCGAGGCCAGCAGGATCTTGCTCATGCCAGCGCCTCCTGCTGGAGCTTGGTCAGCTCGGCGCAGCCCGCCGTCCCCAGCTCGAGGAGGCTGTCCAGCTCGGCGCGGTCGAAGGGTGCCCCCTCGGCGGTGCCCTGCACCTCGATGAACTTGCCGTCGCCGGTGAGCACCAGGTTCATGTCGGTCTCGGCCCGGACGTCCTCCTCGTAGCAGAGGTCGAGCATCGGAGTCCCGTCGATGATGCCGACGGAGACCGCGGACACCGAGCCGGTCAGCGGTTCGCCCTTCAGCGCCTTGCGGTCGCGCAGGAACGACACTGCGTCCGCGAGCGCGACGTACGCGCCGGTGATCGCGGCGGTCCGGGTACCGCCGTCGGCCTGGAGCACGTCGCAGTCCAGCAGGATGGTGTTCTCGCCGAGCGCCTTGTAGTCGATCACGGCGCGCAGCGACCGGCCGATCAGCCGGGAGATCTCGTGGGTCCGGCCGCCGATCCGGCCCTTCACCGACTCCCGGTCCGAGCGCGTGTTCGTGGACCGCGGCAGCATCGCGTACTCCGCGCTGACCCAGCCCAGGCCGGAACCCTTGCGCCACCGCGGCACTCCCTCGGTGACACTGGCCGCGCAGAGCACCCGCGTCTTGCCGAACTCGACCAGCACCGATCCCTCGGCATGCTCGAGCCAGTTCCGGGTCAGGGTCACCGGCCGGAGCTGGTCAGGGGTACGTCCATCGATACGAGCCATGCGGGAAACCCTACGTGGTCTGCACCGGGTGTCCGTCGCCTACCGCCGGCGGCCGCCGGTTGCGGACCACTAGGCCCGAACGCGCTGCACCTCCGCATCGGCCGACGGGACCGCTGTCCGGGTGAGAGAGGGGGTCGTCGTTGAGCGTGGGGTGGGTGGGCGTAGTTGGCTGAGGGCCATGCGGGCGGCCCAGGGGGTCAGGTCGCCGGCTCGCCGGCCGAGCCAGGGGACGCCTTCGCGGACCATCCACAGGGCGTCCGCCCACCTGGTCGGCGGCTCCCCCGCACAGTCGAGCTCAGGCGGTACCGCGATCCGCGTCCCGCGCCGGTGGAGTTCGTCGGAGAAGGCGCGGGCCAGCCGCCGGTGTCCCCGCTCCCCTGGGTGCAGCCGGTCGACGCTCCAGAAGTCCCGGCGGTACACCTCCGGGTAGTCCGCCATGTCGATCCGGATCCCGCCGAACCGCGAGTGCAGGTCGTCGTACACGGTGTTGACCTGCTCGATCCGCTGCCACAGCGGCAGGCGCAACCAGGACGGCAGGCCGAACACCTGGCCGTGGTCGTGGAAGCGGACGGTCAGCAGCAACGCGCCGCGGGCGGTCAGGTGCTCCGCGCAGTACTGCAGGCAGTCGCGGATCTCGCTGCGGTCGAAGGTCGAGCGCAGCGTGTCGTTCACCCCGACGATCAGTGAGGCGAGGTCGATCGGGCCGGTGCCCGTGCCGGGGAGTTGGTCGGCCGCCACCATCGGTGCGGTGGCGCCACTGGTCGCGAGGTTGGAGAACGTCACACGGTGGGAGCTGCCCAGGGCATCCGCGAGCAGCGAGGCCCAGCCTCGCCACCCCTGCCCCGGCCGCGCTCCGGCACCGGAAAGGTCGGTCGTCGTGCCATTCAGCGGGTCCCCGACACCAACGGTGGTCGAGTCGCCCAGTGCCACATAGTGGAGGCTCACATTCCGTCATGGTGACGTGACTGGTCGATGCCAGGGTGAGACGCAGGTGACAGCCTGGTGGACATCTCCGGAGCGGACGGGTATTGAAGGTCGGAAGTGTTCGGACATAGGCTTCTTCAATCATCTACGTGCAGGAGCCTGGTGCATGAGTACTGAAGACCTACGGTTCGGTGTGGTCGGCCTCGGGGCCCGGAGCAAGATCGCGCGGCACGCGCACCTGCCCGGTGCGGGGTCCCGCCTCGTCGCGGTCTGCGACCCGAGCGAGGTGCAGCGGAAGGCGACGCTCGACGAGTTGCCGGACGCAACGGCATACGCCGACCACCGCGAGATGCTCGACCTGAAGCTGGACGGCGTCTTCCTGACCACCCCCGACGACCTGCACGAGGACCCGGCGATCGACTTCCTCCGGGCCGGCGTACCGGTGTTCGTGGAGAAGCCGCTGGCGATCACCACGTCCGGCTGCGACCGCGTGCTGCAGGCGGCGTACGAGAGCGGCGCCCGGCTGTACGTCGGCCACAACATGCGGCACATGCCGGTGGTGCTGACGATGCGCGACCTGATCGCCTCCGGAGCGATCGGCGAGGTGAAGGCGATCTGGTGCCGGCACTTCGTCGGGCACGGCGGCGACTTCTACTTCAAGGACTGGCACGCCGATCGTCGCCGGACCACCAGCCTGCTGCTGCAGAAGGGTGCCCACGACATCGATGTGATGCACTGGCTGGCCGGCGGCTACACCACCCGCGCCAACGCCTTCGGCGGACTCACCGTGTACGGCGGGATCGAGGACCGGATGGATCGTTCCGGGGAGCGGTTCGCCGACTTCGTCTCCGAGGACAACTGGCCGCCGCTGAGCCAGACCGGGATGGCGCCGGTGATGGACGTCGAGGACCTCTCGATGGCGAATCTCCAACTGGACAACGGTGTCTACCTCACCTACCAGCAGTGCCACTACACCCCGGACTACTGGCGCAACTACACGGTGATCGGCACGGCCGGGCGGCTGGAGAACTTCGGCGACGGTCCGGGTGACACCGTCAAGGTGTGGAACAGCCGCCGCTCCGGCTATCGCGAGGACGCCGACCAGGTCGTCGAGATCCCCGCGGCAGAAGGCGGTCACGCCGGCGCCGACCCCCGGCTGGTGGCCGAGTTCGTCCGCTTCGTGCGCGACGGCGGCGCCACCCTGACCTCGCCGGTCGCCGCCCGCGCGGCGGTGGCAGCCGGCTACGCGGCGACCACCTCGCTGCGCGCCAACGGCACCCCGATCGACGTACCGGCGCTCGATCCGGCCCTGGTCGAGTACTTCGACCGCGGCCAGACAGCTAGCTGAGAAAGGCCCGCAGTACTTCGCGAAGCGCGTCCGGCCGCTCCCGCCAGAGGGAGTGGCCGGCGCCTTCGATCAGGTGCACCCTCGTGGTCAGCCGAGCCCGACACCGGACAGGTAACCCACCCGAGCCACGCGCGAGGGACAGGCCGCTGCATAACTGAGCGCCAAGGTCGCACCGAACGAGTGACCGATGACAACGACCTGCTCGTGACCCCAGTGCCGGCGTAGCTCGTCGATGTCGTCGCAGAGTCGTTGCAGCGTCTGCTCGTCCGAAGGATCCGAACCACCGCAGCCCCGCTGGTCGAACCGGTGCACCACCGTCAGGTCGCCCAGCAGCGCGGCAGCGGGCTCGAGGTAATCCCACAGCCCTGGACCACCGTGCACGAGGATCACCGGCGGACGGGCGGTCGCAGTACCGGTTGTCCAGGTGCGCAGGCGGGTGCCGTCTGGGAGTGCGACGAACTCCATCAGATCTCGAAGAGCTTGCCCGGGGTGGCCACCTGGACGTCGCCGGGAAAGGTGCGGCGGGCACCTTCTGCCTGGGTGTCGCGGTTGAACCAGGGCGGCACGTGGGTGATGACGAGGCGTTTGACCTCGGCGCGCTTGGCGTGTTCGCCGGCATCGGCCGGAGTCATGTGCAGATCGTGCGGGTTGTTCGGGTCGCCGTCGCGCAGGGCGGCCTCGCAGAGCAGCAGGTCTGCGCCGCGGGCCAGCTCGACCAGCCCGTCGTTCGGGCCGGTGTCGCCGGTGTAGACGAGTGCTTTGTTGCCGTGCTCAACCCTGATCGCGAACGCCGGGACCGGGTGCACCATCGCGGTGGTCCGGACGGTGAACGGGCCGATCCGCTGGATCGCCTGCCAGGTGTGGAACTCCAGCTCCTCCTGCATCCCCGGATCCTCCGGCAGGTCGTAGGCAAGCGCCATCCGGCCGGCCGTGCCGGGTGGACCGTAGACCGGGATCCTCGGCAACGGTGACGTCGGCGAGTACTTCGCCGCGACGTACAGGCCGCACAGATCCATGCAGTGGTCAGGATGCAGGTGGGACAGGCCGATCGCGCCGATCTCGCTGACGGCGAGGTAGCGCTGCAAGGCTCCCAGCGCACCACTGCCGAGGTCGAGGACGAGGTTGAACCCGTCCGCGGTGACCAGATAGCTCGAGGCGGGCGAGTCGGGCCCGGGGACGGACCCGGAGCAGCCGAGCACGGTGAGCTTCATGACTGGAACATTACCGGCGGGTTGCCGGCTTCGCAGGAAACGTTGTGTGGTGCGGGCAACTACTCAGCGCACCCAGGCGAACTGGTCGACGCCGGAGATCACCGGTCCGAGGAAGCGTGAGCCGATCGCCGCGAACTCGGCCGGGCTCCCGGTGGTGACGAAACGGTGCCGGGGCTCGGGCAGGTCGTCCGCGCGGAGCAGGCCGCTCTTGGTGAGCACGCCGTAGACGTCCTTCGCGCACTCCTCCGCACTGCTGACCAGGGTGACGTTGTCGCCCATCACGTACGAGATGACGCCGGTCAGCAGCGGGTAGTGCGTGCAGCCGAGGATGAGCGTGTCGACACCGGCCTCCACCAGCGGATCGAGGTATTCGTGAGCGGCCGCGAGGAGCTCGGGACCGGACGTGACGCCCGCCTCGACGAAGTCCACGAACCGCGGACACGCCTGGGTCAGGAGATCCACCTGCGGCGCCGCGGCGAACGCGTCGTCGTAGGCCAGCGAGGTCGCCGTCGCCTGCGTGCAGATCACCCCGACGTGCTGGCTCCGGGTGGCGGCGACCGCACGACGGGCCGCCGGCAGGATCACCTCGACCACCGGTACGTCGTACCGCTCTCGGGCATCTCTGAGCATCGCGGCGCTGGCCGAGTTGCAGGCGATCACGAGGGTCTTCACGCCGGCCTCGACCAGGTGGTCGAGACACTCCAGCGCGTACTCCCTGACCTCGGCGATCGGCTTGGGACCGTACGGCTGGCGGGCGGTGTCGCCCAGGTAGAGGATCGGTTCGTGCGGGAGTTGGTCGAGCACCGCGCGGGCGACGGTGAGTCCTCCGAAGCCGGAGTCGAAGATGCCGATCGGTGCGTCTGCCACGAGTCGAACCTTAGCCGTGCGAGCCGGCAAGTCCGGTAGCGGGCAGGGCTGAAGTAACCCTTACCTGAACGGGATTGACGACACGCCGGAGTTATCCACATCTTTACCCGGCGGAATTGCAATCTGACGTGACCCAGGCCACTCTTGACGGATGTGTTTGCAACCGCCCTCAGCGATGCCATGAATCTGGCAGTCCACCTCGCGGTGGCCCTGAGTTCCACCGCCGCACCGACACCGCATCCCACCAACGCCGCGGCAGCAGGCTCGGCCGCCGGTCAGGCTGCGGAAACGAACGCGTCCAGCACCAGCGCGGACGTCGCGACGACTCTCGGCCCGACCGGCATGCTGCTGCTCCTCGCGGTCGCCGTCTTCGCCGCGTACGTCGTCTCGCTGTCGTTGCACCCGAACCGGAAGTGCAACCGCTGCAAGGGCGCCGGACGGCACAAAGGCGCGTTCTTCAGCTACGCGCAGCGCCCCTGCAACAGCTGCAAGGGTCGCGGTGTGCATCCCCGACTAGGACGCAAGGTGCTCTTCAGGACCCCCTGATCCAGGGCCGTTCCCGTCAGCAGGTCAAGGAACCTCAGGCCCAGAGCTGGCCCTCGAGACGGTCCTCGGCCTCGTCGATCGTGCCCTCGTAGGCACCAGTCGATAGGTACTTCCAGCCACCGTCGGCCACCACGAAGGCGATGTCCGCGGTCTGACCGTCGCGGACGCACTTGGCCGCCTGGCCGAGGGCCGCATGCAGGATCGCCCCGGTGGAGATCCCCGCGAAGATGCCTTCGTTGTCCAGCAGCTCCCGGACCCGGCGTACGGCGTCTCGTGGGCCGACCGAGAACCGAGCGTCGATCAGCGTCTCGTCGTACAACTCGGGGACGAAGCCCTCGTCGAGGTTGCGCAGGCCGTAGACCAGTTCGCCGTACCGGGGTTCGGCGGCGACGATCCGGACCTCGGGCTTGTGCTCACGGAAGAACCGCCCGGCGCCCATCAGCGTGCCGGTGGTGCCGAGGCCCGCGACGAAGTGCGTCACCGAGGGGAGGTCGGCGAGGATCTCCCGGGCCGTGCCGTCGTAGTGCGCGGCCGCGTTCGAGGGGTTGCCGTACTGGTAGAGCATCACCCAGTCCGGGTGCTCCTCCGCGACCTGCTTGGCCACCCGGACGGCCTCGTTCGAACCACCGGCGGCCGGGGACGAGATGATCTCGACCCCCCACATCCGCAGGATCTGCCGGCGTTCCTCGGAGGTGTTCTCCGGCATCACGCAGACCATCCGGTAGCCGCGCAGCTTGGCCGCCATCGCGAGCGAGATCCCGGTGTTGCCCGAGGTCGGCTCGAGGATGGTGTTGCCCGGTCGCAGCCGGCCGTCCTTCTCGGCGTCCAGCAGCATCCGCAGCGCGGCCCGGTCCTTGATCGAGCCGGTCGGGTTGTGGTCCTCCAGCTTGGCCCACAACCGCACGTCAGCGGTCGGGGACAACCGCGGCAGGCCGACCAGCGGAGTACCGCCGACGGAGTCGAGCAGACTGTCGAAGCGCATGACCGGGGCTCCGTCAGCCGCCGGCGACCGCGGGCAGTACGACGACCACGTCGCCGTCCTTCACCTCGGTCTTGAGGCCACCGGTGAAGCGCACGTCCTCGTCGTTCACGTACACGTTGACGAACCGGCGAAGCTCCTCCGGCCGGCCCTCCACGATCCGCTCCTTCAGGCCCGGGTGGCTGCCGTTCACGTCGTCGATGAACTCGGAAAGCGTGCTACCCGCCCCATTCACCGCCTTCTCGCCGCCGGTATACGTGCGCAGGATCGTCGGAACCCGCAGTTCGATCGCCATATCAGTTCTCTCCTCGGTCTTTACCTGTAACCAACATCCGCCGCACTCCGGCTCATTCCGCCGGGTAGGCGGCGACCACCTGGACCTCTTCCTCGGTGACCTCGCCGTCGATGATCCGGTACGACCTGAACTCCACCGGTCCGTCGTACGACGGGGAGTCGGCGCCGTCCCGGGTCGAGACCAGCACGTAGTGCGCGCCGGGCTCCTGGGCCAGGTTGATGTCGGTGCGCGACGGGTACGCCTCGGTGGCGGTGTGCGAGTGGTAGATCACCACGGGCTCCTCGTCGCGGGAGTCCATCTCCTTGTACAACCGGAACAGATCGCCCGAGTCGAACTCGTAGAACGTCGGCGACATTGCCGCGTTCAGCATCGGGATGAACCGCGCCGGCCGGTCCGACCCCTCCGGCCCGGCGACCACGCCACACGCCTCGTCCGGGTGGTCCCGGCGAGCATGGTCCACGATCGCCTCGTACGTCGCGGTGTCGATGATCAGCACGCCCCCACGGTACGGCGACCGCCGCACCCACCCCGCCAACAGCGAGGTCGGTCCAATATGCGGACAGGTGCTACCAGCGGTTGTTGACCTGAGGGCGGATCAGCTCGTCGTAGACGGTCTGGACGACCTTCAGTTGGCCTACGGTGAGCGGTGCGAGGGCGGCGGCGCCGAGGTTGCCCTGGACCTGGGACGGGTTGCGAGCGCCCGGGATGACGACCGAGACGCCGGGCTGGTCGAGGATCCAGCGGAGGGCGAACTGGGCCATGGTGGCACCCTCGGGGACGATCGGGATCAGCCGCTTCACCGCTTGCAGGCCAGTGCCGAAGTCGACGCCGGAGAAGGTCTCGCCGACGTCGAAGGCCTCGCCCTTGCGGTTGAAGTTGCGGTGGTCGTCCGCGCCGAAGGTGGTGTTCTCGTCGTACTTGCCGGACAGCAGGCCGCTCGCCAGTGGGACCCGGGCGATGATGCCGACACCGGCCCGCTCAGCGGCCGGGAGCACCTCGTCGAGCGGCTTCAGCCGGAACGCGTTCAGGATGATCTGCACCGACGCCACGTTCGGCCGCGCGATCGCCGTCAGCGCCTCCGCGCAGGTCTCCACGCTCACCCCGTACGCCGCGACGCGCCGCTCCTGCACCAACGTGTCGAGCGCGTCGAACACGGCGTCGGTGGAGTACACCTCGGTCGGCGGGCAGTGCAGCTGGACCAGGTCGATCGTGTCGACACCCAGATTCTCCCGGGAGCGGTCGTTCCAGGCGCGGAAGGCGTCCAGGTTGTAGTTCGAGGGGATCTGCTCGACCCGGCGGCCCATCTTGGTGGCCACCGTCAGCTCCGGGTGCTCCTTCAGCACCTTGCCGACGAGTCGCTCGCTGCGCCCGTCGCCGTACACGTCGGCGGTGTCGATGAAGGTGACGCCGCCCTCGACAGCCGAGTTCAGGACGGCGAGCGCGTCGCTCTCGTCCACCTCGCCCCAGTCCGCCCCGAGCTGCCAGGCCCCCAGCCCGACCACACCGACATCCCGACCGGTCCGACCCAACGTCCGCTTCTCCATGCCGCCAACACTAGTGCCGGGCTCGCGGCGCGGCGGCCGGAGTACGGATGATCGGCGGTCAGCGGATGTTGTGGAGCAAGGCGGACTGGAGGTAGCCGAGCCAGTCGTAGAGGTCGTAGGTGAGGCGCCGGGGATCGTCGTCTGGCAGCTTCTCCCAGACGGAGTAGTCGTCCTCCTCCTTGATGTCCAGGCGGGTGCCGATCGCCAGCCGGAGGTCGTTCAGCGCGCGGAGCCAGGCGAGCTGGTCGTCGCCCTCGAGCACGATCCCGTCCTCCACCGCGTCGGCGTCCTCCAGCGCGGCGAGGACCCGCTTGGCGTCGGACGCCTTGCCGTCGCGCAATCCGCGCTCGGTGAACCGCCGGAACTCCGACGACGCCTGGTCGTCCGCGTTGTACGCGTCCGGCAGCAACCGCTGCAGTACCACGTCCTCCGGCGGCGAGGTGGGCCCGTCGTTGTCGAGCAGGGCCGCCAGCGGGTCGCTCGACTCGCTCACGCGCGGCGGCATCCCGTCGTACAGCAGCTCCACCAGGTTGCGGAGCAGGTTCGCAAGGATGTCGGCCTCGTGCTCGGCGAAGCTGACGATCACGGTCTTCTTGCGCTTGCGGAACCTCGTCACGACTTCTCGCAGGTGGCCCAGAGGCCGTAGCTGTGCATGGCTTCGACGTCGCGTTCCATCGCCTCGCGGTTGCCGTTCGACACGACGGACTTGCCCTCCTGGTGGACCTGCATCATCAGCTTCTCCGCCTTCTGCTTGGAGTAGCCGAAGTACGTCTGGAAGACGAACGTGACGTAGTCCATCAGGTTGACCGGGTCGTTCCAGACGATGGTCACCCACGGTGGGCTCAACTCGATCGCCTCGTCGACTTCGGGGCTCTCGAGCTCGCTCGGTGCGGTGGTCACTTACCCATTCTCTCCATCATCGGTTCCCGCCTCGCAAGAGGCAGTGTCCTCCGCGGTCGTTCGTGCTTCAGCTCCGGTGCCTGGGCACCGGAGATGTGCACGAACGACCGACGGAGGACACTACATCTGTGAACGCTACGACAGCGCTGCTGACGGACCACTACGAGCTGACCATGCTGCAGGCCAGTCTCGCCGACGGCACGGCGCATCGCCGGTCCGTCTTCGAGCTGTTCGCCCGCCGCCTGCCCGACGGGCGCCGGTACGGCGTGGTCGCGGGCGTGAACCGGCTGCTCGACGCCCTCGAGCGGTTCCGGTTCGACGAGCAGACGGTCGCCTTCCTGACCGACCGGGGCATCGTCGACCAGGCGGCGGCCGACTGGCTGGCGGACTACCGGTTCACCGGCGACATCTCCGGCTACGCCGACGGGGAGATCTTCTTCCCCGGATCGCCGGTCTTGATCGTGGAGTCCAGCTTCGCCGAGGCGGTGCTGCTGGAAACCGTGTTCCTGTCCATCCTGAACCACGACTCCGCCGTCGCCAGCGCGGCGTCCCGGATGACCTGGTGGGCCGGCGGCCGCCCCTGCATCGAGATGGGCTCGCGCCGTACCCACGAGGAGGCGGCCGTCGCCTCGGCGCTCGCGGCGTACATCGCGGGCTTCGCGACGACCTCCAACGTGGAGGCGGCCCGGCGGTACGGGATCCCCAGCGCCGGTACTGCGGCGCATGCGTTCACCCTGCTGCACGACACCGAGCGGGACGCCTTCATCTCCCAGGTGGATGCCCTGGGCAAGGGAACCACGCTGCTGGTGGACACCTACGACCTGACCGAGGCTGTGGCGATGGCGATCGACGTGGCCGGTACCGACCTCGGCGCGGTCCGGCTGGACTCCGGCGACCTGCCGTCGCTGGCGGGTCAGGTCCGCGACCAGCTCGACTCGCTGGGCGCCACCAAGACCCGGATCATCGTGACCAGCGATCTCGACGAGTACCAGATCGCGGCCCTCGCGCCCGCGGCCGTCGACGGGTACGGCGTGGGCACGTCGCTGGTGACCGGCAGCGGCTATCCGACCTGCGGGTTCGTCTACAAGCTGGTCGCTCGCGAGGACTCCAGCGGCGCGTTGCTGCCGGTGGCCAAGAAGAGCCCGGACAAGATCTCGATCGGCGGCCGCAAGTACGCGTTGCGCCGCCGCTCGGCCAAGGGTGTCGCCGAGGTCGAGCTGATCGGCGTCGGCGAGCCGCCGGTGGACGACGGCGACGACCGTGACCTGCTGAAGCCGCTGGTCGAGGCCGGCAAGATCGTCGGCCGGACCACCCCGGACGAGTCGCAGGCGCACCACCTCAAGGTCCGCGACGAACTCCCCCGCAGCGCGAGCCAGCTCAGCCGCGGCGAGCCGGCCATCCCGACTGAGTACATCGGCGACCTGAACGCCCGCAATCCCTTCGCCTCCCGGAGCGCGAGGTGACCACAGCCGACGGCACTGCGGAGCGCGAGGTGAACGCAGGCGACGGTACTGCGGAGCGCGGACAGCCCGCCGCGGCCGGCGAGCCGTCGCGGTGGGACCCCGATGCTCCAGCCAGCGGCGGGGACATCCTGATCGCCCTGCGGTTCGCCGATCGCGCGGCCCGCAAGGCGGTCAGCGACGAGCTCACCGGCACCGGCGTCCACACCGGCCAGGAGATCGTGCTCGCCAAGCTGCTGCACCTCGGCTCGCTCCCGGTCGCCCAGCTGGCCAAGGTCCTGGACGTCGAGGTCCCCACCGCCACCCGCACGACCCAGCGGATGGAGGCAGCCGGCCTGGTCCGCCGGCTGAAGAACACCACCGACGCCCGCCAGGTCAGCATCGAACTCACAGACCGCGGCAAGGAACTGGCCAAGACCGTCAAGCAACTCCACGCCCAAGCAGGCGACCGCGCCCTCCAGGGCATCTCCCCCGAACACCGCCGCGTCCTCCGCAACCTCCTCTGGACCATCACCGCCAACATCGACGAACTCCCCGGCTAGAACCGCCTCCCCCGCGCGGCTCCGCGAAGTCAGACCGGCAGCGACCAACCCACATGGCCGTCCCCCGAAAACCGGCACTTTGTGCACCATCCGAGCAGATCCCGGCGATCCGGAGACTCAGTCGATGCACAAAGTGCGGCAGCCACTTCCTTGCCGGACGAATCGCTGACTGGGTCGTGGCGCTGGTGATGGCGGTCAGTCTCTTAGGACCGCCCAGGCTCCGGCCGGCACCGTGAATTCGTCGCCAAAGGTCTCGCCGGTTAGTAGGTCGACGCCATTGCCGGGTAGGGCGACGGGGTGCGAGGTGTGGTTGAGGATGAAGCGCCAGCGGGTTTTGCCGGAGCTTCGGGTGATCACCTCGACGCCTTCCGGTAGGGCGGGTGGAGTGATGCCGGCGGCGCGGATCACCTTGTCTACAAGGGACTTGTACGACGGGTCGTCGAGCCAGGTGGAGACGTACCAGGCGTTGTGGTGACGGGTGATCGCGGGCAAACCGTCGAGTGGTCCGCCCTGGTAGCGGGCGAGGGCCTCGGCGCCTTCGAGGCGGAGGCGCTCGCTCCAGCCTGTACCGCGATCACCCGTGTCCAGGTCGACCGAGTCCACCGGCAGGAACTCCTCCACCCGGAGACCGAGGACGTCCCGGAAGGCACCGGGATAGCCGCCGAGGCGGATCTGCGAGGTGGCGTCGGCGATCCCGCTCAACGAGGTCACCAGCAGTTGCCCACCACCCTCGGCGTACCGGTTGATCGCGGCGGCGGCCTCGTCGGAGACCAGGTAGAGGCTCGGCACGATGACGGCGCGGTACCGGCTCAGATCTCCTGTGGGGTGGGCAAAATCGGCGCTGACACCCAACGACCACAATTGCCGGTGCGCCGCTCGTACGGCGGCCAGATAGTCGATCTCGGGCGACGGCAGACCCGGGCCGTCGGTCGCCCACCAGGACTCGGCGTCCCACAGGATCGCCACCTCGGCGTCGACCGCACCCTCGTCGGCCTCCGCGAGCCTCGGCAACGCCTCACCCAGCGCGGTGATCTCGCGGAAGGCCCGGCTGTCCGGACCCGCGTGCGGAACCATCGCGGTGTGGAAACGCTCGGACCCACCCCGGGACGCACGCCACTGGAAGAACAGCGATCCCCGCGAACCCCGAGCGATGTGCGAGACGCTGTGCCGGGTCATCCGACCGGGCTCCTTGGCATGCATCCGGCCGCCGTCGCTGAGCGAGCCGGCCGCCTGCTCCATCAGCAGCCACGAACCACCACCGGCCCAGGACCGCGCCAGGTCCGCACCGAAGGCGGTCTGCTGCTCGGCCTCGATCCCCGCACCCTCCGGATAGTGGTCGATGGCAACCAGATCCACCTCGCGGGCCCAGCGCCAGTGATCCACCGGCACCCATGACCCGAACACGAAGTTGGTCGTGATCGGGATCCCCGGGCTCAGCGACCGCAGTACCGCTTTCTGTTCTCTGTACGCCGTAAGGAGTTCGTCCGAGAAGAATCGGCGGAAGTCCAGCACCTGCGCGGGATTCGCCAGGTACTGGGTCCGCCGCGGCGGGAACACCTGCTCCCAAGCGGAGTACCCCTGGCTCCAGAAGGCGGTCGTCCACGCCTCGTTCAGCGCGGCCAACCCGCCATACCGGTCCTCCAACCACCGCCGGAAAGACACGGACACCTGGTCGCAGTAGCAGGTGGTGCCGTACTCGTTGTGCACATGCCACATCTCCAGCGCCGGGTGGCTGCCGTACCGCTCCCCCAGAGTCCGGGCGATCCCGACAGCGGCCTCCCGGTACGCCGGGCTGCACACGCAGTACGTGTCCCGACTGCCATGCAGAAGCCGTACGCCGTCAGCCGTGACGGGTAGAGCCTCCGGGTGGGCAAGGCTGAACCACGGTGGCGGAGAGGCTGTCGGAGTCGCCAGATTCACCCGGATCCCGTTACCCGCAAGGAGATCCAACACCCGGTCGAGCCAGCCGAACTCGTACCGGCCGGGCTCCGGCTCCAGGCTCGACCACGAGAACACCCCGACGGTCACCAGGTTCACCCCGGCCTGCCGCATCAACGCCATGTCCTCGGCCCACACCGCCGGGGACCACTGCTCCGGGTTGTAGTCGCCCCCGAAGTACAGCTCAGCCACCGAGCACGACCTTCACCTCGTACCGCTCGCAGACACCTTCGACCACCCGGCTCTGCGGTGCACCATCCACCAACGTCAGCTCGATCACCGCGGCAGTCTCCCCGTCCGGCCCGGGGAGACGGACACGGCCTACCTCGCCTTCGACCGGCTCGAACCAGCGCAACTCCACGTCTTCCACCCAGTCGTACTCAGGCCGATCGTCCACGGACCCGAAGGCGACCACCGCCCCCTGCCGGACCAGCAGCGGCAGCCTGTCAAACCCGTAGGTCCGAGTAACCCACCGAGAACCGGCCAGCCGCTCCCCGGTCAGCAGGTCCGTCCAAAGACCCTCCGGCAGGTAGAACCTGGTCTCCCCCTCGGCACTCATCACCGGAGCCACCAGCAGCTCGGGCCCGAGCATGTATTGCCGATCGAGATAGGCGACCGCCGGGTCTGAAGGGAACTCCAGCACCATCGGCCGCATCATCGGCGTACCAGCCGTGTGGGCCTCGGAGGCCGCCACCGCCAGGTAAGGCATCAGGGACAGCTTCAGCTTGGTGAACGAGCGCAGTACGTCGACTGCCTCGTCGTTGAAAGCCCACGGCACCCGGTAGGACCCTGAGCCGTGCAGCCGCGAGTGCGACGACAGCAGCCCGAACGGCACCCACCGCTTGAAGACAGCCGGGTCCGGCGTCCCCTCAAAGCCTCCGATGTCATGGCTCCAGTAGCCGAAACCCGAAGCGGCCAAGGACAATCCGCCCCGCAGCGACTCCGCCATCGCCTCGAACGTCGACTCGCAGTCGCCACCCCAGTGCACCGGGAACTGCTGCCCACCGGCCGTCGCCGACCGCGCGAACAGTAGTGCGTCGCCCTCGCCGCGGTTGTCCCGCAACAGGTCGAACACCGCCTCGTTGTAGAGGTGCGGGTAGTAGTTGTGCATCCGCCCGGGATCGGCCCCGTCGGACCAGACCACGTCCTCGGTCGGGATCCGCTCACCGAAGTCCGTCTTGAAGCAGTCCACTCCGATATCGATCAAGGCCTGCAGCTTCGAGCGGAACCACGCGGTCGCCGCCGGATTGGTGAAGTCGACGATCCCCATCCCTGCCTGCCACATGTCCCACTGCCAGACCGAGCCGTCCGCACGCTTCAGCAGATAGCCGAGCTCGCGACCCTCCTCGAAGAGCACCGAGCGCTGGGCGATGTACGGGTTGATCCAAAGGCTGATCCGCAGGCCCCGCGCCTTCAGCCGCTGGAGCATCCCCGCCGGGTCCGGGAACGCCGCGGGATCCCAGAGGAAGTCGCACCAGTGGAACTGCCGCATCCAGAAGCAGTCGAAGTGGAACACGCTCAGGGGCAGGTCCCGCTCGGCCATCCCGTCGACGAAGCTCGTCACCGTCGGCTCGTTGTAGTCGGTGGTGAACGAGGTCGACAACCACAACCCCATCGACCACGAGGGCACCCGAGCCGGCCGCCCGGTCAACCCGGTGTAGCGGGTGAGCACCTCCTTGGGCGTCGGCCCGTCGATGACGTAGTAGCTCAACTCCTGTCCCTCGACGCTGAACTGGTTGCGCGACACCACCTCAGACCCGAGCTCGAACGATACGTGCGCCGGCGTGTCCACCAGGACGCCGTACCCTGCGCTGCTCAGGTAGAACGGCACGTTCTTGTACGCCTGCTCGCTGGACGTGCCGCCGTCGGCGTTCCAGATGTCGACGACCTGCCCGTTCTTCACCAGCGGACCGAACCGCTCGCCCAGACCGTAGACCGTCTCACCCACGCCCAACGCCAACTGCTCGTGCACGTAGGTCCGCCCGGCCACATCGGTGATCAGCCCGACGCTGCCCGCGGCCGATCCGGTCACGAACCGTCCGTCCCGCTCGAACCGCACGTTCCAAGGTCCGTTGAGCGCGATCACCACGGTGAGCCCACCACTGGTCAGCCTCGCGGTCTCCGCATCCACCTCCACCTTGACCGGATGCTCGTCACCCTCGTTCAGCTTGTACGCCGGACGCGGTGGCCGGCCGCCGCTGTGATGCCGGACGCGGACGCCGATGATCCCGAGCGCGGGCGAGCTGAAGGTGATCGTGAACAGCGGCTGGTTGAGGGTGTCGCCGCGGTGCACGATCCGCTTGGCCGGTGCGTAGACGGTGAGCGAGCGTTCGCCGGCCTCGACACTCTCCACCTCGGCCGGCCGGAGCCTGGTCAGGCCCTCGCGAAGCTGCCAGTGGCCGTCAGTGAACTTCATCTACTGCCTCTCTGCTCGTGCACTCCTGGCCGCCTTCCCCTTCTTCGCCCTGCCGCTGGTCCCCCGGACCTCCAGCGCACACGGCAACAACTCCTGGTAGGTAGAACCGTCGTCCTCGGCGAGCCTTTTCAGCAGCACCCGGGTGGCCGCCGCGCCGAGCGCGGCCCCCGGAGAGGTCATCGCGGTCAGCGCGGGACTCGCCAGGTCGGCGACCACTTCCGAGGTCACCATCGACACCACCGAGACATCACCCGGTACATCGAGGCCGGCCTCGCGCAGTTCCGCGAGGATCCCGAGCGCGGCGTTCTCGTTCATCACCAGCACACCGGTCAACGCCGGGCGCTCCTCGCGCGCCCGCTGGATCGCGGCCCGGCCACCGGTGGCGGTGTCCTCGGTCGGCACCATCACACCGGTGATCCCGTGCCGCTCGAGTGCCGCCTGGAAGGCCGCCTCGGTCCGCTTGGCTGGGCCGTAACCGCTGGCCAGGCTGGCGGGCGAATGGTTGATGTAGGCAATCGTCTCGTGCCCGAGCTCGACCAGGTGCGCGACCGCGTCGTCCACGGTCTGCTCGAAATCGATGTCGACACAGGCCAGTCCGGCGCCGTCCTCGGTCCGCCCGATCAGCACGAACGGCGACTCCAGCTTCTGGAGCAGCTCGACCCGGCGGTCAGTCAGCTGCACCTCCATCACCAGGAACCCGTCCAGCAACCGCTGGGTCGCCAGCGACTGCAGCTCGTCGCTGTCAGCGGCGCCGACCGGACACAGCATCAGGTGATACCCGGCCTCGCGCGCGGCCTCGGTGGCACCGGTGACGAACGCGGTCTCGGTGGCACCCAGCCCACGCCCGGTGAGCGGCAGCAGCAGGCCGACGATGTTGCTCTTCCGGCTGGCCAGCCCGCGCGCCATCGCGTTCGGCTGGTAGTCGAGCTCGGCCATCGCCGCGAGCACCCGGTCCCGGGTCGCCTCGGAGATCGGCCGCGTCCCGGTCAGCACGTAGGACACCGTGCTCACCGACACCCCGGCTCGCCGAGCCACGTCGGTCATCGTCGCCATGTCCGCCTCCGACGATCATCGAAACGCTTCGTCGAAGCGTTTCGACAAAGCTAGGCCAAGGTCTCCGGGGCGTCAACAGTTGACCTGCACAGCGGGCAGTGATTGTTTGGCCTCAGGGTGCAAGGGGGGCCGGTCCGATGGCCAAGCTCAAGATGCGTGACGTCATCGTCGTGCTGCCCGGAATCACCGGCAGCGTGCTCTCGCAAGCGACCGGGAACGGCGACCGCCGCGACCTGTGGGACGTGTCCGGCCGGGCGCTGTGGTCCTATCTCCGCTCCCGCGGCGACAGCCTTCAGCAGCTCGCCGTACCGCAGCACGATCCCCGGTCCGACCCTCCCGCGACCGATGTCGCCGCGACCGGACTGGTCGACGGTTTCCACGGTGTCTTCGGCCTGGCGAAGATCGACGGCTACAAGCCGATCTACGACGCGTTGAAGAGCAGGTTCGACGTCACGCCCGGGAGTTGGCCAGACCCGCGGCCGGCGAATCTGCTGACGTTTCCCTACGACTGGCGCTTGAGCAACCGGGCCGGCGCACAGGCTTTCGAGGCCGGTATCCGGGACAAGCTGGCCGCCTGGCGCGACCACTCCGGCGAGCCCGAGGCGCGGTTGATCCTGGTCGCGCACAGCATGGGCGGGCTGGTGGCCCGCTACTGGCTCGAAGTACTCGAGGGATGGCGCGAGACCAAAGCCCTGGTGACGTTCGGTACGCCGTACCGCGGGTCGCTCGACGCGGTCGGCTATCTGGCCAACGGCTACAAGAGGGCCTTCGTCGACCTGACCGCGGTGCTGCTCAGCTGCCCGTCCGTCTACGAACTCCTGCCGATCTACAGGTCGGTGCAGCAGGACGGCCAGTGGATGCGCCCGAGCGAGGTTCGGTTGCCAGTCGTCGATCCTGGGTTCGAAGAGGTGGCGGCCGGCTATGTCGTGGCCGCCGCGGAGTTCCACGACGAGATCCGCTCGAAGGTCGACGAGCACGCCAACGACCCGGCGTACAACAAGGCGTACGCCGTCGTGCCCTTCGTCGGCGTCTACCAGGAGACGCAGCAGTCGGCTCTGCTGCAGGACAACCGACTCACGCTGACCAACGAGCTGCCGGGGTGGATCGAGGACGACATCTCCGGTGGTGACGGCACGGTGCCCCGGGTATCGGCCATCCCGATCGAGATGGAGTCCGCCTTCGGAGCCACCTTCGTCGGGGCCAGGCACAGCGGTCTGCAGAACAGCGCGTCGGCGCTCGACGACCTGGTCGAACGGCTCCGCCAGTCGCAGAGCAGGCACATGCGGGACATCCAGGGCAGCTACGCGCCAGGGATCACCGCCGTCGATCTCGTCGTCGACGACGTGTTCCTGCCGGACGAACCCGTCGTACTGCGCGCGCGGCTGGTCGACAGGGAGAACCACCCCGTCCAGTCCGTACTGCGGGTCGTGGTCGAGCCGACCGGCGGAGCGGGTGTCACCACGCAGATCGTGCTCCCCAGGACGGACGACTACGCCGTCGCCGAGCTGGGGGAGCTCGCGCCAGGCCAGTACCGGGCGACCGTCGGGGTGGCGGGTCCGCAGTACCAGGCCCTTCCGGTGACGGACGTGTTCGAGGTGGCCGGATGACCTGGCCGGTCTGGCCGAAGGGCAACGAGAAGGCTCTGGCGGGCTACGTGCTCGCGAGCACGGCCGGCTCGGTCCGGCTCGCGTCCCCGACCGCCGACGCGCACGCCGCGGGAGACCTGAGCCTGATCCTTCGCGAGCTGTACGAGGCACTGCTGGCGATGGACATCCGCTGGTCCCGCGAGATGTACCGCGCCGACGAGGCTCGCCAGGAAGTGCGTCCGCCCGACGCGATCCTGCGCGGTGCGGGTGACGGCACCTGTTTGGATCTGGCCCTGCTGCTGGCAGGAGCGGCCCTGGGCAAGGACCTGCTTCCCGTCGTCGTGGTGCTCGACGGACACGCCCTCATCGCGGTGTCGACGGGTACCGACAGGCGTCGCGCGGACAGCGGAGTCCGCAGGCAGCGCGAGAACGGCGGCGCGTTCACCGACGGGCTGTTGACGGACAGCGAGGTACTGCGCGAACTGGTCATGCGAGGCGAGTACACGTTGGTCGAGTGCACCGGCTTCGCGATGGCCAGGGACGCCATCAATCCGGCCACCCCCGAGGGCAGCGGGCGAACGGACGGACTGATGTCGTACGACCGCGCGACCGAGGCCGGACTGGAGCAACTGGCCTTCCCAGGGAGGGAGTTCCAGTTCGCCATCGACGTCGCCTATCTGCAGGACATCGTCGGGATCGAGGTCTACGACCCGAAGCCGGACGGCATGGAGCGGATCAACGCGGACCTGCGGCTGCGCTATCGCCAACTCATGGACGAGTACTCGTTCGTGGCGGGGCGGGATGAACAACTCAGCACCCTCGACCGCTTCATCGCCGACGAGCCGTCGGGCTACTGCCTGGTGACCGGTGACGCGGGCACCGGCAAGACGGCGCTGCTGGCCGAGTGGCTCCGGCGCCTCACCGACCGGGTCGACGTCAGCCCGGTCTATCACTTCATCAGCAGGCAGTACGGCACGGCCGACCGGCAGTTCGACTTCTTCCAATCGCTGCTGCAGCAGGCCTCCTGGGCGTGGGGCCGGCCGGTGAACGCGACCGGGTCGCTCGGCATCCTGGAGGCGAGCTGGCTGGATCTGCTGGATGCCGGCCGGCCGCCGCCGGCTCCGGTCGTCATCGTGATCGACGGCGTCGACGAGATCGAGGGATGGTCCCTGTCGAAGGCCACCCTCCCGCGGGAACTGCCCGCCGGAGTACACGTCGTGCTCTCCGCGCGATCCGTCGCGGGAACCGATTGGCCCAGGGAACTCGGCTTGCGGAACCCCCGGGTGCTGCGGCTCGGAACGTTCGACGACACCGCGGTACGCGCCATCCTCGAAGGCGCCGGCGCGCCCGCCTGGCTACTCGAACCGGAAGCCTTCGAAGTGCTCACCCAGCGCGCCCAGGGCGATCCGTTCTACGTCCGGCTGCTCTGCGACCTGGTCGTCGACCACGAGATCGACAACCTCGGCGATCTCGCCCGGGTCGAGCACGGCCTGCGGGACTACATCGGGGCATGGTGGGCCGATCTGACCCGATCGGCGCCCAACGCCGAAGTACGGACTCTGCTGTCGTATCTCACCGTCGCGCTCGCGCCGATGACGCAGGCCGAGCTGATCGACATCAGTGGGACCGACGGGCTCGACTTCTTCTCCTTCGGACCGGCCCTGAACACCGTGAAGCGTTATGTCCGCGGCGATCTCGAGGAGGTGGGCATCGCGTTCGCGCACTGGCGGCTCAAGGACTACGTCTCCCGTGGGCTGGGCATCGAGGGCACCCGGCAGGCGCGGGAAGCGATCCTGTCGTGGTGTGACCGCTGGCGTGAGCACCACTGCCGGTATGCCCTGGCCAAAGGGGTCAGCCACCATCTGGAGGAGGTCGCGAACACACCGCCCGCCGACCAAGGGGCCCGGCTACGCGCGATCGTCGAGCTCACCCGCAACCACGACTACCAGACGGCGCGGGTCGAGAAGGTCGGCGACGGCGCCGGCCTGGTGGCCGACATGAACCGGCTTGCCGCGGGGCTCGCCGAGGTCGAGCCCATCGACGTCAGCACGCTCGCGACCATGTCGTTGGAGTTCGTCGACGCCCGTACTCGCTGGCTGCAGCCGGCCGCCGTCTTCGACCTGGCCCGGCGCGGGCGCTGGGAGGAGGCCGTCTGGCGTCTCGAGCTGCTTCCGGCCGGAGACCTGTGGCGGACCGCCGCCCGGCTGTGCATCGCCTGGCTGGCGGTGGATCAGGCCGGCGACGAGGTGGGGCGGTTGCTGGACGACGACGGTGGCGGCTTGTCCCTGCTCGGGGAGTTGACTGCCAGAGTCCGCGGGGCGATGGCACGGGATCCCCAGCCTGCCGTGCCCTCGCCGGGGGCCGATGACGTCTTGCTCGACGAGGCGCAGCAGATCATCACGGCGCTGTCGGCCGGCAGCAACCTCGAGGGTCTGAGCTCCCGGGCGTCGAGCTATAGCGAGGGTCCCGATCAGTCACCGGAATTCAGCGTCGACGCCGAGGTCCAGGTGCTGGTGAACGCGGCGCTCGCGAACCCGGGCCACGGCGACGCGCTGCTGGACGCGTACATCGACCTGCAAGGCGCGAACCCGTACGCCGACTACCGGAACCGGGCGCTCGCGGTGCTCCTCGATGCCATCGTCCGGCTGCTCCCGGACCCGGCCCCGGCGCGCCTCCACATCGTCCACGTGGTGGAGAGCGCGCTGAACCCGTCTCCGGTCCGGTTCGGCGACTCTCTCCGGTTCAGCGTCGACCGACGGGCCGGCGCCGCCGCCCGGCCGGATCTCACCGCGACGGCGCAGGATCTCGAGCGCACGGCGGACTATCTGCTCGATCACGCCGAGGGCCAGCACACGCCGCACCACTCCGGTGGCAACGATCTCTGGTCGTTCCACCGGCGCCGCATGGCCGCGATGGCCGAGACGCTCGCTGGTGCCGGCGATCCGGTCACGGCCGGCCGGCTCCTGGACAAGGCCGCGGGTCTCCGGCTCGGCTTCGCTGGTTTCAGGGCGCCCGCATTCCTCACGCTGGCCGAGGCGAACCTCGTCGTACGGCCTGAGCTCCCGCAGCGAAGGCTCCGCTGTCTGGAGCTGGCGCGGCTGGCCGCGCACAACATCCAGGATCCACCGTTCGCCGCCCGGATGACGGCGATGGTGAACTGCCTGGCGCAGCGGCTGGAGCCGCCGGCCGACCTCCCTACGCAGGTCGAGAACTTCGTCTCCTCACCCTCGGCGCGAGCAGCCGACTTCGGCAGCATGCACAGGGTCGGCGAGCAGTTCTTCCTCCGCAGGCGCGAGGACCACGTCGCGATGGACGTCGTCTCCCAGGCCAACACGCTCGAGCGCCTCGCTCTCGACGTCTTCCACCTGCCCATCGCGGCCCTCGCATACGCCAATCCCGGTCACTCGCGCTCCGACGTCCTGCCGGACGGCTCCTGGGTCGTGGTACCGGACCCGGCGTTCGCGCCGATGATGGCCACGTGGCTGTCCGCCGAGGTCCTGGCCGCCAACCTGCCCGAGATCGAGACAACGGCACTCATCGCCCGCCTCGTGCCCGTTGCCCTCAGCAATCCCACGGCGCTCGACACGCTGCTTGCACGGCTGGTGGGAGCTGCGCCGACGGTCGAGATCGCCGCGCTGACCGAAGCCTTGCCCCTCGCGCAAACCTTCGAACCGCAGTCAGGCAGCGAGTACTACGCGTCCTAGCCCTCAGGCCGACGGCAGGTAGGTGTTCAGGTAGTCGTTGCGGAACTTGCCGGTCGGGTCGTACTTCGCGGCGAGGCTGATGAACTCGGGGACCTTCGGGTAGCACTCGCGGAGGGTGGCGGCGTCGGTGGTGAAGACCTTGCCCCAGTGCGGGCGGGCGCCGAGCGGAAGAATCGCGGCCTCGAGCGCCTCGACCACCGGGCGGATGGCGGCCTCGTCCTGGATCCACGTGAAGTGGAGTGCCACGGTGTCGCGGCCCTGGCTCGGGCTCAGCCAGAGGTCGTCCGCGGCGATCGTCCGCACCTCGGAGATCTGCAGGAGCCCCTCGAAGCGCTTGCCGAGGGTCCGCAGCTCCTCGAACGCCTGACCGGCCACGGCGCGCGGCAGGAAGTACTCCGACTGCAACTCCTCGCCGTTGCTCGGGGTGAACTCGAGGCGGAAGTGCGGCAGCCGTTCGTTCCACGGTCCGGGCACTCCACCCTGCTGGGTGGCGAAGTCGGCCGGCATCGCCTTGATCGGATGCCGGGCCCCATCCGCGATCCGCCCGCCGAACCACTCGGACTCGTAGGGCGTGCCGGCGCGCAGCTTGCGCCACACCATCACGTCGGGGTCGAGCCAGTCGGTGAAGGCGCTGACGCTGTACGCGCTGGCGAAGATCTCCTCGAAGTCCGGGCCGAGCCGCCCGACCGGGACCCCGTCGTACACGACCTGGCTGATCTCGTACGCCGGCCGGGTGTCGAGCGTGAGGCGGACCGTGACCCCGAGGGCGCCGAGCGAGATCACCGAGCCGAGGAAGTCGGGGTCGTCGCGGGTGAGCGTGACGAGCTCGCCGTCCGCGCCGATGAAGGTGATCGCGGAGACCGCCGAGGCAAGGGTGCCGTTGGTGTCGCCGGATCCGTGCGTGCCGGTGGAGCAGGCGCCCGCGACGGAGATGTGCGGCAACGACCCGAGGTTGTGCAGGGCTCGCCCCTCGGCCTGGAGCGCGGCGGTGAGCTCGCCGTACCGGAGGCCGGCGGAGACCGTGACGGAGTCGCCCTCGACGGTGATAACCCGCGGCAGGTCGGCCACCGAGACCAGGGTGCCGGTGGTGTCCGCGATCCGGTTGAACGAGTGCCCGGTCCCCAGCACCCGGACCCGATCCGAGTCCCTGACCAGCTCCTGCAGCTCCGGCACGGATTCCGGCCGCCGGACCTCCGTGGAGAAGGTGACGTTGCCGGCCCAGTTCGTCAGCTCGCCCATTCCGACACACCCTTCATCCCGCACCGACCGACCGGCACTCCCGTGTCGAGCCTTACACAACCCACCGCGGCACGGGTCCCCAGGTCGACCCGATCGGCACTTAGGGTCGAAGGACCTGAACGATCGAGAGAGGAATCCATGAGTCGCATCACCATCCTTGGCCGGCACCGGGTCGCCACCGCGATCGGACTCGCGAGCGTGCTCGCCGCGGGCACAGCGGTCACCGTGGCGGTCAAGGGGTCCGACTCCTCCCAGGCGGCCACCAGCAGCACCGCGGCCGCGGCGGCGATCAGCTGCAGCACCGCCACCGGCGGCAAGCCGTTCTACGACGGGCCGTCGGCCTCGAAGGTCTACGACGCCCGCTTCAGCAACAGCGCCGCCGTACCGAACCTGGGCAGCTACACCCCGCAGGGCATCGGCACCTGGTGGAACTGGGACGGCTCGAAGGACCTGCTGCTGGTCACGGCGTACCGGACGGGCGCGAACTCGCAGATCATCGGCATCGACCCGGCCACCAACAAGACGGTCGGCGTGGTCGCGATCGCCGCGACCCACGGCGGCGGCATCACCACCAGCAACGGCTGGGCGTTCGTCCAGGGCAGCACCACCGGCATCCGCAAGTACAAGCTGTCCTCGCTGAAGTCTGCGATGAAGGCGGCCGGCACGCCATACCTGAAGGCGGTCGGCACCGAGCGCAAGGTGTATGGCGCGTCCTTCCTGACCAGCTACGGCGGCTACGTCTGGTCCGGCAAGTTCAACGACAAGGGCCGCGACAAGATGTACCAGTACAAGATCAACAGCAACGGCTCGCTGACCACCATCAACAAGGCGTGGGAGGTGCCGACCAAGACCCAAGGTCTGCTCGTCACCGGCAGCCACTTCGTCTTCAGCACGTCGTACGGTCGGGACAAGCGCAGCAACCTGTACGTCGTGCGCCGCGGCCAGCCGGATCTGGACAAGGCGAAGCTGAGCTGCTTCCGCGCCCCGAGCATGTCGGAGGGCATCACCGAGTACGGCGGGCGCGCGTACCTGGTGTTCGAGTCCGGCTCGCACGTCTACCGCTCGGACCCGAAGACCCTGAACGTGATCAGCCGCCTGCACAAGGCCACGATCTCGTCCCTCACCGGTCTGGCCTGACGCCACCGCAGTCCGGCCTGACACCTCCGCCCGATGGCGGTCAGTTCAAGGAGCACCCGTGCACAACGTCCTGGATCCCCGCGACCTCGTTCCCGACGAAGCCGAGCAGTTGCTGAGCGCCGGGTACCCGGCCGGCAACCTGCTCGACCGGGCCCGCGCGGCGGCCGCGGCGGACGACCCGCACGAACTGGCCGCCATCGAGTACGCGCTGCGCGACCTGCGCCGCCGGGAGGACTGGCCGTTCGACGAGCCGTCGGACCTGTCCTCCCTCGGCCCGGGGGCGGCCGTCACCCCGGCCGGCGACGACGTACCGGACCGCATCCGCGGCGCCTGGCTCGGCCGGGCGATCGGCAACACCATGGGCAAGCCGGTCGAAGGGCTCAGCCACACCGAGGTGGAGCGCTACCTGCGTGCCGCGGGCGACTGGCCGTTGAGCGGCTTCGTCCCGTTGCTGGACCCGCTCCCCGAGGGGATCGGTTCGCTGCACCCGTCGGCGGCGGAGGCCTCGGCCGGCCGGTTCGACGCGATCCCCCGGGACGACGATCTCGACTGGACAATCCTCGGGCTGCATCTGCTGGAGACCTACGGCGCCGAGTTGTCGACCGAGGACATCGCCCGTGAGTGGCTCGACCGGATGCCGTTCACCCAGACGTACACCGCCGAGCGGGTCGCGTACCGGAACCTGGTCAGCGGCCTCAAGCCACCGAACACCGCCACCAACCGCAATCCCTACCGCGAGTGGATCGGCGGCCTGATCCGGGTGGACACCTACGGCTACGTGAACCCGGGCGACCCGACCAGTGCGGCACGCATGGCCCGCACCGACGCGGTCCTCTCCCACACGGCCAACGGCATCTACGGCGCCCAATGGGCGGCCGCGCTGGTCGCCCAGGCTCTCGTCGCCGACACCGCCGCCGATGCACTCCGTACTGCGCTGTCGGTGGTTCCGTCGCGTTCGCGAATGGCCGAGAGCCAGCAGAAACTGCTCGACCTGTCCGAGGCGGGCGCGACCGCGGCCGAGGCACTGGACTGGATCGATCACAAGCTCGACTACAACTGGGTCCACACTCTGAACAACGCGGCGATCATCAGCGCCGGGCTGCTCTGGGGTGCGGACGACTACGTGCGGACACTCGGACTGGTCGTCGGCGCCGGGCGGGACACCGACTCCAACGGCGCCACCGCCGGCAGCGTCTTCGGCGCTCTCCACGGCTCGGCCGCGATCCCCGCGGAACTGGTTGCCCCTGGCAAGGGCATCGTGCGCAGCGCGGTCCGTGGTTTCGACCGGATCACCATCGACGAACTCGTCACCCGGACCGAGGCGGTCCTGCAGGACTTGCAGTCCGGCAACCCGCCCTCGTGATCCGGCGGTGAGTGCTCGGCCCGTGGTTTGATACCCGGCGTGATCATCTCGTTCGGCATGGCCGGGGTCTGGTTCGTGCTGTTCCTGGTGAGCTTCCTGCGCGATCAGCGACTGCTGCGCAACGGGGTGTACCTCGTCCTGACGTTGCTGTTCGCGGGCCTCGGCGTGGTGTTCGCCCTCGAGAAGGTCTCGGAGTCGGCGGCCAAGGTGCTCGTCGTCGCCGTCCTCGTGCATCCCGCTGAGCATCGCCGTGCTGGCGGTGTTCCTGATCGCCAACGGCGTGGTCATGCTGCGGCGTGAAGGCCGCCGCCTGGCCAACCTGCTGTCGCTGCTGGCCGGGCTGGGCTTCATCGGGTTCGTCGTGTTCAGCGTGCTGGTGCAGCAAATCGGCTGGCGACCGCTGGAGATCGTGCGGAGCGTGCTGATCGGCGTCCTGACCTACGTGTCGTTCCTGTTCGTCTGCTTCCTGCTCTACGCCTTCGTCTACGGGCGCTTCAGGACCGCTCGACCTCGACCTTCGAGAACCTCACCTTCAGCCGCGAGATCATGGTCGGCCTGGTCCCGAAGTAGCGCTGTCTGGTGGTGACGAACAACTTCCACGCCCTCCGCGCCGCCCTCATCGCCCGCAAGGCGAAGGTCAACGGCCAGGTGATCGGTTCCCCTACCGCCGCGTACTACTGGCCGAGCGCAACCATCCGCGAGTTCATCGCCATCCTCGCCGAGCACCGCCTCGCCAACACCATCATCGTCCTGCTGATCCTCGCCCACGCCCTCCTGCCCGTCATCTGATGGGCGATCGCTTGTCCAGGTCAACGAGCACGCGGCAACAGCTAGCGGAGCATCACGATGGCGGCGGTGATGCCGGCGAGGACGATCAGGATGCGGAGGAGGGTGGGTGGGAGCCGGCGGCCGATGTGGGCTCCGGTGTAGCCGCCTACCACCGAACCGGCAGCCAGTAGACCGACCGCGGTCAGGTCGAGGTCGGCGACGAAGGCGAAGATCAGCCCGGCGATGACGTTCGCGGCGAGCACGGCCAGCGTCTTGAGTGCGTTGACGACCCGCAACTCCAGGTCGAGGCCGAGCCCGAGCACCGCCATCATCATCACCCCGGACCCGGCTCCGAAGTACCCGCCGTAGACGCCGGTCAGCGCAGCGAAGAAGGTGGTGACCGGCGACATCGTCGTCCGTGGCTCGAGCGAGTCCGGATCCTCGTGCCGCGACCGCAACCAGCGCGAGATCCACGGCTGCGCGCCGACGATCAGGCAGGTGAAGAGAATCAGCCACGGTACGACGAGCTCGAACACGCCGGCGGGCAGGCAGAGCAGCAAGGCCGCTCCGCCGATCGACCCGATCGCACAGGTGGCGACGACAGACCAGGTGACGCGCGGCTGTTCCCGCAGTTCGCGGCGGTAGCCCAGCGAGCCGCTGAGCCCGGCCGGGATCAGGCCGACCGTGTTCGAAGCGTTCGCGACCACCGGCGGGATACCGATCGCGAGCAGCACCGGGAAGCTCACCAGCGAGGCGACACCGACCGTCGACGTCAGGATGCCCGCGACGAGCCCGGCCGCCAGGATCGCCACTTGTTCGAGCCCCGTCACGGCTGCTCGCGCAGCAGCGCGACGTCGCTGACCAGCATCACGTGGTCGTGCATCGCCTGGGCCGCCGCGTCCGGGTACCCCGCGGCGAAGCGGTCGTCGGCCATGAGACCACCTTATTGATCATTGGGTCACTGAGCTATTGGGTAGGCCAGTGAGCCGCGCCGCGCCAACGCGGCACTTCGATCGCGCCGTACCCGGCCCTCGAGATTGCGGCCCGCCTCCTCCCGCCGTACACCGATCGCCTTCGCAAACAACTGGCCGATCTCAGCTGAACATCTCCCCAGAGGTGTACCGTCAAGTGCAACCACCGAGGCCCAGGAGTACCGCGGCGTACGAGGTTCGCCCAGCGAACCCAGCCCATCCGAACCGAGCCCCGGAGCCCGAGATGTCGAAGAACAAGGGCGGACGCGAAGTCCGCAAACCCAAGCAACCCAAACAGCCGAAAGCCAACTCCAGCGACAGCGCGATCATCCCGCCCACGAAGCAGGGGCGTAAGTAGTCAGCGCGGTCAGTTTCTGAGGCTGTTGGCCAGGAGCCGTCCGTAACTGCCGGTCCGCCTTGGATTCAGGTTCTCCGAGCGAGCAGGTAACCCTGCGGAGTGGATTCCTGCTCCTCGGCGGGCCGGCCGGCCCAGAACGCCGTCGCGAACCCGGCGTCGGCGAGCCGGCGCTGCATCTCGTCCGCCGACAGCCAGTACCCGTCGAACTCGACCCCGAGCCCGGCGCTGCGGCCGCCGCGCCGGAGCTTGCCGTCACCGTCCTTGAAGGCGGTGACCAGATAACCCCCGGGCTTCACGACGCGGGCGAGTTCGCCGAACGCGACCGGTCGGTCGGAGGGCGCGAGGAAGATCAGCGAGTACCAACACACCACCCCTGCCAGCGAGGCGTCGTCGAAGGGCAGGTCCCGCAGGTCCGCAACCTCGAAGGTGAAGTCCGGATAGTCACGCCGGGCCACGTTGACCATCTCGGGCGAGAGATCGACCCCGCGTGGGGTCACACCGTGCCCCTTCAGAAAGGGAGCCAGCCGGCCGGTCCCGCAACCGATGTCCGCGACGTCGGTGCCGAGGTCTGCGGCAAGGGTCATTTCACAGAACATCCCAAGCACCGCCCGCTCGATGGGCATCGCGTCCAGCGCTCCCACCAGGCGCTCGGCATACCACTCCGCAAGCACATCGTGCGCGACCCTCAGCTCATCAGTCTTGGCATCCACGGACGGAACCATAGTTGACCGAGTTCCCCGGCACGCCGAGCGGCGCGCAGGGCGGCGAACGGCGGCGCGACGGCGTTAGTCCGCGTCTACTTCGGCCACCGAACGCGGAGCGGAAACCTTCTCGAAGCGGATGTTGCCCGCAGGCACCATCCAGGTCATCACCTGTACCTCGAGGCGCCCGGCCCGGACCGCCGGGTCGGCACTGCACAACTCGCGCGCGGTCTCCGGGTCGACCGACATCACCGAAACTCCGCGCAAGCGCTCGTCATCCTGACCAAGCAACGGCCCGCCGGCGACGAGATAGCCCTGCTCGCGCAGGTCCGCGCGGAAGGCGAGGTGTGCGTCCTGGAGCGCGTCAGCCTCCTGCTCGCTCAGCTCGGGCGCGTCTTCTGGCCGCACCAACAAAACGAGAGTGTGCTGGTCGAACTTCATGCCGCAAGCCTAAGTGACAAGGTCAGCCTGTACGGGCGGTACGCCGCGCTGGCGGCCGGTGCCCACCGGGGACTCCGTGAGCGGGTGCAACAGCGCCATCACCGAGGACGCCCCTTGGTGCTCACCCGGATCGCGGTAGATCCCGACATCAATTGAATGCCGGCCAGGACCTCGATGGCCCGCGATCAGCTGCGGATATCCGGCGCCTTGCGACCGAGCGCCGCTCGCATCTGGCCGAGCCACTCTGTGCCCAGTTGGCGCCCGTTGGGGAGTTGGTCGCCTCGATCCCAGCGCCACGTCGTGATCATCGCCAGCACAAGGATCCGGCACTCGCGCAGCAGGTCTTGATCGACACCTGGATAGTTCTCACTGACCTCCTCGGGTGCGTGGGCGAGGTCGAATTCGACAGGCCCACGGCAGCACGTTTCAAGGTCGATGAACAGCAGCCCGTTCTTCGTGGTGAGCACATTGCCTGGATGAGGCTCGCCGTGCAGAAGCTGCTCGGCGGGGCCGCTTTCGTGGATCGATCGTCTCAGGCTTCGCAATGTGTTACTGAGGAGCTCCCGGTCCGCGTCGGCAAGCGCTGGGGTGTGGTCACGGCTTGCCAGGAGTTGTTGGGCACTCTCAACTCGATCTGTGAAGTGCGGCGTCGGGACATCGAGCTTTCGCATGCCCGCATGCAGCCGCTCGAGTGCACTGGCGTAGTCGGCTGGTGCGACCACGTCAGGCGTCACGGGTTCGTAGTAGGTCCACAGCGTGACCACGAAGCCATCACGCTCATAGACACGCGGTTCCACTCGAGGCTCGAGAGCAGCCACAGGGCTCCCGGATTCGGCGAGGCGTTGAGCAAGCTCAACCTCGAACTGTGCGACCTGCTCGGCGACAGGTGCCACCCGGGCCAGGACGTCACAAGGCAGGAGACGCAGAGTGAGCTTGTTCGAGTCATTGAGAACGATCGCGTCGTCGACTGGCAGACCGAGTGATGAGGCGATCGACATGGCCGCAGCCACCGCCCGCTGGGCCTCTGACGCCTGCATGGTTTCGCCTTGCCCCTCTCCTTTGAGAGCCGCCGAATCGCTCTGAGCGGTTACAAACCTGGGCACCATACCAAGCGTTCATGCCGCGGCGGGGGCAATTAATTCGGCGAGCAGCCACCCCGCACACACGGCTGATCATGACTGGCAACGCCCGTGGCGTGCGGCGCGCGCTCCCACTCACACGCCATGAGACGATCGTCGGCGAGCACCGAGCCACACCGCATGTTCAAGGAGAGCGAAATCGATTACGAGGGGGTTCGCGACCCAGGAGACATGCCTCGGCCCGGACCCGCTCGGTGGAGCGGTGTGCTGTGGCTGGGCCTCGCCGGAGCGGTCGCGGCAGCGCTGCCTGTCACAGGCGTCGTCATGTGGTCGGAAAGGACGCCCGGCGATCGGGTGCGCGCGTTCGAGGCGGCGGTTGTCGCGGTCCTGGGACTGCTGGTCGCCGTTCCGGTGCTGATCAGCCGGCTGCGCTCAGTGCGGGAATCGTGGCCCCGGCATCCGAAGGCGGCGCTGGCGGCGGTCTTCGTGGCCGACGCGGCGGCCATGCTGGTGCTGACCTGGGTTCTCCCCTTCCGCGCAGGGCTCCTCAGCTGTCTGCTGTACTGCGCGCCGGCGCTGCTCGTGTCTGCTGCCGCCCTGCTGCGGTCGCGTACCGCCGTTCTGATGGCGGCCGTCGGTCTCGCCGCCCTGTTCTCGCTCGCCGCCCCGCTGCAGGTGCTGCAGCAACACGTCGCGACGCGGGAGTGGGCGAGGGCGACGGGCCTACCATCACGGTCGATCGCCCAAGTCGTCACCTTCCCGGGGATGACCCAGGACCCGTATAGCTGGGACGGAAGAACGTTGACAGCGATGTTCAGCCTCCCGGTAGGCCCCTCCAACGCGTGGCTGGGCGCCGAGACCGCGCAGTCGGGATACGTGGACCCGTGCGGGCCGGTGCTGATCGCGGAGGGGGACGCAAGCAGGACCGCAACGCCCCCGTGCGTGCAGGAAGCACCGAACCTTTGGTACCGCGGCACCCGTGATGACGCCGAAGGGTACGTTCTGCACCGTTCCGGCGTGACAGTGATCGTCACCGGGGGTGCGTGGTCCCGGACGAACGAGTCGGACACCGCCTATGCGGCGGAGCGGAGAGCCGGGCTGCGGCGCGTCGTCCTGGGAGCCCGCACCGCCACCGATGCGGACCTGTGGACGCGTTCTCGGCTTCCGCACCCCACCCTGCTGGGCCTTCTTCTCCTGTGAACGGGTAGGAGGAGGCAGTTGGGGTCTTGACCGAGCCTCGGCATCGTGGTCGCGTACACCGCGATCGCCTCCGGGCACGACGCCAGCCCGATCATCGGGCTGCGCCGCGCAGGCCTGGTCCCGGCGCACCAGTCAGGTAGTACGCATCAGGCCGTGACCGTCACGCCCGCGGTGCGCAGGTCGGTGATGGCCTGCTCGGAGCTGGCCGGGGCCACCCCTGCGGTGAGCCCGGCCAGCACCGTCGTACCGAAGCCTGCCTTGTTCGCGTCGAGCGCGGTCGCGCGGACGCAGTAGTCGGTGGCGATCCCGCACACGTCGACCTGGGTGACGCCCTTCTCCTGCAGCCACGCGGCCAGCCCCTGGCCGTCCTGGCACTTCCCCTCGAACCCGGAGTACGCCGCGGCATGCTCGCCCTTGTCGAAGATCGCGTCGAACGGTTGCGGGTCGAGGTTCGGGTGGAAGCCGACGCCGTCCGTGCCGGCCACGCAGTGCCGGGGCCAGGAGCTGACGAAGTCGGGATTCGCGGAGAAGTGGTCGCCCGGGTCGATGTGGTGGTCCCGGGTCGCGACGACGTACGCGTACTCCCGGTCCTTCTCGTCGGCCTCGTGCCACTGGTGCAGCAGTTGCCCGATCCGGAACGCCACGTCGGCGCCGCCGCGGACGGCCAGGCTCCCGCCCTCGCAGAAGTCGTTCTGCACATCGACCACGATCAACGCCCGCGTCATCGCAACGCTCCTTCAGAGTGTCCTGACAGCTACGGTACAAGCCTCAGGCCCGATCTCCGGGCGTTGCCGTGTCGCCGATGTGGCGCGATCGGTCAGGCCGGGATCGGCGAGCCGCCGTTGACGCGGATGATCTCGCCCTGCGTGGCGGTGGTCCGCGGCGAGCAGAGGAAGACGATCGCGGCCGCGACGTCGGCCGCCTCGGGGAGCCGCCGCGCGGTGAACTGCTGCGCGATCTCCGCCAGCGCGGGCTTCGGGATCACCCGGTGCTCGCCGTTCTCGAGGGTGATGCCGGGCATCACGATGTTCACGAGTACGCCGTCCCGGCCGAGGTCGTGCTGCAGGCTCGCCACCATGCCGTGCAACCCGGCCTTCGCCGCGCCGTACGCCCAGGAACCGGCCATGCCACGCTCGGCCAGATCCGTCGACAGCAACACCAGCCGGCCCTGGTTCGACTGCCGCAGGGCCGGAGCCGCCTGCTGGACAAGGTGGAAATTGCCCTCCAGGTTGGCCCGCATCACCGGCACCCACTGCTCGGCCTTCGCATCCTCGATCCGGGTCGGCCGGTCGTGGAAGCTGCCGCTCCCCCAGTTCACCGCGTTCCCCACCAGCACGTCGAGCCCGCCCCACGCGGCGACAACCGCCCCGACCGCCTCCTCGACGGACTCGGGTTCCCGCAGATCCATCGGTACGACGAACGCCTCGCCGCCGGCGGCCTTGATCTCCCCGGCGACCTCCTCGGCCGCGTCCTGCCGGGAGTTGTAGGTGATCGCCACCCGAGCCCCCTCCCGGGCAAACCCGACCGCCGTCGCCCGCCCGATCCCCGATGACCCACCCGTCACCAACACGCCCGCGTCGCGCAATCCCAGATCCATGACCATTCCATCCTTTAGTCGGCTAACCAAAAACTTAGCCGACTAATCACCAGCCCGCAACCAGGCTCGTGGACCCAGGCTCTTGCACCCGGCCGAGCACCACGCCCGGCGGGTTGACTACTTCTGCACGAACCCCAGTTCATTGCCGTCAACGTCGCGGATCGTGAACTTGCGCGTGCCGTAGGGGGTGTCGAAGAGCGGCTCGACCACGTCTGCGTCCGGGGCGAGCCTCGCCCACCAGGCGTCGACGTCGGCGACCTCGAAGTTGAACCGCGCACCCGTGGCCGGCGCCGGCTCGTACTGCCCGAGAGCGAACTGCGCGGGCCCCAGAGTGAAGTGGACGTAGGTGGGGTTGTCAGGCGGCCAGTGGCCCTCCGCCGGCACGCCGAGCAGCCGCTCGTACCACGCGGCCGCCTTGGCGAGGTCTCGCACATTGACTCGCACGTGTGTCAGCTGAGGGCTATCCATGTCGGCACGATAGCCGTCTGAGGTCAGGCGAGACCGGTGTCGTGGATGAGGAGCTCCTTCATCCCGATCAACCCGTACCTCGATCCAGGCACCACCGCTGCGCCATCACCTCGACGATTGGTGATCTCGGCAACCAACTGATCCTTGCCAACAGCCACCACCACCTCCTCCACAGGCATCCCCGGGCGCCGGCGCCTGACCGCGATCCGCCGAGTCGTGGATTTCGGGGAATGCACGCGCTTGCAGAGAACGCTGATCCACGAATGAGCGCCGGCTCACACCTCTCGCGCATGTCGAGCAGCGCGGAGGTGTGAGCCGGGGTGGGGAGGAGGGGTGGTGGATCAGGGGGTGATGACGACGGGGGCGCCGTTGGCGGTGAGGGACCAGTCGGTGGTGTGGAAGGTGTTCGGGTTCACCTCGCCGGTGGTGGTGACGTAGTCGATCATCAGCTGGCGGATCTCGACCTGGCGGTTGTAGAGCACCGGGGCGGTCTTGACGTGCGGGAAGTTGCCGCCGCCGGACTGGCGGTAGTTGTTCACCGCGACGACGAACTGCTGGTCCGCCGTCACCGCCTCCCCGCCGTACGTCAGGTCGCTGATCCGCGCCCCGACCGCCTTCGCGATGTCGATCTTGTACGCCAGCGGCTTCGCCAGCCCGCCGAGGATGTCGTAGTTGTAGTCCGGCGTCCCACCCGGCGCGGTCGGCGTCGGCGCGTTCGTCACCTGGTCCGGCGTGAACGGCCCCGGGCCGCTGACCTGCTTGAAGTACTGCGCGGAGAACTCGAGGTAGTCCTTCACCTGAGCACCGGTCATCGTCACCGCGAGCAGGGTGTTGTCGAAGATGTACAGCCCGGCGACGTCCCGCACGGAGACGTCACCCGCGGGGATCGCCGCCGCCCGGTTGAACGGCGCCGCGATCGCGAGCACGGGCAACGCCGCCTCCGGAGTACCGGCGAGGGCCTTGCTGACCGCGTCGGCCTGGACGAAGTTCACGAAGTCCAGCGCGGCGGTGTCCTCCCAGGGCGCGGTCGCCGCGGACATCGCCTCGGTGCAGGTGCCGATCTTGGAGTTGACGTACTCGACGACCTTGTCGTGGTCCTTCTGCAGCAGCTTGGTGACCTGCGGGTCGGCGGCGACCGTGTTCGCGTTCAGCACCTGGCTGTGCCGGCCGACCACCTTCCACTGGCCGCTGACCTTCTGCAGGTCCAGGTCGATCAGCGCGAGCCGCATGCCCCACTTGAGCGGCTCGACCAGTACTACGGACTCGCCCGTCGCCTTGTTCGTCACGAGGCGCTGGGGGATCTCCAGGTGCGCGTGCCCGACGAGCACCGCGTCGATGCCCGGGACCTCCTCGGCCATCAGGGCGGAGGCGTTCTCCGGGACCGGCAGCGCGTCGCCGTACGAGGAGGACAGGTCCATGCCGGAGTGCGCGGACACGATCACCACGTCGGCGCCGGCCTTGCGGACCCGCGGTACCCAGATCTTGGCGAGCTCGACGATGCCGCCGAACTTGACCTTGTTCTCGACGTTCGCCTTGTCCCAGATCGCGATGCCCGGGTTGGTCAGACCGAGGATGCCGACGGTGATCGGCTTCTCGCCCGGTACGTGCACCCGCTTGAGCACGTACGGCGGGAAGACCGGCAGCCCGGTGGTCCAGTCCTGCGCGTTGGCGCCGAGCAGCGGGAACCGCAACTGCCGCTGGAACTTGCGGAGGATGTCGAGCCCGTAGTTGAACTCGTGGTTGCCGAGCGCGGCCGCGTCGTACCCGATCTCGTTCATCGCCGCGGCCATCGGGTGCACGTGGCCGCCCGTGATCGGCTCGATCTTGGCGAAGTAGTAGGCCAGCGGGGTGCCCTGGATGGTGTCCCCGGCGTCGAGCATCAGCGGGGCCGGAGTACGGCGCTCCTTGGCGATCCGGGCGCGGACAGCCTTGACGAGGGTCGAGACCTTGGCCAGGCCGATGTCGTTGTGCGCGGTGTCGTCGTACTCGGTGTTCTTGAAGTAGTCCCAGTTGAAGACGTTGCCGTGCAGGTCGGTGGTGCCCATCACGCTGAGCCGAACCGTCCGGCCGTTGGATCCCCCGCCCTGCGAGCCGCCGGCGTACGCGGGGACCGCCTGGAAGCCGGCTGCGGCCAGGGCCGTCGCAGCGGCGCCCCCGATCACCGTTCGCCTGCCCATGCTCCGGTCAACCGCCTGGTCCTCGCTCCTGCTGTCCGTCATGGTCCGCCTCACGCATCGTTGGGTTCTGGCTTCGGGGCGCTGTCCTTCCGGGCGGGGAGGACTTTTGTCCTCTGGTTCCCGGGCGGGGAGGACGCGGCCTGGGCTGCACGATACGTGCGACACACCCCGGGGGTGGTGACGGGATGGCCCCTTGCCCGCGAGAAGATGCCGCCCATGACCTTGCCGCCCGGCAGACTCCTGCTCGTCGCTGCCGTCCTGTTCGGGGCCGCCCTCGCCCAAGCTGCAAAGCCCTCCTCCGACCACGCGACCGCGGGCCCGGTCGTGCACGCCGACGTCAGACCCGCCGCGAACCACGGACCGCTGGCCGTCGTACCGGAAGGCCGCCGTACGACGCCGCCGGCGCGGCGGACCGGGCAAACGTCCCACCCGGTCACGCATCAGGGAAACGCGCAGCCCCATGGGACCGTGCCACCCAGTGGGAAGGTGCTCTACCTGACCTTCGACGACGGGCCGCAGCGGGAGTGGACGCCGCGGGTGCTGAGCCTGCTCGCCAAGCACCAGGCGAAGGCGACGTTCTTCGTGCTCGGCCGTGAGGCGGCCGCGCACCCGGACCTGGTGGCGCTGGAGAAGCGCCTCGGGCACCACGTCGGCAACCACACCTGGGACCACCCGATGCTGACCCACCTGCCGCCGGCCGAGATCCAGCAGGAGATCTCGTCGGGGGTGCCGTCGAAGTGCTTCCGTCCGCCGTACCGCGACACCAACGCGCACGTGGCGGCGGTCGCGGCGTCGTACCACCAGCGCCAGGTGCTCTGGGACGTCGACACCCTCGACTGGGAGAAGCCCGGCACGGCGAAGATCGAACGCGCGATCCTCCAGGGCGCCCGCCCCGGCGCGATCATCCTGTTGCATGACGGCGGCGGCAACCGCGCCCAGACCGTCGCCGCCCTGGACCACGCCCTCACCAAACTGACCGCCCAGGGCTACACCTACCAAGCCCTGGGCTGCTGAGCCGTTCTCCCCTGCTGCCGTTCCCGCTGCTGAGCCGTTCCCCGCTGCTGAGGCGTCTCCCGTGCAGAGGCGTTCTCAGTGCTCGATGCCGGCCGTGCCGCCGGAGAAGTGCTTGAGCGCCTGGTCGATCACGTGGACCGGCTGATCGAGCGCGTTCACGAGGTACAGCCCGGTCGGCTTCAGCAGCGGACTCGGCTTGATGACAGCGCGCACGGCCGGCTGGTCGAGCCCCCGTACTCCGGCTGTGGTGGCCCCGATCCCCGGAGCCAACTGCAACTCGAGCACGAACTGCCGGAAGATCTTCGCCTGCCGAAAGCCCTTCACCGTCTTCCATGGCAGGATCACCGGGAAGGCAGCCCCTTCAACCGCCAACTCGAGCCCCTTGGGCGACATCCGCATCGCGACCGGCGGCAACTCGTTCTCGGCGTACCACTGCTGCCGCTCCTTCTCCAGCCTCAGCGCAAGCACGGTACTGAGCACCAACGGCACCATCGCCGCGATCAGCAGCAACGCAAACGGCCACAACCCCGCACCCCGGAAGGCAAGCAACGCGGCCAGCGCCACAAGGATGCCCAAGGCCCCGATCACCAACGTGACCCAAGCCCCCCGCCGCTGCGCCCTGCTGACCACACCCCGCCGCCGCAGCACAACCTCCCGATCAATGCCGACAACAAACGTCTGCACCGGCGCCCGCTCACTCATAGGTACACAATCGCAGCCCCCCAGCTCCCCCGCAGCGACACACCCCCCAGTACTCCGCCCCGCCCCCACGCGCCGACCGACCGGAAGCCTGACGGGAGCAACCACACAGCGGGCAGCAAAACCGCCCCGGTCTGGCACTCCCTGGCGTCCGCCCCAGGTCGGCGTACCGAAGGACAGGAGGTACTCCACCCATCGGCTCCCAGCCCCGCCTCGCAACTCCCCCAGCACGACCGATTTCCCGCCAACTTCCTGCCACTCGGTACGCCGCCCCCGCATCCGGCAGCTACTGGCAGTCAGGTTCGTACAGTCGCCCGCTGAACGCCACCGTCTGCAGGCAGGAGCCGCTGTCGCGCCCATCGGGTGGGCCGCGACGCAGGAGGGGCGTGGGATTAGACGCGGCGGCCGGCCCAGGTCCAGGCGTAGACGCCGTCATCCACCGCGGTGCCGCCCTCGCCGAGTTCCAGGGGACGGAAGGTGTCGACCATGACCGCCAGTTCCTCGAACCGGTCCGCACCAAGAGACGCCTCGATGGCCGACGGTTGCGGGCCGTGCGCGTAGCCACCGGGATGCAGGGAGATGGAGCCGAGGCCGATGCCTGAACCCTTGCGAGCTTCGTAGTCGCCGCCGCAGTAGAACATGACCTCGTCGGAGTCCACGTTCGAGTGGTAGTACGGCACGGGCACCGACAGCGGGTGGTAGTCGACCTTCCGCGGAACGAAGTTGCAGATGACGAAGTTGTTGCCTTCGAAGACCTGGTGCACGGGTGGCGGCTGGTGGATGCGGCCGGTGATCGGCTCGTAGTCGCTCACGTTGAAGGTGTACGGGTAGAGGCAACCGTCCCAGCCGACCACGTCGAAGGGGTGGGTCGCATAGGTCATCCGGCTGCCGACGATCCCGCTCGGCCCGTTGCCCCGGTGCTTGAGGAGCACCTCCACATCGTTGCCCTCGACAACGAAGACGCCACCCGGCGTCTGCAGATCGCGTTCGCAGTACGGCGCATGCTCGAGGAACTGGCCAAAGCGACTGAGATAACGCTTCGGCGGGGCGATGTGGCTGTTCGCCTCGATGCAGTAGGCCTGTACTCCGTCCGCGCCCGGCAGCCAGCGGTGCGTGGTGGCTCGCGGGATGATCACGTAGTCGCCCTCGGCCGCGGTGAGCACGCCGAACACGGTCTCGACGGTCGCCGAGCCCCGCTCGACGTAGACACACTCGTCGCCGATCGCGTTGCGGTAGTACGGCGACGGCTCGGCGGCCACGACGTACGAGATCCGGACGTCGCCGTTGCCCAGCACGAGCCGGCGGTGCTCGACCGGGTTGTTGTCGATGCCGGCCTTGAACAGGTCGTGCAGTTTCAGGTGACGCGGTGTCAGCGGATGGTTCGGCGTGGTCGAGAGGTCCGGCAACTCCCAGACCTGCGAATCGACGATCGCCGACGGCACCCCCGCGTGGTACAGCAGCGACGAGTCGGATGAGAACCCCTCCTCGCCCATCAGTTCCTCGTAGTACAGCCCGCCGTCGGGCTTGCGGAACTGGGTGTGTCGCTTCGGCGGGATCTGCCCGACCTGCCGGTAGTGCGCCATGGCTCCTTCTTCCGGACGGAACACACCGGTGACCGACCGGTGTCGTACGTTTATCGGACGCTTGTGTCCGCTTACCGAAAGCATCCGTTAGGCTCACCAGCATGTCAACCATCCCTGCCCTGTTCCGGCACCTGGTCGACGACGCGGCGATGTTCCCGCCCGGGGACCTGCCCCTGGTCGAGGCCGTGGCCGCGCACCGGGCGCACCGGAAGTCGGACCACGCAGACCTCGTCGGCCCGTTCGTGTGCACCGATGACGACCTGATGAAGGTCGCCGCCGAGGGGGCCCGCACCGGCGGCGGCCCGCTCGAGGTCAGCGTGGTCATCATCGGCGGCGCCGGCGGCATCGAGCCGGCCGTCCGGTACGGCGACCGCTCGGCCGACGTGGTCGTCAAGTCGGTCGAGGTGCGTCTGCGCGACGAGGACGACCTGTCCCGCAACGCGCTCCGGGTGGTCCGCGTCTGCGACGACTGCCTGGACGAGGAGAACGCCTTCGTCGAGATCGGCCTGGACGGCGCCTGGGAGCGGGCGCTCGACGTGGTCGCCGACGCGGGATACGCGGCCAAACTGCGCACCGGCGGCCTCGACGCCTCGCTGTTCCCGAACGCGGACCAGGTCGCGGCGTTCATCACCGCCTGCCTGGACCGCGAGGTCGCGTTCAAGTGCACCGCCGGCCTGCACAACGCGGTCCGGCACACCGCGGCCGACACCGGATTCGAGCACCACGGCTTCCTCAACGTCCTGCTCGCCACCCGGGCCTCGCTCGACGGAGCCGCCCAGGACGAGATGGCCGCGCTGCTGGAGAATCGCGACGGCGAACCACTCGCCGCACAGGCGAGGACCTTGTCCGAAGCCCAGGCCGTCGGCACCAGGAAGTGGTTCACCTCGTTCGGCTCGTGCAGCATCGACGAACCCCGTCACGACCTGACCGAACTCGGCCTGCTGGAGTCCAAGTGACCTGGATCGAAATCCCCGCGAACTCCCCGTTCGGACCCGAGAACCTGCCGCTCGGCATCTTCCGGGTCGGGGACGAGGAGCCCCGGGTGGGCGCCGCGATCGGCGACCAGGTGATCGATCTGGCGCTGGTCGCGTCGGCGCAGATGCTGGACGGCGCGCAGGTCTTCGCCGAGCCGACGCTGAACGCGTTCCTCGCGCGCGGCCCGCGGACCTGGCACGCGACCCGCGGGTGGCTGCTGCAACTGGTCTGGAACTCCAACGAACGGGACGCGGTCGAGCCGCACCTGATCCCGCAGTCCGCGGTGACGATGCTGATGCCGTTCGAGGTCGCGGACTACGTCGACTTCTACGCCTCCGAGCGGCACGCGACGAACCTCGGCCGGCTGTTCCGGCCCGACTCCGCACCGCTGCTGCCGAACTGGAAGCACCTGCCGGTCGGCTACCACGGCCGCGCCGGCACAGTGGTTGCCAGCGGCACCGACATCGTCCGCCCTTCGGGGCAGCGGAAGGCCCCGGCCGACGACGCCCCGACGTACGGGCCGTCGCAGCGGCTCGACATCGAGGTGGAGCTCGGCTTCGTCGTCGGGAGCCCGTCGAAGCTCGGAAAGCCTGTCTCCGTTGACGATTTCAGGGACCATGTGTACGGCGTGGTCGTGGTGAACGACTGGTCCGCCAGGGACCTGCAGGCCTGGGAGTACGTGCCACTCGGGCCGTTCCTCGGCAAGTCGTTCGCCACCTCGATCTCCCCCTGGGTGGTCTCGCTGGAGGCACTCGAGGCCGCGGCCGTCCCGCTCGGCAAGCAGGAACCGCCCGTCCTCCCGTACCTCGCGGGCGACAGGCTGACGAACTACGACATCACCTTCGAGGTGTACCTGAACGGCCAGCTCGTCAGCAGTCCGCCGTACAAGGAGATGTACTGGTCGCCGGCCCAGATGCTCGCTCATCTGTCGGTGAACGGCGCCTCTGTCCGCACGGGCGACCTCTTCGCCTCCGGCACGGTCTCCGGGGTCAGGAAGGATCAACGCGGCTCGTTCATCGAGCTGAGTTGGGGCGGTCGCGAGCCGCTGACCGTGAACGGCGAGGAGCGCACCTTCCTGCAGGACGGCGACGAGGTCACCATCACCGCCCACGCCACCGCCGCCGACGGCACCCTCATCGGCCTCGGCTCCGTCACCGGCCGCATCCTCCCAGCCATCTGAAGCCCCTCGAAGCCCGTCCCCGGTTGACCGACCGGAGGCGGGCTTTGTGCTGTCAAAACCACCAATCCTGTTCATAACTGTTCGTTTCTCTTGACTGATGCTCGTTCCTGCGCACAGAATCCGGATCGACACCCCTTCCGTCCTTCCAGGAGTGCACCCGTGATTCCCATTCGCCCAGCGGCTCTGACCGCCGCTCTCGCCCTCACCGGCGGCCTTCTCGTGGCCGCCCCAGCACTGACCGTCCCCGCACAGGCCGCCCCGACCGCGGCAGACCCGCCCACCCTCAGCTCGAACGAGCTGACCGTCACCGTCGGCGCCGACTTCCCGCGCGTCATCCGGTACGCCGACAACGCGTCCGGCAAGACCCTCGGCGGCCAGCCCGACGCCATCTCCACGATCACTATCAACGGCACCGCCCGGACCGCGCACCTGGCCGGCCCACCGACGATCACCAGCAGCCGGGCGTCGTACAAGCTGGCCTTCGACGCGCTCCCCGGAGTCGAGCTCGACGCCGGCCTGGCCGTGACCGGCCGGGTGACCACGTTCAGCATCGACGCGATCCGCGACACCGAGACCAGCCGGGTGAACACGATCGACATCCCCGACCACGACCTGGTCTCCGTCGCCAGCACCGACGCCGGCGCGACCACCGCCTTCACCACGCTGGACCCGGACTCCACCCGTACCGCGGACAAGATCAGCCCGGTCACCCCGACGACTCCGGCCGAGCCCGCGGCCACCGGAGCGGCGTACGCGTTGGTCAACACGAACGAGCTGGCCGCCGGGATCGAATCGAACTCCGTTTACGACAAACCGTCCGGGCAGTCCGTGGACGACGGTGCGCGTTTCTGGCACCGCGCTCGCAAGGCCGCCGACGGGACCAGTCGGGTCGGCGTGTGGAGCGGCCAGTGGACGTACCGCGCCGACACCTCGCCGTACACCGAGCCGCTCCCCTGGGCGAAGGTCGTCGTGACGCCGGACGCGAACGACGACAAGACCGTCGACTGGCAGGACGGCGCGATCGCGTTCCGCTCGATCATGACCGAGCCGAAGGGCGGCGACCAGGTGAAGAACCGGGTCGTCACGCACATCCCGTTCAACTTCGCCAGCCAGGCGACGCACCCGTTCCTGCGAACGCTCGACGACGTGAAGCGCATCTCGCTGGCCACTGACGGACTCGGCCAGATGGCGCTGCTGAAGGGCTACGGCTCCGAGGGTCACGACTCCGCGCACCCCGACTACGGCGGCAACTACAACATTCGCGCCGGCGGTCTCGCCGACCTGAACACGCTGCTGAAGAAGGGCAAGGACTGGAACGCCGCGTTCGGCGTACACGTGAACGCGACAGAGTCGTACCCCGAGGCGAACGCGTTCAGCGAGGATCTGGTGGACAAGTCCAGCAAGGGCTGGAACTGGCTGAACCAGAGCTACTACATCAAGCAGCGCCCGGACCTTGCCACCGGCAACATCGTGAAGCGCTTCCAGCAACTGCGGGACGAGACCGACCAGAACCTGCAGGAGCTCTACATCGACGTGTACTACCAGTCCGGCTGGCTGGCGGACGGCCTGACCAGGCAGCTCGCCGACCAGGGCTGGCAGGTCGCCACCGAGTGGGCGGACAGGCACGAGCGCACCTCGCTGTGGTCGCACTGGGCCAACGACCTCGACTACGGCGGTGCCACCAACAAGGGCCTCAACAGCAAGATCATCCGGTTCGTCCGCAACCATGAGAAGGACGTCTGGAACGCCGACCCGATCCTCGGCCAGTCGTCGATCGTCGAGTTCGAGGGCTGGACCAGCGAGACCGACTGGAACAAGTTCTACGCCAACGTCTGGCAGCGCAACCTGCCGGCCAAGTTCCTCCAGCAGCAGCAGATCAGCGACTGGAACCCGAACGAGATCGCCTTCACCGGCGGCGTCCGCGGCACCGTCGAGAACGGCAAGCGCAGCCTGTACGTCGGTGCGGCCAAGGTGCTCGACGGCGACAAGTACCTGCTCCCGTGGGACAACGACAAGAAGCTCTACCACTACAACCCTGAGGGCGGCCCGACTGCATGGCAGGTGCCGGCGGCGCTGGCGAGCACGAGCAAGTTCACCGTCTACAAACTGACCGACACCGGCCGGGTCAAGGTGACCACGGCACCCGTCCGCAAGGGCGTCGTGACCCTGAACGCCGAGCCTGGTCAGCCGTACGTCCTGTACCCCGACCAGGCCCCGGCTCCGCAGGCGGCCAACTGGGGCGAGGGCAGCCACCTGAAGGACCCGGGCTTCAACGCGGGTGATCTGAAGGCCTGGAGCCCGACCGGTTCCGCGAAGCTCGACACCCTGGCCAACGGACAGCACGTCGCCGTCCTCGGACCCGAGCAGACCGCCCTCAAGCAGGTGATCACCGGGCTCACCAACGGCCGAACGTACAGCGCCTCCGCGTGGATCGAGGTCGAACCGGGCAAGTCCCGCAGGACCACGATCTCGGTGAACGGCGTCAACACCTCGCTCAGCCGCTCCACGGCACAGAACAAGGTCGCGTCCGACGACAAGCAAGACCTGTACTACCAGCGGGCGCGCGTGCTCTTCGACGCCACCGGCTCCACCGCCGACCTGAGCATCGGAGCCGCGGCCGGCAACACCAAGGTCCGCATCGACGACGTCCGGGTGGTGGAGACGAAGCGGCCGAGCGCCGGCCTGGTGGACGACTTCGAGAACGTCGACCAGGGCTGGGGACCGTTTGTGAAGGGCGATGCGGGTGGCACCACGGACCCGCGGACCAGCCTGCTGAAGAAGCACGCGCCGTACACGCAGGCCGGCTGGAACGGCAAGCTCGTCGACGACGTGCTCGACGGCGACTGGTCGCTCAAGTCGCACGAGGAGAACGAGGGCCTCGTCTACCGGACCGCACCGTGGACGGTCGACTTCAAGCCGGGCCACAAGTACAAGGTCAGCTTCGACTACGAGAGCGGCCAGGCCGGCCAGTACACCTGGGTGCAGGGTGTCGACCGCCCGCAGTCCGTCGAGGTGAAGTCCACCCCGATCGGCGCGCAGCGGACCAAGGCGACCTTCGACCAGGAGTTCGTGGCCGGTTGCGGCGGCGACTACTGGGTCGGCCTCCGCAAGCTGTCATCCGGTGGCGACCAGGCCGACTTCATCATGGACAACTTCGCCGTCACCGACCTGGGCGCGTCCAGCGAAGCCGCCGACTGTACTTCGCTGAGCCTGTCCGGAGCGGGCCTCAACGGCATGGTCTCGGGCGAGGCGAACACGGTGGTCACCACCTTCGCCAACAACGACGTAGTTGCCGTCAGCAACATCACGCTGGCCCTCACGGCTCCGACCGGGTGGACCGTCGAGGCAACCACTCCGGCGACCCACCCGACGGTTGCCGCCGGCACCAGTGTCATCACGACCTGGAACGTCACCCCACCGGCCGGAACACCCGAGGGCAAGTACGTGCTCACGGCAACCGGTGGTACGGCGACGACCACGGCCGAGGCGACCCTCCTGCCGCCCGGGATCGTGCCGCAGTCGAGGATCAAGGTGGCCGACGTGAGCAGCGAGGATGTCGCCACAGGCGGTCCGGCGACCGCCGCACTCGACGGAAACCCGAGCACCCTTTGGCATTCCGCCTGGTCCGAGGTCTCCACCCCGGCCACGTATCCGCACCACATCACGCTGGACCTCGGTACCACGTACCAGGTGGACGGGTTCGGCTACCTGCCTCGGCAGAGTGGCACGAACGGGATGTTCAAGGGCTACGAGATCTACGTGAGCACGGACGGGCAGGACTGGGGTGCGCCGGTGAAGACCGGTGAGTTCCCCAACTCCATCGCCGTGCAGCGGGTCGACTTCCCCGCGAAGGCCGGCCGCTACGTGAAGTTCGTCGGCACCAGCTCGCTGAACGGCGCGGTCTTCGGATCGGCCGCGGAACTGAACGTCTACGGCACCCGGTAGGAACTGCCCGAACAGCAGACAGCGGCGCCATCTCCCCCGGGAATGGCGCCGCTGTCCTGGGTTAGTAGCTGTACTGGGTTACTTGACGACGTTGACCGAGTAGGTGGCCTGGCTGGTCACCTAGGCGATTAGTTGTGTTACGACTCCGTCTGAGGATTGCCGGGGAGAACCAGCCGGGCGCAGGCGCCGCCGCCGGGCGCCGTACCGAAGGTGAGTTCCGCGCCGAGGACTTTCGCGTGGCCGGCGGCGATGGTGAGGCCGAGGCCGTGGCCGACCCCACGCTCGGCCATCCCGGACCTGAACCGACGGGGGCCCTCGGCAATCAACTCTTCGGGATAACCGTTGCCGTGGTCGACTACCTCGATGGTCCGGCCCTCCACCGTCACCTCGATCGGCGGCCGTCCGTGCCGCAGACCGTTGACGATCAGGTTGGCCAGGATCCGCTCGATCCGGCGGGAGTCGGTGGACACCACTTCCTCCGGGTCGACCCGGTGCACGACCACGCTGTCCGGGGCGAGCGACTGCTGCATCCGAAGCCGGCCGACCGCGGAGCCGACGAACGCGCCGAGGCCGACGTGTTCCAGATCGGCCTGCTCGACACCGGAGTCGAACCGCGCGATCTCCAGCAGATCCTCCACCAGCCGCCGCAGGACTTTCGCGCGGTCCCGGACCAGTTCACTCGGACGGCCGGGCGGCAACAGCTCAGCGGCCGTCAGCAGGCCGGTCACCGGCGTTCGCAGGTCGTGTGCGACGTCCGCGGTGAACCGGCGCTCGGCTTCCAGTTGGCCCCGCAGGGAACTGGCCATCGTGTCCAGCGCTGTGGCCAGCGATTGCACCTCGTCCTTGCCTTTGCCAGCCGCTTCCGCGGCCGAGGCATCGAGATCACCGCCCGCGATGCGACGCGCGGTACCGGCGACCGCGACGATGCGGCGGGACAGGCTGCCGGCCGCGACGACACTGACCAGGGCGACCAGGGCCACCGTGCCGATTCCGCCCAGGATGAGGGCGCGGCGCAGCGCGCTCATGGACACGTCGTCGGTGTCGTAGTCCTGCACGATCGACAGGATCCGGCCGTCCTTGACCCCGACGGCGGCCCACATCTTCGCGTTCGGCGACGCCGTCTTGAAGGTGGCCCGCTTGCCTTCCAGCACCGCCTCCCGCAACTGCGGCGGCAGGTCCGGATCGTCCAGCCGGGCGCCGAGGCCCTGCACGTCGGTGCGGTTGTAGATCTCCGCGGCGGACTGGATCCGTTCGTCGGCGAAGCTGCGGGTCCGGTCCAGCCGGGACGACTGTGCCTGGGTGTAGACCGCGACGCAGAGCACCAGGATCGCGAGTGAGGAGACGAGCAGGATGATCAGGCCCAGTTTGCTGCGGAGGCCCACATCAACCCCGCAGCTTGTACCCGAATCCGCGTACCGTCTCGATCCGGTCCGCGCCGATCTTGGTCCGCAACCGCTGCAGGTGGACGTCGACCAGCCGGCCGTCGCCACCCCACTCGTAGTCCCAGACCCGCTGCAAGAGGGTGGACCTGCTCAGCACCACTCCCGGGTTGTTCGCGAACTCGATCAGCAGCTTCAGCTCGGTCGGCGTGAGCTGCACGGTGCTGCCGGCCCGGCGGACCTCCAGCGCCTCGCGGTCGAGCTCGAGGTCGCCGAACGACTCGATGCTCGCGCCCGTCGACGGCGCGGGCCGCTCCGGGTCCGCGACCGCACGGCGCATCACGGCGCGCAGCCGGGCCACCAGGACCTGGGTGTCGAACGGCTTGGTGACGTAGTCGTCGGCGCCGGCTTCGAGGCCCAGGACCACGTCGAGCGCGTCGCCGCGGGCGGAGACCATCACGATCGGGACCGTGCTGGACTCCCGGATCCGCCGGCACACCGAGATGCCGTCCAGACCGGGCAGCATGATGTCCAGCATCACCGCGTCCGGGTGCAGCTTCTCGAAACTCCCGATCGCCTCCAGGCCGTCCTCGGCCGTGGTGACGTCGTACCCGTGGCGTTCAAGGCTCAACTGGGTCGCCTCACGGATCACCGCGTCGTCCTCGACCATCAGGATGTGCGCTGCCGGTTCTTCCGGTACCACCGAAGTTCAGTCTCCCTTTTGATCCTGCGAGCTCACCTTGGTCATCTGGCCGCCGAGCCAACGGTAGACCTCTACCCGGGTTCCAGACGGGCAACAGGGCTTGTCGTCAAGGTCGAATATCTCCGACTGGACGATCAGCTCGCCTTGCCTACCGGCATTGATCTTCAACTGTTGAGCCGCGATACTCCAAACCCGGCGTGGCGGCGACGGCTCCGGCGCGATCAGGAACGCGCCGAAGACGAAGGGGTCCAACGTCTGGATCAGCACCACCTGCTGGGGCCGGCCGGTGTGCATCGCGTCGACGGTGGGGCCAGGCTTCAGGCAGCGCGTGGTCACGGTGCACTTGTCCAGCACCTTGCGCGACTGCTCGTCCAGCTTCTTGTCTGCCAGCAGGATCTTGCGGACCTGGTCCAGGCTCAGGGTGACGGCCGGGACGGCTTTCGCTGTCGGCTCCTCGTTCGGCACGAACCCCTGTTTGGTCGACATCGACGGCGTCGACGCGGGGGCGGGCACGTCGGAGTCCTCGACCCGCAGCCCGCTGCCGTTCGCACAACCGGCCAGGGCCAGCAGGCTCCCTGCGGCCAGTGCAGCCGGGATCAGCTGCCGTGCGCGCCTGGGTCTCCTCCTGCCTTGCCTCAAAATCTCCCCCGCTGGTTCAGTCAACTGCCTTCCATAGTGCGGGCGGCACGTCACATTCGACGGCCATGAACGTCCTGTGACCGCGGCAGTTCCGTTGCGGTTGAATCACAGAACCGGAAAGAACCCTCACGTCACGACCTTGCCGGGATTGAGGATGTTCTTCGGGTCCAGCGCGGCCTTGATCGCGTGGTGCACCGAGACCGCCACCGGACCGATCTCCTGGACCAGCCAGTCCCGCTTCAGCACGCCCACCCCGTGCTCGCCGGTGATGGTGCCGCCGAGCTCCAGACCGATCTCCATGATCCGGTCGAACGCCACCTGGGCGCGGCGGGCCTGCTCGGGGTCCGTCGCGTCGAAGACCACGGTCGGGTGCATGTTGCCGTCCCCCGCGTGGCCGAGCACGCCGACGGTGATGTCCAGCTTGGCGGAGAGCTCCTCGATCGCGCCGATGAAGTCGGCCAGCCGCGACCGCGGTACGCAGACGTCGTCGATCATCGTGGTGCCCAGCGTCTCCAGCGCGGTCAGCGCCACCCGGCGCGCCTCGAGCAGCAGTTCGCCCTCGGCCGGGTCGTCCGCCTCGATGCACTCGATCGCGCCGTACTCGCGGCAGAGCTTCGCCACCGTCGCCACGTCCGCGGCACCGGCCTCGCCGCCCGCGTCCGACTGCGCGATCAGCATCGCGGCGGCCTCGGTCGGCAGGTCCATCCGCTTGTAGTCGTTGACCGCCGAGATGGTGGTGCGGTCCATGATCTCCAGCAACGACAGCGAGACGCCGCTGCGGATGATCTCGATGATCGCGTTGCCGGCCGTCACGCCCGAGTCGAACAGCGCCGCCATCGTGCGCGGCCGGGCCGCCGCCGGACGTAGCGCCAGCGTGGCCTCGGTGATGATGCCGAGGGTGCCCTCGCTGCCCACGATCAGCTTGGTCAGGTCGTAGCCCGCGACGCCCTTGACGGTACGGCGCCCGGTCCGCAGCACCTGGCCGTCGGCGAGGACGACCTCGAGGCCGAGCACGTAGTCCGTGGTGACGCCGTACTTGACGCAGCACAGGCCGCCCGAGTTCGTCGACAGGTTGCCGCCGATCGAGCAGAACTCCCAGCTGGACGGGTCCGGCGGGTAGAAGAGTCCCTGCTCGGCGACGGCGCGCGACAGCACCGCGTTGAAGACGCCCGGCTGCGTCACGACGTACCGGTCGACGGGCTGGATCTCGAGGATCTTGTCCATCTTCTCCAGGGACACCACGATGCAGCCGTCCAGCGCGTTCGCGGCACCGGACAGGCCGGACCGCGCGCCCTGCGGCACGACGGGCACCCCCGCCTCGGCGGCGATCCGCACCGCCGCCTGGACGTGCGCCGTCTCGCGCGCCAGCACGACCGCGATCGGCTCACCGGCCGGGCAGAACATCGCCCGGTCGTAGCGGTAGCTCTGGATCCGGTCATGATCGGTTACCAGCGCCTCCGGCGGCAGCACCTTCCGGAGACGCTCGACTAGATCGTTCATACCAGTTGAGCCTAGTGCGCCCACGGGGATGTGGCAGGCCTTGTCAGCGGGTCCGGCTGGTCGCGTTCTCCGAGATCTCCTCGAAGCCGCCACCGTAGTTGTGGAACTCGCGCGCGACCGCTACGAACGTGACCCGGCGGTCGGTCGACTTCACCTTCGGCGTCCGGCACGTTCGCTGCCCGGCGATCACCGCGTCGGTGCCGCCGCCGCTGTCGCACGACAACGTCCGGCCCGCGTTGGCGCCGCCGTACTGGACCAGGTACACGTTCGCCTTCGCGTTCTTCGGCAGCCGCGAGATCATCGTGATCTCGGCCCAGTACCGCGAACAGCTGTCCCGGACCAGTCGGACGCTGCCGAAGCCGGGTGGCTTGTGGTCGCGCAGGATCCTGTTGGACGAGATGGAGGTCGCACCCGAGCAACTGGCGGCTTCGGCCGCCTGAGCTGGCGTGGCCACGGCGAGAACGCCCACTCCGGCCAGGCCCGCGGTGCTGAGCAGAATGCCCAGTGTCTTCATCGAAAACCCTTCCTGAGCGTACGCCCCGACGCACACTCAGTGGGCAGGGTACGCGAACCTCCCCTGACCTGACAGTCAATCCGGTAATCGGACAATGAACGCGCCCGGAACGGAGTGTCCCGGGCGCGTCACCGTGCGTGTCGCGAAGTTACCGATCAGTCGGGCGGTCAGAGGTTGCCGCGGCGCTCCTGCTCGCGCTCGATCGCCTCGAACAGCGCCTTGAAGTTGCCCTTGCCGAAGCCGAGCGAGCCGTGTCGCTCGATCAGCTCGTAGAACACCGTCGGCCGGTCCCCGATCGGCTTGGTGAAGATCTGCAGCAGGTAGCCGTCCTCGTCCCGGTCGACCAGGATCTTGCGCTTCTGCAGCTCCTCGATCGGCGCCCGCACGTTGCCGATCCGGGCCCGCAGCTCCGGGTCCTCGTAGTAGGAGTTGGGCGTCTCCAGGAACTCCACGCCGTTGGACCGCATGATGTCGACGGTGCGCAGGATGTCGTTGGTGGCCAGCGCGATGTGCTGGGCACCGGCGCCGTCGTAGAACTCCAGGAACTCGTCGATCTGCGACTTCTTCTTCGCGATGGCCGGCTCGTTCAGCGGGAACTTGACCCGGTGGTTGCCGTTGGCGACCACCTTGCTCATCAGCGCGGAGTAGTCGGTGGCGATGTCGTCGCCGATGAACTCCGCCATGTTCACGAAGCCCATCACCTTGTTGTAGAACGTCACCCACTCGTCCATCAGGCCGAGCTCGACGTTGCCGACCACGTGGTCGACGGCCTGGAAGAGCCGCTTCGGGTGCCCCTCGGGCCGGACCACCGAGGTCTCGGCCTCGACGAACCCCGGCAGGTACGGGCCGTGGTACCCGCTGCGGTCGATCAGCGAGTGCCGGGTGTCCCCGTACGCCGCGATCGCGGCGCGGCGGACCGTGCCGTGCTCGTCGGTCACGTCGTGCGGCTCCTCCAGCACGGTGGCGCCCGCGGCCCGCGCGTGCTTGATGCACTTGTCCACGTCCGGCACCTCGAGCGAGATGTCGCTGACGCCGTCGCCGTGCTTGCGGTGGTGGTCGTGCAGCGGGCTGGCCGGGTGCACGCCCCCGGTGATGACGAATCGCGCCGACCCCGCCTTCAGCACGAACGCCTTGCTGTCCTTGTTGCCGGTCTCCGGGCCGGAGTAGCCGACCAGATCCATCCCGAAGGCGAGCTGGTAGTACTTCGCGGTCTGGGTGGCGTTGCCGACGACGAACACCACGGCGTCCATCGCGGTCACCGGGAACGGGTCGGTGCTCTCGTCGTAGGGCACCAGTCCGACGAGCTGCTTCAGCTGGTCGAGGTCGAGATCGGCGTCGAGCTCGGCGGGGGTGAGGTCGGTGCTGGTCATCGGGGTCCTCCCGGTCGGTGGGGCGGTCGGGTTCGGCTTGGTGGTGAGCTTGGCCGCAGGCGGACAGGTTGCGCAACAGTTCTCTGTTTGACTGCGCAGGTTGACCAGTATTCTCTAGGTTCTATTGGGCTATTTGGTCACCATGACTAGGAGGAAGCCAGTGACTGGAGTGGACGCGCTGGACGCGCGCATCCTCGACCTGTTCGCCGCCGAGCCGCGGGTCGGCGTACTGGAGGCCTCGCGCCGGCTGGGGGTGGCCCGCGGGACCGTGCAGGCCCGGCTGGACCGGTTGCAGCGCGACGGCGTGGTCCGCGGCTGGGGCCCGGACGTGGACACCACCGCCATCGGCTACCCGGTGACCGCGTTCGCGACCCTGCAGATCGAACAGGGCTCAGGCCACACCGCGGTAGCAGCCGCCCTGGCCACGATCCCCGAGGTCCTGGAGGTCCACACGATCACCGGCGCCGAAGACCTCTGGTGCCGCATAGTCGCCCGCTCCAACGCAGACCTCCAACGCGTCATCGACCAGGTGGTCATCGTCCAAGGCATCCAACGCGCCTCCACCGTCATTGCCCTGGCCGAACAGATCCCCCACCGAGTCCTCCCGCTCCTGCACGCCGCCACGAAACCGTGATTCTCGGGCGTGTCGCGGGCGGTCACGCGAGGCGTTTGGCCACTTCCACGGCGGCGCGGGCTACTCGGGGGCCGACGAAGTCGCGGTCGAGCTTGCCGAGGACAACGACGCCGATCGAGGCTTCGACGCCCGGAACACCGAGCACCGGGGAGGAGACGCCCTGGGCGCCGGCCTGGAGTTCGCCGGCGGTGATGACGAAGGGGCGACCGGCCGGATCCGGCTTGCGGCGGCCCGCGAGGATGGCCTTGCCGGCGGCGCCCTGGTCGAGCGCGTGCCGCGATCCCATCCGGTACGACACGTGGAAATCGGTCCAGCTCGGCTCGATCACCGCGATGGCGAGCGCCTCATCACCGTCAGCCACGGTCAGGTGTGCCGTCGCGCCGGTGTCCTCGGCCAGCGAGCGCAGTACCGGCAGGGCCGCGTCGCGAAGGGTGGGCTGGACGCGGCGGCTGTAGTGCAGCACGGCCAGCCCGAGCCTGGCTCTGCCCTCACTGTCGCGCCGGACCAGCCGGTGCAGCTCGAGCGTGTTCACCAAGCGATAGACGACGGTCCGGCTGACGCTCAGCGCGGCGGCCAGTTCGGTGATGGACAGGCCGTCCGGGGCGTCCGCCAGCAACTCGAGGACGGTGAGTCCCCGGTCGAGAGTCTGGGACGTCTCTGCGGGCACAGGCGAAGCGTATCCGTTTTTTCGGCCGCGGCCCGATGGCCCCGTATCTTGCTGCCGTGCGAAATTACTGGGCGCTCCTCCCCGCCATCGCCGTCTGCGTCGTGCTGATCCTCGTCTACGCCGTCCCGACGCTGATCAATCCGCGCTGGACCAGCAACGTTCTGGGGCTGTTCCGGCAACAGCCGACGGACGCGACGGCCGAGGAGGTCGAGGACGCCGATCGCCTCGGAGACAAGCAGATCCGGTCCCGGCGGATGCTCGCCGGCACCCTGGTGATCGCCGCGCTGGCGCTGATCGGGTTCAACGTCTCGCTGAACCGGGAGGCGAACGGCTGCTACCAGGCGGCGAAGGCGTGGGGCGCGGTGGACGACAAGAAGACGATGGCCGATCCGTGCATCAACATGATCTTCGGCGAGTTCTTCAACAGCGGCAGCGGCGAGGCGTTCGAGAAGACCCAGCAGCCGGTTCCGGCGTACCAGCTGGTCGAGGGCAAGAAGCCCAAGTACCTGAAGTGGATCCAGAACAGGCCTGACTACGACGATGCGGACTTCCTGGTCGGCGTGGGTGCGGACTGCACGATCGACCTGAAGATCCAGCAGACCGACGAGAAGATCTCGGTGCTGTTCGACTCCACCGAGCCGTGCCCGCCGGACGACGCGATCTCGCTCACCCCGGTCAAGCTGAAGAAGCCGCTCGGCGATCGCAAGATCGTCACCGTCGGCGACAAGCCGATGACCCGGATCAACCCCGACCTGGACTCCTGGCCCACCGTGCTCAAGAAGCTGGCCACCGGCGGCTGATCAGCGCAGGGCGCGGACTTGCGAGTCGTAGCGGCGGAAGGGCTTGTTCCAGGCGAGCAGGATGAACAGGCCGACGATGCACACGCACGCTCCGCCGAGCAGCGCGATCGTGGGCGTGGTGAGTGAGGCGGTCGTGCCGGCGACGAAGTCCCCGAGCCTCGGACCGCCCGCGACGACGACAATGAACACGCCCTGGAGACGCCCGCGCATCGCGTCCGGCGCCGCCGACTGCAGGACGGTGTTCCGGTACGCCGAACTCACCATGTCGGCGGCACCCGACAGCGCGAGCAGGGCGACACCCAGCCAGATCGTGCGGGACAACCCGAACAGGCCGACCGCGGCGGCGTACACGGTGATCGCGGCAACGATCGCCACGCCCTGGCGGCGTACCCGGCTCACCCAGCCCGAGAACAGCACTCCCACCAGCGCCCCGATCGCGGGAGCCGCCTGCAGGAGGCCGACGGTCCGTACGCCGCCCCCGAAGAAGGAGCCCGCCACCGCGGGGAAGAGCGCGCGGGGTTGCGCGAAGACCATGGCCAGGATGTCCGCGACGAAGGTGGCGAGCAGGACCGGGGCCGCCCTGAGGAAGGTGAACCCCTCCAGCACCGAGCGGAGTCCCGCGCGCCGGACCGTACCGGTCGGTGGGACCGGGGGTAGCCGGAACAGCGCGTACAGAGCGGCGGTGAAGGTGATGACATCGACCAGGTACGCCGCGCCGAACCCCTGCCAGGCGATCACCGCGGCCCCGAGCAGTGGCCCGGCGGTGAAGCCGAGGTTGAAGGCCGCTTGGCTGAGGGTGTTCGCGGCCGGCAGCAGTTCCGGGCGGATCAGCCGCGGGACGATCGCGGAGCGCGCCGGGCCGTTCACCGCGAAGCACGCCGACTGGACGGCGACCACGGCGTACAGGACCCAGACCTGGTTCCAGTGCAGCTCGGACTGGACGACCAGCAGCATCGACAGCAACCAGAGACCGCCCGAGGAGACCAGCGCGAGGAGTCGCCGGTCGACGGCATCAGCCATCGCCCCGCCGTACAGGCCGAAGACAACCAGAGGCACCAGCGAGCAGAGTCCGACCAGGCCGACCGAGAACGTCGAGCGGGTCAGCGCGTAGACCTGGATCGAGACGGTCACCGCGGTCATCTGCTGCCCGAGCTGCGAAACCGTGGACCCGATCCACAACCGCCGGAAATCGGCCGACTCCTTGAGCGGACGGACATCAGTCAGCAGGCGGGCCACGGTCAGAACCTATGTCACGACCAACTCGCTCGTTATAGCGGCCGGGTGGCACCGCTTGGCGGACCATCTGGTTCGGGGGCACCGCGGACGGGCGGCGTGCGTCAGTACCCGTTATGACGAACCAGCCGCAAGCACCGACGCTCACCTGCCCACTCTGCAGCTGCCCGCAGTTCCAGCAGGAGGAGGCCCGCAGCGACTCGCGCTGGGGCTTCACCTCCCACCGGATGACCCTGCTGATCTGCCAGAACTGCCGCTACGTCCTGCACTTCTACGACAAGAACTCGATCTTCGACTTCGACTGACACTCGCGCCGACCTGACTGCCCTCGGCCGAGGCCGAGGGCTGCTCTCACCAGGGCAGGCGGCCGGATTCGGCGTGGAGCTCGCCGGTGGGGCCGCCGGGCGTGAGGGTGGCTAGGCGCACGGCGACGGCCGCGCCCTGGGACGGCGTGCGCGCGGCGTCCCAGCCGCCCATGTCGGTGGCGCAATTGCCCGGGTCAGCGGCGTTCACCAGGATGCCGGTGCCTCGCAGCTCGTTGGCCAGCATCACCGTGACCATGTTCACCGCGGCCTTCGACGAGTTGTAGGCGAGCGTCAGCACGGTCGACATCCGCGACTCCGGATCCCCCACCCGGGTCAGCGACGCCAGCTCGCTCGACAGGTTCACGATCCGCGCGTCGTCCGCCCGGCGAAGCAACGGCAGCATCGCCCGAGTGGTGAGGACCAGCCCGACGACGTTCGTCTCGTACCCCGCCCGCAGCGCGTCCGCCGAGATTTCGGACACAGGCCCGTCGCCCTCAGGGATGATCGCCGCGTTGTTCACCAATACGTCGAGCTGCCCGTGCTCGCGCTCGATCGCGGCCGCCGCGGCGCCGGTGGACCGTTCGTCCGTGACCTCGAGCTGGACCGCCCGAGCGTCGATGCCGGCAGCAACGAGTTCCTTGGCGGTGGCCTCACCGCGGGCGAGATCCCGCGAGCCCACCAGGACCGTGTAGCCGAGTTCGCCCGACTGCCTGGCGATCTCCTTGCCGATTCCCTTGTTGGCGCCGGTGACCAGCGCGATCTTCTTCTTCATGCGCTCCAGGCTGGGCGGGATCCCGGCGTCCAGGCAGAGCGAGCCGAACCAGGGATCGGCGGTCCCTGGTTGGGATTTTCCGCGCTTGAGATCCTTGGAGACATGGACAGGGCACAGTTGGCGGAGTTCCTCCGCATCCGGCGGGAGGGCCTCCGCCCTGCCGATGTGGGACTGCCCGCAGGCCTCCGGCGCCGTACTCCGGGCCTGCGGCGCGAGGAAGTCGCCAGCCTCGCCACCATGTCGACCGACTACTACACGCGCCTGGAGCAAGGGCGTGGACCGCGTCCCTCCCGGCCGGTGCTCGCCGGACTGGCCAGGGCGTTGCGGTTGTCCGACGCCGAGCGGGATCACCTCTTCCGGCTGGCCGGCGAACAGCCCGCGCCTCCGCCGGGACCACCAGCCGAGGTGCGGACCGGAGTACTGCGGATGCTGGCGCGGCTCGACGTACCGGCTCTGGTGCTCGACGCGAAGTACGACGTGCTGGCGTGGAATCCGCTGGCGGCCGCACTGATCGCCGACTTCTCAGCGATGCCGCCGCGGCAGCGGAATCTGTTGCGGCTGCGGTTCCTCTCCGGCGACCGGCAGCGGGAGCGGTTCGGGCAGGAGGCGACGACCGAGTTCGCCCGGGAGACGGCGGCCGATCTGCGCGCTGCGACCGGCCGGTATCCCGACGATCCGGCGATCTCGGCGCTGGTGGCGGATCTGCTCGGGGGCAGCGAGGAGTTTGCCCGGATCTGGGCGCTGCACGAGGTCGCGAACCAGCAGAGCATGTGCCAGACGATCTTCCACCCGACGGTCGGCCGGATCGACGTGGTCTGCGAGGTGCTGGTGATCCCCGAGCGCGACCAGCGGGTGATCCTCTACACCGCCGCGCCCGGCTCCTCCTCGGACGAGGCTCTCCGGCTTCTCGACGTCGTGGGGACCCAGTCGCTGCTGGCCGATTCTTGAGCCCTAAAGGCACACAGCGTGAGTCGACATTTCCGCTCCGTGTACCTGACGAACAACCACGTCCTCATCCTCGACCTGTTCGTGTCCGCCGCGATCCCGCCGGCGGTTCACGAGGAGTCGATGCAACTCGACCACATCCGCGTCTGCCGTTGGTAGTACGGCCTGTTCACAGGGATTCGCCCTTCGCCGACACTGAGGCCGAGGGGCTTCTGAACCGGGGGGACTGAGATGGCAGATCGGGCGGAGCCGTTCGTACTGGCGGCCGGAGAGACGCGCATCGAGAACGCGATGCTGCCGTTCAAGCTGGTGGCCAGCGACTCGGCCGGGCGACTCAGCATCTGCGAGTTCACCCTGCCCGGCTGGTCCTCGGGTCCTGTCCTCCACTCGCACGACGAGGTCGACGAGGGCTTCTTCGTCGTATCCGGCCGACTGGAGTTCCAGCTCGGCGCCGAGCGGATCCTCGCCGGCGAAGGCGACTTCGCCTGGGTCCCCCAAGGGACTCCTCACACCTTCGCCTCGGCCTCCGACGCGCCGCTCCACGTCATCGCCTTCGCAACTCCCGGGGGCATCGAGCATCTCTTCGCTGAACAAGGGCAAGTCCTGTCCAGCCCCGGTCCACCCGACGAGGCACTGCTGGACGCGCTGGGCCTGCGGTACAAGTCCCCTACCCTCGGCCCGCCGATCACCGCCACCAACGCACCAGCTCGGTAACCGCAGGCTGGGTTGTGGTCAGGGGCGGAGGGCGCCTTCCTGGGGGTCGTAGCAGGTCAGGCCCTGCTCGGCGGCCAGGCGGGCGGCGTACGGGGCGACCTCGTCGGCGCGACTGGAGTCGATGCTGAACGGGAAGACGTCGCCGACCGCGTCGGCGAGCAGGGGGGAGACGACCCACGGGCTGTCGAAGGCATCGTCGAGCTCCGGCCAGCGGCGAACGAGGGCGGCGCCGTAGGCCACCAGGCGCGGGTTGGGTGGTGTGTTGTCGGCGTTCGACTCGAGCAGGTCCATGACTTCCTCATACCGCTCATCAGCCTCGGCTGCATCCGCCGGCCGCTTCCCCACCCAAACCACCAAGTCATAACTCATCACCGGATCCTGCCACCTCAACCACCCACCCCCAAACAATCCCACCCCCAGGCGCGGCGTCAGCAGCCACCAGCGCCCAGGAGGTCGGCGTCCGGGTGTGGGTCAGGCTCGGCGTTGGGTGGCCCAGTCTCGGATGAGCTCGATGCGGTCGCGGAGTTCGGTGGAGGAGGCGTGGGCCGCGGCGGGGCCGCCCAGTTTGCGGCGGAGGTCGTTGTGGATGACTCCGTGCGGCTGACCGGTGCGGTGGTGCCAGGCGGCTACCAGGCCGTTGAGCTCGCGCCGGAGCAGGGAGACCTGCTCGTGGGTGGCGAGTTCCTTCGGCGTCGGGTCCCGGTCCTCGGACGGGTCGCCGCGCCGCGAGCGCTTCTGCGCCGCCAGCGACTTCGCCTGGCGCTTGCGGAGCAACTCACGGACCTGGTCGGGCTCTAGCAACCCCGGCAGACCGAGGAAGTCGAGCTCCTCGTCGGACCCGATGTCACCACCCGTGCCGTAGTCGCCGCCGTCGAAGACCACCCGGTCGAACGTCGCGTCCGACCCGAGCGCCTCGAACTTCGCCTCGAGGTCGTCGCTGGCTCCCTCGGCCTGGTTCGCCTTCTCCAGCAGGTCGTCCTCGAGCGCGAAGATGTCGCCGTCCTCGTTCGAGTTCTTCCGGCCGAGGACGTGGTCGCGTTCGACCTCCATCTCGGCCGCGAAGCTCAGCAGGCGGGTCACCGACGGCACGAACACCGATGCCGTCTCACCCCGCTTGCGCGCCCGCACGAAGCGCCCGACGGCCTGCGCGAAGAACAACGGAGTCGAGGTGGGCGTGGCGTACACCCCGACCGCGAGCCGCGGTACGTCGACGCCCTCGCTCACCATCCGGACCGCGACCATCCACCGCTGCTCGCCCTCGGAGAACGCGGCGATCTTCTTGCTCGCCGCCTTCTCGTCGGACAGTACGACGGTCGGCGCCTGGCCAGTCAGCTCGCGGAGCACCTTCGCGTACGCCCGCGCCGTGTTCTGGTCGCCCGAGATGACGAGCCCACCCGCATCCGGCATGTGCCGTCGTACCTCGGTCAGCCGCTTGTCCGCAGCCGCCAGCACCGCAGGCATCCACTCGCCGGTCGGGTCGAGCGCAGTACGGAGGGCCTGGGCAGTCAGGTCCTTCGTCAACGGTTCGCCGAGCCGCGCCGCGACCTCGTCGCCGGCCTTGGTGCGCCAGCGCATCTCACCCGAGTAGGACATGAAGATGACCGGCCGTACGACGTGGTCGCGCAGCGCGTGGCCGTAGCCGTACGTGTAGTCCGCCTTGCTCCGTGCGGCGCCGTCGTGGCCGTGCTCGTACGTGACGAACGGGATCGGGTTGTCGTCTGACCTGAACGGAGTACCGGTCAATGCCAGGCGCCGGGTGGCGGGATCGAACGCCTCCCGCACTCCGTCACCCCAGCTCAGCGCGTCGCCACCGTGGTGCACCTCGTCGAGGATCACCAGGGTGCGGAACTTCTCCGTCCGGACCCGGAAGGCGAGCGGGTTCACCGCCACGCCCGCGTAGGTGACCGCGACGCCCTGGAAGTCCTTGTTCGTCCGGCCCCGGCGACCCGCGAAGGCCGGGTCGATGGCAATCCCGGCCTTGTCAGCTGCGTCAGCCCACTGGACCTTCAGGTGCTCGGTCGGCGTCACCACCGTGATCCGCTCGATCACCCGGCGATGCAGCAACTCGGCAGCGACCGTCAGCGCGAAGGTGGTCTTCCCCGCGCCTGGCGTCGCGACCGCCAGGAAGTCCTTCGGCTGCTGGTCCAGGTACAGCTGGAGCGCCTCCGCCTGCCAGGCCCGCAGCTTGCTCGCAGTACCCCAAGCAGCGCGGTCCGGATAGGCCGGAGGAAGCACGGCAGGTGGTGCGGGCGCGTGCGAATCCACGGACGGCATACTCCCCCGATAGTCGACTGTCGGCCGTGCAGGAACGTTACCCGACAACGCCTACGAGGTCAGATCGGCAGGCACCACCGTCACCGCGAACGGCACCTCCAGACGCGCCACCTCATCGCCGGTGACCTTCGCGACCTGCGCATATGCCCCATCCCGCATCTCCCACGCGATCAGGCTCGGCGTGTCGGGATCCACCACCCAGTACGCCGGACAGCCGGCCGCCTCCAGCCGCGACCACTTCAGCATCAGGTCGACCCGCTTGGTGCTCGGCGACAACACCTCAACCGCGAGCAACGGCGCCTTGGGCAGATCCCGCTCGGTGAAGTCCTCGCGACGAGCGACCAGGACCTCAGGCTGAATCACGGTGTCGGGCGCTATGACGACATCAAGTGGAGCGAATAGCACCTCCAACTCGCAGGGACAGGCCGCGAACAGCGCGCGGTAGACCGCCGCGACGGCTCGCTGGTGCAGGCGTGAGGGCGCGGGCGTCATGATCAGCGCGCCGTCGACGAGCTCGTACCGGTGCCCGTCACGGGGCATCCGGTCGAGGTCGTGCCTGGTCAGCGGCCGGTTGGGTGGCCAGGGAACGGTGTAGTCGTCCTGCACAGGATCCACGAGCCCCATGGTGCCTCCTTCGGTAGTCCATGCCTACAACGTGCCGTCGTCTGCCCCCGGCTGCCCCGGTTGTCCACAGGGATGTTTCTGGTGCGGGCTTGTGGACAAAGTGCGGGTGTTGGTGGACGGGGCGACCTACACTCTTGGGCATGAGTACTCAGCTGAGCCCCGGCGCAGAGACGGTCATCGACGAGCGCACCAAGCCGTCGCTGGACGAGGGCGATCACGAGCGGTTCTCGCACTACGTGCCGAAGGACAAGCTGACCGAGGCGATGGTGATGGGCACGCCGGTCGTCGCCCTCTGCGGCAAGGTCTGGGTGCCCAGCCGCGACCCGCAGAAGTTCCCGGTCTGCCCGGAGTGCAAGGAAATCTGGGACTCCCTCAACCCCGGCGACGACGACAACGACGAGTAGCGCCGAACCAGCCTGAGGTCGCCTGCCGAGAAACTCGCGTGCTTGGCCGGGCACGCGAGCAAGTTCGCCAGCAGTTGTAGGGGCGGGTTCGGCCGCTGCCAGCGCTCGTACTGCGCGCTCCCGGCCGCCGCTCGTACTGCGCGTTCTCAACCGCTCCGCCGTACTCCGCATACCCGGGCTGAGGACGCCTGCCTAGTAACTTGCGTGGCCGACGGAGGAGTCGCGGGGCATGGTGGGTGCGAGCTGATGGCGGATGAGTCTCAACGACTCGGGCAAGCCGTGGGGGTGGGCTTTCCTCTGGGTGGGTGAAGCGGGCTGGAAGGTGGAAGCGTGCCCGGCAATTGGCGAGGACGGGCAAGCGGCGTACGCAACGACAGGGAGTACTGCGTTCACTGCGCCCCTCAACCGCGTCGATAGGTGTGGAGGTTGACCTCGCGAGCGACCTCTTCCTGTCGATCGGTACAGGCGTGCCGAAGCAGCAGCTCGAGGTGGACTTCTTGTAAGACGAGCCGGACGCCTGACAGCCTCGCGGCGGCCTGGGACGAGACCGCCTCGCACTGCGGCGCGAAGTACGCGGGGCGTAACGGCGAACCACCCCGGGCCCGTCCGGCGATTGTTCGCTCCACTGCGACCGCCTGGCATTCGCTGAGCGGCGACGTAGGAGCCGCGTGGGGCAGTACCAGCTAGTTCTGCGTGGGGTCGTCCGGATAGGTCGCCAGGTACGCCATTTGGTCGCCTTGGCGGCGGAGGACTCGGCGCCAGAGGCTGTCGGGGTGGAGGCTGAAGACGTCGTCGGGCTCCGAGGGGACGACATACCAGGCGCCTTCGGTGATCTCGCCTTCGAGCTGGCCGCTGCTCCAGCCCGCGTAGCCGGCGAAGATGCGCATTCGCTGGATCGCACCCTCGAGCAGGGCAGGCGGGACGTCCAGGTCGATCAGGCCGATGCGGCCGAAGCATCCGCGCCAGCCCGGTGGGTCGGCGGACTCGATCACCTCGGCGACCGCGAGGGCGCTGTCGGTGCCGACCGGGCCGCCCATGAAGAGCACGCCCGGCTCGCTGACGGTGGTCGACCAGTCGGACAGCACCCGGTCGACCTCCAGGTCGGCGGCACGGTTCACCACCACCCCGAGTGCGCCGTCCTCGTCGTGGTCCAGCAGCAGGATCACCGAGCGGCGGAAGGGCGGCTCGTCGAGCAACGGGGTCGCCACCAGCAGCGAACCGGTCAGGGTCGAGGCCGTCATGCACCCATCATGTCGTGCCCGGCAACCTTTTGGGCCCGCAGAGCCCGAAAGCCCAGCCAGGCACCCAGCGCCAGCCCGCAGAGATCCGCGACCGTGTCCAGGGGATCCCCGCTGCGCTGCGGCAGCAGGAAGTGCTGGACCAACTCACTGACGACCGAGTTCGCGGCCAGCACCGGAAGCAACCACCGAGCCGGTACGCCGACGCGCAGGCCGAGGTAGGCGACCGAGCCGAACAGCAGCAGGTGGGCCAGCTTGTCCTCGAGCGGGAAGCTCGCCTCGGGTCCGGCCTGGTGCGGCGAGTACAGCCCGTACAGGTGAATCAGGCAGGCCAGTACGAACGCGGTCCGCCACAACCGGACCCGCCAGACTGCACGTGGGCCGGACGACTTCACAGCGCTCGTGCTCAAAGTGACGGGGAGTCGTCCGGGAACACTTCCGCCGCCGGCGCCTTGCCTCCGCAGGCGTCGCGAACGGCGTGCGCGACCATTGTGTGCACCTCCGGGTGGAAGACGCTGGGCACGATGTAGTCCGCGTTCAGCTCGTCGTCGGTGACCACCCCGGCCAGCGCACGGGCGGCGGCCAGTTCCATCTCGATCGACACCGAGGAGGACTGCGCGTCCAGCAGACCGCGGAAGACGCCCGGGAAGACCAGCACGTTGTTGATCTGGTTCGGGAAGTCGCTCCGGCCGGTCGCGACCACGGCCGCGTGCTCGTGCGCCGCCGCCGGGTCGACCTCGGGGTCCGGGTTCGCCAGCGCGAAGACGATGGCGTCCTCGTTCATGGTGGCGATGTCGTCGCCGTTCAGGATGTTCGGCGCCGAGACGCCGATGAACACGTCGGCTCCGGAAAGCGCGCCCTTCAGGTCTCCGCTGTACTTCGCGGCGTTGGTGTTCTCCGCGATCCAGCGCAGCTCCGGGGACAGCCCGTCGCGCTCCAGGTGGATGACCCCGGCGATGTCGGCGACGATCGTGTCCTTGAGGCCCGCGGCGATCAGCAGCTTGAGGATCGCCGTACCGGCCGCACCCGCGCCGGACAGCACCACCCGCACGTTGCTGATCTCCTTGTTGACCACCCGCAGCGCGTTGAGGAGCGCGGCCAGTACGACGACCGCCGTACCGTGCTGGTCGTCGTGGAAGACCGGGATGTCCAGTTCCTCGCGCAGCCGGGCCTCGATCTCGAAGCAGCGCGGCGCGGAGATGTCCTCCAGGTTGATGCCGGCGAACCCGGGCGCGATCGCCTTGACCACCTGGATGATCGCCTCGGTGTCCTGGGTGTCCAGGCACAACGGCCACGCGTCGATCCCGGCGAACCGCTTGAACAGGGCAGCCTTGCCTTCCATCACCGGCAGGGCGGCCTTCGGTCCGAGGTTGCCGAGTCCGAGTACCGCGGAGCCGTCCGTGACCACGGCGACGCTGTTGCGCTTGATCGTCAGCCGGCGGGCGTCGTCGGGGTTGGCCGCGATCGCCAGGCAGACCCGCGCCACCCCCGGGGTGTAGATCATCGACAGGTCGTCACGGTTGCGGATCGGGTGCTTGGCCTCCATCGAGATCTTGCCGCCGAGGTGCATCAGGAACGTCCGGTCGGAGACCCGGCCGATCTCGACGCCCGGTACCGCGCGCATCGCCTCGACCAGGCGGCCGGCGTGCTCGGTGTCGGCGGCCGCGCAGGTCACGTCGATGCGCAGCCGCTCGTGGCCGGAGGCCGTCACGTCGAGGGCGGTGACGAGGCCACCGGCCTGCTCGACGGCGGTCGTCAGTTTGCTCACCGTCGAGCCACCGGCAGGGACCTCGAGGCGGACGGTGATGGAGTAGGAAACGCTCGGCAAGGCTGTCACGCCCGCGATCTTCTCACGACGCCCGGACCGCCCGCAGGTTCCGTACATTGCGTCCACCCGGATCGGCTGGGTAATCCTTTACTCGCAAGCTACCCTGAGGCGTCGAAGGGAGGGCGGACGTGGCCACCATCAGTGATGTCGCGGCCCGGGCCGGGGTCTCCACGGCCACCGTCTCGCGGGCGCTGAACGGCAAGTCCACCGTCGATCGCGACCTGGCCGCCCGGGTCCGCCAGGCCGCCGAGGAGCTCGGCTACCAGCCGAACGGCCCGGCGCGGAACCTGCGCCGCCAGGAGGCCGCGGTCGTCGCGCTGATCATCTCCGACGTCGAGAACCCGTTCTTCACCGCGATCGCCCGCGGCGTCGAGGACGTCGCGCACCAGGTCGGCTACTCCGTGGTGCTGTGCAACTCCGACGAGAGCGCCGACAAGGAGAACCGCTACATCGACATCGCGATCCAGGAACGCGTCGCGGGCGTCATCCTGTCCCCCAGTGGTACGACGACCAGCGTCGAGAAGCTGACCAGCCGCGGTACTGCGTTCGTGGCGGTGGACCGGCCGTTGCCGGAGCAGGAGAGCGACGTCGTGCTGGTCGACACCAGGCTCGCCGCGAGGCAGGCCACCGCGCACCTGATTGCCCAGGGCTACGACCGGATCGGCTGTATCACCGGACCACTCGGCGTCCGTACTGCGGACGACCGGCTCGCGGGGTATCGCGACGCGCTCAAGGCCGCCCGACTTCGCAGTACGACCAAGCTGGTACGGCGTACGGAGTACAAGGCGGTGGGGGCTCGGCGGGCGGCGCAGGATCTGCTCGACCAGGCCGAGCCGCCGGACGCGTTGCTCGTCGCGAACAGCGCGATGGCGGTGGGTGTTCTGCAGGCGCTGCAGGAGCACGGGATCCGGCCGGGCAGGGATGTCGGGATGGTTGCCTTCGACGACGCGCCCTGGGCGGAGCTGGTGGATCCGCCGCTCTCGGTGGTCGCCCAGCCGGCGTACGAGATCGGCACCGTGGCCGCGAGGTTGCTACTGGCAAGAATCGCCGACAGCAGCCGCCCTGCGACCACCACCACCCTGGGCGCCCGCCTGATCGAACGCGGCTCCTCCCACCGCGGCTGACGACGGCTTGCGTTCGAAGAAGCGCGGAGCGGGTTCCGCACTTCTTCGGACGCAAGGGCGTCGCGGGTGGGTCAGCGGGTGGGTCAGCCGGTGGGGTCTTCTTCGGCGTAGATGGAGGCGGCGTTGGACTTGTCGATCAGGCGGGTCTGGAGGGTCTGGGTCTTCTCGATGGTGCCGCAGTCGACCAGGATCTTCTTCGCCGCGGCGATCGCTTCCTTGCCGTTGGTCGGGTAGGTGAAGGTGGCGCTCAGGCGGCCCTGCTCGACCGCCTTGATGCCGCCGGACGGGATCGGCAGCGCGTCGATGCCGATGAACTTCATCTCCTTCTCCCGGCCGACCGCCTTCGCCGCCAGGTACGCACCCTCGGCCATCGGGTCGTTGTGCGCGTAGACCACGTCGATCTTCGGGTTGGCCTTGAGCAGCGCGTCCATCTGCGCCTGGCCCTTCTCGCGCAGCCAGTCGCCGCTGGCGGTGGCGATGATCTTGATCTTCGGGTTCGGCTTGATCCCGGCCGCGAAGCCCTGGTTGCGCTCGGCCTGCGGGGTGGCGCCGGCCAGGCCCTTGATCTCGACCACGTTGCCGCCGCTCGGCAGCAGCTTCTCGGCCACGAACTTGCCGGCCGCGGTACCGATCTCGACGTTGTCGCCGCCGATGAAGCCGGTGTACGCGTCACCCTCGACCTTGCGGTCCAGCACGATCACCGGGATCGCCTTGTCGAAGGCCTTCTTCACCACGGCGGTGAGCGGCTTGGCCTCGTTCGGGCTGATGATCAGCAGGTCGATCTGCTGGGTGAGGTAGTTCTCCACGTCGGCGACCTGCTTGGCGTTGTCCTGCGCCGCGTCGGCGAACTTCACCTCGAACTGCGGCACGTCCTTGGCCGCCGCCTTGATGTCGTCGTCCATCCGCTGCCGGTAGGGCTCGGCGACGTTCGCCTGGCTCATCCCGATCGTGTACTTGCCGTCGGCACCCTTGCACTCCTTGGAACTGCCGGCCTGCGGCTCGGCCGAGGTTCGTTCACTGGTGGTTCCACAGCCGGCGAGTACCAGGGCGGCAACGGCCGCGGCGGCCAGCGGGGCTTTCAGGTTTCGCATGTCGAGCCTTTCTCTGGGCGGAGCCTCACGAAGCGGGACGGAGCCGTTGCAGCGCGGCCGCGGCGACGATCACGAGTCCCTTGATCAGGAGCTGGATGTTGGAGTCGATGTTGTTGAGGGCGAGCACGTTGTTCAGTACTCCGAGCAGCAGCGCGCCGGCCACCGTGCCCGCGACGGATCCCCGGCCGCCGGCCAGGCTGGTCCCACCGATCACCACCGCGGCGATCGCGTCGAGCTCGTAGCCGATGCCGTCGTTCGGGCCGCCCTGGTTCAGCTGGACCGCGTGCACGATGCCGGCCAGCGAGGCGAGCAGCCCGCAGATCGCGAACACCGCGATCTTGACCCGGATCACCGGCACACCCGACAGGCGAGCCGCCTTCTCGTTGCCACCGACTGCGTACAGGTGCCGGGAGAAGGCGCTGACCCGGAGGAAGACGATGGCGGCGATCGCGACCACCGCGAAGATCAGCACCGGGATCGGGACCAGGCCGCCGAAGGTGCGTTCGCCCAGGATCGCGAACGAGTCCGGCGCCTCGTCCGGACCGTTGCCGTAGGCAATGGCCACGCCCTGGCCGTCGGACCAGATCCGGGCCAGACCTCTGGCTATCTGCAGGCCTGCCAACGTCACGATGAAGGACTGGATCCCGATCATCGCCGTCGCCATGCCCTGCAGCGCGCCGAAGACCAGGCCGATCGCCAGCACCACGACGATCGACGGCAGGAAACCCCAGTCGTTCTCGACCATCAGTACTGCGGAGCCGACCGCGGCCAGGCCGAGCACGGCGCCGACCGAGAGGTCGATGCCGCCGATCAGGATCACGAACGTCATCCCGACGGCGATGATGCCGATCTCGGAGACCGCGCGGACGACGTTGGCGAGGTTGTCCGCGCTGAGGAAGAGGATCTCGCCGTCGCGCCGGGGCGAGAAGATGATCGCCGCGATGAACACCGCGAGCAGCCCGAACACACTCTGGAACCGGAACAGTGTCGCGACCACACCACCCGAGGTCTCGGCGACTGCCGTCGGCGCCTTCGCAGCGCTCACGGCCGTCGCCCCCGCCGCCGTCGTCGACGGAACAGCGCCCGTAGGCCGGTCGACTTCCGCCGGCGCCGTTGCCGAGTCCGTTGCCGATCTGTCCTGAGCGTTGGTCACTGCGGTCCTCCGACCTCTTCGAACACGGCCCTGCCTTCAAATACGGCACGGTCTCCCATCGCGGCGGCGAGCAGATCACCTTCGCTCGAATCGGCCGTACTGAACGACGCCACGTCGCGCCCGTCCCGCAGTACGACCACGCGGTCGCAGACACCGACCAGCTCCGGCAGCTCTGACGAAGCCAGCAGTACTCCGATGCCCTGCCCGGCCAGTTCGCCCAGCAGGCGGTAGATCTCGGACTTGGCGCCGATGTCGACGCCGCGGGTGGGCTCGTCGAGCAGCAACAGCCGCGGCTCGGTCAGCAGCATCCGCCCGAACACGACCTTCTGCTGGTTCCCGCCCGACAGCGTCCCCACGTCGTCCTGCAGCCGGCCGAACTTCAGCCGCAACCGATCGGCCATCCGCACGGATGCCGCGCGCTCCATCCGCCGCGCGATCACCCCGAGCCGCCCGTACGCCGGGAGGCTGGAGACCACCGTGTTCGCCAGGATCGAGTGGAAGAGCACGAGCCCCGAGGTGCGCCGGTCCTCCGGGACGAACCCGATCCCCTGGCTCAACGCGTGCCGCGGGCTGCGTGGCTGGATCTCCTTGCCCTGCAGGACGATTCGCCCCGAGCGTGCCCCGCCCGGCGCAACGCCGTACAGGGTCTCGAGCAACTCCGTGCGGCCCGCGCCGAGCAGCCCGGCCAGGCCGACGATCTCCCCGGAGCGGACCGTCAGGGAGATGCCGTCGGGGTCGCGGCGACCCGGTCGTGGGCGGCGTGGTTTGAGGACAAGGTTGTCGACGCGGAGGAGTTCGTCGCCGGTGGCGGCGTCGGGGGTGGTGAACATGGTCTGCACGGGGCGTCCGACCATCGCCTCGACCACCTCCGCGGTGCTGAGCTTGCGCGGGTCGAAGCTGGACACGAACTGCCCGTTGCGCAGTACCGTCGCGCGGTCCGCGACCTGCGCGATCTCCTCCATCCGGTGCGAGATGTAGACGATGCCGACGCCGCCGCGGCGCAGTTCGCGGATCACCACGAAGAGGCGTTCGACCTCGGAGGTGGTGAGCGCGGAGGTCGGCTCGTCCATGATCAGCACCCGCGCGTCGAGCGAGATCGCCTTCGCGATGGTGACGAGTTGTTGCTCGCCGACGCGGAGCTCGCCGACCGGGCGGCGGGGGTCGAGGTTGACGCCGCTGCGTTCGAGCAGGGTGCGCGCCTCGCGTTCCATCCGGCGGCGGTCGACCGTCTTCCAGCGGGTGCGGAGCTCGCGGCCGAGGAAGATGTTGTCCGCGACCGACAGACCGGGGACCAGGTCGAGCTCCTGGTGGATCATCGCGATCCCGGCCGCCTGCGCGTCTGTCGGGCCGGCGAAGCTGACGTTCCGGCCGTTGATCTCGATCTGCCCGTCGTACTCCGTGACGTCGCCGGACAGGATCTTCATCAGCGTGCTCTTGCCGGCGCCGTTCTCCCCCAGCAAGGCGTGCACCTCACCCGCGCCCAGGGTGAAGTCGACCTCCCGGCAGGCCTGTACACCGCCGTACCGCTTGCCGATCCGGGACATCCGGACCAGGTCGGCGACCTCGGCCATGGCACCTCCGCGATCGGGTGAGTAATCGATTTCCCGGACGCTAGACCCGAGCTCCTCGACCCGTCAACCCCTCACCCCCACCCCACCCCCAACCGTGACCCCTTAACCACCACCCGCGCACCCCTCGCGAGACCAGGTCGCCGCAGCCCATCGAGGGGTCGCGGACCGCCACCACTCACCAACCCCCGAACTGCCGCCCCAGGACCGGGCCGCCACGCGTGAGCCCAGCCCGACGGCACCGCTTACTGAGTGCTGGCGGTCGGGCCTTCGTCGAGCCAGGCTCTGACGGAGGTGTTGTGTTCGCCCAGGCGGGGTGGGGGGAGGTTGGTTTGGCGGGCGCCGGCGTGGGGGTTGTTGTCGAAGCGGAGGGGTGGGCCGGGGAGGTTGATGCGGCCGAGGGTTGGGTGGTCGACTTCGATGAGGAGGCCCTGGGAGAGGGTTTGGTCCCACTCGTAGACCTGTTGGAAGTCGCGGACCTTGCCCGAGGGGATTCCGGCCTCCGACAGGCGAGCGAGCCACACGTCGGCGGGAGCCTCGGCGAAGGCGGACTCGATGGCGGCGGTCAGGGCGTCGCGGTGGGCTACGCGGGAGGAGTTCGTGGCGAAGCGCTCGTCCAAGGGGTCCAGCCCGACGATGGGGGCGAAGGTGCGCCACTGCCCTTCGCTGCCGACGGCGACCTGGATGATGTCGTCGGCCGTGTGGTACATCCCGTACGGCGCGATCTGCGCGTGGTGGTTCCCCACGCGTTCGGGCAGTTCACCCGCCACCGTCCACTTCGTGCCGTGGAACGCATGCACCCCGACCACCGACGCCAGCAGGCTCGTACGCACCACGCGCCCCTTGCCGGTGATGCTCCGCTCATGGAGCGCGGCGAGCGCCCCGTAAGCGCCGTACATGCCGGCCAGCAGATCGGCGATCGGTACTCCGGTCTTGGTGGGCTCGACCGCGCCGGTGATGCTCATCAGCCCGCCCTCGCCCTGCGCGATCTGGTCGTACCCCGCGCGTCCGCCCTCGGGTCCGTCGTGTCCGAACCCGGTGATCGACAGGATCACCAGCCCCGGGTTGAGCTCGTGCAGCCGCTCGACGGAGAACCCGAGCCGGTCGAGTACCCCGGGCCGGAAGTTCTCGATCAGCACATCCGCCTTGCGGGCCAGCGCGGTCAGGAACTCCTTGCCCTCGGCCGATTTCAGGTCCGCGGTGACGGATTCCTTGTTCCGGTTGGCGGAGAGGAAGTACGTCGACTCCTGCTCGCCTTCGGGCCCGACGAACGGCGGCCCCCAGCCCCGGCTGTCGTCGCCACCGTCGGGCGACTCGACCTTGATCACCCGGGCCCCGAGGTCCCCCAGCATCATGGCTGCCTGCGGTCCCGCGAGCGCTCGGGTCAGGTCCACGACCAGGACATCCGAAAGCAGATTCTGCACCTCGCCACACTAGGCGAGTGGCGCACCTGTCGGCCGTGACGCGTTACTCATTTCCGACGAACCAACCGCGGCGGCGTACCGGGTGGTGATGGCGGACCACGCGTGGCCCGTGCGTTCACGGCGGGTGGACGCGGCTAGGCGGCGGCGGTACGGCGTACCAGGGAGGCGAGGCGTTGCGTCACGTCCCGGGGCCGCTCCTGCATGAGCATGTGCCCGGCGCCCGGGTACATCCACAGCCGCGCTGATGGCAGTTCGTGCGCCATCCGGTTGCCGTGCCGCGGCGGCAACAGCCGGTCCCGCGTACCGTGCATGATCTCCACCGGGATCCCCTCGAGCGCCTTCAACGCATGCCCGAGCTCGTGGCGGGTGATCGCCTCGAAGAAGCCGCTGAAGGACCGCCCGGGCGTGTGCGCCAGATCCGCCATCAGGATGTCCACCTCGGCCGGATCCGCCTTCTTGCCAAACACCAACTGCCGTACTGCGGGCCGTCGCATCCGCGTCGACGCCAACTCCACCCAGGCGGCTCGTTGAGCCCGTACAGCGGCTTCGGACCCCCGGGTGGCCCGACGCAGAGCCCGGCGCTCGATCCGTTCGCCCGCAAGGTTCATCGCCCGCGGCGCGACCACCGCCGTGGCACCGTCGAACCGCGCGGGTAGCCCGAATGCGCGCGATGAGATCCGCCCGCACGACGTACTCACCAATGCCGCACCGGCGATCCGCGAGCCGAACAACTCCGGATGCTGGTCCGCCAGCGCCATCAAGGTCATCCCGCCCATCGAGTGCCCGGCGTACACGACCGGCCCGTCCCCGACTACTTCGTCGAGCACGGTGACGAGATCATCGGCCAACTGCTCGATCCGGGTGGTCCCGACCGGTGCGGCATCGGACCGCCCGTGCCCGCGATGGTCGTACGCGACGACGCGTACTGCGGACGAGCCGACCACCCGCGGCAACCCTTCGAGCTGGTGGTGCCAGCTCCGGGTCGAACACGTCCAGCCGTGCGCGAGAACCACGGTCACCGGCGCATCCGCCGACCCACTGGTCTCCACGTGCAACCGCACGCCGTCCGGAGTCACCACCCCCGTACGGTCCGCCTGAATCGTCATATCTTCCCCAGTTTGTCAGTCCACTCGCCCAGTCCACCCTCGCGCCGCTGCTGCTTGGTCCGCAAGCCGGTCACGCGATCTCCCTCGCCCGCTCCTGCGACTCCAGGTGCGCGGCCCGCATCCGTCCACCGCGAGCACCTCGGCCGACGAGCCAGGCGATCCCGAGGATCTCCACCGACCCGACCACCGCGAGCAACGCGTAGCCGCCGTTCCACATCCACCGCGGTACGTCGGTCCGCTCCTCGCGGCGCAGCACCTGTTGCTCGCCGATGAACTCGACCATCTGCCCGTCGGAAACCTGCACCGCCGGCTTCTGGATCGCCAGGTCCTCCGGTGCGTAGACCCACATCGCGACCATGTCCCGCTGTCCCTGGTGCAGCCGGACCATCGACTTCCACTTGCCGTACATCGGAAGCGGCTCGGCCGACCGGTAGCTGCCGTCGGCAACCTTCACCATCCGGTGCGTCATGAACCCGCCGCCCTGCCACGACATCGCCTCGAACCAACGCGCATCCACCGCGGCGTCGGCCGGCTGGAGCTTCACCGTCACGTACGCCGTCGGCTCGGCACCGGTGGCCACCCGGTCGAGCGTGATCGTCCCACTCACGCCGGGATCAGCCGACCGCGGCACACAGAAGAAGAGAACCGCCAGTACTGCGACGAGCCCGATCGCGCCGAGCTGGTGAGTACGGCGTACCGACGGGGTGGCTCGGACCTCGCCCGCGACCTCGGCGTACCGGGTGGCCAGCCACGCGCCGACCTGACCCGCGCCGATCCCGGCGACCACCCCGAAACCCAAGGCGGACGGGATCATCGACGAGGGCCACGGGATCGGCATCCACACCGTGCTCCACCAGTACTCCGCGAGCACGCCGGCGGTCCCGATCAGCGCGCCGGAGACCAGGCCCAGGCGGAAGCGGTTCTTGTTGCCCAGGGCAAGCGCGACGACCTCGACGATGACGGCCTCGACGATCAGCAGCGGGAAGTGGCTGAGGATCTCCCCCAGCGGCTGGTTCACCGCCCAGGCGATACCGCCGCGGATGATCAGGTAGACGGCCAGCGCGCCGAACGTCGTACCCGGACCGCGCCGGGCACGCAGCAGCGCGAACGCCAGCGCGGCGCCGAACACGATCAGGATCGGCTGCAGGATCAACGGGAACTGCGGCACGCCGTAGTTGAACTCGGTGCTGAACAGGTCCCAGGCGATCAGCAAGGCGCCGACGGCAACGATCTCCTGGAACCGGCGGCGCAGGTTGATGCCGGCCAGTTGCTCGACCTCGGCGGACGCCAGCAGCCGGGCGAAGATCGACAGCACCACGCCGCCGATCATCAGCAGATGCGTCGGACCCCACAGGGTGACGTCCTCGCCGAACAGCCGGTGCCACGCGTCGTCCATCGGGAACCCGACCAGCGCGAACATGCCGCAGAAGGTGACCAGCGCCGCACTGCACGGGATCCGCCAACCCTTGGTCAGCTTGATCGTCCGGGCGGGCAGCGGTTTGCGGGCGAGCGCGATCGGCAGCACGCCGGACACGATCACGCCGAGGATGCCGAAGAAGATCGGGTAGTGCGCCGGGGTGCCGAACGGGCCGATGTCGCGGCCCTTGTCGATGTGCACCGCGATGTCCCACCAGACCCCGAAGGCGCAGGCGAGCAGCGAGACCGCATGCAGGTACGGGGTGATCGCGGCCCATCGGGGGACTCCGTCCAGTCTCCCGATGGTGTCCGCAAGTCTCCCTACCAGCGTGGACCGTCCGGTGCGTTCGCGCCACAGCAGCACGGCGAGTGCGAGGTACAGCAGCGAGACAAGCCCGGTGACGATCGCGATCTGGTCGAACGTCGCGGTTCCGGTCGAAGCCGCCAGCGGGACGGACATCGGCACTCCTCTCGCTAGGTCCTACAGTCGGCATGCGCCATGACTGATGTTACATAAGATATGTAACGTGGAGTCTGCAACACTGTCAAGGGTGGGAGGACAGATGCCGGCGGAGTCGGCCAGCGAGGAGTTCACGGTCGACCAGCTCGCCGCCAAGGTGGGCATGACGGTCCGCAACGTGCGTGCGTACGCCGGCCGCGGGCTGATCCCGCCGCCCCGCCTGGTCGGCCGCACCGGGTACTACGGCGCCGACCACGTGGCCAGGCTCACGCTCGTCCGCGAGCTGCTCGACAAGGGCTACACGCTGTCCGCGGTCGAGCGGATGATGAGCGAGCTCCCCGACGGCGCACTCGCGCTGGGGGTCTTCGAGACGCTGGTCAGCCCGTGGACGCCGACCGAGCCCGAGGTGATCACCGAGCTCCAGCTGGCCGAGCGCGCGGGCATCCCGCACAACGCCGCCACCATCGCCAAGCTGGTCGAGCTGGGCATCGCCGAGCGGCAGGACGACGGCCGGCTGCGGATCCCGAACCCGGATCTCCTCCGCACCGGCCTCGAGGTGATCAAGCTCGGCGTCCCGCTGGAGGCGATCTTCGAGATGCTGCCGAAGCTGTTCCACCAGGCCGACGAGGTCGCCAAGATCTACGTCGAGCTGTTCCGCGGTACGGTCTGGCGGCAGTTCGCCGACGCCGGGATGCCGGCCGACGGCTGGCCCGAGATCCAGCGCACCCTGGAGAACATCATCCCGCTGGCCGGCCAGGCCCTCGTCGCCGCCTTCCGCGAGGCGATGGGCCGCGAGATCGAGATCGCCGCCTACCAAGAACTCGGCCTCCCTCCGGACACCGCCTCCTCCACCGGCTGACCCGACGCTCCAGAGAATTGAGCGGCCAGTTATCGCAGCCGCCGCCGTAAAGGTCCGCTGAACCGCTGTCTACTCTGTATCCCAGTCGTCCTCGTCGTCGACCGCGTCGGCTTCGTTGCGGCGGGCGATCTTCAGGAAGGCGATGATCAGCAGGATCGGGCCGAGGAACATCGCGGTCTCGGGAATGCCACCCAGGTGCAAGACGATCATGAGGCCGTCACCAGCGCGATCCCACCGGCCGTGAAGGCAACCATCGCCGCAAGCATCGGGTACTGCGCGCGCCGCAGCTGCCGCCGCCGGAAGAGCCCGGCGGCGCGATCGTGGGCGGACACCACCCCGGTGAGGTGTCCGAGCACGATCGCGCCGATCTGGACCCCCGCGATCAGCCCGGTACCCAGGAAGGCGTAGTCGATGCGCGCGTCACCGATGCCGAGCAGGTCCCAGCCGCGGCCGAGCGGATCCGTTGCCAGCAGCACCCCTTCCTGGCCCTGGAACATCGCGAACGAGAAGTAGTGCGCCACCGCGTACCCGATCGCGATCGGCACCAGCGAGTGGACGAACGCCCCGGGCAGTCCGGCATTGCCCACGGCCCCGGCCCGGACCCGCGCGGTACCGGTCGCCCGCGCCGCGAGCACGAACAACCCGGACACCAAGGCGACTGCAGCGAGCAGACCAGCCGTGTGTACCGCGATGTGTCCGGTGCGGCTGAGTTCGCCGGTCAGGTTCGTCCAGGCGGACCATCTGCTGATGCCGTCGAAGGCGGTTGACCCGAGCAACAAGCAGAGCAGTCCGACGATGCCCGGCTCCTGCGGGATCGTGGCCAGTCCGGCGAGCGGGTTCCGCAGTACGAGTCGGCGCTGGTCGTCGCGACCGATCGGGCTCAGCTTGGCGAGCACCTCGGCGTACACCTCGAAGCTGTCGCCGATCGCGAACCAGCGCGGGCCGTAGACGATGCCGGCGGCAACGTTCACGAGCGTGCAGGTCGTCACGAAGATCGCGACCACCAGCGGCTCGGAGCCGTCCGGGTAGGCGAGTTCCAGCCAGAGGAAGCCGGCCAGTCCCGCGACCGCCGGCCAGTAGGCGATGCCGTCGGGGAGGTCGCGGTAGGTCTTGCGCGAGACGAACGCAGCGAGAGTGCGCAGCGGGTTGGCGAGCCGCCAGATCGGGCCGAAGAGCAGCGAGAGCGGGATGGTGCCGACCCAGATCCAGACGCAGAGCCAGGTCGGCGCCGGGTTGAGGCTTGGCGAACTGCTGCCGAACCACGCCGAGCCGAGCAGCAGCGCGAGCGCCGCCAGCCCGATGACCTTGAGGAACCACCGGGTCGCGCGAGCGTCGACGATCCACGTCAGCCAGGAGACCGGCGTACCGGCGGTGAGTTCGAAACGCGGCCGGGACCAGAAGGCCGCCAGGGCCAAGAACGAGACCGCTACCGCCGCGGCCGCCGAGTAGACCGCCAGCCACAACGGCACCGGGAGGTCCCCTCGCCCGCCGATACCGTGCAACGGAATCAGCAGCGCCACGGCGCCTCCGATCAGCTCGCTATCTGACCGATCGAATGTAACACGATCGATGTCACATAGCCAGGACCTCAGCGGGTCAGGTACTGGCTCCGGTCGAAGTGCCTGGTCAACTGGCGGAAGCGGAACGTGAAGGTCGGCCAGAGAGTGGTGTTGCGGCCCTCGGAGTCGAGGTACCAACTGGTGCAGCCGCCGCGGGTCCAGACCGTGTTGCGCATCGACGCGCGGACCCCGTCGACGAACTCGCGCTGCACCTCGGGGCGGACCTCCACCTCGCGCAGACCGTTCGCGTCCATCGTCCGGATCGCGTCGAGGATGTAGGCGAGCTGGGACTCGATCATGAACACCATCGAACTGTGACCGAGGCCGGTGTTCGGGCCGATCAGCAGGAAGAAGTTCGGGAAGCCGGCGATCGCCGTGCCGAGGTGGGCCTCCATGCCGTGCGCCCAGGCCTCGCGCAGGGTCCGCCCGTCGCGGCCGTGCAGCATGTCCATCACCGGCAGGTCGGTGACCCGGAAGCCGGTGCCGTAGATGATCGTGTCGACCTCGTGCTTCACGCCGTCCTCGGTGACGATGCCGGTCGGGGTGACCTCGAGAATCGGATCGGTGACCACCTCGACGTTCGGCTGCGCGACCGCCGGGTAGTAGTCGTCGGAGATCAGCACCCGCTTGCAGCCGAGGGTGAAGTCCGGCGTCAGCTCGGCCCGCAGTTCAGGGTCGCGGATCTGCTGCTGGAGGTGCCGCTCGGCGATCTTCTGCCCCTGCTTCATGATCGCCGGCAGTTTGGCGAACCCGAGCACGAGCGACTCACGACCCCAGTAGATGCCGGCCCGGACGGCCTTCTGCACAAGGGGAAACCGCCGATAGATCGCCTTCTCGACGCCGCTGATCCTGCGGTCCGGGCGCGGCATCACCCACGGCGGTGTGCGCTGGAACAGGTGGAGTTCCTCGACGTCCGGCTGGATCGCCGGCACGAACTGGATCGCCGACGCGCCGGTGCCGATCACGGCCACCTTGCGGCCGCTCAGGTCCAGGTCGTGGTTCCACTGCGCCGAGTGGAAGATCTCACCCTCGAACGACTCGATCCCCGCAAGCTTCGGGTACGAGGGCTCGGCGAGCGGGCCCATCCCGGAGAGCAGCAGGTCCGCGGTGAAGTCGCCCTGGTTCGTGTGGATCAGCCAGTGGTCGCCCTGCCAGTGAGCGGACTCGACGGCGTGGCCGAAGCGGATGTGCGGCCGGACGCGGAACCTGTCCGTCACCTTCCGCAGGTACGCCTCGATCTCGGGCTGCGGGGAGAACGTGCTCGACCAGTCCGGGTTCGGCGCGAAGGAGAACGAGTAGAGGTGCGACGGCACGTCACACCGGCAGCCCGGGTAGGTGTTGTCGCGCCAGGTGCCGCCGACATCCTCGGCCCGCTCCAGTACGACGAAGTCGTGGTAGCCGGCCTGCTTCAGGCGGACCGCCATCCCGATCCCGGCGAACCCGGTCCCGATCACCACGATCCGGTGCTTCCGAGCGTCGGTGCGGGGCTGGTGATCCTGCGCGGCTGCCATCGGAACCTCCGGGGCGAGAGTGAACTTACCCCCGGTAAGTTACTCGGAGTCAGTTAGACTGCGCAAGTGACCTCGACCACCCCGGCCGCTGCCAGCGCAGTACCGGTCAAGCGCCGCCGCGACCGCGCGGCCCGCGAGCGGGAGATCCTCGACGCGGCCGAGCACATCTTCGGCGAGCGCGGGTACCAGGGCACCTCGATGGACGAGATCGCGGCCGCCGTCGGCGTCTCCAAACCGCTCGTCTACCAGTACTACGGCTCCAAGGACGGGCTGTTCCTCGCCTGCCTGTCCCGACTCCGGGCGCAACTCCTGGACGCCGTCTCCGACGCGGTGCTCGGGGCGAGCGACCCGGAGGACGCCATGTACTCCGGGTTCGTCGCCTGGTTCACGTTCCTCGACGAGCATCCGCGCGCGTGGTCGGTGATCGTCGACGAAGGGATGCTCTCGGCAGGTCCCGCCGCACAGGCCGCGGACGAGGTCCGGGCCGACTTCGTCGGACTGATCGCGACCATGGTCCGGCTCAACCTGCCGGCGGACCGGGCGATCGACGAGGAGCAGGTCCAGATCGTCGCCCAGTCCATCTCCGGCGCCACCGAACGCCTCGCCATCTGGCGAACCCAGAACGGCGGCTCCCCCACCCCGGAGAAACTGGCGACCACCCTGCAGGAACTCCTCTGGCGAGGACTGGACGCCCTCCGCGGCTGATCCGCGGGCCCCCACCCCATCAATCGGCGCCCACCCAGCACCGTCCGTGCTCGACACGGAAGTCTCCTCCGGCCGATCCCTGCTGATTGATGGGCTGGGCGTCCGCACACCGGGCCCGGCACGGCGGCACCGGAGCGGCGTGATCTGATCGATTTGTGCGTACATTGCGGGTGCCACCGACGGCGATGGTGCTGGGTGGGATCGTCTCCGTCCAGTTCGGCGGGGCGCTGGCGGCGAAGCTGATCGAGACGTTGGGGGCCCCGGGCACCGTTGCGCTCCGGCTCGCGATGGCTGTCCCGATCCTGTTGCTGATCGCCCGCCCGTCGCTGCGGAACCGGACGAAGCGGGACCTGCTCGCGGTGGTTGCCTTCGGCATCGTGCTCGGCCTGATGAACCTGTCGTTCTACCTGTCGCTCGAACGGCTCCCGCTCGGCGTCGCCGTCACCATCGAGTTCATCGGGCCGCTCGGACTCGCAGCCGCGTTGTCCCGGAAGCGCCGCGACCTGATCGCCGTCGCGGCGGCCGCGCTGGGCGTAGTACTGGTGAACGGGCAAGAGCTCGAGGCCGTCGACTGGGTAGGCATCGGCTTCGCGGCGCTGGCCGGCGCCCTCTGGGCCTGCTACATCCTGCTCAGCGCCGAGACCGGCCGCCGGTTCGCCCAGCTCGACGGTCTGGCGCTCGCGATGGTGGTCAGCGCGCTCATCACCGTACCCATCGGCATCACCAGCGCAGGCGCCGAACTCCTGCACTGGCACTCCCTCACCCTCGGACTCGCGATCGCCCTGCTCTCCTCGGTTCTCCCCTACTCCCTGGAGACCCTCGCCCTGCGCAGAATGAAGCCGGCCGTATTCGGCATCCTGATGAGCCTCGAACCGGCCGTCGGCGCCATCGCCGGCTACCTGATCCTGGACCAGCGCCTGACGATCATCCAGCTGATCGGCATGGCCTGCGTGGTCGGCGCCTCCATCGCCATCACCCGCACCCCCCGCTCCGAAGCACCCGACATCTGACATCCCTGAGGACAGCCCTGACGGGCGACCCTGATGTGCGGCTGACGGATGTCATGGGTACGTCGTGACGGCCGAACCAGGGCCGGTACGCCGTGCGCCAGCAAGCTTCTGGGTATGACGACAACGACTGCGGTCACCCTGAGCGGCGTGACCAAGAAATACGGCACAGTCCAGGCCGTGGCCGGGGTGGACCTCACCATCCGGTCGGGCGAAGTGGTGGCGCTGCTGGGCCCGAACGGCGCCGGCAAGTCGACCACGATCGAGATGCTGATCGGCCTGGTCCGGCCCGACCAGGGCAGCGTGCAGGTCTTCGGCACGACGGCCGTCGACGCGATCGCCGCGGGCCAGGTCGGCGTGATGCTGCAGAGCGGCGGGATCATCGAGGACGCCAAGGTGGGCGAGCTGCTGAACCTCGTCGCCGGGCTGCACCGCAAGCCGCTGCCGGTGAACGAGGCGCTCGACCGCGCGGGGATCGCGGACCTGGCCGACCGCAAGATGAAGGGCTTGTCCGGCGGTCAGAAACAGCGGGTGCGGTTCGCGATGACCATCATCCCGCAACCCGACCTGATCGTGCTGGACGAGCCGACCACCGGCATGGACGTCGAGTCGCGCCGGGACTTCTGGGCCTCGATGCACGCCGAGACCGCGCGCGGCCGGACCGTGCTGTTCGCCACCCACTACCTCGAAGAGGCCGACGCGTACGCCGACCGCGTGGTGCTGATGCGGGACGGCAGGATCACCGCAGACGGCACCGCCGCACAGATCAAGGCCAGCGTGTCCGGCCGGACCATCCGGGCCACCGTGCCCGGCGCTGACCTGGCCACCCTCGCCGCGCTCCCCGGAGTACGGACGGTGGAGACGCGTGGCGACGTAGTACTGCTGCAGTGCGCCGACTCCGACGACACCCTGCGCTACCTGCTGACCAACACTTCCGCGCACGACATCGAGGTGACCTCGGCCGACCTCGAGGACGCCGTACTGGCGATCAGCGCCGAACAGGAGACCCTCGCATGAACCTCGACTACCTGCTCTTCGACATCAAGCGCACGCTGCGCAACCGCCGGGTGCTGATCTTCTCGATCCTGATGCCGCTGATCCTCTTCGTCATCTTCGGGATGAGCCTGAAGCAGACCGACACCGAGGCCGGCATCTCCGCGATCGCCTACGTGATGGTCAGTATGGCGATGTTCGGCTCGCTGTCCGCCGCGATGAGCAGCGGCGGCGTGATCGCGATGGAACGAGACGGCGGCTGGAACCGCACCCTGCGGCTCACCCCGCTGAAGCCGCAAGCCTACGTGGTCACCAAGGTGATCCTGTCGCTACTGCTGGCGATCCCGCCGCTGGTGGTCGTGTTCGCGGCCGGGATGATCTTCGGCCACGTGCATCTGAGCGCCGGCCAGTGGGCCTCGGTGGCGCTCGTCTCCTGGCTGGGCGCCCTGCCGTTCGCCGGTCTCGGCCTGGTCATCGGGTACGTCGCGAAGCCCGACAGTGTCCAGCCGATCACCGGTCTGACCACCATCTTGATCGCCGCCTTCGGTGGGTTGTGGCTGCCGGTCGAGTCGATGCCGTCGCTGATGAAGCACATCGCCGAGTTCACCCCGGCGTACTGGACCGGGCTGAGCTCCCGCAGCGCGCTGTCCCAGAGCGGCCTCGACATGCACGCCCTGCTGGTGGTGCTCGGCTGGACCGTGGTGCTCGGCGCCATCGGCCTGCGCCGCTTCCGCGCCGACACTGCCCGCGCCTGACTCCGGTCCTTCGACCCCGACAGATAGCGTGACAGCGTGACGTTCATCAACCAGCCGATCCCGGACGGGCCGGTGCCAGGACCCTTCGGGGACGTCCGCCGGCGCGCCGGGATCGGCTGGCTGTTCGCGGGGATCTGGCTGGTCTTCCTGAGCAAGCCGCTCGGCGAGATCCTGAAGCACCGGGAGATGGCCGAGCGGGTGCTCGGGATCGCCGCGCTGGTGCTCTTCGCGCTCGGCTACCTCGGATTCTTCGGCTGGGCCCGCTACCAGAACCGTCAGGGCACGCAGCTGCCGGTCGTTGTGCGGATCGGCTTCCTCGTCGCCCTGCTCGCCATGACCGCGCTGATGATTCCGGCCGCGGGCGAGAGCAGTCTGACCACCCTCGTGTACGTCGAGGCGCTGGGCATGATGTTGCTCCCCCTGCGGGCCGGGGTGTTCCTCGGGCTGTCGTTGCTGGCGCTCGTCGAGATCTCCCTGCGGCTGGTCCCGGGCTGGCACGACGACGGCACGTACGGATTCTCGATCGTGCTCGGTGGGCTGGCGGTGTTCGGGCTGCGGCGGGCGATCTTGCGCAGCGTCGAACTCGCCGAGGCCCGGAAGGACTTCGCCGAGCTGGCCGTGCAGGAGGAGCGGAACCGGTTCGCGCGGGATCTGCACGACATCCTCGGGCACTCGCTGACGGTGATCACTGTGAAGGCCGAGCTGGCCGGGCGGTTGATCCCGGCCAATCCGGACCGTGCGGCAGCAGAGGTCGCCGATGTGGAACAACTCGCACGGGCGGCGCTGGCCGACGTACGGGCGGCTGTTGCGGGGTATCGCGAGCTGAGTCTGGCCGGGGAGCTGGTCGCTGCGCGGGCGGCGCTGCAGGCGGCCGAGATCAAGGCGGACCTCCCGACGACGGTCGACGAGGTGCCGGAGAAGAACCGCGAGCTGTTCGCCTGGGTGGTGCGCGAGGGGGTCACGAACGTGATCCGGCACTCGGGCGCCAAGCGGTGCCGGATCGAGCTCGGCAAGTCCTCGATCGAGGTGATCGACGACGGCAAGGGACCGACTCCCAGCGGCGAGATGTCCGGGCACGGGCTGATCGGGCTGCGCGAGCGGGCGAACCAGACCGGCGCGACCGTGACCGTCGGGACCGCGCCGGACGGTGGGTTCCGGCTGGCTGTCAGAGTTGACCCGTGAGCATCCGACTGCTGATCGCGGACGATCAGGCACTCGTCCGGGGAGCCCTGGCCGCGCTGCTGGACCTGGAACCCGATCTCGAGGTGGTGGCCCAGGTCGGTCGGGGCGACGAGGTCGTCGAAGCCGCTCGTACGTCGAAGCCGGACGTGGCTCTGCTGGACGTGGAGATGCCCGGGCTGGACGGGATCGAGGCAGCCGCCGCGCTGCGGTCCGCAGTACCGGGGGTGCGGGTGCTGATGGTGACCACGTTCGGGCGGCCAGGGTATCTGCGCCGCGCGATGGAGGCCGGCGCTGCGGGATTCGTCGTCAAGGACACTCCTGCTGCGCAGTTGGCCGATGCTGTACGGCGGGTCAGTCAGGGGCTCCGGGTGGTCGATCCGTCGCTGGCCGCTGAGACCCTCGTGGCCGGCACCAGCCCGCTGACCGCCCGGGAGTCCGACGTACTGCGAACCGCCCGCGAAGGCGGCACTGTCGCGGACATCGCGCGGGAGCTTCACCTTTCTGAGGGAACCGTCCGTAACCACCTGTCCGCGGCCATCGGCAAGACCGGCGCCCGGACCCGGGCCGAGGCCGTCCGGATCGCGAACGACAACGGCTGGCTCTGAGCGGCTGGCTCCTGCCGACTGGCTCTGATCGGCTGATTCTGGTCGGATGGCGGGTGGTCCGGGCGATGACTGGTGGTTGGGTTTGAATTAGGCTGGCCGGTGGGGGAAAGGGGATCTGATGTCGATCGAGCATTTCAGTGCCAAGGGGCGGCTGGCAGACACGGGTGAGGGGATCACCGGGGACGAGTTGCAGTTGGCGGCCCGGAATCACGGGATCCCGCTGGAAGCGCTGCGGTACGAACTGACGCCGCCTGGGTTGCACTACGTCCTGGTGCACTACGACATCCCAGCCACGAACGCGTCGACCTGGCAACTGACGGTCGATGGTTGCGTTGAGCAACCACTGTCGTTCGGGCTGACCGCGTTGCGAGCGATGGGGCGGGAGACCGTGCGGGTCACCCTGGAGTGCGCGGGCAACGGGCGCGCCGGGCTGCATCCGCGGCCGATCAGCCAGCCGTGGCTGATGGAGGCTGTCGGCACGGCCGAGTGGACAGGTACGCCGCTGGCCAACCTGCTCCGCGCGGCCGGGCTGCGCGAGGACGCGGTGGACGTTGTCTTCACCGGCGCGGACCATGGGTTCGAGCGCGGGGTCGAGCAGGACTACCAGCGCGGGCTGACCGTCGCCGAGGCACTCGATGCCGGCGCGCTGATCGCCTGGGAGATGAACGGTATGCCGCTGCCGCCACAGCACGGGTATCCGCTGCGGCTGGTCGTGCCCGGCTGGTACGGGATGGCGAGCGTGAAGTGGTTGCGGTCGATCGAGGTGATCGACCACGAGTTCGCCGGGTACCAGAACGCGGTCGCCTACCGTTTCCGCCAGGAGTCGAACGAGGACGGCGTCGCGGTGACCCGGATCGAGCCGCGCGCGCTGCTCATCCCGCCCGGCCACCCGGACTTCATGAGCCGCCACCGGATCGTTGCCGCAGGCACCGTCACGCTGCAGGGCCGGGCCTGGTCGGGGTGGGCGCCGATCGAGCGGGTCGAGGTCAGCGTCGACGCCGGAGTCAGCTGGCAGGACGCGAAACTCGATGCCGCGAGCAATGACCTCGCGTGGCGCGGCTTCGAGTACGACTGGGATGCGCGTCCGGGCGAGCACGTGCTGACAGTCCGCGCGTACGACGAGAGTGGCCGGGTGCAACCGATCGAGGCACCGTGGAACCGTGGCGGCTTCGCGAACAACTCGGCCCAGCGGATCACCGTGCTGGTGAGGTAATCACCTGGGTGCCACTCAATACGTCGTACGGAGTTCGCGGTAGGAGGATCGACCAGCCAGGCGGTCAGACGGCGCCAGGCCAGCTGTCGGGTACGCCCACTCTTTCGCATCTTCGCGACCAGCCGCGTGTCGGGTCGCGAAATCGGCGCCCGGCGGTTTCATGATGGGAAGTGGGCAACGCACGATTTCTCACCTCACGGGGATGCGGGCGATGAACACACCGGGCACGGAGATCCACCTGCACGCAAGAGTCTTCCGAGCAGGCTGCGACTGGTACGCCGACATCGACGACCATCTCGACCCACAACCGGACGACCCCTTCTGGTACGGCTACTACGACACCCAGCGAGCCGCCATCGATGCCGCCTGCGAACGCATGGCCGCCTTCAACCGAGCCCGAGCCGAACGCATCAGCCAACAGTTGTTGTCGTTGGCAAGCATCGGGTGAGGTGGCCGCTCCGAGCATCCTGCCGAGCGCAGACCGCTCAGGCGGTGCACAAAGTCAGCTCGGCGCCTGGCCGCGGTACGGACTTGGCTGGCTGTGTGGGGTGGGGCCGGAGTACAGGTCACTCCGGTTTGTTGCCTACGGCACCGCCGATCTGGTACGGCGTGCTGACGCCTTCGTAGGCGAGGTGGGTCATCAGGCCTTGGGAGGCGTGGGGGAGGTTGTGGCAGTGGTCCATCCAGATGCCTGGGTTGTCGGCGAGGAAGGCGATTTCGTAGGTCTCGTCGTCGCCCACCTCGAGAGTGTCGATCCACCAGGGGGAGCCGGTGGCGGCCACCCCGTTGCGGGAGAGGACGACGGCGTGGTGGCCATGCAGATGCATGGGGTGTGCCTGGCCGCTGGTGTTGCTGATCTTCATCCGCACCACGTCTCCCTCGGCGACCATGAACATCGGTACGTCGGGGAACTTGTGGCCGTTGATCGTCCACCACAACCCCGGTACGCCGTCCAGGAACCCGGGCCTTCTGCCGATCCGGTACTCGAAGGACCGATCCGCCTTCGCCGGGTCCAACCCCAGCGGCGCCGGAGTCCCATAGCTCAACAAATCAACGGTTTCCGACGACAGCGCCTCCCCAGGTACGTCAGCATCAGCCGGCCCGATCGCCATCGACACAGCAGCAGAACCAGCATCCAACCGCAAGGCACCCCGCGCAGGAACGACCACCTCGAGATCCACCCGAGCGCCAGCGGCCAACGCATACCCAGCAGTCACAGGAGTCGGCCCGTGTACCTCGCGCCCGTCGACCGCGATCACCTTGTACGGCGCCCCGACCAACCCGGTCCGGACGATCGCGTTGTCCGTGTTGATCACCCGCACCCGGACCGATGTCCCGGCAGGCGCATCCACTCGCTGAGACCCGGTCCGGCCGTTGATGGTCCGCTTGCCGTCGTACGTGTGGATCGCGGCAACCACCTCGTGAGCACCGGCCTCGTGAGCACCAGCCTCACGAGCACCGGTCGCACGAGCACCAGCCTCACGACCGCCGGCCGCAGTACCGCGCGGTGAGATCACGATCGTGCCGAAGAGACCACCGCGGACCTCCTCGCTCGACACCTGGTGCGAGTGGTACCAGTACGTCCCCACCTGCTCCGCCTGGAATCGGTACACGTGCTTCCCCCCGACCGGTACTGCGTCCTGCGTGACTCCGGCGACCCCGTCCTCCGCGTTCGGTACGTCGATGCCGTGCCAGTGCAAGGTGGCCCCGTCCGGCACGGACTCGTTCACCAGGGTCACCTCGACAAGATCACCCTGGCGCGCCTCGATCAGCGGCCCCGGCGAACTGCCGTTCAGGGTGAACCCGTCAACCGATTGCCCGCTTGCGAGGGTGAACTTCTGCTTCCGAGCGGTCAGCGTCACCGCGACATCCGGCGTACCAGTGGTCGGACCCACCAGGTCCGCCACGCTCTTCCCGCCGTGGTGCATGTGCTCCGCGGACGACGGCCCGCCGCCGTAGTCGGCGTACCCCATGTCCATCGCCGAGTAGTTGCCGGGGACGAGGCTGGTCGCCCAGAGATAGGCCAGCGGTACGAGTACCGCCAGCGCCACCCCGAGGGCGACCAGCCGCCCCTTCCACCTAGCCACTAGTCGCGGGCTGGGCCACGGTGGCGGCCCGTCGGGACGCAGCGCCGGCCACACTGGCGATCGCGAGCCCGTTGATGCCGTGCAGGATGCCGAGCGCCGGGACCCCGAACGACACGATCGCCAGCAGGAACTGCAGGACCACCAGACCGACGACGATCCCGGCCAGCATGCGGCCGCGCGGTACGTCGGTCAGGAACGACACGATCAGGAACACCAGCGCGAGCAGCCCGATCGCCGTACCGGCGATGCTGTGGAAGCTCTGCCCGAAGTTGCTGTAGTCCGCGCCGATGGTGGTCCCGTCCTCGGCGTCGCTGGCGATGGTGAACCCGGCCAGCGCGATCGACGCGACCTGGAGCACTACCGCCACCGCGATCGCGGACGCGAGCACCCGGTAGACCGCCCTCATGCCCGACGCTCCTGGTTGCGCTTCTTGTAGATCACGACGCCGGCCACGATCAGCAGCAGCGGCAGCACCGGCGGGTGCCCACCGCCGACCACACAACCGATCGATGCCAGCACTCCGATCACGGCGAGCGCGAGCAGCAGCGGGAACGGGATCTTCCCGAACGGCCCCTTCGCGACCCACGGCGGCCTGGCGCCGCTCCACTGCCCCTGACCGGGACCACCCGGACCGCCCTGACGAGCGGCGTTCGCGTCCTGCGGCGCGGTCCACGGCGGCCGCGTCCAACCCCACGGCGCACCCTGTTCCGCCTGATCTTCAGCGGCCGGCCGCTCGCCGGGAAGATCCGCGAACAACCCCACGAGGTCCTCCTGGGTCTTCGCCTGCAACGCCTCGCCGACGCGCTCGTGGTGCTCCTCCGCGCTCAACCGGCCGGCCTCGTAGTGAGCGCCGAGCCGCTTGACCGCGTCTTCCCTCTCCTGGTCGCCTATGCGGATGCTTCCGCCCGGCCTCTCCTCGTTCATGACACTCCTCGATGCTCGCGATTTCCGACTGCACCGATCGTGTCCTCCGGGTCCCCCTCACCGCGTCGCCTCGGCGGCTACACCTCGGCTACTCCAGCCGACGCACCCTGCACCCCTGGACGCAGTTCGACGTACTCCCGCTGGGGTATGCCGTACCAGGGACCGGGCCAGGGTCGAACCCCCAGCGGGCGAGAATCGGAGGATCCGGAAGCGCTGCTCGGGTTAGGGTCGACAGCGGTCGCGCCGATCCGTGCGGCCGCCGGCAGACTCCGGCTATCCAGTGAGGCGACTCCCCCAGTCTGCGTGGATCGCGGAACGGATGGCGCCCCATGCCCAATCCGGCGAGCCGGCGATCCGCGCCGAGAGACTCACCAAGACCTACCGCTACACCGAGCAGAGCCCCGGGCTGACCGGTGCTCTGAAGGGCCTGTTCCGCCCCGACAGGCGGGAACGCCTAGATGGTTGATTCCTTGAAGGTGATCAGTGGTCGTAGGCGGTGAGTGATCGTTTGCTGATGCCGCCGGTGTTCCAGTGCCGGGCTGGACCAGTTTTGCAGATACCTGTCCAAGCAACCTTTCGCCAGGTCGCTTACGTATCCTCCTTGTGACAAAACATAGATGGACAGCGACCGGCGGGTGGGTCAGAGCGGTTCCCGGGGCAATGATCTGGGGCGGAGCCTGCCTGCTACTGGCCGGATACGGTACGCAGTGGTCCGCGATCCTGCTCTTCTCGCTCTACCTCGGCGTCGGCGTCATGCTGCCAGGCGTGCTGGTGTGGCGCTGGCTCCGTGGCAACGTGGACGGTTTCGCGGTTGATCTCGCCTTCGGCACGGGTCTGGGGTTCGCCCTCTCGATCCTGACGTACGTCCCCGGCCGCGCGATCGGCGTACCGGTGCTGCCGCTGATCGTCCCCATCGCCACGCTCGTGGCCTTCCTCGTAGTGCCGCGGCTCAGAAGGCGTCATTGGCGCAGTGACAGGGCGCCCATGCCGCTGTGGTGGTCGTACTCCGTTGCTGCGGCGGCAGTGCTGGGCCTGTGGGTGATCACCCGCTACGGCCTGGAGATCGAGCCCATCGGCTTCCCCGACGCGGCGTTCCAGTACAGCGACATGTCGTACCAGCTCGCCCTGGCAGGTGAGGTGAAGCACCACATGCCCGGCCAGATTCCCTTCGTCATCGGCGAGTCGCTGAACTACCACTGGTTCCTGCATGCCGAGGTAGCCGCGGCCAACTGGCAGACCGGAATCGAGCTGGACCTGCTGCTGCGCCGCCTCTTCCCCGTCATGGCGGCGCTGCTGCCGATCCTCTCGGTCGCAGCCTTGACCACCCGCCTGGCCCGCCGTTCGTGGGCGGGCCCGCTGGCAGCCTGGCTGCTGATCACGGTCACCAGCTTCGACGTCTACGGCTGGGGTGGGCGCGCACTGATCAGCCAGGCGGCGTATTCGAGCGGCGTCCTCATGTACAGCCTTACCCACGCCTTCGCGGTTGTCCTCGCCCTGCCGGTGGTCTGGGTGATCGTCTGCCTCCTCCGCAACGACACGCGGAAGGGCAACTGGGTCCTGCTGGCAGTAGGTCTCGCAGCACTCGTGGACGCCAAGGCATCCTTCGTCCCGATGTTGCTGGCCGCCACAGTCCTGGTGATCGCAGTCGAGCTCGTCACCGACCGCAAAGTCGACCGTGTGACCGTCGGCCTGGCCGCATCGGCTCTAGTGGCGCTCGTCTTCGCGCAGGTCGTCCTGTTCAGCACTGGCTCATCCGGTATTGCGCTGGAGCCCGGCCAGAGCCTCCGCGCGCTCGCAAGCAGAGTTGGTTTCGGCAGTCACTATCACAGCCCCGTAGCCGCCATAGCCGTACTGAGTACTACGGGCGCCACGCTGCTGGTCTCCTGGGCAATGGCCGGAGCCGGGATGCTCGGCTTTCTCACGAAGAGGATGTGGAAGGACCCGGCTGCGGTGTTTCTCACCGGATTCCTCGTGGCTGGTCTGGCAGCGGGCGTATTGCTGCGCCACCCTGGCTTCAGCCAGCTCTACTTCGTCCGGGCCAGCTTTCCAGTGGCGATAGCCGCCTCTGCCTGGGGCCTGACCATTCTGCTCGACAAGGTCCGACTGCGGGAGCTTCTGCCCAGGATGGCCATCGCACTGGCTGCGGGCATGCTGATGGCGAAGATCCTCCGCGCGGTGACGCCGGACAGGCCCACCAAGAAGGACGGCCTGCTCTTGGTCAGCATCCAGGTCATCTGGCCCTGGCTGGCTGTCCTCCTGGTGGCAGCGGCCGCCGCCCTGATCCTGCGCAAGACTCGAGAACGCGCCCTGGCCCTCGGCCTCGGCGTACTCGTTGTGTTCGGCGTGGGCTCGGCGTGGATCCCGCGGACCGCAGTGACAACTCTCACTGACCAGGTGTGCGTGTCCGGCCCGGAGCGTCCCGAGTGCAGGCATACGAGACGACAGATCCCGGCAGGTGGCGCCCAGGCGGCCCAGTACATCAGAGACCATTCGGCGGTCACCGACCGGCTGGCCACCAACTCCCACTGCACCCCCGTGTACGGCGACAAACAATGTGACGCCCGCAACTTCTGGCTCTCCGGGTACGCCGAACGCCGGGTGCTGGTGGAAGGCTGGGCCTACACCCCAACCGCGCAGAGCCGCAAGGACGGCAAGGGCGCCATCAATGGACCCTTCTGGGACCAGCGGCTCCTCGCGGCGAACGACCGGGCCTTCCGCGACCCGACGGCAGCGGACCTGAATTATCTGCGTACGACCTACAACGTCCGCTGGCTCGTGTTCGACACGAACCTGAACCGCCCGTCGGCCCAGCTCGAGCGCATCGCGCCGCACCGCTATAGCTCCGGCGCCGTCGAGGTCTACGAGCTGGTGCCGCCGAGCACGCCGGAGACCGCCTCGCCCAGCTAGTGGCGGACGCGGTTCGAGGCCGAGGGGCTGGTCAGTTCGGCATGGTCGCAGCCGGGCGGGACCGGACGGCGACGATCCCTCAGGCGGTGATCGATCGGATCCTCGAGTTGACTCAGAACTCCACGCCTGAAGGCGAAACCCATTGGAGCGCCCGCGCGATGGCCGACCGGGTGGGGGTTTCCAAGGACACCGTGCGTCGGGTCTGGTCCGCGCGCGGAGTCCACCCGACAGAGCGGTGGTGTTGTGCCTGGATGAGAAGTCCTCGGTGCAGGCGCTGGACCGGACCCAGCCGTCGTTGCCGCTGGTCAGGGTCGGGCGGCCACGATGACCCGTGACTACAAGCGGCACGGGACGACCACGTTGTTCGCCGCCCTCGACGTCTTGACCGGCAAGGTGATCGGCTCGTGCTTGCCCAAGCACCGCCACAGCGAGATCCTGAAGTTCCTCAAGGGTCATCGACGCCGAGGTGCCCGAGGGTCTGGAGGTGCATCTGATTCTGGACAACTACGCGACTCACAAGCACGCGAATGTCCAAGCCTGGCTGGACAAACACCCACGGTTCAGCTGCACTTCACGCCGACATCGTCGTCGTGGCTGAACCTGGTGGCGCGCTGGTTCCGTGAACTGACCGACAAAGCCCTGCGCCGCGGAGTCTTCCACTCAGTGCCCGACCTGATCGCCGCGATCGAGGTCTACCTCGACGCCCACAACAACGACCCCAAACCCTTCGTCTGGACCGCGACCCCCGAGGACATCCTGGCCAAGGTCGCCAGAGGACGCGTCGCTCTACAAGCAGTTCCTCAAAACTGAGACACACCACCAGATCAACCGGACCTGTGGCCGTTCTGCCACCAAGGTCCCCCACCACGCCTATCCGCGCGGCCTCTTAGGGGCTTGGACTTAGGAGCCGGTCGACAGGATCTGGTCGACTCCTAGTCGATGGCGTGAACTTCCAGCAGGATCGCGTTCTCGGGCCACTGCGCCGGCACCTGCACGCCGACCGCAGCGAGGGCTGCGCCGTTGAGCTCCACCCGGCCGCCGTCGACCCACCACGGCGCCGAGTTACGCGGCTCCGGGCCGGGCGTGGCGACCTTGCCCACCCGGTACGTCCGGTTCGGGTCGAGCCCGGGCAGCCGGACGCGGCCGACGTCGGAGGTGACCGACTGGGCTATCTGTACGGCGGAGTAGACGGCGCGGGATCCGTCCTGCGCGACGACGCCGTGCAGCAGGAAGTCGTCCGAACCACGGTCGGCCCGGACCACCCGGCCGGTGTGCAGCAACGGCCGGAGTTCCTTGTGCAGCGCGACCCACCCTGCCAGCTCGGCGCGCTCCTCAGGAGTCGCCGCGGTGATGTCCCACTCGATGCCGAAGTGGCCGAACAGCGCGGTCGTGGCCCGGAACGCGAGGTTCTGGGTCCGGCCGGTCGTGTGCGCCTTCGGCGGGCCGACGTGGCAGCCGATCAGCTCCGGCGGCAGCAGCAGCTGGGTCCAGCGCTGGATCTTCTGCCGCTCCAGCGCGTCGTTGCTGTCGCTGCCCCAGACCCGGTCGGTCCGCTCTAGGATGCCGAGGTCGACGCGAGCGCCACCGGACGAGCAGGACTCGATCTCCAGGCCGGGGTGGCGGCGCTTGAGCTCGTCCAGCAGCCGGTACACGCCCAGCGTCTGCTCGTGGATCCCGGCGGTGCCGGTCTGCTGGTTGCCCCCGTCAACGAAGTCGCGGTTGTGGTCCCACTTGAGGTAGGAGATGTCGTACTCGTTCAGCAGGCTGTCCAGCCGCTCGAGCAGGTAGTCGTAGGCCTCGAGGATGCCCAGGTTGAGCCCCTGCTGGTGCCGTGCGGTCGGCGGCATCCGGTTGCCGGTGGCAAGGATCCAGTCCGGGTGCTCACGGGCCAGGTCGGAGTCGGGGTTCACCATCTCCGGCTCGACCCAGAGGCCGAACTGGAGGCCGAGGCCGGTGACGTGGTCGACCAGCAGGTGCAGCCCCTTCGGCCAGATCCCCTCGTCGACGTACCAGTCGCCGAGGCCCGCGTGGTCGTCGCGGCGGCCGCGGAACCAGCCGTCGTCGAGCACGAAACGCTCGGCTCCCACCTCGGCCGCAGCGTCGGCGAGTGCCTTCAGCTTGTCGAGGTCCAGATCGAAGTACACGGCCTCCCAGGTGTTCAGCACCACCGGGCGGTCGGTCTTCGGGTGCGTCTCCCGCGCCCGCAGGTACTCGTGGAATCGCGTCGACACCCGGTCGAGGCCGACGCCGTACGAGCCGTAGATCCAGGGGGTGGCATAGGAGCCTTGCGCTTCAAGGCGGCCCTCGCCGGGGAGGAGGAGCTCGCCGCCGCCGATCACGGCGTACCCACTCATGCCACGTTCGGCGTACGAGCGGTGGTTGCCGCTCCAGGCGGTGTGCACGGCCCAGATCTCGCCGGTGCCGAAGTCGAAGCCGCGGGTGCCGGCGATCAGCAGCAGAGTGGCGTCGGCGCCGGTGCGGCCGCGGCGGTTGTCGCGGATGTGCGCGCCCTGGGTGAACGCGTGCCGCTGCGGGACGCGCTCGCCGATGTGCCGGCCGGTCATGTCGAGCAGCTCGGTCGCCTCGGTCGGCACCGGCAGCGCGAGCACCAGCCCGTCGACCGTGTACGCCGACACGCCGGTGTTCGTGAGCTCGGCCTTCGCCCGGACCAGGCCGGAGTCCGTCAGCTCGATGGTGAGGTCGACCTTGAGGCCGGCCTGCTGGTCCGAAGCCTGGACCTTGAGCGTGTTCCCGGTCTGCTCGACAGCGGTCAGCTGGAACGACGCGGAGAAGTCGTGGCCGTCGCGGTGCCCGTTGAGCCCGGGCAGACCGAACCAGCCGGCGGAGTACTCGGGGATGATCGCGACCGGCAGGTTGTCGTCGAGCCCGTTGCCGGCCTGGACCGCGCCGGCGCCCCGGCGGAGATCGGCCAGCGCGGCCTCGTCCAGGGCCCCCAGGTCGGCACCCCAGTGCAGGACGGACGGCAGGGCAGGACCGGAGCAGTCCAGGACCAGGCTGACACCCGCCGAGCGGAGCTGCAGCACCTTGATGTTCGACACTGTTGATTCACTCTGCTTTCTGATTGTTTCAGGACGGAACTATTTACCCAATCGCGACAGGTGTCAATAGCTTCACGCGGTTAAGTAAATACCTTAGAGCCCGCCTCCCTCGCTGCACAGGGCCGTGCCTGATGCGGCCACGCTCAGCGCAGAGCCGGCCACCGATTGACCGCTATCCGGTCACCTCGCGGGACGGCTCTGGCTGAGCACAGCCGCGTCCTCGCGGGACGGCTCAGGCTGAGCGCAGCCGCGTGCGTACGAGGAGGTCGTGAAGTGCGGCGTCGGCCGTCGGTCGATCGGCCAGCTTCGAGTCGGTCTCGGCCTCGTCGAGTACTGCCTGGAGCGCGACGACATCCCGCTCGAGCAGGTCCCTGGACGGCCCGGTCAGCGGCCCATGCTCAGCCTCCGCCTTGGCCGCCATCAACTCCCCCAGATACCCCGGCACCTCGGCGCCGATCGTCTGCAGTTCGCGCAGGTCAGCCTGTACTTCGCCCGCGCGCATCAGGTGGATGCCGGTGACCAGCACCCGGAACGTGTAGAGCAGGGGCTTCAGCTCGCCCGACTTCCCGAACAGCGTCCACTGGGTGCTCGCGAACCCGCGATAGTGGTGCGCGTGCCACTTCGTCAGGCAGCCCGGCGCCAGAGCGACGATTTCCTCGTGCTCCGGGGTCGTGGCGACGACGAGCGGCGACAGCACCTGCTCCAGCACGTAACCGTTGCGCCGCAGCATCAGCCGGGCGAACTTGGCCAGGTCGTGGGTGACGAGATCGACCTCGGCCTCGTTCTGGAACCAGGTGCGGTCGAGCGTCTCCGGGCCAGTGGTCAACCCGACGACCTCCTCGGCGGGCAACACGTGCACCCCGCGCAGGTCGACGTGGGAGTCCCGGCTCGGGAAGCCGTACAGGTGAGCGCCGGAGACCGTTGCGAAGAGCAACCGGTACGGCTGGTCGGCGATGGTGCCGCGCAGCTCGTCGTAGTCGAGCTGCCGCATGTCACGCGTCACTGATGCTCCTCCGCCGGACCGATCTGAGCCAGGCGTCGACCCTACCGACATCGGGCGTGGCCGGCAGTCCGGTTTTCCGCAACGCCTCGTCGAGCCCCTCATGCAGGCCGAGCCGCCAGCGCTCTACTTCTAGCCATTCCACGGCCCCGGCCTTCACCGCGAGCAACCTGTCGCGATGCGGACCGACATCGACGACCAGCCGGCCTTCGCTCAGTAAAGTACGGGCTGCTAGCAACAACCGGAGCAGGTGCATGACGTGCTTCCACTTCGGCGCCCCGTCCCGCCGGAAGTCCGCCTCGAGCTTCTTGAACTGGCTCAGCACGTAGCCGGAGTACGTCTGGTACGCGAGCTGCGACAGGAACGCCTCGCGGAGTCCGACGAGCTCCTCGCCGAGCGGGGTCTGGCGGACCACCAGCGGCGAGTGGAGCACCTCGAGCAGGTTCGCCTTCAGCGCGAGCTCGCAGAACCGCTCGACCTCCCAGGAGAACCACTCGTCCTCCGGCCCGTCCACGTGAGTCGGCGGCTTGGCGAGCGACCAGAACGCCTCGGTCGGCGCGACGTACACCCCACGCGTGTCCGTGTCGGAGGCGTCGGTGTCCAACCCGAACGCGCGCGAACCGACCACCGCCGCGTAGATCGTGTGCTCTCGGACCAACTTGTCGCCATCGGGTTGATCCACGGCAACAGCCTCGTCCTGGTACGCCGTACGCAGGCTGAGCTGATCCCGCTGAGCCGTGGCGTCCCGCCCATCAACCAACCTCACGGCGTACCGGCCGTCCGGGGTGACACCACTGACCCGCCCGGTCGCCCCGCGCTGCGCAATCCCACCCTCGCCGTCTGGCCGCGCCACCCGCAATACAACCTGAGTCCCCACCGGCAACAGCGGCCCCTCAACAGACATGCCGCCCATGCTCTCTCACTCCCGGACCGCCACCACTCACCAACTTCCCGCCGCCGCTCGCGCCGAGCGTGAGCACCCGATTGGGGAGCGTATTGATGAGTGCTGCAGCTCCGGTCTGGCTTATTGACAAATGAAACTGTCAATAAGAGTCTGGTGGGCATGAGGTTGCTGGAAGAGCCGGAGAAGGTGCGGGCTGCGCTGTCGCCGTTGCGGCGGAAGCTGCTTGATCTGCTCCAGGAGCCTGCCTCGGGGACTCAGTTGGCGGCTGCCCTCGAACTGCCGCGGCAGCGGGTGAATTACCACCTGCGGGAGCTCGAGAAGGCCGGGCTGGTGGAATTGGTCGAGGAGCGGCAGCGGCGGGGATGTGTCGAGCGGATCTTGCGCGCGACCTCCGGCTCGTTCGTCGTGGACCCGTCCGTGATGGGGCGCACCTTCAGCCGGATCGGCGACCAGTACGCGGCCGAACACCTGGTGGAAGTTGCCGCTGGCACCGTTCGCGACGTGGCCCGGATGCAGAACAAAGCCGATGCCGCCGGCAAGCGACTGCTGACCTTCACGCTCGAAGCCGAGGTGCGATTCACCGAGCCCGGCGACGTGCACCGCTTCACGGATGCGCTGACCGAAGCTGTCCGGCAGACCATCGAGGCCTTCGACGCCGAAGGCGGCCGCCCCTACCGGGTGATCGCCGGCGGCCACCCGGCACCCCGCAGTACAGAAGGAGGGAAGTCATGAGTGACGAGACCCCGGTGATCGTGGTGACGGTGGCCGCGCCCGTCGACGCGGTCTGGGACGCGCTCCGCGACAAGGAAAAGATCCGCCACTGGCACGGATGGGAGTACGAGGGGCTGGACGCCGAGATCGACCTGATCTTCTTCACCGGGTACACCGAGGACACCGGGGACAGCGAGAGCCGGACGCTGGAGATCCACGGCGGCGACCGGTTCGTGGTGGAACCTGTCGAAGGTGGTTCGAGGATCACGCTGACGCGCGCGCCGCACGGCGACGACCCCGACTGGGACGCGTACTACGACGACATCACCGAGGGCTGGATCACCTTCGTCCAGCAACTCCGCTTCGCTCTCGAACGGCATCCCGGTGAACCCCGCCGGACCTTGTTCTACTCGGGCACCGGCGATCGCAGTACGGGTCCGGCCGAGCAACTGGGGATCACCGCAGCCGTCGGCTCGGAGTACGAGGCGGACCTGGTCGGCGAGCGGGCGACCGGGCGGGTGTGGTTCCGGTCGGACAACCAGGTGGGGCTGACGGTCGACCAGTGGGGCGACGGACTGCTCGTGTTGAGCCATGTTGGCGCCGGCGAGAAGAAGCCGAACGGTGCGGCGATGGCCGTTCTCACGTTTTATGGGCTGGACGATGCCGCTCTTGCCGGGACCGACAAGCGGTGGAGCGACTGGTGGTCGCCGCGGTATCCGTCGACCGAGTGACACGGTGGTGACAGGGCGCATACGTGCCAGCACTCTCGGTCTATCCTTCGACGTTACCCGGGAGTACATTCTCGCTGCACGGTGACCACCACGGGGTCCAAATGGGGTCACCGACCCTCGGCGAGGAGGCCTTCCGGTGCTCAGTCCGCGAAGTCGTCGTTTGTCCTTGACCATCACCACTCTCGTCCTGACGGCCGGCAGCCTGGTCGTCACCACCCCCGCCGCCCACGCGGACGGCCCCGGCTCCGGCACGCCGTACGTCGTGACCGTCGGGGACTCCTACATCTCGGGTGAGGCCGGCCGCTGGGCGGGCAGTTCGAACAACTCCGAGGCACCGGCGGACGCGCTCGGCGCCCACGCGTACCACGACAACGCGGCCGGCACCGCGGAGACGATCGCCAGGTGCCACCGCAGCAGATCCGCCGAGGCGTTCATCGGCGGCGGCGTCGGCGGGCTGAACCTCGCGTGCTCCGGCGCCCGCACGAACACCACGACCGGGGACACCTTCAAACCCGGCCTCGACTTCTACGACGACGGCGCGGGCCACCTCGGCCAGGCGAAGATGCTGCAGCACTTCGCCGCCACCCACAACGTGAACCTGGTAGTCGCGTCGATCGGCGGCAACGACTTCAACTTCGCCTCGATCGTGACGTCGTGCGTGACGGACTTCCTGCTGTCGCCCTCATGGTTCCCGGACTACTGCAAGGACGACTCGTCGGTGGTCGCGAACTTCACCTCGGCCAACGTCACCGCAGTACGGGGCCGGATCGCGACGTCGTTCCAGAACATCCGGACGGCGATGCGCAACGCGGGCTACGCGGACAACGCGTGGAACCTGCTGATCCAGACCTACCCGTCGCCGATCCCCCCGGCCAGCGGGTTCCGCTACGGCCAGACCGGCTACACCCGCCAGAACATCGGCGGCTGCGGCTTCTGGAACGCGGACGCCGACTGGGCCAACACGACGGCCCTCGCCACCATCAACAACACCGTCCGAGCCGCCATCACCCAATCAGGCCTCTCGAACACCCGCCTCCTGGAACTCCAATCCACCTTCAACGGCCGCCGCCTCTGCGAAAAAACAGTAGGCCTCTACGAAGAGGTAGGCCTCTCCTCATGGACCGCCCCCACCGCGGTCGACAAAACCGAATGGATCAACCAGATCCGCACCGTCACCACCATCGGCTCCAACCACTACATCCAAGAATCCCTACACCCCAACTACTGGGCCCAGTTGGCCCTCCGCTCCTGCCTCCGCCAGTCCTACGCCCAAAGCCGAGGCGGCAGCTGCGCGATCTCCGGCACAGGCCTCCAAAACGGCGAACCGAGGATGACCCTCAACTAGCTGCTGCTCGCGTCGGGCGGGCGAGATCCTGGGTTTCTCGGCCCGCCGGGCTCGAATTCGCCTCGGCGGACGGGCCGAAGCTCATCCTTGGGAGCGCGCGTGTTCTACGTACATTTTCAACGCCTCCACGGTCGTAAACACGTGGTAGCCGCGCGCGGCTACCTCCCTTCGGCCGACGCTTCGTCCAGTTCCAAGACCACCGGAGAGCCGATTCCTTCCTGCAACCCGTTGGGCCAGAACGCCTCGGCGGTGCAAAGGTGCTCGCCGGTATCCTCGTCCGAGACCTCGATGTCTCCTCGGCGCTGGACCATGGGAGCTGGCTGAAGATCTCGCTGCAGTACCGGCCTGGCGCGACCAGCCGATGGCTGCCTTTCGACGCAGCGAAGCACGGAGCGAAATCAGGGGGCGAGAAGGTTGTCCTGCTGTCGCAACCGCTGTTCGCGGCCGCGGTCGTCGCTTACAACGCCGCTGCCGACCACGCGCCGCGCTGTGTCTGGCTGGACGAAGCGATGACAGGCGTGGACGAAGAGATCAAGGCATCGTTCATGGGCCTGACCGTGAGCTTCGATCTCGACGTGATGCTGACCGCTCACGACGAGTGGTGTAAGTATCCGACCGTCCCCGCGGTCGCCGTCTACGACGTGACCCGCCACAAGGGCCTGCCCGGCGTCGACGCGGTCGCCTACTGGTGGTGCGGCGACGAGTGGACCGCAGTCGAGATCGCAGCCAGGGATGACGACACCACCGATGTGCTCCAAATAGGGCCCTTCACAACGTGGGGTGTAGTTGGGGACCGAAATGCGCCGGGGCGCCCGTCAGGGATCGGCGCCCGCTCGATGCTGGCGGCGGCGCTTGATGCCGGATGGGCCGTCGGCCATGATGTCGGCGTGGAGTATGTGTCCAGGGTGCCCGGTCCGCCGCTGGACGGGCTGATCGACGACCTCTACTACCTGGAGGGCGCCCCGCCGTACTCCCGGTTGATGCTGCCGGCGGCGCCCGCGCCATTGCTCATCGTCAACCTCGGGGCGCCGTTTCTCATCCGCGCAGGCACCGACGTAGACGCCGTGGAGTACGCCGACGGCTGCGCGGTCACCACGCCCACGCGTGCGTGGGAGTTCAGCTACCCAACCCCGACCCGGTCCGTGGGCGTCCACTTCAGGCCGTGGGGCCTGGCACCGTTCCTTCCGATGCCCGCGGCCGAGTTGTGCGACCGACCTGCGACGGTGGAGCAGATCTGGGGCCAGCCCGCTATCGCTGAATTGCGACACCGACTGACTTTGGCGGACGCACCGCACGAGATGCTGATGTTGCTCGAGGAGGAACTGGTGCGACGGCTGCGGGTGATCGACGGTCTTGACCTGGTCCGCCAAATGAGCAGCGCCGTCGCGGCGACAGGCGGGACAGTGCCGATCAGCGACATCGGTGTGGCGGCCCGCGCCAGCAGCACGTATTTGGCGAAGCGGTTCAAGGCCGTAGTCGGTGTCACGCCAAAACGGCTGGCTCGCAGCTACCGCTTCAGCTCCACCGTGTTGGCGCTCGACGTCGCTGCACCGATCGACTGGGGAGACGTTGCCGCTGGCGCGGGCTACTTCGACCAGGCCCACTTCGTGCGCGAGTTCCGGGAGTTCACCGGGCTCACGCCGACCCGGTACGCCGAAGTCCGGCGGCGATTCCTGCGCGATCATCCCGACCACGTCCTGGACGGCTGGCCGCTCCCAGCCGATTGATTTCGTACAAGAGCGACAGCTCACGCCGCACAAGACTTGGGACTCCAAACAGAGGAGGAATCCATGGGGAAAGTGGTCATGAACGCGTCGGTTTCGGTGGATGGTTTCATCGCGGCTGAGAACGACGATCCCGGTCCTATCTTCGAGTGGCTGGTCAGCGGTGACGTGCCGTTGGACGACAGTGGCGTTCTGAAGGTGTCGCAGGCTTCGTTCGACTACGTCCGGCCGTACTGGGACGAGGTCGGGGTGACCATTGCCGGCCGTCACGCCTTCGACATCACCGACGGCTGGGATGGGACGCCTCCGAGTGGGATCGACCATGTGCTCGTGGTGAGTCACCGTGGTGCGCCCGAGGGCTGGGACCTCCAGGCGCCGTTCCACTTTGTCGACGGCATCGAGGCGGCCGTGGCCAAGGCGCGGGAGCTTGCGGGTGACCGCACTGTCGAGTTCGGTGCTGGCGACGTCGGCGGCCAGGCGCTCGCCGCAGGTTGGGTCGACGAGGTACGCATGGACGTCGCACCCGTCGTGCTCGGGTCCGGTAAGCGTTACTTCGGCTCCGTCGACGCGCAGCACCTGCTGGAAGGCCCAGACGTAGTTGTTCAGGGCAACCGGGTGCTTCACCTGCGCTATCGGGTGCGCCGTTGACCGATCTGAGTGGGTACGCGAAGAAGTCCGCTGCGACGGTGACACGAGATCGGGCGTCCGGCTGCGTTTGTGCATCGCTGCCCCGGGACGGAAGTCGTGGTCTTCCAGATTGGCACACCTCGACTTGTCTGACGCTACCTTTGCCTGCCCTGACCTGACCAAGTTCTGCCGGCTCGATGAGCTCGGCTTGGCCGTCACCGGCCAACGACTCAGGCCCGACCGTGCGGTGCTGGCATGCCGGGTCGTCGAGCCGGACCAGTGGTGCCGTCGCTGTGGTTGCGAAGGCGTACCGCGCGACACCGTGACCCGGGAGCTGGCCCACGAGCCGCTGGGCTGGCGGCCGACGACGCTCGTGGTGACCGTGCGCCGCTACCGGTGTACCGCTTGCGGTCACGTGTGGCGCCAGGACACCAGCCTCGCGGCTGAGCCGCGAGCGAAGCTGTCGCGTCGCGGGCTGCGGTGGGCACTCAAGGCGATCGTGTGCCAGCACCTGACCGTGGCCCGGGTCGCCGAGGGACTCGGGGTCGCGTGGAACACTGCCAACGACGCTGTCCTGGCCGAAGGCAAGCGGGTGCTGATCAACGACGAGAACCGCTTCGACGGTGTCAACGCGATCGGGGTAGACGAGTCGCGCTCCCGAAACTCGTTACACCTCGTGGCCCGAACCGCATGGTGCACCAGTCAGCCGGCGTCGTACACCGGCGGCCGGCAGCGTCAGATGATGTACGACCGCGAGGGCTCGATCGCGAGACTCGCTGCGACTTCGCGGATCCGCAGGGTCGGCTCCGCGCCGACCTTGACCAAGGTCGGCGCGGCGGGCGACTCGGGGACTGCGTGCACCACCGCACCGACGGCGCCGCTCGGCGCCCTACCCGTCTTCGTGTCCGACGATGCGCAGACCCTCATATTCGGCAAAGTCGGCGAAGTCCTTGATGTTGAGCGTGGCTAGCGGCAAGTCATACGCCAGGCAGCAGGCGGCGATCCAGCTATCGTTCTGCGGACGGGGCCGGCCGCGTTTGGTCGCATAGGCAGAGATCTCGCCCCACTTCCGAGCTACGGCATCGTCGTACGGCAGGGTGGGCGAGTACTGAGCCACGCCTCAAGGCCAGCGACCTTGGGAAGCCCCAGTTGCGAGGGAGCGCCCAATGGCTCAGCTCCCCCAACATGACAAACGTAATGCCGATTTGGGCCCCGAGTAGCCCGCGAAGCAGCGCAGGCGGCAGCGCGTTTCTTGATACTCAGCGACGCAACATCAGTGTCGAGGATGATCCTGCGCGTGCTCACGCCAGGTCGGCCCGCCTCATCGCGCCCAGATCAGCTAGAAACTCCTCCAGCTCTCCATCATCGAACACGCCGTCCTCGGCAAGATCCTCCGCAGAACGCACCGGAGCAGAACCCAGAAAAAGCTCATCGACGGAGGCCGCCTTACGCCGCCGACGTGAGTATTCAGCATTGTCAGCTGTCACGACACACCTCCATGCTCGATTGCCGCCACCCAGTATCCCACGTGAGCGGCCCGGCGGAGCGTAGCCCGTGACCGGCGCACTCCACGGATCCGCCCAGCCGGCTCACATCACACCGTCCGCAAGCCGTCGCGGCCCGGCGTGGCCGGATTGCGCACTCGTGAAATCGCCGACCCATCTCGTCCACGCGAGAACCCTCAATGACCCGGGATGTCGACTTAGGACGCGGCGCAGCGTCTGCTGCTGCACCCCAAAAGGCGCTGCTCAGACTGGTTCTAAAGGGGTCGCGCACAGCAGAACGCGCAGGTCAATCGTGCTCTGACCTGCGCGTTCTCAAGGGGTGGAGGTGGCGGGAATCGAACCCGCGTCCTTCAGCGTCGATCCAAGACTTCTCCGGGCGCAGTCTGTTGTGTCGTTTTCTCAGTCCCAGCACTCGTACAGACACGTTGCCGACAGACTCAGTCGCTGTAAATGTCCCGCGTTAACCCCGCGACCGGGTTAACGAAGCAAGCTTCCTAGCTGAGGCCAGGAACCGGGTCGGAAGCAACCCCGGGCTGACCGCTTCTTTTAGCTCAGGCCGTCAGGCGGCGAGAGCGAAGCTACTGCGCGCATTAGCGTTGGCAGTTATTGTTTTCCAGAGATCGTTAACGAGATAACCCTGGATCCTCGGCCCGCTTCTCTTGGAACGTACGTCCAAAGTCGAAACCGTTCACCCCCTGTTGAGTTGTCAATCTCCCGTGGTCCGGTAGCGCTCTGACTGACCGCGGAAGGTCCACACTATCAAGTCCAACAAGGCTGCCGCACCACAGATTCCCGTCACCGAGGGTCACTTGATCAGGCGGAGGGTGAAGGGGTAGCGGAAGTTGGAGCCGAGGAGGGTGGCCAGGCCGCCGATGCCGGTGAGGACGAACCAGACGAGGCCTACCAGGGGGAAGAGGAAGCCGGTGAAACCTTCGGTGACGCCGGTGACGACGCCTAGGAGGGCGAAGACGGCCAACGCGCTCAACTGGAAGTTCAACGCCTCTACCGCGTGCTTGCGGACCGCGGGGTTCTCCTTGCCGGCGGTGGCGACGATCAGCGCCGGGCCGACGAAGAAGGTGGGGTACCCGAGCCAGTGGGCGATCGTGCCGAGGCCGCGGCCCTGGCTGTCGTACCGCTTGACCGGGGCGGGCCGGGTGAAGGCCGCCGGCACGTACGTCGGGACGGGGCGCGCCACCAGTCCGTCGAAGGTGCCGTTCAGCTCGGCCCGGGTGCGGGCCTTGAGCGCCAGTTCCAGCCGGGTGTCGAACTCGACACGCTCGACCCGGCCGTCGGCGTACATCTCTTGCAGGATCTCGACCGCTCGGTCCCGTTGGGCCGGCGTCACCAGCAGCTCTGAAGTGGACATGCCCCCAGCCTGCCGCCGGACCTCGCCGCAACCCATCGGGTGACGCCCGGAACCACCCCTGGGGAGACCCCTAGCCCTTCCGGCCGTGGAGCGACCCTAGCCGTCCGGCCGTGGGTGACCGCTAGCCCTTCCTGCGGTCGCTCAGTGCTCGCTGGGCCTCGCGGTTCGCCTGGCGCTCGGCCAGGGCGTGCCGCTTGTCGTAATCCTTCTTGCCGCGCCCGGTGGCGAGCTCGACCTTCGCGTACCCATCCTTGAAGTACAGCGACAGCGGGATCAGGCTGACGCCCTGCTGCTCGACCGCCTTGATCAGCTTCTGCATCTCGTCCTTGTGCAGCAGCAGCTTGCGGGTACGCCGGGGCTCGTGGTTGGTCCAGGTGCCGTGCGTGTACTCCGGGATGTGCAGGTTCTGCAGCCAAAGCTCGTTGCCCCGCACGGACGCGAAGGCGTCGACGAGGGAGGCCCGACCCAGCCGCAGGGACTTGACCTCGGTCCCGGTCAGCACGAGTCCGGCCTCCACCACGTCGTCGATGTGGTAGTCGTGTCGCGCCTTACGATTCTGCGCGATCGGCTTCTGGCCGGTCTGTTTCACCATCCCGCCAGTATCCCAGATAGCTCACAACCACTTCATCGGGTTAACCACCCGGCCGTCCTCGTAGACCATGAAGTGCAGGTGGCAGCCGGTCGAGTAGCCCGTAGTGCCGACATAGCCGATCACCTGGCCCTTCGTCACCCGCTGGCCGACGCGCACCTTGTACCGCGACAGGTGGTTGTAGACCGTCGTGATCGACGAGCCGTTGATCACCCCGTTCGACAGGAACAGCCGGTTGCCGTAGCCGCCGTTGTAGTAGCGGTCCGTGATGACCCCGCTCGCGGCGGCGTGGATCGGCGTACCGCAGCCGGCGCCGAAGTCGGTGCCGTCGTGCAGCTTCCAGTAGTGCAGCACCGGGTGGAACCGCATCCCGTACGGCGAGGTGATGTAGGTGTTGATCGGGTAGCTCAGCCCCGAGGAACTGCCCGGGTCGTCCGCAACGGCGCGCGGCGGCCGGTGCTCCTGCTTCGCCCTCGCGCGCTCCCTGGCCTCCGCGGCGGCCTTCCGCCGGGCGGCCGCGGCCTTCTCGGCCTTGGCCCGGGCGATCAGGATCGCCTGCACCCTGTTCCGCTCGGCGACCAGCGCGTTGTACTGCGCCAACTCGCTGTTCTTGTCCTTCTCGGCGGCCTTGTACGCGACCAGTCGTGCCTGAGCCAGCTTCGCGGCCTCGGCCTTGTCCTTGGCCACCTGCAGCGTGAGCGCGGTGACCTGCTGAACGGTCCGGGCGGCCTCGGCCCGCTGGGCGGCAACGATCTTCTCCGCCTGGGAGACCTTGGCGCGCTTGTTCGCGAGCTGGGCCTGGGCGTTGTTGAGCTTGGTGATCGTGTTGCCCTGGATGCCGAACACGTTGCGCTGGACCTGCACCCCGGTGGCGACGTCGGCCGGCGACGCGCCGTTCAGCACGATCGACAGCCCGACCAGGCTGTTCTGCTGCTGGTACGCCGACTGCGCCGCGCGGCCGGCCACGTGCTTCTGCTCCAGGATCACCTGCTCACCGGCATCCACATCGGACAGCGCGGTCTGCAGCGCCTCCTCGGCGGCCTTCAGCTTGCTCGCGGCAACCACGTCGGCGGCTTTCGCGGCCGCCAGCCGGCCCTGCGCCGCGGCGTACCGGACCTGGACGGCCTTGTACTGCGTCTCGGCGCGCGTGTACGAGGCGGTGGACTTGGCGAGCTGGTCGTACGAGTCGTGTAAATCGGCGCGCGACTCCTGGATCTGCGAGTCGAGCTGCTTCTTCTTCGCGGCTGGATCCGGTGGCTCCGCCTGGGCAGACGGGACCACCGCCAGGACTCCGGCGGACATGGACAGGACAACGCAGCAAGCGGCGACCATCGTCGGCCGACCGGGCGACCCGCCCAGGCGTTGCCTGAGGGACCGTCGGTTCGGTGTGGCGCTGGTGCCGATGCTGTCGTCTCGCTTGATGCTCCCCCGCCTGAGCGGGTTCGCACCGGGGAAGTGCGGGACCACAGTTCGACCCCTTGCTATGGGTTGAGTTGTCGTGCTCCTGCACGATAAGTCACCCGGGTCAGACTTTGAGGTATTTCCGCGTTGTCAGGAATGTCGGGACGACCGCCAGCACCAGTCCGACCACCACCATGATCAGGGTGGCCCGGAAGGTTTCGGGCGCGCCGATCCGCTCCCAGGCCCTGAACGTCTCCTCCGCCTGTTTGGTGACCAAGAAGTAGACGCCGAGCCACAAGGTGCCGCAGGCAAGGACCGCGCCGATCAGTGCCGCCAGGATCGCCTCCAGCAAGAACGGCAGCTGGATGTAGAAGTTCGAGGCGCCCACCAGCCGCATGATGCCTATCTCCCGTCTCCGGGCGTAGGCCGCCAGCCGGATCGTGTTGGAGATCTGCATCAGGGCGGCGACCAGCAGCAGGCCGGCCGCGATCAGTGCTCCCCATCTGAGCTTGTTCAGCGCGGTGAAGAGTGGATCCAGTAGCTGTCTGAGATCCTGCACGTTGTCGACGCCGGGCAGACCCGACACGGCACTGACCAGGTTCTGGTAGCGCTGTGGATCCTTCAGCTTGACCCGGAAGGACTCCTGCATCTGGTCCTCGGTCACCGTGCTGACGATCGGCGAGTCCTTGTAGAGCTTCTTGAACTGGTCGAACGCTTCCTTCTTGGACTCGCCGAAGACGCCCTCGGGCGAGGTGTCCGGGTTCGACTCGATCACCTGCTTGATCCGGTTCTTCTGCTCCGTGGTCACCTCGGCGCCCGAGCAGCCGCGGCCGCCGGAGTCCTTGGTGCAGAGGAAGATCGAGATCTGGATCTTGTCGTACCAGTTCCCCTTCATCAGGTCCACCTGCTCGCGGGCGAGCAGGGCGCTGCCGAACAGCGACAGAGAGACCCAGATGGTGACGACGACCGCGATCGTCATCGAGAGGTTCCGCTTCAGGCCGATGCCCAGGTCGGAAAGGATGTAGTTCAAGCGCATAACGAAGTCTCAGTCCCTGGTCTCAGTGCTGGTAGCCGTAGACGCCACGCGACTCGTCGCGGACGACATGGCCGTTCTCCAGTTCGATCACGCGCTTGCGCATCTGGTCGACGATCGAGACGTCGTGGGTCGCCATCACCACGGTCGTCCCGGTGCGGTTGATCCGGTCCAGCAGCTTCATGATGCCGACCGAGGTGCCGGGGTCCAAGTTTCCGGTCGGCTCGTCCGCGATCAGGATCATCGGCCGGTTCACGAACGCGCGGGCGATCGCCACCCGCTGCTGCTCACCACCGGACAGCTCGTCCGGCAGCCGGTCCTCCTTGCCGTCCAGGCCGACCAGCTCGAGCACCTCAGGCACGGTCTTGCGGATGTGCGACCGCGGCTTGCCGATCACCTGCAGCGCGAACGCCACGTTCTCCGCGACGGTCTTGTTCGGCAGCAGCCGGAAGTCCTGGAAGACGGTGCCGATCTGGCGGCGCATCTGCGGGATCCGCCAGCTGGCCAGCCGGTTCAGGTCCTTGCCGGCCACCATGATGTGGCCCTTGGAGCTCCGGTGCTCACGCAGGACGAGACGAAGGAACGTCGACTTGCCGGACCCGGAGGTGCCGACCAGGAAGACGAACTCGCCTTTCTCGATCTCGACGTTGACGTTCAGCAGGGCAGCCTTGGACTGACCCTCGAAGGTCTTGGAAACATTCTCGAAGCGGATCACGGGAGCTTCCGGCCGTGGTCGGGAACAGGGAGCAGCGCACAGGTAGCCACCAAGGCACCGTACGCCACCGGAGCGGCCGTCGATCAGTGTAGGGGTTTCCCGGGCGTGGTCCGAGCAGGCGTCCCGGCTCGGGCGTCACTGTCCTATAGCCGTACTACGCTGCGCCGGCTGAGGCGTGCGTGCACAGCACAGCACAGCCAGTCACTGGCTGAGTACGCGAGCAAGCTCGCAGCAGTGGCTGGAGTAGCAGGTCAGGCGGGGGCCGGAGTCGGGCCGTTGCCGTTTTCGGGGCGGGCGCCGGCGATCCGGGCGACGCCGGCGTCGGGTTTGCGGCCGGCCCTACGGGCGGCTTCCACGTGCAACCTGGCCAGTTCGACCGCCTGGCGGGAGACCTTGACGGTCTTCTTCTCACCCATCGGCATTGTCTCCCTCGACCACATCGGCATCTGCTTCCGCAATATCAGCGTACGCGGCCGGACCGACCCGGTCGATCGCTACAGCGGCCGTCAGTGCGGCGACCAGATCGTAGTCCTCGGGCTGTAACAGCTCCGATCTCATCAATGAGCGCAGCGTCACCACCCCGGCGTCGGTGCCGGCCTCGTCGCCGTCCAGGATCTGCTCGACTGACCAGCGAACCATCCGCATCGTCTCCTCGCGGTGCCGCCAGGTGTCCAGCTCACGGTCGGACTTGCGCGTCAGGTATGCGCCCAGCGCAACGCCGCCCAGCGCGAGGAACGGACTCAGCACGGTGATCACGACTCCGATCACCGAGATCCAGGTGGGAATCACGGACACGCCCCAGAACTCATCAAGGTCCTTCCAAATCCATGGTGATGGCCGGTCGATGATGCTACGAAGGACAGCACACCACCAGCCACCGACAACTCATCGTCGATACAGCAAACGAGGGAGCAGTGTCAGTGATGGACAGCGAGCCCGACTGCTACGACGTGTTCGTGCAGGGGACCGTGTTCCTCGACATCGTGCTGACCGGCCTGGAGTCCGCCCCGACCACCGGTACCGAGATCTTCGCCGAGGGCATGGGCTCCTGCCCGGGCGGTGTCGCCAACTTCGCCATCGCCGCGAGCCGCCTCGGCCTGCGCAGCGGCCTGGCCGCCGTCTTCGGCGACGACGTGTACGCCGACTTCTGCTGGCGCACGCTCGCCGACCAGGAGAAGGTCGACCTGTCCCACTCGCGCCGGATCGGGCACTGGCACTCCCCGGTCACCGTGTCGATGTCGATCGACCGGGACCGCGCGATGGTCACCCACGCGCACGAGGCGCCGGGCGATCCGAGCAAATTGGTCGGGCCCGGGCTGAAGACCAGATCCGCGATCGTGCCGGTCGCGGAGGACCTGCCGAGCTGGACCGCCGAGGCGCGCCAGTCCGGAGCGCTGCTGTTCGGCGATGTCGGCTGGGACCCGACGGACGTCTGGTCCCCCGCGGTGCTCGACGTCCTCGACGGCTTCCATGCCTTCACGCCGAACGCGGGCGAGGCGATGGCCTATACCCGGACCGACTCCCCCAAGGCCGCCTTGCACAAACTGGCCGAGCGGGTCCCGCTGGCTGTCGTGACCAATGGGTCTGACGGTGTCCTGGCGATCGACTCCGAGACGGGCGAGGAGGAGTACATCCCGGCCCTGCCCGTTCGCTCGTACGACCCGACCGGTGCGGGTGACGTCTTCCTTGCCTCTCTCGTACTGGGGACGCTGCGTGGCTGGCCGTTGGCTCACCGGCTCGCGTTCGGCAACCTGTGCGCCGGCCTGTCCGTCCAGCACTTCGGCGGCTCCCTGGCGGCGCCGGGCTGGGGCGACATCATCGACTGGGTCCGCGACCACAGCCGTCACCGCCCAGGCGGCGTCGACCCCGAGGTACTGCGCCACTACACCTTTATCGGCGACGTCCTTCCCGAAGGCCCGGTCCCCATCGTCCGCCGAGCCAGCGCCACCATCGCCCGCCTCTCCGACGCCTGATGTCAGCGAATCAGTCCAGAGTCCCGCGCGGCGCCACCCACAGATGCGGCTGCCCCGTGGTTGCGGCGATGTGCTCGAAATCGGCGTCGTAGTGCAGGATCACCGCATCGTGTTCTTCTGCGACGGCGGCGGTCAGCAAATCCACCACTCCGGCCGCGCGATGATGCCCCCGCGCCGCCATCCGAAGCTGGACCTCGCGGGCCCGATCGGCGATGGCCTCAGTGACCGGAAGCACCGTGTACAACGCCTTCCTCCTGGCGGCGATCGTCGCTTGACTCTCCCGCTTTCCGCGCTATATTCAACTTATCGGTTTAGAACCAAGTAGTTGAATAGGAGTCAGCGACCATACCGACCGACCAGCTCAGCCGCACTTTCGCGGCTCTCGCCGACCCGACGCGGCGCGCGATCCTGGCGCGGCTGTCGGAGGGCGAGGCGACGGTCGGCCAGCTCGCCGAACCCTTCGCGATGAGCTTCGCCGCGGTCTCGAAACACCTCCGGGTGCTCGAGACCGCGGGCCTGGTCACCCGCGGCCGCGACGCGCAGTACCGGCCGGCCCGGCTGGACGCGCGGCCGCTCGCCGCGGCGTCCGAGTGGATCGGCGACTACAAGAAGTTCTGGGCCGACAGCTTCGACACGCTCGGCAGCTACCTCGACAAGCTGCAGCAGCACAACACGCCATCCAACGACACCCAGTTCAACGACAGCCCAGCCAACGACACCCCAGGAGAACGGCCATGAGCCAGGACGTAGTCGTCACCCGCACCTTCAACGCGCCCCGCGAGCTCGTCTACGAGGCGTGGACCAAGCCCGAGCATTTCTCCGTCTGGTTCGGCACCGACGCGGTCGACGTACCGCTGGACACCCTCAGCCTCGACGTCCGGGTCGGCGGCGCCTGGAACGCCGTGATGCAACTGCCCGACGGCAACCAGATCCACTGGGTCGGCGAGTACACCGAGGTCGACCCGCCCGAGCGGCTGTCGTTCACGATGACCGACGACCCCGCGAACCCATCGGACGTCCCGATCGTGGTGGTGTTCGCGGAGGTCCCCGGCGGCACCGAGATGACCCTGACCCAGCTCCGCGGTGACTTCACCCAGGAGCAGGTCGAGGCCACGATCATGGGCTACAACGGCTTCTTCGACGCGATGGAGAAGCTGCTCGCCGCCCAAGACTGACCCTGCCGACCGTGCTGATCGCGCCGACTCTGCTGAGAGAGCTGACCAGCGCGACGGCGAGGAGCAGCAGCCCCGCGGCCAGGAAGCCGTGGGAGGGAGTCGTGCGATCGATCGCGAGGCCGGCCAGCGACGAGCCGGCCGAGCTGCCCAGGTTGTTGATGGTGTTGATCCACGTGCTCGCCTCGGTCCGCTCGTGGGCCGGGGTGAGCTCGTCGGCGGCCAGGTACGACACGACGAACAGCGGTGCCACAGCGAGTCCGCCGATCCCCAGCACCACACTCAGCACGATCAGGTTGCCGGCCATCGACGCAGCAAGGAATCCGACGCCCAGCAAGGCGATCAGTCCGGCCAGGTGCTGCCAGTGAGAGCGAGCGTGGGTACGGCGGGCCCAGGCCAACCCGCCGATCACACTGCCGAGGCCGATAGCGGCTTCGACGAACCCGGCCGCTCCAGCGCGACCCTGGCCCTGCGCAACGCCTGCCACGCAGACATAGGCGACGCTCACCCCGGCGGCCACGAAGAAGATGACGACCAGAACCCGCCGCAATCCCGCATTGCGGAGCGGCCCGGGATCCAGGAACCTCCGCGGAGTCGGAGGTTGTTCCGCGACGTGACGAGCCAGCGGCGTCGTCACCATCACGAAGGTCCCGCAGACCATCAGGACCGCCGTGCACGACAACGCGACCGGCGCGGACCAGAAGCTGATCAGGAGTCCGGCGATGAGCGGACCACCGAGGTAGAGCGATTCCTCGCAGATCGCGTCGAGGGCATAGGCGCGCTGCTTCAGGTCGGATTTGTCGGTGATGAGCCGCCAGGTCGAGCGCATCGACGGCCCGAGCGGCGGGGCGAACACCCCGGTCAGGCCGACCAGGAGCACCAGCACGGCCGCGTTCGGAGTACGGGTGAAGGCTGTCGCGGCCAGGCCTGATCCGCAGAGGGCTGCCAGTGGTGGGAGGACGCGGCGTTGGCTGTAGCGGTCGACTAGGCGCGCCTTCCACGGCATCGTCAGCGAGGCGAGGCCGAACGCGGCGACGGCCGAGCCGGCGGTCGCGAAGGAGTCGGTAGCTTGTTGAACGGTGAACAAAGCAGACAGCGGGAGCAGACCGTACGACAGCCGGCCGAACAACGCCGGCACGAACGTGCGCAGCGCGTAGGGCAGCAGCAGGACATCACGGTAGCTCCCGGCACGAGTTGTGCCGGACACGAGAACGCTCCTAGAGCTGTAAGAGGACAGGGCTCGGCTCCACGACGACGTCGACGTCGCGGGGAGCGCTCTCTAGGCACGGGGGTCGGACACGCGCGCAGCCTACCTCCGATCGCCGCTCGAAGTCGTGGGTTTTTCACGGGGTGGAAAGGCGGTCCGGAGACACCCACCGGTCGTAGGGTCGAAGGGTCGGCGTGCGGGCTGTGGGACCGCGCCCCCGAGCGGCGGAGGTACGGCGAGGTGTCGGGTGCTGGAGGCAACGGGTTCGATCGGCGGCGATTCCTCGCAGTAGGAGGCGGGCCGGCGGCGATGGCAGTCGCCGGGTGTGGCTCCGACACAGGTCGCTCGGACTCCGGCGCGGCGACGCCAAGTCCGTCTTCACGCCGTCGCGGATCTCCCGGATGACCTACCAGGACAAGCTTTTACGCGATTCCGCAGGTCACGGACATGCAGTTGCTCGTCTACCGCAAGAGCCTGCTGTCGGCCGCCGGAGTCCAGCCGCCGACCACGATGGACGAGTTGATCGCGGCCGCGAAGAAGCTGACCACCGACACGGTCAGGGGTTGTTCGTCGGCAACGACGGCGGTGTCGGCATCCTCGGCGGTCCGGCGCTCTGGGCGGCCGGGCTCGACTACGTGACCGACGATGGCAAGTTCGGCTTCGACGACCCGGCCGCGGTCGAGTCGCTGCGCAAGCTGCGCGAGCTCTTCACCTCCAACGCGTTGTTGCTCGGGGCACCGACCGACTGGTCCGACCCGTCCGCGTTCACCCAGGGCCCGACCGCGATGCAGTCGTGCAGTCCGTCGGGGTACTGGTGATCTCCGGGGCTGGCCGGCTACGGACTGGCACGAATCCCTTACAGATATGCGAATGCGGTCTCCTACTTCATCGTCGCGACGCTGCTGATCCCGGCGGCGGTGACCTTCGTGCCGAGCTTCGTGCTGGTCTCCACCCTGGGCCGGGTGAGCTCTTTGCGCGGCCTGATCATCCCCGGGTTGTTCCAGGCGTTCGCGACATTCCTGTTCCGCCAGTACTTCCTGAACTTCCCGCGGGAGCTGGAGGAGGCGGCGCAACTCGACGGCACGGGGTACTGGGGAACCTTCTGGCGGGTCGTCGTGCCGAACTCCAAGGGGTTCGTCGCCACCATCGGTACGATCACCTTCTTCGGTTTGGAACGCGTTCCTCTGGCCGCTGGTCATCGCCCCCGATCAGAACTCCTGGACGGTTCAGATCGCGCTCTCCACCTTCGTCACCGCGCAGACCATCAACCTGCCCCAACTCTTCCTCGCCGCCGGCATCGCGATCCTGCCGCTGGTGGTGATGTTCGTCTTCCTCCAACGCTGGATCGTCGAGGGAGTCGAACGCTCAGGGATCAGCGAACAGCACCGAAAGAGAGGCATCGTGACATTGATCGACAACCTTCGCGGTCGCTTGGCCGGCCCGGTACTCGGTCCGGCAGACGACGACTTCGCCACCGAGATCGCGGCCTGGAACACCGCGAACCAGCACACCCCCGAGGTCGCCGTCGGCCTCACCTCCGAGGACGACGCCGCCGCCCTGGTGCGCACCGCGGCAGAGTCCGGTACGCCGATCCGCGTGCTCGCCACCGGCCACGGCTCCGCTACGCCTGTCACCGGCGGCATCCTCGCCACCACTTCCCGGCTCACCGGTGTCACCATCGACGCGGAGAACCGGATCGCCCACATCGCGGCGGGCTGCCGCTGGGCGGAGGTGGTCGCGGCCGCGGCCGAGCACGGGCTCGCACCGATCACGGGGGCGTCCGACACCGTCGGGTGTATCGGCTACACGCTCGGCGGCGGCCTCGGCCCGCTCGCCCGGACGTACGGGTTCTCCTCCGACTGGGCGCGTGGCTTCCGGATCGCCGTCGCCTCCGGGGAGGTCGTGTCCGCCAACGCGACCGAGAACCCGGATCTCTTCTGGGCGTTGCGCGGCGGCAAGGGCGGCTTCGGCATCGTCACGTCGATGGACTTCGAACTCGTCGAACTCACGACGCTCTACGGCGGCTCGGTGTTCTTCGACGGACCCGAGATCGGCGCGGCGGTGTCCACCTGGGTCGACTGGACCAAGACCCTGCCGGAGACCGCGACCTCGTCGGCCGTGATTCTCCGGCTGCCACCGCTGGAGTTCATTCCCGAACCGCTGCGGGGTAAGACCGTGCTCAGCGTGCGGTTCGCCTTCGTCGGCGATCCGGCCGAGGGTGAGCGCCTGTTCCAGCCGATCCGCGACGTGGGCGCCACCCTCATCGACGCGGTCGGCGAGATGCCGGCGTCGGCGATCGCGACGATCCACAACGACCCCAAGGACCCGGGGCCGGGCTGGGATCGTGGCATGCTGCTGAACGAGATCGACGCCGAGTACGTCGCGGCGTTCCTCGCAGCGGCCGGTCCGGATCAGCAGGTGCCTTTCGTCGCCATCGAGATACGGCACCTCGGCGGAGCCACCCGGCGCGACGTACCGGAGGGCAGTGCGGTCGGCGGTCGTGGCGGCGCTTACACGCTGTTCATGGTCGGTGTACCCGACCCGAGCCTGTTCGAGAAGGTGCTACCCATGGCCGCCGACGCGCTGGTCGAGCCGCTGCGCCCGTGGATCGCCGCCGAGAACACCGTCAACCTGGCGGGCGGTCTGACGGTCCCGGGATCGTACGAGGCGTCCTGGCCGGCCGAGACCTTCTCGCGGCTCGCGGAGGTCCGGGCGGCGTACGACCCGAACATGCTCTTCCCCTACGGCCCGCCGAGCTAGGGGGCACCAGGCAGCCGTACATCGCCCGCTCGGAACCACCACGTGAGGCCTCGGGGTCCAGCCAGCCGGCTTGGACCGCGGGGTCCTCAGCGGCGTACTGCCTGGCTTCTTCCACTCCGACGCGGTAGATGCACAGACCGCTGAGCATCGCGTCCAGACCGTCACGGAACGGACCGGCCGCTGCCATCAGACCGCGCTTCCGCAGCGAGTCCAGGAAGTCGAGGTGCGCCTGCTGGATCCGGTCCTCCTCATCCTCGGGCAGGTCCGGCCGGTCCGGCCGCCGGCGCAGCAACACCAGCGTCAGGCCCTCCATCCCCGGCCGCGGCGGCTCGCTCACGACGCCACCCGCTCGGACAGCATGAAGGTATTGCCGTCCGGGTCGTAGAACGTCGCCAGCCTCACCTCGTCGGCGACCAGTCGGGTCTCGCCGTCGAAGCGGGTGTCCAGCGACTCGAGGTGGCGGCGAGCGCTGTCGATGTCCGTCACGCCGAAGGTGATCGCCGGGCCTCCCTCGATGTGCGGCTGCTCGACCTCACCGAGGCCGATCCCCACGCCGGGCAGATGCGTGCTCAGCTCGGCCCACCCCCAGGCGTCCAGCCGGTGCACAACCTCGAAGCCGAGCGCCTGCTGGTACCAGTCGAGGGACCGCTCGAGGTCGGTGACCTCCAGAGCGCAGACCAGCCGCCCGTCGTAAGCGATGCGCGGTGCGTCGCGCGACGCACCCGGCCGAGAATCCGTCATAGTCTCGTTTTTATACTAGGCTTACTTCTGTGTCAACGCTGGTCCGACTCGCCCACCATCGCTGGGCCATCCCGGTGCTCGCCGAACTGCATCGCACCGGCGGCGGGCGCTTCGTCAATCTCATCCACAGCCTGGGCGTCAGCCGCGAATCCCTCCGGCGGACCCTTATAGCGTTGGAGTCGTACGACCTGATCCACCGCAACCCCGGCTACGGCCACCCGCTGCGCCCCGAGTACCTCCTGACCGCGACTGGCGAGCGCCTGGCCGAGCCCAGCCGCGTCGTGATCGAACTCCTGGCTGACCTCCAGGCAACCGAGGTCGGCCTCCGGAAGTGGTCCCTGCCGATCCTGAACGCCCTCGCCGCTGACCGACTCCGGTACTCCGAACTGCGCAACGCCCTGCCCGGTACTACGCCCCGCGCGCTCACCCTCGCTCTCAAGGACCTGGAAGCGGCCGGACTCGTCTCGCGGGTGGTGACCACCAGCTACCCACCGACGACCAACTACGGCACCACGGCTCGCGCAGTACCGCTTGCGCTGGCGGCCGGTCGGCTGACGGTCAGCTGACGTCCGAGGCCGACGGCGCCCAGGGAAAGGCCTCTGGCAGCAGGTCGCTGATGCGGACGCTGCCGATCCCCTGGGCCGTCGGGATGATCACGCGGATGTCCGGGTGGTAGTCGAACAGGATCTGACGGTCGCGGCCGCAGGGACCGTAGACGCCGCGACCCTCGTTGCCGACTGCAACGATCGTGGTGAGCTCGCGGGCACCCTCGGCCCGGGCGCGGCCGAGTGCGACCAGTTCCGCGCAGGGGCCGCCAGTGAAGTGGTAGAGGTTGATGCCGGCGAACATCCGCCCGTCGGCGGCGCGCACGGCCGCACCCATCGTGTAGACGCCGTCGGGGCCATCCGTGTTCTCGTCCACCGTCCGCCGGGCCAGCTCGATCAGCTCGTGATCCTCAGCGGTCAGCGGCCGCACCTCGATCGTCATCCGCCAACGCTCCCACACCCGCCAGGCCGCTGCCATCGGATTCCCGCTTCGCCGCACTCCGTCGCGGCGTACAGGTCAGAAGGCCGGGATGATGTCCTTGCCGTACGCCGCGAGGGTGTCTTCCTTCGCGTCGTGCTGCAGGTAAATGGCGAACTGGTCGACGCCCAGGGCCTTGAGCTCCTCGAGGCGGGCGAGGTGGTTCTCCACCGGGCCGAGGATGCAGAACCGGTCGACCACCTCGTCGGGGACGAAGTCGGTGTGCGTGTTACCCGCCCGCCCGTGCTCGGCGTAGTCGTAGCCCTTGCGCCCGGCGATGTAGTCGGTCAGCGCCTTGGGGATCTCCCCCGAGGTCCCGTACCGCTCGACGATGTCCGCCACGTGGTTGCCCACCATTCCCCCGAACCAGCGGGTCTGGTCACGCTGGTGCGCCAGGTCGTCACCGACATACGCGGGCGCGGCCACGCAGAACTTGATCTTCGCCGGATCACGCCCGGCCTGTTCGGCGGACCGGCGTACGGCGGAGATCATCCACGCGGCGATGTCGGGGTCGGCCAGTTGCAGGATGTACCCGTCGCCCACCTCACCGGTCGCCGCGAGCGCCTTCGGCCCGTAGGCGGCGACCCAGACCTCGAGCGCGCCGTTGTCGACCCAGGCGAACTTGAGCTCCTTCCCGCGGTACGAGACCGTGCGGCCGGCCGCGAGCTCGCGGACCACCTCAACGCACTGCTTCAGCTGGTCGACCGTGCCGGGCTTGGCGCCGAGCGTGCGCAGCGCCGAGTCGCCCCGGCCGATGCCGCAGATCGTCCGGTTGCCGAACATCTCGTTCAGCGTGGCGAACTGGGAGGCGATCACGGTCCAGTCGCGGGTGCCCGGATTCGTCACCATCGGGCCGACGATGACGCGCTGAGTGGCCGCCAGGATCGCGCTGTAGATGACGAACGGCTCCTGCCAGAGCAGGTGCGAGTCGAACGTCCAGACGTAGTCGAAACCGGCCTCCTCGGCCTTGCGCGCGAGGTCCACCACCGCGGCCGCGGGCGGATCACACTGGAACACCACTCCGAAGTCCACGGCGTCTCCCCTCCCCATCAAGCATTGTCAGACCAGGTACGACGAGAGCCCGCGACGCAGGTACTTCCCGCGGCCCTTGCGGCCATGGTAGTTGCCATCAGCCACGATCACCTCGCCGCGCGAGACCACCGTGTCGACCCGGCCGGCGATCTCGGTGCCCTCGTATGCCGAGTAGTCCATGTTCATGTGGTGCGTCTCGACACCGATCCGGGTGGTCCCGTTCGGGTCGTAGACGACCAGGTCCGCATCGGAGCCGGGGGCAACGATCCCCTTCTGCGGGTAGAGCCCGAACATCCGGGCCGGGGTGGTCGCGATCGTCTCCACCCAGCGCTCCAGCGACAGCTGGCCGTCCACCACCCCTTGGTAGATCAGGTCGACGCGGTGCTCGACGCCGCCGATGCCGTTCGGGATCTTGGAGAAGTCGCCGACGCCGAGCTCCTTCTGGTCCTTGAAGCAGAACGGGCAGTGGTCCGTCGACACCACGGCGAGATCGTTGCTGCGAAGCCCCTTCCAGAGGTCCTTCGCGTGTGGTTCGTGCTTGCTGCGCAGCGGCGTCGAGCAGACCCACTTCGCGCCCTCGAAGCCGGGCGCGCCGAGTTGGTCCTCGAGCGTCAGGTACAGGTACTGCGGGCAGGTCTCGGCGAACACGTTCCGGCCCTGGTCACGCGCCTCCGCAACAGCCTCCAGCGCTCCGCTCGCCGACAGGTGGACGATGTAGAGCGGGCAGTCCTGCGCGACGGACGCCAGGGTGATCGCCCGGCTGGTCGCCTCCGTCTCCAGCGCCGCGGGCCTGGTGATCCCGTGGTAGATCGGATCCGTCTCGCCACGGGCCAGCGCCTGCTGCACGAGCACGTCGATCGCGATGCCGTTCTCCGCGTGCATCATGATCATCGCGCCGTTCTCCCGCGCGGTCTGCATGGCCCGGAGGATCTGCCCGTCGTCGGAGTAGAAGACGCCCGGATAGGCCATGAACAGCTTGAAGCTGGTGATGCCCTCGTCCGCGACCAGCTGGTCCATCGCCTTCAGCGCGTCGGTGTCGACGCCGCCCAGGATCATGTGGAACGCGTAGTCGATGTGGCAGTTGCCCTCCGCCTTCGCGTGCCACGCGGCCAGCCCGTCCTGCACGACCTCACCGGTTCGCTGCACGGCGAAGTCGATGATCGTCGTGGTGCCACCCCAGGCCGCGGCGCGCGTCCCGGTCTCGAAGGTGTCACTGGCCGCCGTCCCGCCGAACGGCAGCTCCATGTGCGTGTGCGCGTCGATCCCGCCCGGGATCACGTACTTGCCGGTGGCATCGATCACCTCGTCCGCCTGCACGGTCTGGCTGTACGACGGGTCGAGCAGCGCGGCGATCTTCTCGCCCTCGACCAGCACGTCGGCCGGTTGCGCACCGGTCGGCCCGATCACGGTTCCACCCTTGACCAGCAACGACATCCTCGACGCTCCTTCTGTCGAACCCGGCTCCGGCGCTTGTCTCGTCTACTACGGCTTGGTCAGGTCCCCGTACGCGTCCGGCCGGCGGTCGCGATAGAACTGCCAGCGGTCCCGGACGGTGTCGAGCAGCCCCAGATCGAGGTCCCGGACGATCAGCTCGGGGTCGTGGTCGTGGCCGACGTCCCCGACGAACTTCCCCTCCGGGTCGACGAAGTACGACGTACCGTAGAAGTCGTTCTCACCGAAGTCCGACTCGATCCCGACCCGGTTGATCGCGCCGATGAAGTACTCGTTGGCCACCGCGGAGGCGGGCTGCTCGAGCTTCCACAGGTACGACGAGAGGCCGCGGCTGGTCGCCGACGGGTTGAACACGATCTTGGCGCCGGCCAGTCCGAGTGCCCGCCAGCCCTCGGGGAAGTGCCGGTCGTAGCAGATGTAGACGCCGATCCGCCCGACCGCGGTGTCGAACACCGGGTAGCCGAGGTTGCCCGGGCGGAAGTAGAACTTCTCCCAGAACCCGTTCACCTGCGGGATGTGGTTCTTCCGGTACTTGCCGAGGTACTTGCCGTCAGCATCGATCACGGCCGCGGTGTTGTAGAGCACGCCGGGCTGCTCCTGCTCGTACACCGGCAGCACCATCACCAGGCCGAGCTCGGCGGCCAGCGCCTGGAACCGCTCCACGGTCGGCCCGGGCACGGACTCGGCATACTCGTAGAACTTGGGATCCTGCAACTGGCAGAAATACGGCCCGTAGAACAGTTCCTGGAAGCAGATGACCTTCGCCCCCGCCGCAGCCGCCTGCCGCGCGTACTCCTCGTGCGCCTTGACCATGGACTCCTGGTCACCCGTCCAGTTGGTCTGCACCAGCGCCGCCCTGACAACCTCCGCCATAGCCAACCTCCCTAGCCGAGCCCCCATCCTTCATCCGCCACCCCAGCCCCGTCAACGACGGGATGGCACCAGGGAGTTCGGCGGCGATGGTGACGGGGTTGACGGAGTGGCCGGGCGGGGTTGGTGGGATCGCACGGCGGCTAGCTCGTCGGTCGGCGGGAAGACCGGCGGAGGGGAGGGGTCAGAAGACGAGGACCGCGGCCACTACGGCGATCAGGACCACGACTGCGCCGACGACGGCCAGCATGCGGCCGTTGACCTTCGGCTCCTCGGTGGGGGACACCTGGCCCTCGTTGACGAAGGCGCGGAACATCTGGGTGCTCGCTCCCGGATCCTGGTCGTTGTCCGTGACGTTGTGCTCAGCCATGGCGCAGACCCTACCGGTGCCCCGGACCGCCGCCAGCCACCGCGGCCCGATCTGACCGGACTCTTACGCTCCACCTCCACGCGGTGTTCACCCTCCGTACTCCGCCCGCGCACGCTCCGATAACCGTTTGCGGCCGGGCCAGATCGATGTACCATTTGGTACATGCGCTTCGATCACTCAGTCACAGTCCAGGCCCCACCCGAACGCGTGTGGGCGATCTTCAGCGATGTCGCCAAGTGGCCCGAATGGACCTCGACGATCGACTCGGTCGAGCGGCTCGACGAGGGCAGGATCCACGTCGGCGCCAAGACCCGGATCCGTCAGCCGAAGCTCCCGGTCGCGATCTGGGAGGTGACCGAGGTCGTCGAGGGCGAATACTTCGAATGGGTCTCGCGCGCTCCCGGCATCAAGACGATCGGCGGCCACCGCGTCACCGTGACACCCGAAGGCACGGTCGCCACCTCGACGATCATCCAGGAGGGACCGATCGGCTGGATGTTCGGGAAGCTCTACGCCGGCCTGACCCGCCGCTACATCGCGATCGAGGGCGAAAGCCTCAAGAAGGTCAGCGAACAGGCGACGCCCGCCACGGATCCAGAGCCGGGCAACCGGGCCGCCGGGCCGGGGTCGGGATCGGGCGGGTCGGGGTCGGGCGAGCCGGCTGCCGGGCCGGCGTGAGTCGCGAGAGTCTCCTCGACGGCGCGGTCGAGCACTTCGCCAAGAACGGGATCGGTGACGCGAGCCTCCGCAGTATCGCGGCCTCGATCGGCACCAGCCACCGGATGCTGATCTACCACTTCGGCTCGCGCGAGGGGCTGCTTGCCGAGGTGGTTCGCACGGTCGAGGCGCAACAGCGCGACCTGCTGGCCATGCTCAGCGAGAAGGATCTCCCACTGGCGGAGCAGGCCGAGCAGTTCTGGCGACTCGTCACGGAGGCAGCGCTGATCTACGGCCCGCTGTTCTTCGAACTGTCCGCTCACGCGATGCAGGATCTGCCGCACACCGAGGCACTGAAGGCAGACCTGATCAACGTCTGGCTACCTCCGCTGATCGACCTGTGCGTCCGTGCGGGGCTCCCGCCGGACGAGGCGCCGGCGTACGCGCGGCTCGGGCTGGCAGCGTCGCGGGGCCTGTTGTTCGACCTGCTGCTGACCGGCGACCGGGCCGGCGTCGACGCGGCCTCAGACCTGCTCAACAAACTCTTTACGCCGTAAGGATTACCACGCCTCAAAGATCATTCCGGTTCGGTCGGCTCGGCGATCCAGCCGGCGACCACCGGGAGGCGGGAGTCGCGGTGCACCGCGACGAAGCCGAACGGGCGGTCGAGGGAGACGTCCAGCCGGCGCTCCTGCTTGGTCGGCATCGACGCGCGCATCAGTCCCATCGCCGTCACGGCCGCCGCCTCGAAACCGGTGGCGAAGAACCGGGCGAGCACCGTCTGCTTGGCCTGTCCGACCACCAAGGATTCCGGGCTGATCGCGCTGAAGTGACCCGGCCCGTCAGGCGGTGAACTCACCGTGCTGAGCCCGAAGAGTTCCCGCTGCGCCAGCAGATCGTGTTCCATCTCGACCTTGAACGACGGCAGCGACAACTTCACCTCCGGCACAGCCGACGTCGTCAGCCCGATCTTGATCCCCGGCGCGACCTCCTGCCCCGGCTGTCCCTGCTGAACCAACGCCGCACCCGCCTGCCCACCCGCAGGCTTCACTGACGCAGCAAGAAGCCCAGCCAGTACTTCGGGCTGCGCCGCGCCGGGCGAGCCGATTCCGAGCAGCACGTCCACATCCGCGTCCCCCTGCACGGTGATCACGGTGAGCCCGCCCTCGTACAACCGTACCGAGTCAAGCTCCCGGTCGCTCCGCTCGAGCCAGTGCCACGAGCCACCCGCCCACGGCCCGTCGTACTGGCGCTTGATCTGTTCCTTGAACGGGCGCGTCCAAGTGGTGCGCAGGGAGAGAGCAGACGCCAGTACTACCGAGAGGTCCGGCGTCACCTCGAGTGGCATCTCGCGGATCAGGTTGTCCGTGTGCCGGGCGGCCCAGGCGTCGAGTTTCGCCTTGTCGGCGGAGGAATCGCCGGTGAGGGTGCCGGTCAGCTCGGTCGGGATGACGGTGTCGAACGACTCGCTCAGCTTCAGCTGCTCGTGGACCCAGACGCCGAGTGCGGCGTGCAGATCGGCGGACTCGTCGACGGTCCGCATCAGCTCGACCGCGCTGGTCGCGGCGCTGTCGGCAGGGACGCCGGCCGCCTCGGCGAGCTCGGAGCGGCCAGGTTCGTCGGCGGCTGTCGCGAGGAGTGCCAGCAGAGGCCAGAGGCCGAGCCCGGACACGACGGTGGTGCCGGGCGGCAGTTGCTGCGCCCAGCGGGAGGTGAGGCTGTTGACGGCTTGCACGACGTCGGCATCCATACGGACCACAGTGCCATGTGGAGGGTCATCGGACCCGTCGAACGGGAGTCTTCAGGGGCCGGCAGGGGCGATCGCGATTATTCGGCGGAATGACGCTGATTTTCATTTCGCCGCTGCTGTCCGTGCTCGTGCGGGCGCGTTCCGCTGTGCCAGGATGCCGCCCATGAGCACGCCCGCCGACTCCGCCGAGGCCACCAAACCCCCAGATTCCCCCACCACCCCGGCAACTCCCGGCGCCTCTACTCCCTCACCCGAACCCCCGTCGCCTGTCCCGGATGACAAGGACTCGATGGGGTCGTCGGTCGCGTTCACGGCGACGTTGGTGGTGCTGGTCGGGCTGGCGTTGTTCGGGCGGAGGATCTTCGCCGGGCTGTTCACCGACGACGGGGTCCGGACCTGGGCGACGATGTTCGTCGGAGTCACGGTCCAGGCGATGCCGTTCCTCGTGCTCGGCGTGCTGCTGTCCGCCGCGCTCACCGCCTTCGTCCCCGCCAGTTTCTTCGCGAGGGCACTCCCCAAGCACCCGGCGCTCGCAGTACCGGTGGCCAGTGCGTCCGGGGTGATCCTGCCCGGCTGCGAGTGCGCCTCCGTCCCCGTGTCCGCCGCGCTGATGAATCGCGGCGTCACCCCCGCGGCGGCGATCGCGTTCCTGCTGTCCGCACCGGCGATCAACCCCGTCGTACTCGCGTCCACGGCGGTCGCGTTCCCGGGCCAGCCGAAGGTGGTCGTCGCGCGGGCGGTCACCTCGCTCGGGGTGTCGATGGTGCTCGGCTGGTTGTGGCTGCTGACCGGCAAAGGCGATTCCTGGCTGAAGTTGCCGAATAGCCGGCACGCCGAAGGCACCGGCAAGCTCGAGGTGTTTCGCTCATCGATGCTGCACGACTTCCTGCACGCCGGCGGGTTCCTCGTGATCGGAGCGGCAGCCGCCGCCACGTTGAACGTCGTCGTACCGCGGGAGTGGCTCGACCATGTCGCGAGCACCCTGCTGCTCTCGGTCGTCGTACTCGGTCTGCTGGCCGTGCTGCTCGCGATCTGCTCCGAGGCGGACGCCTTCGTGGCGGCAAGCCTGACGCAGTTCTCGTTGACCGCCCGGCTCGCGTTCATGGTGGTCGGGCCGATCGTCGACGTGAAACTGATCGCGTTGCAGGCCGGGACCTTCGGGCCGAGGTTCGCGGTCAGGTTCGCGCCCGCCACCTTCGTGGTGGCGATCCTGTCCAGTCTTCTCGTCGGGTGGTGGCTGCTGTGAGGCGCAATGTCGCGGGACTGGTCGTGGTGTTCGTCGGGGCCGCGGTCGTGCAGCTGGCGACCTCGAACACCTACCTCCGCTACGTGAAGCCCGGGATGCGCTGGATGCTGCTCGCGGCCGGCGCCGTCCTGATCATTCTCGCCGTGGCCGACGTCCTCGCCGACACCCGCAAGAAAACCGCCACAGAACCCAACCCGGACCACAGCCACGACGGACACGGCCACGGTCACCTCCTCCCCCGAGCCGCCTGGCTCCTGGTGGTCCCGATCTTCGCCCTGCTGGTGGTCGACCCACCCGCCCTCGGCGCGGATGCGGCGCAGCGGCAGTCCCCGGTCGCGGCGAAACCGATCGCCCCCAAAGGCCACTCCTGGCTCGCCGACAGCGCCCAGGGCGGCACCCCGGTACCGTTGGCCGTGCGCGACTACGCCGTCTGGGCCGTTTGGGAGAAGGAGAGCATGAAGGGCCGGAACTTCCAGTTGACCGGGTTCGTGACTCCGGGCAAGAACGGCACCTGGTACGTCTCCCGGATCGGGCTGACCTGCTGCGTCGCCGACGGCACCGCGTTCATGGTGGAGGCCCGCGGCCAGGCCGCGCCGCCGAAGAACCAGTGGGTCACCGTCACCGGCGAGTGGGCCGAGCCGACGAAGCGCGCCGACGGGGACGTCGCCGCCCTCACCATCACCGGGGTGCGGAACGTGACACCGCCGGCCAACCAGTACGAGTGACCGCGCCCCTCAGCACGACCGACCTGCTCGAGGGTCTGGCGTCGGGCCTGCGCTCCAGCACCGCTTCGACCTGGTTGTCGAGGGCAACGTTCACAAGTTCGGCCAGAACAGCCATTGCCTCAACCCGCTCGGCTTCGCCCTGATGCAGGCCCGGCTCAGACTGCTCCGGTGAGCACTTGCTCGGGCGATTTCGCGGCAGGCCGGACTCGGCGGCGAAGTACGGTGCACGCCATGCCGCCGATGATCAGGACGGCCGCAATCCCCTGCTGCAGGCCGACCGCCTCGCCGCGGAGCAGCCACGCCGCGGCCATCCCGACCACCGGGACGAGCAGGGAGAACGGCGCGACGGTGCTCGCGTCGTATTGGCGGAGCAGGAAGCCCCAGACGCCGAAGCCGAACAGGGTGGCCATGAACGAGAGATAGCCGATGGCGCCTACTCCGGTGAGGCTGATGTTGCGCAAGGCATCTAAATCTCGGCCGGCTCCCTCGGTCAGCAGGGAGAGCAGCAACAGGGGCAGTACTGCGACCGCGCTGACCCAGACCATGAACCGCAACGTGTCCTGCGGCTTGGCGTGCCGGGTGACGATGTTGGACACTCCCCAGCACGCGCCCGCGGCGATCACGAGCATTAGCGCTCCGAGCGGCGCCGCCAGCCCGTGGTCCAGCATGATCAGCACCATGCCCGCGCAGGCGATCGCGATCCCGGCCAGCTGCGTGCGGCGCGGCCGCTCCCGCAGTACAAGTACCGCGAACAGCAGCGTGAAGATCACCTGGCACTGCAGCACCAGCGACGCCAATCCGGCCGGCACGCCGCGATCCATCGCGATGAAGAGCAGGCCGAACTTCGCCATGCCGAGGGCGAGGCCGACCGCGATCACGTAGCGCCAGGCGACCCGTGGTCCGCCGAGCAGGAAGATCGCCGGCACTGCCGCGAAGAAGAACCGCAGGGCCGAGAACAGCAGCGGCGGGAAACCTTCCAGGCCCACCTCGATGACGACGAAGTTGACGCCCCAGACGACCACGACGGCCAGCGCGAGGAGCATGTGACGCGGGTTCATGGACTCCAGTCTGGGCTGGTCTACAGTTAAGGACCAGCGAAGATTGCTATGGCTGACACTGAAGAGGTGCTACATGATCGATCTGGGCAGGCTCCGGGCACTGCACGCCGTCGCGCTCCACGGCTCGGTCGGTAGCGCGGCCGGCGCGCTCGGCTACACCCCGTCGGCGATCTCTCAGCAGCTGGCCAAGCTGGAGCGCGAGACGCGGACCGTCCTCGTCGAGAAACGCGGTCGGGGGATCGTCCTGACCGACGCGGCCCAGCAGCTCGCGGCCACGGCTGCCCAGGTCTTGGAACTCGTCGAAGCTGCCGAGCTGACCTTGGAGGAACAGCACGGCCAGGCGATCGGGTCGCTCCAGATCGCCGCCTTCCCGACGGCCGCCCGCGGCCTGCTGCCCGCCGTACTGCCGCGGCTGATCGGTGACAACCCCGCACTCGACGTGCGGGTGAGCGAGACCGATCCGTTCGAGGCTGTGGCCGCGGTGGCGAGGGGTGAGATCCACATCGCGGTCGTGCACGACTGGCACAACACTCCCCTCGCCCTGCCCGACGAACTGTCCCGGGTGAAGCTCGGCTCCGACCCGGCCGACGTGTTGCTACCCGCTACGCATCGCCTGGCAGGTAAGGAGTTCGTGCGCGCCGACGACCTCGTGGGCGAGCGCTGGATCTGCCAGCCGGCGGGAACGATCTGCCACGACTGGCTGATCCGCACGATGCGCAAGGCCGGAGTGGAACCGGATGTCGCCTACGCGGTCGCGGAGTACCAGACCCAACTCGCGATGCTTGCCCGCGGCATCGGTATCGGCCTGCTCCCCCGCCTCGGACGCGGCCCCCTGCCCGAGGGAGTGGTCGCAGTACCGCTGCAGCCGGCCCCGAGCCGGCGGCTGTACGCCGTCTGGCGCACAGCCACCGCCCGCCGTCCCGCCATCGCAGTAACCCTGGCCGCCCTCAAAGCAGGCTGGCAGCACCGGGACACCGCTTAATCCGTGCGATCGAAGGCCGAGCTGAAGATTTTGAACCCCCGGGCCGGCGTTCCGCCCCTACGCCGGCCAGGGCCTCCCTGCTAGCCGTAGACCAAGGTGTGGAGCTTGGTCTCGGTCTCCTCGTCGACCGGGGTGTAGACGGTGGCGCGGACCTGACCGAGCTGGGTCAGCCACAGATTGGCCGGCTCCATCCTCAGCAGGCCGACCTTCTCGTTCTGCAGCAGCTTGATCTTGGCGCTCGGCGCGGCCACGTCGTACCGCTCCCAGAGCTCGGCGAACAACGGAGAACTCGCGAGCAGCCGATCGGTGAGATCCTGCCAGCTGGGCTCGCCGAGGTGGTCGGCGAGCGCCGCACGATATCCCGCGACCAGGTGCATCTTGATCGAATCGCCGTCCATGAACGCACACCGCCAATCGTCGGACACGAAGGTGAGCCAGAGCAGGTTGCGCTCCTCCAACGGCACCGCCGCCATGTCGAGGATCACCTTGGTATAGGCGTCGTTGAAGGCCAGGACGTCGTACCGCGCGTTCATCACCTGCGCGGGATAGGGCGAGAACTTGTCGAGCATCTTCTGGATGGAGGCGGGCAACGCCGCGCAGGCAGCCTTCGCCGGGCCGAGGGCGATGCCCGCGAGTGTGTAGAGGTGGTTCCGCTCCAGCCGGTCCAAGCGGAGCGTGCGCGAGATCGCCTCGATCACCTGGGCCGACACGTTGATGTCGCGGCCCTGCTCCAGCCAGGTGTACCAAGTCACCCCGACTCCGGCGAGCTGGGCGACCTCCTCGCGCCGCAGGCCCGGAGTACGGCGTCGGCCGCCCGGGGCGAAGCCGACCTCTTCAGGCTGGATCCGCTCCCGCCGGCTGCGCAGGAACGCCGCCAGTTCCCGCCGCCGCTCGGCCTTGTCGGTGGTGGCTGGCATGCTGGTCAGGACGCTCACATCTCCATGGTGGTCCGTCTGCCCGGGTGGCGAAAGGCTGGTGCCAGGTGCTGCCAATACCAGGATAAACAGGCTCTCACCACCAGGCTCGGAGTCGGCGCAGAGTGGGTGACATGACAGACCAGCTCCAGACCGCCCGCGTGGCCACCGAGCCGCGCACGGCGTCACCACTCGGCCCGGTGGCGCTCACCACTCTGCTCTTCGGCGCCTTCCTGCCGATGCTCTCCTTCTTCATCATCAACGTCGCCCTGCCCGCGATCGGGTCCGATCTGCAGGCCACCTCGGGCGAGCTCCAACTCGTCGTCGGCAGCTACGGCATCGCCAACGCCACCTTGCTCGTGGTCGGCGGTCGCCTCGGCGACGGCTTCGGCCGCAAGCGGCTCTTCCTGCTCGGCCTGTTCGGCTTCACCGTGATGTCGCTGATCTGCGCGATCGCCCCGACGATCGGCGTACTGCTGGCTGCCCGGGTCGTCCAGGGCGCGGCTGCCGCGGCGATGACTCCGCAGGTGCTCGCGTCGATCAGCAGCCTGCTCACCGGCGAGCACCGCGCTCGCGCGATGGCGATGTTCGGCGTGGCCGGTGGTGCGGCTGCCGCACTGGGCCAGATCCTCGGCGGCGTTCTGGTCGAGGCCAACGTGTTCGACCTCGGCTGGCGGGCAGTGTTCCTGGTCAATGTTCCCGTCGGGCTCGTCGCGCTGGCTGCTGCTTTGAAACTGCTTCCGGAGACTCGCGCCGAGAAGGCCCAGCGGGTCGACCTGGTCGGTGCGGGCCTGCTCGCGCTCGCGCTGGTACTCCTGCTGCTGCCGCTGACCGAGGGCCGTCCGCTCGGCTGGCCGACGTGGACCTGGATCTCGCTGGCCGCGACGATTCCAGCCGTCGGGCTGCTCGGCGTACACCAACATCGGTCGGAGCGGGCCGGCTCGGCGCCGCTGATTCCGCCGTCGGTACTGCGCTTGCGGCCGATGCGGATCGGCTTGCTGCTGGCCGTGGGCTTCTTCACCACCTTCGGCGGCTTCATGTTCGTCTTCGCGCTGGCGACCCAGGGTGAGGCCGGGATGTCCCCGCTGGAAGGCGGCCTGAGCCTGCTCCCGATGGCGGTCGGCTTCCTGATCACGTCGATCTACGGTCCCCGCCTGCAGCAGCGGTACGGTGCCGGTCTGATCCTGCGCGGCTGGATCGTGCAATCAGTCGGGTACGCCGTACTTGCTGTGGTGGCTCTGACGCTGTGGCCTGACGTGACTCCGTGGTCCCTGGCGGTGCCGATGCTCATCGCTGGGTTCGGCAGCGGCCTGGTGATGGTTCCGCTGATGGGTGTGGTCGTCGGCCAGGTCCCACCGGCACAGGCCGGACTCGGCAGCGGAATCCTGCTCACGAGCCAGCAGACCTGCTTGGCACTCGGCGCGGCCACGGTCGGTACGGCGTACCTGTCGCTGGCCGGGACCTCGTGGGGACAGGGCGGTGCGCTGGCCGCGGTCTCACTGGCGATCACGGCGATCTCGTTGCTGATGACGCCGGTGACTCACCAGCTCAGGACGCGCTAGTCCCAGTGCGGCGGCCGGTTCAGCGCGGTGGGCAGCTTGGTGGCTTGATTGCCGCGAGCCGCGTTGACCTGGGACTGCGTGAGGAACAAGGCACCGCTGAGATCCGCGCCTTCGAGGTTGGCGTCCCGCAGGTCGGCGCCGATCAGGTCGGCCTTCCGGAGATCGGCGTCGCGGAGATCGGCCGCGATGAGGTAAGCGCCTCGGAGATTGGCGGAGTTGAAGTCCGCGCCGCGGAGTCTGGCCCCGAAGAGGTCGGCTCCGCGGCGCTCCTTCTTCTTGCTCTGCTTGCCGCGAACCAGGGCGCTCGTCCGCAGCAGGAGTTCGTTGACCGCCTCGCGCTCGCCGGGCAGGTCGACCGTCGTCACATCAGGCTCGAGGGTGAGCTTCTCTATCTGGTCGCTCACGGCTCGCAGGTCGGGGTGGATCGACTTGGTCTCCGGGCGTTCGAGGGCCTCTGCCAGGTACCACAGCAGCTCGTGCAACTGCCGCATGATCGGCAGCGCCTCGAACATCCTCTGGCCCGGCTGCTCGCGCCAACTGCTGCCGGCGAGCTTCGAGATCTTCTGCCCGGCGCCGAAGCAGTCGTAGACCGTGCAGCCCTGGAAGCCGGCTGGGCGGAGCTTGCTGTGGATGCCGCAGCGGAAGTCTTCCTGCAGGTTCGGACACGGCTCGCCCGCGTCCTTGTCGATCGCGAAGTCGGCGGACTTCGAGAAGGTCAGCGCGACGCAGCAGAGTCCGTAGCAGTTGCTGCAGTCCGCGCGGAGATCTTCTCGGATCACGACTACCTGGACGACCGCGGGCGGCGCAGTACTAGTTCTGCTCGGCGGCAGTCTGGCCGGTGCGGCGCCAGCGGATGCCGGCCTCGATGAACTCGTCGATCTCGCCGTCGAAGACCCCGCTGGTGTTACCCGACTCGTACAGCGTGCGCAGGTCCTTGACCATCTGGTACGGGTGCAGCACGTAGGAGCGCATCTGGTCGCCCCACGAGCCCTGCACGTCACCGCGCAGCGCGTCGATCTCGGCCCGCTCCTCGGCCTTCTTCAGCGCGAGCAGCTTCGCCTTCAGGATCACCATCGCGCTGGCCTTGTTCTGCAGCTGCGACTTCTCGTTCTGGCAGGAGACCACCGTGCCGCTCGGGATGTGGGTGATCCGGACCGCCGAGTCGGTGGTGTTGACGCTCTGACCACCCGGGCCGGACGACCGGTACACGTCGATCCGCAGCTCTTCCTCGGGCACGTCGATCTCGTCGGTCTGCTCGAGCACCGGGACCACCTCGACCGCGGCGAACGAGGTCTGCCGACGGCCCTGGTTGTCGAACGGCGAGATCCGGACCAGCCGGTGCGTGCCCGACTCGACGCTCAGCGTGCCGTAGGCGTACGGCGCCTTGACGCCGAAGGTGGTCGACTTGAGCCCGGCCTCTTCCGCGTACGACGTGTCGTACACCTCGGTGGCGTAGCCGTGCCGCTCCGCCCAGCGCAGGTACATCCGCTGCAGCATCTCGGCGAAGTCCGCGGCGTCGACGCCACCCGCGCCGGACCGGATGGTCACCAGCGCCTCGCGCTCGTCGTACTCGCCGGACAGCAGGGTGCGGACCTCGAGCGACTGGACCAGCTTGGTCAGCGCGCCGATCTCCTTCTCCGCCTCGGCCAGGGTGTCCGCGTCGTTCTCCTCGCGGCCCATCTCCATCAGCACGCCGAGGTCGTCGATCCGGCTGCGCAGTTTGGTGACCCGCTCCAGGTCGGCCTGCAGGCTGGACAGCCGGGACGTCACCTTCTGCGCGTTCGCCTGGTCGTCCCACAGGTCGGGCGCGGCCACCTGCTCGCCGAGGTCGGCGATCTCTCGGCGCATGCCCTCCAGATCGAGCACTTTCTCGATCGAGGTCAGGGTTGCGTCGAGTTGCTTCAGGTCAGTGTCGAAATCAGGTCCAGCCACAACCAAGCAGCGTACCCGCTCCGTGTCTCTGGCTGGGAATTCAGCACCTCAGGCGTCCCGCGTGGAACTCGGCACCACAGCCGCCCCGCCGGCACCAGCTCCGTCAGCGACTCCCCCTGGTCAGGACCTCAGGCCGGCGCTCTGGGGGTCAGGCCGTGGTGCAGGACCCCGAAGACCGTGTTGACGGCTTCTTCGAGCGCACCGTCGGCGTGGGCCACCTGGACTCCCGAAGGCCGATCCGGCACGAAGTGGGCGAACTCCGCCTCCAGCACCTTCTGAGCGGCCGCGTACTGAGCGGCGATGAGCCGCGCCATCAGCGGTCGAAGCTGCTCATCGCGCTCCAGCAGGGCCGCGACCATCAACTCCTCCATCTCCTCTGCGTTCTTCCGCCGCCGAGACAGCAACGCTGGGCTCTCCTCGAGCGTGCGGGTGAACGATGCCCACGTCGCCAGGTGCCCCGACCGCAGCCGCTCGCGGATCTGCTGCTGATAGTGCTGCTTCAGCGCCTCGACGACATCGTCTCCGGGCGCGGTCAGCCGGATCGCCTCGGCCGGGCCGGTCCACCAGTCGGTGTCGTCGAAGAACAGGTCTTCCTTCGTCGGGAAGTGGTTGAACACCGTCTGCACTGCGACATCGGCTGCCTTGGCGACCTCGGCCACCGTGACCGCGTCGAACCCGCGCTCGATGAACAGACCGGTCGCCACGTCCGAGATGGCCTGCCGCGTCTGCTTCTTCTTCCGCTCCCGCCGCCCTTCGATCTGCATGGACACACTCTAGAGCCGCATGCTTTACTTCCTCCATTCTTGTAGTCACTACATCTTTGGAGTTAGTCCATGACAATCCTCATCACCGGTGGTCGCGGCAAGATCGCCCGTGCAGTCCGCGCCGGCCTGGTCTCCAGCGGTCGCGAGGTCCGCGTCGCCAGCCGCGAACCTGACCTCCTGGGCACCATCGCCCTCGACTCCGCCTCTGGCTCGTCCTGGTCCGCGGCCCTGAAGGACATCTCCCAGGTCTTCCTGTACTCCGATCCGTTGACTGCGGCGTTGTTCGTCGAAGCGGCCGAGGCGGCTGGGGTGAAACAGGTGGTCCTGCTGTCCTCGATGTCGTCCCAGGCCGGCCACGAGGACGCCGCGGCCGGATCCGCACTCGGCGGCCGAGCGGTTGATCCGCACTCAGGAGTCGAGCGGGTGATCCTCGGCGGCGCGTTCGCGAGCACGCGGCTGCAGCCCGGCACCTTCATGACGAACGCGATCTACTGGTCGTACCAGATCCGCGCGACCGGTCAGATCCGGCTGCCATACCTCGAGGCCGAGGAAGCGCCCATCCACGAGCAGGACATCGCGGACGTCGCGATCAGGGTGCTCCTGGACGGCCCGGGCGCCGAGCACGACGGCCGTGGCTATCCGATGACCGGGCCCGAGTCGATGACCCGACGTCGTCAGATCGACCTGATCACCGAGCTCACCGGCGTACCGATCGAACAGGTCGAACTGACCCCGGCCGAGGCTCGCGAGGAGATGGCGGCGACCATGCGCAATCCCGCGCAGCTCGAGTCCCTGATGTCCTACTGGGCCTCCCGCGTCGGCACACCGCACCCGATCGAGCACACCGTCGAACTGCTGACCGGCCACGCCGGCCGCACCTTCGAACAGTGGCTGAAGGACAACCCGACTGTCTTCTAGAGAAGGACTGGGCGCTTCCTAGGGAAGGATCGAGTCGATGTAGCCGCCGTCGACCCGTACTGCGCCGCCGGTGGTCGCGGAGGCCTGTTCCGAGCTGAGATAGACGACCATGTTGCCGATCTCGGCGGGCTCGATCAGCCGCTGGATCAACGAGTACGGGCGGTGCTCCTTCATGAACTGCGCCTGCGCCTCGTCCCAGGGTAGTTCGTCAGCGACCAGTTCGTGGACGAAGTCCTCGACGCCCGGCGTGTGCGTCGGCCCGGCCATCACCGAGTTGACGGTCACCCCGGTCCCCGCCGCGGCCTTCGCATAGCCCCGCGTCACCGCCAGCAACGCGGTCTTCGTCATCCCGTAGTGCACCATCTCGAGCGGGGTCACCACGGCCGAGTCGCTCGCGATGTTCATCACCCGCCCGAACCCGCGCTCCATCATCCCCGGCAGGTACATCCTGATCAGCCGGACCGCCGAGAGCACGTTCACCTCGAAGTACCGGCGCCACTCGTCGTCGTCGATCTCCAGCACCGGCTTCGCGCCGAAGATGCCGAGGTTGTTCACCAGGATGTCCAGCTCGCCGACCTGCTCCTCGAGCTGCTCGGCACCCTCGGCCGATGCCAGGTCCGCGGCGATCGGGATCAGCTCGGCGCCGGGCACGTCCTTCCGGATCTCCTCGGCCGCCCGTTCGGTCTTGTCCTGGCTGCGCCCGTTCACGACGACGGACGCCCCGGACCGCGCGAGCTCGGTCGCGATCGCCTGCCCGATCCCCTGACTAGACCCCGAAACCAACGCCCACCGACCCGCCAGCTCGATATCCATCACCCCATCGTGCACGACAACCCGCACAGCCCGCTGGCACACCCACCCCGACTACGCGCCCGTCAACGAATTGGTACGACGGCCGCCGCGTCCGACGCGATCTCTGCCGAGCCTTGCCAGCCGGGTGGCTCGAACGGGAGGTCGACCGAGGAGCTCAGCTGGACGGTGACAGTGGTCCCGGTGACGTCGGCAGACCAGTCCAGCCCGTCGAAACGGTTGCCTGCGCCAACGGAATCGAGGTACTCCGCGGTGAGTCTGCGGGCTTCCTCCGGATCGATCTCCGCATTCCCACTCGCACCGGCCTGCGCATAGACAGCCGCCAACCCGTTGGCCGCGGAAAGCACCGCCCCGTCGGCAGTCGCATCCAGATCCCGCCGCACCAGAAACACCTTCGAAATGTCGGTCACCACCACGATCATCATCAGGATCACCGCGGTGAATCCGATGATCAGCACAGTCATCTGCCCACGCTCGTTCCGCAGACCGGGTCGACCTGGCCCGCGCGCTGTCAGCCGCGCTTTGAACGCAGTACCGGTCGTCATCCGTTGCCCTTGGCTTCTCGGTAGTCGCCGTAGGGTTCGGTGTGCGAGGCGCTGACGTGGACGGCCGGGCGCTCGCCACCCAGCGCATCCGGGATGAACGGCAACGGCACCTCGGCGTCGAGTTCGACCGTGACGGTGGATCCAGGCTCCAGGCAGGCCGGATTGCAGCTGATCTTCAACTGCCCGGGGCTCAACTCCACCCCCTGGTCCTTCATCGCCAGCCGCGCCGCCTCGAATGCCCGAGCCCGCGCGTCATCCTCCGTCAACCCGGCCGGCACGATGATGAACGCCCGCCCAGCCGCTCGCGTCGCCGCCGTCGCCCCGTACGAGGTGCGCTGTACGTCGAACACCCCGAGCATCACGTACACAAGCGGCACCAACAGCAACAACGCCAACCAAGAGAACTCCACGACCGCATTCCCCCTCTCCTCCCGCCGGTACGGCGACATCCGCCGCACCACCAGGCCCGGAAGTCGGCGGCTCATTCGCCGGTCTCCTTGACGGCGTGACCCTCGACGGTGAACTCGACGCCCGGCCCCCACAACCCGAGCGGCGGCATGTGCGCCTTCACGACGATCAGCACGCCCGGCTGGCCGTCGACATCCGTCGCCTGCCCGTCGACCGACTCGATCAGCTCGTTGCGGACCACGCCGCTGACAAGCTCCCGCGTCCGTGCCTCGCCGTCCGCCGGCTCACGATTCAGCACCGCCGCGTAGTGCGCCCCCTCCGACGCAGCCGCCGTGATCGTGTTCCGCACATACAGGAACAACCCCACCTGCAGCACGCCGAGAAACAGCGGCACCACCAACATCGCCACCATCACAAACTCCACCACCGCCGCACCTCGCTCGCCACGCGGCGACCTGGCCCATCCGGCGACGCGGGCAGCGGCGAGAGTCACGAAGGGAGGTGGGGTCATTTGTTGGATACGGAGTCCAGGGCATTTTCGAGCATGTCTTGTAGTTGTCTGCCGGCTACGCCCCAGATGGCGACGACAAGGCCCGCGGTCATCACGGTGATCAGGACCCAGCCGGGGACGTCGCCGCGTTCCTTGCGCGCCGGCCGGGGCTTCACCACCAGCATCAGGAACAGTCTGGTCAGCAACAGTGACATGGCATCTCCTCAGTTCATCCGGCGATCAGCCGGATTCCGACAGCACCCGGATAGAAGGCGAAGGCGATCGTCACCGGCAGCACGAGAAACACCACCGGAACCATCATGGCTACTTCCCGGCGCGCGCCGGATTCGATCAGTTCCCGTCTGCTCGACTCGCGGATGTCCCCCGCCTGCGCCCGCAGTACGTCGGCCAGCGGCGTCCCTCGCTCGAGGGCAACCGCGAGGCCGTCGGCGAATCGGGTCAACGCCAGCAGGCCGCTCCGGTCGGCCAGCGCGTCGAGGGCCCGCACCAACGGATCACCCGCACGGGTCTCGGAGAGGACTCGCTGCAGCTCATCGGCCAACTCACCTCGGCACGAACGAGCCACGCGATCGAGAGCTGCGGCAGGTCCTTCGCCCGCAGCCACGGAGAGCGCCAGGAGCTCCGCGACAGTAGGCAACTCGGCGAGCAGGCGACGTTCCCGGCGCCGCACCTGGCTGGTCAAATAGGTGTCCCGCGACAGCACCCCCAGTACTGCGAGGATCCCGCAGAGGACGAGTAGTCCGACTGGATTGCCGAGTCCGAGGGACAGGGCGACCAACGCGATGAGGAGTCCACCGCCGAAGCCGGCGGCGCCCCAGAGCAGCTGCTCGATCCGGAATTCCTCAACGGTACGGTCGATCCCGGCCCGGGCCAGTCGCCGCCGGACGGAGGTCGCTCCGCCCAGGATGCGCTCGAGGCGGACCGCGCCGGCGCGGAGCGACGGCCCGAACAACCGCAGGATCGCGTAGAACGGCGAGCCGGAGTCGACCACGCCCAGAAAGACGTCCGAGCCGCCGATGTCCCGCAGGTACGGGCCGATGCGGTCGTCCACGGAGGGCTTCCGCAGGAACGGCAACCGCCGCACGATCAGCAGCAGGCTCGCCCCGAACGTTGCCCCGAGCAACCCGCCGACGAGGACCGGACTCATCGCAGCACCCGCTCGGGCTCAGGCAGCCGGCCGATCCGCAGCATCACGCGGTAGGCAACGACGCAGACGACAGCGCCGATCCCGAGGATCAAGGCGCCGATCGGTGAGTTGTAGCGCTGGATCACGTCACCCTGGAACGACAACATCGCCAGCACGAGCCAGGGCGCCGCCACAGCGACCCGTGCACCATTGACCGACCACGACTGCCGTGACTCCAGCTCGGACCGGGTGCGGGCATCGTCGCGCAGAAAGCTCGACAACGACCGCAGCAACCGCCCGAGGTCACCGCCACCGACCTCGCGAGCGATCCGCAACGCCTCGATCACCCGGTCGCCGACGGGATCGGCCAGCCGCGCCTTCAGCCGATCGAGGGAATCGGCGAACCGGCCAGTCGACGCGTAGTCGGCCCCGAACCTCCTGAACGGCTCCCGCAACGGCACCGGCCCGCGCTCGCCGACCTGGGCAAGCGCCTCCGACAAGGACAGGCCGGCCCGTACTGCGGACGCGATGTTGTCCACCACGTCCGGCCAAAGCTCCCGGAACTCGGCCAGCCTCCGGCGAGCGCGACTCTTGAGCAAGGCCACCGGCACGCCACCCGCCATGATCCCGAAGATCAACCCGATCGGCAGCGTCGCCGAGACGACGAACATCAGGACGAACGCGATGAAGCCCGTGATGAAGCAGGCGCCGATGAAGGCAGAAGGGGTCACGCCTTCGACTCCGGCGCTCGCGAGCAACTCCCGGCTCCGCGCGGTCAGCCGGCCTTCGGTGCGCGGCTTGGCGTCAGCGGGCGCGACGAAGGTCCAGATGATCAGCAGCAGGCCGATACCGAAGAAGAGCCCGAGAAGGAGTCCCATCAGCTCACACCCCGCGGCAACTCGGTGAGCAACCCGGCAGGCGAGTATCCCGCTAGCTGGAACCGCTCCGGATGCGGCAACTGTCCTTCGGCGCGACGCAGGTGTCCGTCGATGGTGCCGAACAGCGTCTCGGTCTCGATCGCCTGATCCTCGATCCGGCCGCTCACGGCCACGATCTCCCGGACCCGCCGTTGCCCGTCGGCCGCGATGCCGAGGTGCACCACCAGGTCGACACAGCCCGCCACGGTCGGCAGCACGAACCGTGAGCCGATGTTCTCCCCAGCCAGCAACGGCAGGGTGCACATCTTCGTCAGCGCCTCGCGCGCCGAGTTGGCGTGGATCGTGCACATGCCGGGAAGTCCGCTGTTCAGGGCCAGCAGGAGGTCGAGGCATTCCTCACCGCGCACCTCGCCGACGATCACCCGGGACGGCCGCATCCGCAGGGACTCCTTGACCAGGTCGCGCAGCCGCACCTCGCCGGTGCCCTCGAGGCCGGCCTGCCGGGTCTGCATCGAGACCCAGTCCGGGATCGGCAGCTTGATCTCGAAGACCTCTTCACAGCTGATCACCCGCTCGCTGCCCGGGATCGAACCCGCCAGCGCGTTGAGCATCGTGGTCTTTCCGGCCTGGGTGCCGCCCGAGACGAGGATATTGAGGCCGCAGGCAACAGCCGCGTCCAGCACCGCGGCCGCGTGCGGGGTGAGCGAGCCGAGCGAGACGAGGTCGGCCAGCCTGGTCGCGCGGACGGTGAACTTACGGATGTTGATCGCCGCATACCGCTGGGTGATGCCGCCGAGCACGATGTGCACGCGGCTCCCGTCCGGCAGCCGCGCGTCGGTGAACGGCTGGGACACGTCGATCCGCCGCCCGGTCGTCTTCAGCATCCGCTCGACCAGATCGCTGACCTCCTCCTCGGTCAGCACCGTGGTGGTCAGCTCGTGCCGGCCCTCGCGGGCGATGAACACCCGGCTCGGCTCGTTGATCCAGATCTCCTCGACCGCCGGGTCGTCGAGATAGCGCTGCAGCGGGCCGAAGCCGGCCACCCGGTCGTGCACCTCGCGGCTGACCGCCTCGACGTCACCGATCGGCGGCACGATCCCGGTCAGGCTGCGCTCGTCGTACTCCTTCACGACCATCGCCACGATGGCGTTCACCGCGCCGGGGTCGCGCAGCGGGTCGATGCCCTCGCGCCGGACCACCTCGCGGACCTGGGCGTCGATGAGTTCGACCGCACCACTCCAGCCGGACCGGCGCGCGGCAAGTCTGTCGGCTGTCATCGTCTCCCCAGTTGACGTCTCGACCGGTGACCCTACTGGTCACTGTGCGCGACCATCCTCCCAACCCAGGGTGTACCGGCGCCAACCCGGTCCCTGCTGCCTGTGGATAACCCTGATGCAGCCCAGGCTCACAGAACGTATCCACTCGCTCACGTCCAGGTCCAATCGATTGCACCTTGTTGCAAGTCCGCCAACCGCCCGCAGTCCCCCTGATCGTCCCGACCGGGGTGTAACACGCAGGTCCGGCCGGGGCGTCGTAGAGAGTGAGACCACGACGGAAGGCAGTGATGAGACCGACGACGGATGATTTCGAGGAGTTCGCCAGGGCGCGCACGCCTCATCTGTACCGGACGGCCTGGCTGCTGGCGGGCGACCGGCACCACGCCGAGGACCTGGTCCAGGAGACGCTCGCCAAGATGTTCCGCGCCTGGCGGGGCCTGCAGCGGATCGACAACCCGCCGGCGTACGCGCAGACCGTGCTGGTGCGGACGTTCATCTCGCAGCGCCGCCGGCGGAGCTGGACCGAACAGCCCACCTCGGCGCTGCCGGACCGGGCCGAACGCCCCGGCGACGTCGAACTGCGGCTGTCGCTGCAGAAGGCGCTGGCCGAGCTCGCCCCGCTCGATCGTGCGGTGCTGGTGCTGCGGTTCTTCGAAGATCGCAGCGTCGAACAGGTCGCGCTCGATCTCGGCAAGAACGCCGGTGCGATCAGAACCAGGACCTCCCGGGCGCTGGACCGGCTCCGGGCCGTCCTCGGTGACGACGCCGTCCACCTGATCGCACTCTGACCTGACGTCCCAGGAGACAGCCCGATGAACAACTTGAACGACACCCTGCCCGACCTGATGCGCCGGGCCACCGAGAACCTCGAACCCGAGTCCACCGACCTGGTCGAACGCAGTATGCGCCGGGGCACCACCCTGCGCCGCCGCCGGACCGCCCTGCTCAGCTTCACCGGCGCAGGCGCAGTACTGGCGACCGCCGGCATCGTCATCGGCGGTACCCAGCTGTTCGGCGGTACTGGCGAGGCGCCCGCCGCCGGGACGGCCGGCCAGTCCGTCACGGAGGAAGCGACAGGTCCGGTCACCCAGAAGGAGACGCTGGCGACGCTGATGAAGCTCCTGCCGGCCAATCTGAAGGTCAGCAAGCCCCAGACCTGGGGCGACGACGGCTTCCATGGCGCCGCTGTCGTCGTCGACGACGGTCAGGGGCCGTCCAAGATCTCGCTCGGTGTGACCGCGCCCGGTGCGGACGGCACCTGCATCATGGAGCCCGGGACCTGCAAGACCCGCCCGGACGGATCACTCATCAGCGTGGAGGCCAACGGACCCACCTACGGGGAAGGAAATCCGGGCGGGGTGATCCGGAACTCGGTCACTATCGTCCGGCCCGGCAGCGGGTCGATCAGCTTGATCAGCTTCAACGCCGCGGAGGAGAAGGGTGTCGACAAGTCCCGCGCGAAGCCGGCGCTCTCCTTGGAACAACTGATCACGATCGCGGACAGCCGGACCTGGCGGTTCCCGTTGCAGCAGAAGGTGCCGACCTCCGGTCCGACCAAGCCCGAGCCGAAGTCGCCAGGTGCGGGGAAGGCGACGGTACCGGTGCAGCAAACCCTGCACAACTTGAAGAAACTGCTGCCGCGCGACCTGACCTTCACCCGGCCGGAGACGTGGGGCGGCGGCACCGGGGGCTACAACGGTGCGGCCTACGTGATCAACGACGGGAAGGGGTTGTCGCGGATCGACGTCTTCGTCTCCTACGAGCAGCCCGTCACCAAGTGCGGGCCGGAAGGCATCGCGCACTGCCAGGTCCGGTCGGACGGTACCGTGGTCGGCTGGGTGAAGAACGAACCCTCGTACGCCGACGCCCGCCAGAAGGTCAACGGGGTCGTCTCCAACCGTGTCGAGATCCACTACCCGGACGGCCGCATGATCGGCATGACGAGCTACAACGGCCCGCAGGAGAAGGACGCCAAGCACACCCGGACCACGCCCGCGTTCACTCCGGATGAGCTGATGGCGATGGCCAAGGACAAGGCCTGGAAGTTCCCGGGCACCGGGACCAAGTAAGGCTCGCCCTCGTCCGTCGCTGGTCCTCTGAGGGGTGGATCAGCGGTGGACGAGGGTGTGTTCGAAGGCGTAGCGGGAAGCGCGGAACAGGTGCGACCCGTACTCCACCGCACGCCCGTGATCGTCGTAGGTGATCCGCGTGGTCGCCAGCAGCGGACAGCCCGGCTCCTCCATCAGGAGCCGGGCTTGCTCTGGTGTCGCGGGCTGGGCCGAGATCGTCTGGTGCGCCACCTTCAGGCGGACCCCCTCGGCTCTGAGCAACTCGTAGAGCCCTCGCTCGGCCAGAGTGTTCGGATCCGTGTCGAGCACCTCCGGCGGCAGCCAGTTGCGCATCAGCGCCAGCGGTTCGCCGTCAGCCTTGCGGAGCCGCTCCAGGCGCAGTACGCGGTCTCCTTGCTCGCACTGCAAGGCGGTGGCCACCACTGCGCTCGCCGGCGCGATGCCGAAGCGCAGTACGTCTGTCTGCGGTTTCCGGTGCGCCGCCGACAGGTCGTCGTACAGGCTGGTGAGCTCCAGCGAGCGCCGCACCTGGCCTGAGTTGCCCACCACCTGCGTGCCGACGCCGCGCTTGCGTACGAGCAGTCCCTGATCGACCAGCCGGGCTATCGCCTGCCGGACCGTCGGGCGGCTCAGACCGTAGGCCTCTGCGAGGTCCACCTCGTTGCTGAGCCGAGAACCGACCGGGAGGTCACCGCCCTGGATCGCCGCTTCGAGCTGCTGCGCGAGTTGTACGTGAAGCGGAGTGCGACTGGTGCGATCAACGCTGACCTGGACGGTGCTCATGGGCACATCTTGGGGTGTCAGGGGCTTACCGTCGAGTCAGAGCGCGGATTTGATCAGATCTCTTCGTTTGTGAATGCGTCCCGGAACCGGCGCAGTGCGAGCTCACTATCGCTTTGTGCAAAGGCCTCGAGACCGACAGTGCCGGAATAGCCGATTCTGCGGAGCGCGGCGGCGACCGCCGGAAAATTGATCTCCCCGGTGCCCGGCTCGCAGCGCCCGGGTACGTCGGCGACCTGGAGCTCACCGATATAAGGGAGCGTCTTTTCGAGCAGGGAGATGAGATTCCCTTCGCCGATCTGCGCGTGGTACAGGTCCAGCATCATCCGCAGATTCGGATGACCGACGGCTTTCACCAAGGCAAAGGTGTCAGCGGCTCTGGCGAAAGGCACGCCCGGATGATCGACCTCGGTGTTGAGATTCTCGAGCACGAACATCACGTCGTGCCGAGCGGCGAGTTCGGCCAGTCGCGTCAGCGTCTTGGCTGCTGTCAGCCACATCTCCCCACTCATCCCGTACTGCGGTACGCGGGGCAGGCCGCCTTCGCCCAGTTCGGTGCCGTGCAGGTTGAGCCGCGGGCAGTTCAGGGCCTTCGCGACCTCGATCGACTGCTCGGCTGTCTTCAGCAGTTCGTCCTGGTCGAACGTGAGCGAACCGCGGACGTACCCCGTCATCGAGGAGAAGGTGGCTCCGGTGCTGATCAGCGCGTCGATGTCCTTGGTGGTGTGGTCCCAGATCTCCACGTCGAAACCCAGCTTGTGAATGAGCTCGACACGCTCCACGAAGGGTTTGTCGGTGAACAACATCTCCGCACAAGCGGCGAGCCTCATGCCGCGGCACCCAGCTTGACCGGTCGGCCTTCTTCGTGGGACGTCATCGCGGCGAGTGCGACTTCGAGCGCTCGGCGGGCGTCCTCGCCAGTGACAGGCGGGACCCCCTTGCTGCGAACGGCCTCCGCGAAGTCCTGCAGCTCCTGGGTGTAGGCGTCGACGAACATCTCCTCGTCGCTTCGCAAGGTGTGCTGCCGGATGCCGTTCTCGCCGTAGTGCAGCATCGGGCTGTTCGCGTGCCGCCCGGCGGTGACCATGCCCTTCGAGCCGAACACCTCGCCGCGGACGTCGTACCCGTAGAGTGCGGAGAAGTTGGCCTCGGCGGTGGCGATCGCGCCGTTGTCGAAGGTGATCATCACGGCGGCGGTGTCGAGCAGACCGCCGTCCTTGTACTCCGGGGCGACCAGCGCGTCCGCCTTCGTGTAGACCTCGATCGGCTCGGCTCCCGGGTTCAGCCAGAGCAGCATGTCGAAGTCGTGGATCAGGGTCTCGCGGAAGATCGTCCAGGGCTTCACGTTCGCGGCGTTGCTGAGCCCCGCCGGCCACCCCGGATCACGGGTGAGCGAGCGCATCAGCTGCGGAGTACCGATCTCGCCGTCGACGACGGCCTTACGCGCAGCCGCGAAGTCCGCGGCGAACCTTCGGTTGAAACCGACCTGGAACGGCACCCCCGCCTGCCGGGTCGCCTCGATCGCGCGGTCCATCTCCTCGAGCGTCAAAGAGGCGGGCTTCTCGCACCAGACCGCCTTGCCCGCCTCGGCTGCCTGCACGATCAGCTCGCTGTGCACCGCTGCGATGGAGGTGATCAGCACCGCGTCGATGTCGGGATCCTTCAGCACGTCGTCGATGTCACCCGTTGCCCTGGCACCGTACTTCGCGGCGAGCCGCTGGGCCGCCTCCTCCACCGGGTCCACCACCGCCGCCAACTCGGCGCCGGCGACCCGGCGCGCGACGTTGCCCGCGTGCATTGTGCCGATCCGCCCGGCACCGATCAACGCTGTACGAATCACCTGCAACCCGTGGTCTGTCCGCATGGCCGCCCCGCCTCCCGTGAATTACTAGAGCGCTCTAGTCACCGGCTAGCGAACACTGCTTTGATAGGGCTCGTCAAGTGTCGATCCGAAGGAGTTCTCGGGATGAGCCGTCCGACGATGGAGGACGTTGCCGCCCGTGCCGGTGTCTCCCGAGCCCTCGTCTCCATCGTCTACCGCGACGCCCCCGGCGCCAGCGAGGCCACCCGGGCCCGCGTGCTGGAGGCCGGTGCCGCGCTCGGCTATCGCCCGGACCACCGCGCCAGGTTGCTCGGCCGGACGCGCACCCGCCTGCTCGGCGTCACCTTCGACGTACAGGCTCCTTTCCAAGGCGATCTGGTCGAGGCTCTGTACGCCGCGGCCGAGTCCTCCGGCTACGACCTTGCTCTCAGTGCGGTCGCCCGGACCCGTAGTGAGGCTCTGGCGATCCAGTCGCTGCTGGACTACCGCTGCGAAGCCCTGATCTTGTTGGGCCCGCAACTCTCCGCGTCCGCGCTGGCAGACCTGGCGACGCCTCAACCCGTGGTCGTCGTAGCCCGCAAGGTCAAGGCCGCCGGCGTCGACGTAGTACGGACCGACGATGTCGACGGCTCCCGCCAGGCCGTCCGGCACCTGATCGACCTCGGGCATCGCAACATCCTCCACGTGGATGGCGGCAAGGCGCCGGGAGCCACGGAACGGCGTACCGGCTATCGCAACGCCATGCGCCGAGCTGGGCTGACCCCGGCAGTCCTCCCTGGCGGATCCACCGAGGACGCCGGCGTCAACGCCGCGCAGACCTTCCTCAAGGACCCCGGCGAGATCACCGCCGCCACCATCTTCAACGACCGAGCGGCCGTGGGTTTCCTCAACGCCGTCCGGGATTCCGGCCTCCGTGTCCCCGACGACCTCTCCGTCATCGGCTACGACAACACCACCCTCGCCACCCTCACCCACATCGACCTCACCACCATCGCCCAACCCACCCCCGCCCTCGCCAAACTCGCCGTAGAACGAGCAACGGTGAGACTCACCACCAAAACCCCACCCACCGAAGAAGTAGTAGCCCCCCGCCTAGTCCTCCGCAGCACCACCTCACCCCGCACTTGAGCCCGGAGCCCCGTCTACTCCCAGAACTTCCTGCCCTGATGCTCGACATACTTCACGAGGAACTCCTCCAGGCTGTTTCCGACTCGGTACCAGTCCTCGCGCGGGTCCAATGGCAGGCTCACCAGGATCCTGCTGTCGCCCGCTTCGCCGGCGTAGATCAGGAGCTCCAGGTCGCCAAGGAACTCGCCGATGACGACGTCGCCCGGACGCCGGTCAGCCGGTCGGAGGTACTGCTGGTCCGAGGTCCGCCGCCAACTGACCTCGGGGCCTAGCAACACCAGCCCCCGCTGGCCGTAGTCGACATCCGTGAACAACCTCGCCTCACCGCACGCCTGCCAGAGCTCCCTCAGCTCAGCAGGAACCTCCTCGTCAAGCGCCCAGGACGCGTCTTCCCTGAAAGAGACAGAACACGCCAACCGAAGGCTGTCGTCCCCATGCAGCCGCCGCGGCGCCAGGTGCCGCGCCACACACTGCCGCAGAATCCCCTCGATGCTCATCCCTCGGATACCGGTCCCATCGGGGTTGTTGTGTGGATGCCGTTGTCGAAGAGGTGATTGGCTACGGCGAGGCCGTCGACGCGGAGTGGGGTGCGGGGGCCCCAATGGGCCGCCGCCTGACACGTGGTCTTGGATCGCGGGCGTGAGGCTCTCCACCCCCGGCCGACGCAGGAGTACAAGCTCCGGGCAGGTGAAGTAGGCGCCGCCGTGGTACTCGCCGGTCTGTTGCCACCGCGCCATCAGCCGGTTCAGTTCGGCCACTGTCAGAAGGGTGAACGCCCACCGGCCTTCAGAGTGCACGGTCGCCCAGCGATCAGTGTTTTCGACGTCCTCCGGGCTCTCGCCCCCCTTGAGCAGAAGTTCGATGGTCCAGCCGTTTCCAGGAACTCGACAGAAGTTCAATGCCCCTCCCGGACCCTCATTCAACCCGATCGTGGTGTGTTCGGTTGGGGAGGTTGTGGGGGGTGATCGGGTGGATGTTGGAAGGGAGCGAGTGGGGGGCGTTGGGGAGGAGGTGGTGGGACTGGAGGAGGGCTTGGCAGGCTCGGCGGAGGTCGGTGGGGAGGTCGTGGTGGAGGACGAGGGTCAGGGCGCCGGTGCGCAGCAGGGCGTGGTTGTCGGGGTCCAGGTCGTGGGCGACAAAGCAGCGGTAGGGGCGGTTGAGGGAGGTGAATGCCTCGACGATGGCTCGGTTACCGCCGCCGATCGAGTAGACGGCATTGAGGGTGGGGTCGGCGGAGAGGGCGGCCAGAGCCAGGCCGTGCATGGTGGTGTCCAGGCCGTCGGTGTTGTTGAGCTCCACCAGGGATCGTTGTGGGGCGAGGCGGCGGAGCGTCGCACGGAAGCCCATTTCCCGTTCTTCTTCGCCGCGGAAGGTGTCGCGGCTGAGGGTGACCAGGATGTTGCCGGGGGCATCGCCCAGCCACTGGGAGATGAAGTACGCCGCGGTGGCGCCGGCTGCGCGGTTGTCGATACCGACGTAGGCGGCGCGGCGGCTGGTGGGAAGGTCGGTCACCAGGGTGACGACGGGGATGCCGGCGGCAACGAGGAGGTCGACGGCCTCGACCACCTCGGGCTCGTCGGGGGCCTTGAGGATGACGCCCTGGGAGCCACGGCGGCGGACGCGATCCAGGGTCTCGACCATCGCGGGAGCTGACGCGGTCTCGTCGAGGGCGAAGCGGGCGCGGATGATGGCGGGGCGGAGGCCGGGGAGTTCGCCCTCCAGAGCGGAACGGACAGCGCTTGAGAAGCGGGCAGGCGCCTGCATGACGAGGTCGATGACGAAGGTGCGGCCGCCGAGGCGGACCTGGGACTGTTGCCGGTCGAGGTCGCGGATCGCCTGTTCGACCTGGCGCTGGGCGCGGACGCTCACGCCGGCCCGGCCGTTCAGCACCCGGTCGACCGTCGTCTCGCTCAGCCCGGCCTGTACTGCGATGTCCCGCACCCGGTAGGCACGTCCCACGAGGCAACCCCCAAAGACGGGTTTTTGACGGATTCCAGGTGTACCAATCCCACCACCGAAGCACCAGGCTGAATTCCAAACGAGAGGAGCCACCGATGACCTGGCTGAACCCCGAGGACGCTCGCCTGGAAGACCTGCTGAAGGTGCTCGAGGACCACACCGACCCTGCGGACTATCCGTTCGCGGAGGAGATCGTGCAGGAGGTCCCGCTGTACGACGCCGCCCGGCTGCGCAAGGAGGATCCGCTGGAGGTGCAGGCGGAGCTGGCCCGCGCGTTCAGCGAGGGGCCCGGCATCGTGGTGCTGAAGGGGGCCTTCGGCAAGGACGTGGTCGAGGCCACCAGCGCCGAGTTCTACCGGATGATCGACGACCAGCACCGGGCCGGCACCGCCTCGGGTGACCACTTCGCCAAGCCCGGCGCGAACGACCGGGTCTGGAACGCCCTGGAGAAGCTCGCGATCCGGGCCCCCGAGGTGTTCGCCGCCTACTACGCCAACGATCTGCTGGCTCTCACGGCGAAGGCCTGGCTCGGACCGGCGTACCAGGTGACTTCGCAGGTGAACGTGGTGAATCCGGGAGGTGAAGGTCAGACCGTACATCGCGACTACCACCTCGGATTCCAGTCGAACGAGGTCGCCGCTGCCTACCCTGCTCATGTGCACAAACTGTCCAGCGTGCTGACGCTGCAAGGGGCGGTCGCACACTGTGACATGCCCGTCGAGAGCGGGCCGACGCTCTATCTGCCGCACTCGCACAAGTACGAGCTCGGCTACCTGGCCTGGCGCAGGCCGGAGTTCGGCGAGCACTTCGTCGCCCATCACGTTCAGTTGCCGTTGGCCACGGGTGACGCGGTGTTCTTCAACCCCGCGCTCTTCCACGCGGCCGGCAGCAACCACTCCACCGACATCAAGCGGATGGCGAACCTGCTGCAGATCTCATCCGCCTTCGGGCGGGCGATGGAGAGCGTCGACCGGGTCCGGATGGCGGTCACCCTCTATCCCGTCCTGCGGACGCTGCGGCAGGATGACGCCTTCGATCTGGACAACGTCATCGCCGCGAGTGCCGAGGGATACGCTTTCCCCACAAACCTGGACCGGGACCAGCCGATCGGCGGACTCGCTCCACCGACCCAGGCCGACCTGGTCCGGCAGGCCCTCGCGGAGGACTGGCCGGACGACCGTCTGCAGCAGGCCCTCGACGAGCACGCCGTACGCCGCCGTACGGATGACATCTGAGCAAGGGAGAAGGCATGGAACCGCTTCGCATCGGCATTCTCGGCGCGGCCCGGATCGCGGGCAAGGCGATCGTCGAACCGGCCCGCCTGACCGGCGCCCGGCTGGTCGCGGTCGCCGCCCGGGACTCCGAACGGGCTCGGGCGTTCGCCGCCGAGCACGGTGTCGAGCGGGTCCATGCCGGCTACGACGACGTGATCAACGATCCCGACGTCGAGGTGATCTACAACCCGCTCGCCAACGGGCTGCACGGGCCGTGGAACCTGAAGGCCATTGCCGCGGGCAAGCACGTGCTGACCGAGAAGCCGTCGGCCAGCAACGCCGCCGAGGCCGCGCAGGTCCGGGACGCAGCGCGCGAGCGGGGCGTCGTCCTGATGGAGGGCTTCCACTACGTCTTCCACCCGGTCACGCGACGGCTGCACGAGCTGCTGAGCAAGGGCGAGCTCGGCGAGCTGCAGCACGTCGAGACCACGATGGTGATGCCGCCGCCGGCCGACGACGACCCGCGCTGGTCGCTGTCGCTCGCCGGTGGCGCGGTGATGGACGTCGGCTGTTACGCCCTGCACGCGCAGCGGATGCTGGCTCCCTGGGGCGGCGGCCTGCCGACTGTGGCGACTGCCCGGGCCGGTGAGCGTAAGCGTCTTCCTGGTGTCGACGAGTGGCTCAACGCCGACCTGGTCTTCCCCAACGGCGCGACCGGTGCGGTCCGGACAAGCATGGCCGCCGAGCAGGTCGACTTCAGCTGCCGAATCATCGGCAGCCGGGGTGAGGCCTTCGCGCCCTCCTTCGTACTGCCGCACCTGGACGACCGGATCACGGTGACGACGAAGGAGGACACCTGGGTCGAGCACCTGGGCCGCAAGTCCTCGTACACCTACCAGCTCGAGGCCTTCGCCGCTCACCTGCGCGAGGGCAAGCCGCTCCCCATCGACGCCGATGACGCCGTCGCCACGATGGAACTCATCGACGCCTGCTACCGCGAAGCCGGCCTCCAGCCTCGCCCCGTCACCACCATCTAGCCCGTTCCCCGCTAGCGCCGCGCCCCTAGCCCGTACTGCGTTGCGCTACCGCGGCTGACCGCCCGGCCTCCGAAGAGTGCCGGGCGGTCGCGCGCGCTGCCGCAGTACTCGGTGGGAGACGTCAGCGGCACAGCTCTTTCCACAACGGAGGGTGCAGGCCTCGGGTTGTGAATCAGATTGCCTGAAGTTGCCACTGATGACACCTTGACGCGCATTAATGCGCAGTGGCTAACTATCTGCATCCGCCCTGCCTTGAGGAGACTCGATGCGCTTCCGCCCGCACCCCCTCCTGTCCACAGTCGGCGCCATCGCGCTGGCCGCACCGCTGGCGCTGGTCCCGCCGGGAGCGGCGGCCGCCCAAACCTCACCGAGCGAGGCAGCACTGGTATCACCCGAACCGCAGCAGCTGACCCAGCGCCACGATGGCTTCCCGATCACCCCGGTGGTCGGGCTGGTCCGGGGAAAGGACTCGGACGCCGATTCTGAGCGGGTACTGCGGCAGGTGCTCCAACGCGCCGGCGTGATGACAGTGCGAACCACCGACGGCAGTGACCCAGGCACGCCGACCACCTTCTGGCTCGGCCAGGGCGACGCTGCTCTGGCTCAACTGCACGTCAACGGCACTGCGGGCCTCGCGGCAGAGGGCTATGTGCTCGCCGCCGGGCTGGACAAGGAGGGGCGCGGCCACGTCGTCCTGGACGGCGTCGACACCGACGGCACGTTCTACGCGGCGCAGTCGCTGGCCCAGTTGGTGCAGGCGCGGCCTGGCACCGACTGGATGCCTGGCGTGGCGATCAGGGACTGGCCGACGATGCGGTACCGCGGCTCGATCGAGGGGTTCTACGGCACTCCGTGGTCCCACTCGGACCGGCTCGACCACCTCGACTACCTCGGCTCACACCGGATGAACACCTACGAGTACGCGCCGAAGGACGACCCGTACCACCGCGAGACATGGCGCGAGCCGTACCCCGCCGACAAGCTGGCCCAGCTCGGCGAACTGGTGACCCGGGCCCGTCAGAACAAGGTGGACTTCACCTTCGCGCTCTCCCCCGGGCTCGACATCTGCTACACCTCGGAGGCGGACTTCCAGGCGCTGGTGGCGAAGTTCGAGGCGCTCTACGCCCTCGGCGGCCGGTCGTTCAACGTGCCACTCGACGACATCGACTACAACACCTGGCACTGCGACGCCGACCGGACGAAGTACGGGACCGGCGGTGGTGCGGCCGGCCGGGCGCAGAGTGATCTGCTGAACCGCGTGCAGCGCGAGTGGGTGGAGACCAAGCCCGACGTGGCACCCCTGCAGATGGTGCCCACGGAGTACTACAACGTCACCGAAACGCCGTACAAGAAGGCATTGCGGGAGTTGCTGGACCCGGATGTGGTGGTCCACTGGACCGGCATCGGGGTGGTGCCACAGACGATCACTGCCGCCCAGGCCGCGCAGGCGAAGGCGGTGTTCGGGCACGACATCCTGATCTGGGACAACTACCCGGTCAACGACTACGCGGCCGGGCGGTTGCTGCTGGCCGACTACAGCGGACGCGAGCCGGGCATCGCCGATCATGTCGCCGGGGTGATCTCGAACCCGATGAACCAGGCCGCTGTCAGCAAGGTCGCGCTGTACTCGTTCGGCGAGCTGGGCTGGAACCCGGCGACCTACGACGAGCAGGCCTCCTGGCTGCGGGCACTCGACGAGCGTGCCGGTGGCGACGAGGCGACTGCTCGGGCTCTGCGAGTGTTCGCCGATCTGAACACGTACGACGGCACGCTGCACTCGGAGAGCGCGCCTGAGTTCGGAGCGGCGGTGGACGCCTTCTGGAAGACCTGGCGCGCCGGTGATCGGTCTGGAGCGGTGAAGATGCTGCGGCCGCAAGTGAACGCCGTGGCAGCCGCGCCGGCCGTGATCCGTTCGGGCGTGGTCGATCCAGCCTTCTCCGACGAGGCGGAGTCGTGGCTCAAGGCAACGGAGCTGTGGGGACAGGCGATGCAGCGGGCGCTGGTCCTGCTGTCCGCGCTGGACGCCGGCAATGGCGCGACGGCCTGGACCGAGCGACAGCAGCTCACCACGCTGATCAACCAGGCGAAGGCGATCCGGGACAGCCGGGCACCTCACAACGGAACCTACCCGCGGATCGGTGAGCGGGTGGTCGACGAACTGCTGGCCGAGGTCGGCAGGGTGCACGACCGCTGGCTCGGCGTGGTGCCGGGCCGGACTGCCACGACCTCGCTTGGCACCTACCAGGACAACGTCCCGGCACGGATGGTCGACGGCGATCCGAACACCTTCTTCTGGAGCAACGGCAGCCCCGGGCCGGGCGCCGAAGTACGGGTGGATCTTGGCGAGAGCACTCAGATCAGTGACATCGCCTTGCTGATGGGCAAGTCGAACAGCCCGAACGACTACATTCACTCCGGAGCACTGGAGTACTCCGTCGACGGCACGCAGTGGACGGAACTGGCGCGCGGGACAACCGCAGAGGTCCGCGCTACCGCACCTGCCGGCACCAAGGCGAGGTACGTCCGCTACCGCGCGCTCGCCACGAACGACTTCTGGCTCGTCGTCCGCGAGTTCGCCGTCCAGACCGTCGGCAGCGACAAGACCACGCTGACCGTCACCGGCTCGCCTACGCCCGCCACGGACTCGTCGTACCAGCGGGCTGCCGATGGCAACGTCGAGACGGCGTACATCGCTTCAGGTGCTCCGGCGCAGGGTGATGCCCTGGTGGCGACCTTGTCGGCCCCTCGCAAGCTCGCCTCGCTCACGGTGCTCCAGCGGGCCGGTGGCGTCGGCCAGGCGCAGGTCGAGGTACAGGTCGGTGGCGAGTGGCGCTCGGTCGGGTCTGTGGGCGCCGCCTATGCCGAGTTCGACACCCAGGACCAGCTCGCTGAGGCGGTCCGCTTGTCTTGGAAGGACGGAAGTCCTGCTCCGCAGGTGGCCGAACTGGTACCGCGCTGGGCCGATACGCCGTTGGTGACGCTCAGTGTGGATCCGGCTGAGGCCGATGTCGTGCGCGGCCAGGCGTCGACCATCACCGTCAACCTCTCGCCCGCCGGAGCTGGGGACCTCACCGGCACTCTCGCGATCGCTCCACCTGCGGGCTGGACTGTGACGCCGTCCAGCAGCAGCGTCACGGTGACCCGGGGCTTCACCCGGTCGGTCGCCGTGAACGTGACGCCGCCGGCCGACGCGGCCCTGAGTACGGTCGTCCTTCCGGTGGCCTTCAGCGCCGGCGGCGATACGTTCACCACCAGTGCCGCTCTCTCGGTCCGGCCGAAGACCTCCACGACCAACGCCGCACTCGAGCGACCAGTGACCGCCTCAGGCGTCGAGCCCGGCACCTCGTACACGCCTGAGTTCGCCGTGGACGGTGCCCCGGCCACCCGCTGGGCCTCCGGGTACGACGACGCGTCCTGGCTGCAGGTGGACCTCGGCACAGCCACTGCGCTCGGCAAGGTCGTGCTCCGCTGGGAAACGGCGTATGGGAAGGCCTACCAGGTCCAGGTGTCCGATGACGGCAACACCTGGACCACGGCCGCGGAGGTCTCGGACAGCGACGGTGGCGTCGACACCGTCTGGCTCGACGCCACCGGCCGCTACCTCCGCCTGCAAGGCGTCAAGCGAGCCACCACCTACGGCTACTCCCTCTACGAACTGGAGGCCTACCCGACCACCCAGTGATCAGTCGTGGGTGGGGAAGCCCAGGTTCAGCCCGCCGTGGGACGGGTCGAGCCAGCGGGAGGTGATCACCTTGCCGCGGGTGAAGAAGTGGACGCCTTCGGCGCCGTGTGCGTGTGTGTCACCGAAGAGCGAGTTCTTCCAGCCGCCGAAGGAGTAGTAGGCCATCGGCACCGGGATCGGGACGTTGACGCCGACCATGCCGACCTCCACCTCCGTCTGGTACCGGCGGGCGGCGCCACCGTCGTTGGTGAAGATCGCCGTGCCGTTGCCGTAGGGGTTGGAGTTCACCAGGTCGAGCGCCGCGTCGTACGACGGGACGCGGACGACCGAGAGCACCGGGCCGAAGATCTCGTCGGTGTAGATCGACATGTCCGGGGTGACCTTGTCGAACAGCGTCGGGCCGAGCCAGAAGCCGTCGTCGCCGCCGTCGAACGGGCCTTCGCGACCGTCGACGGCCAGCTCGGCGCCTTCGGTCACCCCGGCCTCGACGTACCCGACGACCTTGTCGCGGTGGGCGCCGGTGACGAGCGGACCCATGTCGCAGCCGCGGGTGCCGTCGCCGGTCTTCAGCGTCGCCATCCTGGTCCGGATCTTCTCGATCAGATCGTCCGCGACGGGCTCGACCGCGATCAGCGCGGAGATCGCCATGCAGCGCTCACCCGCCGAGCCGAAGCCGGCGTTGACCGCGGCGTCAGCGGCGAGGTCGAGGTCCGCGTCGGGGAGCACGACCATGTGGTTCTTCGCGCCGCCGAGCGCCTGCACACGCTTGCCGTGCGCCGTACCGGTCTCGTAGACGTAGCGGGCGATCGGGGTCGAGCCGACGAACGAGACGGCCTTGATGTCCGGGTGCTCGAGCAGCCGGTCGACGGCCTCCTTGTCACCGTGCACGACGTTCATCACACCGTCGGGCAGACCTGCCTCCTTCCAGAGCGCGGCCACCGCGTTCACCGCCGACGGGTCCTTCTCGGACGGCTTGATCACCACGCTGTTGCCGCAGGCCACCGCGATCGGGACGAACCACAACGGCACCATCGCCGGGAAGTTGAACGGTGAGATCACCGCGACCGCCCCGAGCGGCTGGCGGATCGAGTACACGTCGACGTTGGTGGAGACGTTCTCGCTGAAGCCGCCCTTCATCAGGTGCGGGATGCCGCAGGCGAACTCCACCACCTCGAGGCCGCGGGTCACCTCGCCGAGCGCGTCCGACAGCACCTTGCCGTGCTCGGCGGTGATCAGTGCGGCGATCTTCTCCTTGCGCTCGTTCAGCAGTTCGCGGAAGGCGAAGAGCACCTGCGCACGCTTGGTGAGCGAGGTCCGGCCCCACGCCCTGGAGGCATCGTGGGCGACCTTCACCGCCTCGTCGACAGTCGCCGCCGAGGCCAGGTCCAGCTCGCCGGTGGCCTCGCCGGTGGCGGGGTTGTAGACCTTGCTGGTGCGCTCGGAGACGCCCGTCCAGGGGGTCCCGCCGATCAGATGGGTGATTCGCTCAGTGCTCACAGCTGCATCCCTTGCTTCATCAGTAAGTCGGTGATCTTCTCCCGCATGAACGTGCTCGAGTCCCGGGCACGTTCCTCCCAGGCGAAGACGCAGGCGGTGACGGTGCCGTCGAACCCGACCGCGGCCAGGCTCTCGAACAGCTCGTCGAAGTCGACCTCGCCCTGGCCGATATCCAGGTGCTGGTGCACCCGGACGGTAGAGCCGGGCGGGTTGACGATGTAGCGCAGACCGGACGACCCGGTGTGGTCGAACGAGTCGGCGACGTGCACGTTGGTCAGCAGGTCACCCGCGTACCCGATGATCCCCGGTGCGTCGTTGCCCAGGTGGAACGTGTGCGGCGCGCAGTACAGGAAGCTCACCAGCGGGCTGTTGATGCCGCGGATCAGGTCGATCGCGGCGCGGCCGCCCTCCTCGAAGTCGTCCGGATGCGGCTCGAGGACGAGCCGGACCCCTTCCGCCTCGAAGACCGGCAGCAGTTCCTCCATCGACCGCCAGAACTGCGACTCGCTCCTGGCCGCCTGCTCGGGCCTGCCGTTGAACTCGGAGTTCATCACGTCCACGCCGAGCTCGGCGGTGATCCGGATCGCGCGCTTCCAGTACCGGACCGCCGCCTGCCGGTCGTCCTCGTCGGGCCCCGACCACTTGTACAACGGAAGCACCGACGAGACCCCGACCCCTGTCGCCTCCAGCTCGGCCTTGAACGCCGCCACCCTCGCGTCATCCACCCGCGGGTGGTTGAAGAAGGGCAGGAAGTCGTCCCGTGGCGAGAGCTCCAGCCACTGGTAGCCCAGGTCGGCCACCAGTCCGGGGAGCTCCAGCAGCGGAACGTGCCGGAACATGTAGGGGTCGAGGCTGAGTTTCACCCGAGCACCTCGCTACGCCTGACCATCTCGACCTCCACCGGGCGACCTTCCTGCAAGGACTGCACGCCGGCCGTGCAGACCGCGGCGGCGGCATATCCGTCCCAGGCCGTCGGGCCGTCGATCCCGCCCGTCGCCGCGGCGTTCACCCAGCGCTGGACCTCGATGTCGTACGCCAGCCCGAAGCGGACCCGGAAGTCGTCCGGCACCGCACCACCCCAGTGTCCGGCCGCCCTGGTCAGCACGTCGACCCCCAGGCCGATGGTCGCGCTGCCCCGCTCGGCGACCGCCTCGCAGCGCACCTCGTAGCCGACCTGGAAGTTGACGAACACCTCCACGTCGGCCAGCGCGCCGCTCGCCATCTCGAACACCGCGAACTGCGGGTCGAGCACGCCTTCCCCGACCAGGCTGGTCGGCTTCGGCGCGTGCACGGTGATCCGGGTGATCTCGTCGCCGAACAGCCACCGCGCCACGTCGACCTCGTGCACCAGTGAATCGCGCACGATCATCTCGCTGCGGAACGTCTCGGGGACCGTCTTGTTCCGGTGCACGTTGTGCAGCAACAGCGTCCGCCCCAGGTCACCGGAGTCCAGCAACCGCTTCAGAGCCGCGTACTCCGGGTCGAAGCGGCGCATGAACCCGACCTGGATCAACGGCCGGCCCGTCTTGTGCTCGGCCTCCACCACCCGCAAGGACGACTCGGCGTCCATCGTCAGGGGCTTCTCGCAGAGCACGGGCTTTCCGTGCTCCAGGCACGCCATCAACTGCTCGGCGTGAGCGAAGCCGGGGGACGCGATGATCACCGCGTCCACCTCGGCATCGCCGATCAGGGCCAGCGGATCGTCGATCACCCGGACGCCGTCGAGCGCCGTCGCCAGGGTGGTCGCTCGGGCCACGTCGGGATCGGACACGGCGACCAGCCGGGCGCCGGAGGTCCGCCGCGCGACCCGCTCGGCATGATCGGCGCCCATCATCCCGACGCCGATGATGCCGATTCTCAGCTCCGTCATCCCGCCCCCTTGTCCAGTGGAGATTCGACCGCGACCTGTCCGTTGCCCTCGACTCGCTCGACGACCAGCTCGGGGTCGACGCCGCGCAGCTCATGGCTGAGCGCCTCGAGCTCGGACCCACCGGCCATCTCGTTGGTCAGCTGCTCCAGGCTGATGTCGGCCCGATGGGTGTCGAGCGAGACCCGGCCCAGCTTCAGCACCACGAAGTGGTTGCCGACCAGGTAGGCGTGGTGCGGGTTGTGGGTGATGAAGACGACTCCCAGGCCGGCGTCGCGGGCCTTGACGATGTACTTCAGCACCACGCCGGACTGCTTCACGCCGAGCGCGGCGGTCGGCTCGTCCAGGATCAGCACCTTGGCGCCGAAGTAGATCGCCCTGGCGATCGCGATGCACTGGCGCTGACCGCCGGACAGCATTCCGACCGGCTGCTCCAGGTTGGGGATCGAGATCCCCATCTTGGTCAGCTCCTCGTTGGCGATCCGCTTCATCCTGGTGGCGTCCATCGTGCCGAACGCCTTGGTGATCTCGTTGCCGAGGAAGAAGTTCCGCCAGACCGACATCAGCGGGGCCAGCGCCAGGTCCTGGTAGACCGTGGCGATCCCACTGTCGAGCGACTCGCGCGGCGAGCTGAACCGGCGCTCCTCGCCGTTCACCGACAAGACCCCGTCGGTGTGCTCGTGCAAGCCGGCGATGATCTTGATCAACGTCGACTTGCCCGCGCCGTTGTCGCCGAGCACGCAGGTGATCTCACCCTGCCGGACGGCCAGGGTGACACCACGCAACGCGTGCACGTTGCCGTAGCTCTTGCCCACATCGTCCAGATAGACGATCGGTGAGGTCGGGCTGGTGGTGGCCTCTTCCGCGAACCCTGTGGTGGTGCTCATCTCAGATCCGCCCTCTTCTTCACGGCGAGGTTGACGATGGTTGCCAGCAGCAACATGACGCCCAGGAACGCCTTGAACCAGTCGGCGTTCCAGCCGGCGTAGACGACGCCGAGCTGGGTCATCCCGAAGATCAGCGCGCCGATCGCCGAACCCACCACCGAGCCGTAGCCACCGGTCAGCAGGCAGCCGCCGACCACCGCCGCGATGATGTAGATGAACTCCTTGCCGACACCCTCACCGGACTGCACGACAGCCTGGTTGAAGAGCAGGTGCATGCCGGAGAACCAGGCGAAGAACCCGACCGTGATGAACAGGCCGATCTTGACCCGCTTCACCGGTACGCCGACCGCCCGGGCGGCCGCCGCGTCACCGCCGACGGCGAAGATCCAGTTGCCGACCTTCGTCTTCAGCAGCACCCAGGTCCCGATCGCGACGAACACGATCCACCAGACGACCAGGATCTTCACGTTGAGCGGGCCCAGCTTGAACTCCGAGGCGAACACCGCCTGGGCTGAGGAGAACCCGTCCATGTCGCTGATCGAGTTCGACGAGACCGTGCCGGACAGCACCCGGGTGACACCCAGGTTGAGGCCCTGCAGGATGAAGAAGGTGCCGAGCGTGACCAGGAAGCTCGGCAGCCCCGTGCGCATCAGAAGCCAGCCGTTGAACGCACCGATACTGATCATGACGACCAGCGACACTCCGACGCCGACCCACACGTTGGTGCTGAACTGGTAGGCGAACAATCCTCCGGTCAGACCCGCCGTCGTCACCGCGACACCGGCCGACAGGTCGAACTCACCGCCGATCATCAGCAGTGCCACCGGCACGGCCATCACGCCGATCAGCGCGGACTGGTAGAGGATCGTGCCCGTGGTGGCGAGCTCGCGGAACGGCGGCGCGACGATCAGGAAGAACACCAGCACCACCACGGCGCCGACCAGCGACCCGACCTCGGGCCGGCTCAGCAGTCGCGCACCCAGAGACCGGGACGATACCCGGTCGTCGACCGTCGGCGGCGCCGTCAGTGTGGAAGCCATGACGATCCTCAGCGCGTCCCGCCGGCGGCGAACTTCTCCACCGCTGCGACGTTGCCCTTGTCGATGAAGGCAGGACCGGTCAGCGTGGCCTGGCCACCGCCGATGGTGTTGCCATTGGTCTTGTAGAGCCACAGGCTGTCGACCGCGAGGTACCCCTGCAGGTACGGCTGCTGGTCCACGGCCCATTGCACGTCACCGGACTTGATCGCGCCGATCAGGTCCTTGTTGGTGTCGAAGGTGCCGACCTTGGCGCTCGAGCCCGCGTCCTTGACCGACTTCACCGCGGCCAGCGCGAACGGCGCGCCCAGCGTGACGACGTAGTCGATGCTCTTGTCCTGCTGGAGCTTCGACGTCATCGTGGTCTGGCTGCCCGGCATGTCGGTGCCGGTGATGTACAGCTTCTCGACGTTCGGGAACTTGTCCTTCACGCCCTGGCAGCGGGCCTCCAGGCCGACGTGGCCTTGTTCCTGGATGACACAGACGGCCTTCTTGGCGCCGAGCTCGGCCAGCTTCAGGCCCGCGGCCTGGCCGGCGATCCGCTCGTCCTGACCGAAGTAGCCGAGCGCACCCGCCTGCTTCCAGGCCTCGATGCCACCGTTCAGCGCGACCACCGGGATACCGCCGTCGGCTGCCTTCCTCACGTTCGCCTGCATCGCGTCCGGCTTCGCCAGGGTGACCGCGATGCCGTCGACCTTCTGGTCGATCGCGGTCTGCACCAGGTTGGCCTGGTCGGCGCCTTCCGGCGCACCGGAGTACTGCAGTTCGACGTTGTCCTTCGCCGCGGCCGCCTCGGCGCCCTTGCGGACCAGGTCCCAGAACGTGTCACCAGGCGCCGCGTGCGTGATGAACGCGACCTTCATCCGCGGGGTGTTCGCGACGTTGCCCGCGGCCCCACCGGAGCTCTCTTCCTCCTGCTTGCCGCCGGACGAACTGCACGCACCCAGCGCCGCGACCAGCACGAGCGCCGCCCCCGTCGCCACCGCCTTCTTCTGCCACCGAACCATGACTACAACCAGCCTTTCAGACGTTCCGCGGTAACGCCGCGGCGTGTGGGTGTGACCATGCAGAGTCATCTGCCGGCCGTCAAGCGGATACACCACCCCCGTGGCTCCTGAGGTAGGACAAAGTCCGCTCCGCGATCGGGAGCGGGACGTCGGGCGGGCAGGGGTACATGTCCTGCTCCACGATCGCGAACAGGTCCGCATCGAGGCCGGTCAGCGCGTCGAGCACGGGCGGCAGCTCGGGAATCCCGAGCGGCGGCTCGCACATCACCCCGCGCTTGACCGCCTCGTCGAATCCCAGTCCTTCTTCCTGCACGGCGGCCAGTACGACGGGGTCGACCTGCTTCAGGTGCACATACCCGATCCGCTCCGGATACTGCTGGATCAGCTGCAGGTTGTCACCGCCGCAGTAGCTGATGTGACCCGTGTCCAGGCAGAGGTTCACGTGTTCCCCGTCGGTCTCGGCGAGGAACCGCTCGACCGTCTCCTGGCTGTCCACGTGCCCGTCGGCGTGCGGGTGGAACTGTGTCTTCAACCCGTACTCCGCGGCGATCCGCCGGCCGAGCTCGGTCACCTGGTGACCGTGCCGCGCCTGACCCCCATGATCCAGGCGCGGCTCGACCACCTCCCCGTTCGAGCCTCGCCACATCGACGGGATCACCACCAGGTGCCTGGCTCCCATCGCCGCGGCGAGCTCGGCCGCGGCCGAGACGTCACGCCAGGTCGACTCCCACGAGTCCGGCCGGTGCAGGTGCTCGAAGATCGTGCCGGCGGTGACCTCGAGGCCACGCTTGTCCAGCTCCTCCTTCAACCGCGAAGGATCCGTGGGCAGGTAGCCGTACGGGCCGAGCTCGATCCGCGTGTAGCCGGCGGCCGCGACCTCGTCGAGGAACCGCTCCCAAGGCGTCTGCCGGTCGTCGTTCGCGAACCAGACGCCCCACGAGTCCGGCGCGCTGCCGACCTTGACCTCACCCATGGTTGTCTCCCTCGATCGGCGCCAGGTACGGCCGTTGTGCCTTCTTGGACTCCACGTACGCCGCGGAGGCGGTCTGCGTCGACTCCAGGTCGGACACCTGGCTGACCGGGACATCCCACCAGGAGTCGCTGTCCGGCGCTCCGATCAGCGGATCCGTCTTCACGTGGATCGCGATCGGCCCGGTGGCGGCCTTCGCCATACCGATCGCCTTCTCCAGCTCGGCGCGGCTGTTCACCTCGATCACCTCGACCCCGAGGCTGCGCACGTTCGCCGCGAGATCCACCGGAAGGTAGTCCCCGTCGAGCCGCCCGTCGCCGCTGCGCCGCCGGTACGACGTACCGAACCGCTGGGAGCCGAGGGATTCCGACAGGGCGCCGATGGAGGCGAAGCCATGGTTCTGGACCAGGACGACGATGATCTTGACGTTCTCCTGGACCGCGGTGACGAGCTCGCTCGACATCATCAGGTACGACCCGTCGCCGACCATGACGAAGACGTCCCGGTCGGGCGCGCCGAGGCGGACGCCGAGCCCGCCGGCGATCTCGTAACCCATGCAGGAGTAGCCATATTCGACGTGGTATCCCTTCGGGTCGCGGGTCCGCCAGAGCTTGTGCAGGTCGCCCGGCATCGAGCCGGCCGCACAAACCACCACATCACGCGGCTCCGACAGTTCGTTCACGGCGCCGAGCACCTCGCCCTGGGTCAGCAGGCCGTCCGCGAGGTTGTCCACAACCTCCGCAGGCGGGTTGTACGCCTGCTCGACGGTCTGGTCCCAAACTCGTGCCAGCTCGGCGGTCAGATCCTTGTACTTTTCCTGTACAGACCAATCGCCGACCGCGGATCGCAAGGAAACAAGGGCTTCCCTGGCATCCGCGACGAGAGGGAGACCGGCATGCTTACCACCGTCGAACCGCGCCACATTGATGTTCACGAACCGCACGTCCGGGTTCTGGAAGGCAGTCCGCGACGCCGTCGTGAAGTCGGCGAAGCGGGTCCCGACGCCGATCACCAGGTCGGCGTCCCGCGCCAGCGCGTTGGCCGCCGTCGTACCGGTCGAGCCGACCGCGCCCACCGATTGTGGATGATCGTAGCGCAGCGATCCCTTGCCCGCCTGGCTTTCCGCCACCGGGATACCGGTCGCCTCGGCGAACTCGCGCAACGCGTCCTGCGCCCGCGAGTAGGCCACGCCACCGCCGGCCACGATCAGCGGCCGTTCCGAAGCTCTGAGCAGCTCTGCCGCTTTGTCGACAGTGGATGCCTCGGGCAACGGCCGGGCGATGTACCAGGTGCGCTCGGCGAAGAGCTCCCCCGGCCAGTCGAAGGCCTCGGCCTGGACGTCCTGCGGCAGCGCGATCGTGACGGCACCGGTCTCCACCGGGTCGGTCAGCACCCGCATGGCGTTCAGCAGGGCCGATGGCAACTGCTCCGGCCGCCAGACCCGGTCGAAGTACTTCGAGACCGGGCGGAACGCGTCGTTCACGGAGACGTCCCCGCCGGTCGTGCTCTCCAGCTCCTGCAGCACGGGTGTCGCGACCCGGGTCGCGAAGACGTCCGAGGGAAGCAGCAGCACCGGCAGCCGGTTGACCGTGGCCAGGGCCGCGCCGGTGATCATGTTGGTCGAGCCGGGCCCGATACTCGCCGTGCAGGCATAGGTCTGCAGGCGGTCACGGGTGCGGGCGAACGCGGACGCGGTGTGCACCATCGCCTGCTCGTTGCGGGCCAGGATGTACGGCAGCGCCTCGGGGTCCTCGAGCTCGGCCTGCAGCAGCGCCTGACCGAGGCCTGCCACGTTCCCGTGCCCGAAGATGCCGAAGCAGCCGGCGAACAACGTCTGCCGCTGCCCGTCGCGCTCCGAGTACTGAACGCTCAGGAATCGCACCAGCGCCTGCGCGACCGTGAGACGGACCGTCATCGCTCTCCTCCGAAAGATCGCCGCGGACTTGTTGTAGGGGACATGGTCATCGGTCCTCGCCGAACGGCAGGCGCGGGTCGATCGGCTGGGTATTCCACAGCTCCCGGACCCAGCCGTGCTGCGGGTCGTCGCGGATCAGCCACTCGCGTTCGGTGCCGGGACCGGCCATCACGTTCAGGTAGTACATGTCATAACCAGGAGGCGCCATCGCAGGACCATGCCAACCGTGGGGCACCAGCACCAGATCCCCGCTGCGCACCTCGGCCAGGACGTCGATGGGGCGGTCCTCGGTGCCGTAGACCCGCTGGTAGCCGATCGGGTCGTTGCCCTTGACACTCTCAGGGGCATCGTCGGACAGCTGCAGCTCGAAGTAGTAGATCTCCTCGAGCTCGCTCTCCTTGCCCGGCTTGTGCTCGTCGTGCTTGTGCGGCGGGTACGACGACCAGTTCCCGGCCGGGGTGAGAACCTCGCACGCGATGATCGAGTCCGCCTCGAGCACCGCGGGTGTGCCGAAGTTCCGCACCTGCCGGGAGGCGACACCCGCACCGCGCAGCTCGGTCTCGACCTGCTCGACGCCGATCCGCCGGAACGGGTAGTCCGAAGCGGCCTTCGCGTGCGGGAAGGCGATCCGGGCGCCACCCGCGCTCACCACGGCGACGGTGGTACCCCGCGGCACGTAGGCGAAGTCGGTCGGGCCCGCGAAGACGTCCGCGCGGCCGCCCAGCGGCAGGGTCTCCCCGTCCACCATCACCTCAGCCGAGCCGCTCAGCGGGAGTACCAGGAACTCGGAGTCACCCGTGTCGAACTCGACCGACTGCCCGGGCTGCAACGTCGCGACGTAGAGGCCGGTGTGGTGCCAGTCCTGCTCGCCCGGGCTGACCGCGAGCTCGAAGCCGTCCCGCGCCGTGGAGCCGGCGGGCCTGAACCAGGCGGTCATGCGGCACCCCCTCGGGTGGCTACGGCAGCTTGAGGAACATGCGGCGCGGTCATGCGGCACCTCCGTGGACTAGGGCGGCGGCTTGGTCTACGGCTGAAGCTACGTCGCCGTCCGGGGGGAAGAGGAGTGCTCGGCCCACTACGAGGCCGCGGACCGACGGAAGGCTCAGCGCCTTGCCCCACGACGCGTAGGTCTCCTCGGGGGCAACCGTCGGGTCGCCGCCCAGCAACAAGGTCGGCAGCGTGGTGGCTTCCATCACCCGGGCGAGGTCGTCGACGACCGGGAGCTTGAGCCAGGTGTACGCGCTCGTCGCGCCGAGACCGGAGGCGATGTGCACCGACTTGATCACCGAGTCCGGATCGAGCAGGTTCGTCACCCGGCCTTCCTTGTGGACCGACCAGAACGGCTCGACCATCGCCATCAGCTTGCGCTCGGCAAGCTCGGTAACAGCCTTCGCGCTGCTCTCCAGCGTCGCCACCGTGCCGGCGTCCTCGAGGCAGATCCTGGTCAGCATCTTGCCGCCGTCCAGCCGGCGCGCGGCGATGTCGTCCGCCGTGCCGTACGCCGTGAACCGGTCGTCCAGCTCGAACGAGGCACCCTGCAGGCCGCCGCGGTTCATCGAACCGATGACGAGCTTGCCCTCCAGAGCGCCAAGCAGGAGCAGGTCCTCCAGGACGTCGGGGGTTGCGAGCACGCCGTCGACGCCCGGCCGCTTCAGCGCGGTGCTGAGCCGGTCGATCAGCGCAGGCCGGCTCGCCATCGCCATCCGGTCGTCGCGGACGCCGAGTGCGCCGCGCGCCGGGTGATCCGCCGCGACGATCAGCAGCCGTCCATCCTCGCCGACGACCTCCCGTCGCCGCCTCTGCTGCCATGCCTCGGCAATCCGCTCAGGATGCCGGACCCTGATCTCGGTGAGGTTGATGTTGCTCAGCTCGCTCGTGCTGAGCCCGTGCTGAGTGGGGTTCAGGCTTGTGCGCCCGGCCGTGCCGGCGGTGTGGTTGGTGGGATGGTTCATACGGGCTCACCCATCAAGGTCAGAACCTCCGACTCGGTGGGCATGGCGGTGGAGCACTCGAGGCGGGAGGCGACGATGGCGCCCGCGATGTTGGCGAAGCGGATCACCTTCTCCAGGGGCCAGCCGGCCAGCAGCCCGTGGCACAGTGCGCCGCCGAAGCCGTCGCCGGCGCCCAGCCCGTTCACCACCTCGACCGGGAACGGCGGTACCTCGACTCGCTCGTCCCGGGTCCGAGCGAGCGTGCCCTTCGGTCCCTGCTTCACCACGGCCAGGTCGAGCCCGCGGTCCAGCAGCGCCTGCGCCGCCTTGTCCGGATCAGTCTCGCCGACCGCCACCTCGCACTCCTCCTTGTTGCCAACAGCAACGGTGCAGTGCTCGAGCGCCCGGCTGACCTGGGTGTGCGCCTCGCTCGGATCCGCCCAGAACATCGGCCGGTAGTCCAGGTCGAGCACGGTGATCGGCTTGCGCTCGCGGGCCTCCCAGGCGGCGAAGTGCGCCGACCGGCTGGGCTCGGCCGACAACCCCGTCACCGTGGACCAGTAGATCCTGGCGTCCTTGATCGCCTGCAGATCCAGCTCTTCCGGATTGATGACGAGGTCCGGAGCCTTCGGGAAGCGGTAGAAGTAGAGCGGGAAGTTGTCCGGCGGGAAGATCTCGCAGAACGTGATCGGCGTCGGCAGCCCGTCCACCGGCGTGACGAACCGGTCGTCCACGCCGAGCTCGAGCAGCGTCCGGTGGATGAAGGTGCCGAACGGGTCATGACCGGTCCGGCTGATCACCGCCGACTTCCGCCCGTGCTTGGCCGCCGCGACCGCGACGTTGGTGGCACTGCCGCCGAGGAACTTGCCGAAGCTCTCGACGTCCTCGAGGTGCGTGCCGGTCTGCAGCGGATACAGGTCGACGCCGATCCGCCCGATGGTCAGTACGTCGTCGGCCATCAGACCGCCTCCGCCAGACGGCGAAGGTGCTCGATGCTCGCCCGTACGTCGACCAGTGGTCCCTCGCCGTTCGGGCGGTCCTGCAGGATCGTGTCCTGCTCGAGCACGTACCAACCGCCGTACCCGGCCTTCTCCAGTGCACCGACGATCGCTGCGATGTCGATGTCACCACCACCGAGCGGGCGGTACATCCCCTGCCGCACAGCATCGGTGTACCCGACCTCACCGGCCTGGACCTTCGCGGCCCACGCGGCGTCCACGTCCTTGAGGTGCGTGTGCACGATCCGGTCCGTGTGCTTCAGCGCGAGCGCCACCGGGTCGACCCCGCCGATCAACAGGTGACCGGTGTCGAGCGTCAGCCCGATCGTGGAGCCTTGCAGCACCCGGTCCACGTCCGCCGCGTTCTCCACCATCGTGCCGACGTGCGGGTGCAACGTCGCGGTGACCCCGTGCTCGGCGGCGATCGCGGCCAGCTTGTCGAGGTTGGCGAGCAACGTGTCCCACCCGAGGGAGTCAAGCACCGGGCGGTCGTCGTACCCGTCCTGGCCGGTCGCGGCGGCGAGCACGAGCGTGCCGGCCCCGGCCGCGACGAATCCCTTGAGCGACCGCAGCACCTCGGCGGCCGGATCGTGCGAAGGATCATGCAGTACTACGGGCACGAATCCGCCGACCGCGCGGAGTCCCAGATCGGCGAGCGTCTTCGCCTTCAGCGCCGGGTCGTCCGGCAGGAAGCCGTCCGGGCCGAACTCCGTCGCGGCGATCCCCACGTCGCGCATCTGCGCGAGCACGGTCTCCGGGTCGTACTGCCAACCCCAGCCCGGGACCTCAGAGACACCCCAGGAGATCGGGGCTCCGGCGATCCTGGCAGCAACGTCAGTCATCGGCCGATCTCCTCCAGGCTCACAACGCGGTTCTCATGACGGGACAGTTCGCAAGCGTCGGCGATCCGGAACGCCTGCAGGGCGTCGCGGACCGTGCACGGCACCTCGCGGGTGCCGGTGACAACCTCGGTGAAGGCGGTCAGCTCGGCGACGTAGGCCGGCCGGAACCGGTCCATGAAGGTGGCGTGCGCCGGGCCGCCGGGGAAGGTCACGCCGGCTTCGGCGGACTTCAGCGCGGTGTGCTCGTCGAGGCCGACGGCGACCGAGCCCAGGCTGCCGAGCACCTCCATCCGCACGTCGTGGCCGGCCGCGTTGTACCGGGTGCCGCTGACCGAGACGAAGGTGCTGTCGTCGAGCGTGAGGAGTGCGGCGGCCGCGTCGACGTCGCCGTACTGGCCGAAGAAGGCCTCGCCACGGTTCGCGCCGGTGGCGAAGACGCTGACCACCTCGCGGCCGGTGACGAAGCGGATGATGTCGAAGTCGTGCACCGTGCAGTCGCGGAAGAACCCGCCGCTGGTCGGGATGTACTCCTGCGGCGGCGGGAACGCGTCGTTGGTGTTCGCGCGGATGTGGTGGATGAAGCCGAGGTCACCGGCCTGGACCTGCTGCCGCGCGGCCTGGTAGCCGAGGTCGAAGCGGCGCTGGAAGCCGATGTGCACCGGCACGTCCGACGCCTCCACCAGTGAGACGACCCGCTGGGTGTCGGCGAGGTCCTGGGCGACCGGCTTCTCGCAGAAGGTCGGCAGCCCGGCCGCGACGCCCTTGGCGATCAGGTCCGCGTGCGCCGAAGTGGCCGCCGCGATGACGAAGCCGTCCAGGTCGCTGCCCAGCAACCGGTCCACGTCCGCGGCGAACTCGAGGCCGAGATCCTTGGCGACCAACTCCGCCCGGCTCGCGTCGGCATCGGCCACCACCACCTGGTCCACCGCCGGCAGGCTCTTCAAGGTCGCCGCGTGGAACGCGCCGATCCGCCCGACTCCGACCAACCCGATTCGCATCCTGTGCCCTCTCGAAAGGCTCGTGGGTGAGTGATCCAGGGCCGCGGGAGGTCGCGCCAGTCGCGGCACTGGTTCGTTCCGGTTAGCCTCACCCGGTCGGGCAAGAGTGTCAATACTTTGTTAGCACATTTTCACATCGGGACATACAAACGTCCTTCATGTAACCTCCTGCCATGGCCGCCCTGCCGATCCAGATCGATCGGACGAGCCCGGTGCCGCTCTACCACCAGCTCGCCGAGCAGCTCATTGCTGCCATCAGCGACGGCACCCTGCGCCCCGGCGACCCGTTCGAGAACGAGCTGGCCATGTCCGACCGCCTCAGCCTGTCCCGGCCGACCGTGCGCCGCGCGATCTCCGAACTGGTGAACAAGGGCCTGCTGGTCCGCCGCCGCGGCATCGGCACCACCGTCGCCAACCAGATGGTGCACCGCCGCGCGGAGCTCACCAGCCTGTACGACGACCTCGAGCGCGAGGGCAGAACCCCGCGGACCGACGTCCTGTCCCTGGTCCGCTCCGCCCAGGACGATCGCGCCGCCGAGGCCCTCGGGCTCCCCCCGGGCACCCCGCTGGTCTCGATCGTCCGGCTCCGGTACGCCGACGACCTGCCGCTGGCGATCCTGCGCAACTGGTTGCCCCCGGCAATGGACGACCTGACCGTCGAGCAGCTCGTGGCCGGCGGCCTGTACGCCGTACTCCGGGCTCGCGGGGTTCGCCCGACGGTGGCCCGCCAGCGGATCGGCGCCCGCAACGCCACCGCCGAGGAACGCCGCACCCTGCACATGTCCAAGGCCGAGCCACTCGTCACCATGACCCGCAGCGCGTACGACGCCGACGGCTCCCCGGTCGAGTTCGGCGACCACTGCTACCGGGCCGACCAGTACTCCGTCGACGTCATCGTCAGCGAACGCTGACCCCGCGAACGCAGTACGTCCGAAGAACCCGAGGGCCAACGCCTCAGGTTCTTCGGACGTAAGTGACTGCGCGCGGGTCAGGCCTGGTTGCTGAGCAGGGTTCGGACCAGGCGGAGGCCGACGGAGAGGTGAGCCAGTTCCGGTCCCTCGGTGTCGACGATCTCGTCCATCATCGTGGCCGCTCGGGACAGGGCCGCCTCGTTCATGTCCTGCCAGGCGATCACGCGGTCCTCCGGCTCGGCCGCGTCGTCCGTCATCTCGAGCACCTGCGCGGTGAGGCGGGCGTGCACCGCGTGCAGGTCGTCGCGCAGGGCCGCACGGGCCATCGTCTGCCAGCGGTCCATCCGCGGCAGGCCGATGATCCGCTCCAGGAAGAGCCCGAGCTGGAGCCGCTCCCCGAGCGCGAAGTGGACCTTGGCGACCTCCAGCACGTCGAGGTCCTTGCGGTCGGCGGTCTCCACGATCCCCAGCGCCGCGTACGCCGGCGGGAGGACCGCGATCCGGGTGGCGAAGTCCGCCGGGACCCCCTTCAGCACCAGGGCTTGCCGGCGCTGCTCGAACAACGCCAGCTCCCGGCCCCGCAGTACCTCCGGAAGCGCGGTGGTGAGTTTGGCGATGCCGGGCGAGAAGACGTCGATCAGCTCGGCGATGTCGACCGGCGGGCGGCGGTTGCTGACCAGCCAGCGGGTCGCGCGCTCGACCAGGGTCCGCGTCTCCAGCCGCATCGCGGTCTGGGTCTGGGCGTCGACCACGTTGTCGAGCTCGGAGTTGCGGGCGAGCAGCTCGGGCTGGGCGAAGATCCGCGACGCGGCGAGGTTCGCCCGGACCACGTCCTCCACCGAGCCACCGGTCTCCAGCGAGAGCCGGTGGTAGGCGGTGATGCCGGAGGAGTTGATGAACTCGTTCACCACCTGGGTGGTGATGATCTCCCGGCGCAGCTGGTGCGACTCGACCCGCTCGGCGAAGCGGTCCTGGATCGCCCGCGGGAAGTAGCTGATCAGCTTGGATTCCAGGTACTCGTCGTCGGGCAGCGTGCTCTTCAGCAGCTCCGCCTCGAGCACGATCTTGGTGTAGGCGATCAGCACGGACAGCTCGGGCGAGGTCAGTCCCTTGCCCTCGGCCTTGCGGCGCTTGAACTCCGCGATGCTCGGCAGGAACTCCAGCTCCCGGTTGAGCAGCCCCTCGCGCTCGAGCCGGCGGACCCAGTCCTGGTGGACGTGCATCAACGCGGGCGCCTGCGCGGTCGCGTTGGCCAGGCCGATGTTCTGCCGGTAGTTGCTCTTCAGCACCAGGGCGGCCACTTCGTCGGTCATCGACGCGATCACGTCGTTGCGCTGCTTCTCGGTCAGGTCCCCGTCGGCGACCACCTTGTCCAGCAGGATCTTGATGTTCACCTCGTGGTCGGAGGTGTCCACGCCGGCCACGTTGTCGATGAAGTCGGTGTTGATCCGGCCGCCCTTGGCGGCGTACTCGATCCGGCCGAGCTGGGTGAAGCCCAGGTTGCCGCCCTCGCCGACCGCCTTGGCCTGCAGGTCCTTGCCGTTGATCCGGATCGTGTCGTTGGCCTTGTCGCCGACGTCCGCGTGCGACTCGGCGCTCGCCTTCACGTAGGTGCCGATACCGCCGTTCCAGAACAGGTCGACCGGCGCCTTCACGATCGCCTGCATCAGCTCGGCCGGCGTCAGCGTCGACGGGTTGCCCTCCAGCCCGAGCGCCGCCCGGACCTCCGCGGAGATCGGGATCGCCTTCTCGGTCCGCGGGTAGACCCCACCGCCGGCCGAGATCAGCGCGGCGTCGTAGTCGGCCCACGACGAGCGCGGCAGGTCGAACAGCCGCCGCCGCTCGACATAGGAAGCCGCCGCGTCCGGGTTGGGGTCGAGGAAGATGTGCCGGTGGTCGAAGGCCGCGACCAGCCGGATGTGCTCCGACAGCAGCATCCCGTTGCCGAACACGTCCCCGGACATGTCGCCGACGCCGACGACGGTGAAGTCGGTGTTCTGGCAGTCGTGGCCCATCTCGCGGAAGTGCCGCTTGACCGACTCCCACGCACCGCGCGCGGTGATGCCCATCGCCTTGTGGTCGTAGCCGACCGAACCACCCGAGGCGAACGCGTCACCGAGCCAGAAGCCGTACTGCTTGGCCACGCCGTTCGCGAGGTCGGAGAAGGTCGCCGTGCCCTTGTCGGCGGCGACCACCAGATAGGCGTCGTCCCCGTCGTACCGGATCACCTCGCGCGGCGGGACGATCTCGCCGGCAACGATGTTGTCGGTGATGTCGAGCAGCCCGGAGATGAACGTCTTGTACGACGCGATCCCCTCGGCCAGCCAGGCGTCCCGGTCCGCCGCCGGGTCCGGCAACTGCTTGGCGTAGAAGCCACCCTTCGCGCCGACCGGCACGATCACCGAGTTCTTCACCATCTGCGCCTTGACCAGGCCGAGCACCTCGGTACGGAAGTCCTCGCGCCGATCCGACCAGCGCAGACCACCGCGCGCGACTGCGCCGAAGCGCAGATGCACACCCTCGACCCGTGGTGAGTAGACGAAGATCTCGTACGCCGGACGCGGCTGCGGCAGGTCCGGGATCGCCTTCGGTTCCAGCTTGATCGAGATGTAGTCGCGCGGTTGCCCGTCCGGTCCCGGCTGGTAGTAATTCGTCCGCAGGGTCGCCTTCATCACCGTCAGGTAGCCGCGCAGGATCCGGTCCTCGTCCAGGCTCTGCACGGTGTCCAGAGCGGCGACGATCTCCTTCTCCAGCTGGTCCACCGCGTTCGCCCGGTCCGGGTCGTCGGCGGCACCGCGAGCGGGGTCGAAGCTCGTCTCGAACAGCCGGACCAGCAGGTTCGCCACGTCGACGTGGTTGAGGAAGGTCCGCTCGATGTAGGCCTGGCTGAACGGCGTACCGCCCTGGCGGATGTAGCGCTGGTACGCGCGCAGGATGGAGACCTGCCGCCAGCTGAGGTTGCCGCGCAGTACCAGGGCGTTCAGGTTGTCGCTCTCGGCCTTGCCCTCCCAGACAGCCTGGAAGGTCTCGGAGAAGAGCCTGCGCAGCTCCTCCCGCTCCTGGTAGCGACCCGGCGTCCGCAGCCCGAAGTCGTAGATGTACGCCGTGTCCGAGGGCCGGCGGATCTCGTACGGCCGCTCGTCGATCACCTCGACGCCCATGTGCGTCAGCTGCGGAAGCACCTGGGACAGCGACAACGCCGTACCGGTCCGGTAGACCTTGAAGCGGCGCTCGCCCTCCCAGGCCTCGTCGATCGGGGTGTAGAGGGACATGGCCAGGCCGTCCTCGGCGGGCAGGCCGTCCAGGATCATCACGTCCTTGACCGCGACCCGGGCGTCGAAGTCCTCCTTGTACGCCTCCGGGAAGGCGGTCGCGTACTGGCTGCTCAGCCGTGTGACGGCACCGTCGCCGCCGAGGGCGTGCAGCGCGACGTTGAAGTCGTCCTGCCAGGCGCGGGTGGCCTCGACCACCTTCTGCTCGAGCAGGTCCGCGTCGAACTCGCCGACGGTCTCGCCCTGCTTCATCCGGACGACGAAGTGCACCCGGGCCAGCACGGACTCGGTCACATAGGCGGCGTAGTCCACCGACTCCGCGCCGATCGCGTCCTTGAGGATCTGCTGCATCTTCAGCCGGACCGCGGTGGTGTAGCGGTCACGCGGCAGGTAGACGAGGCAGGACAGGTACCGGTTGTAGACGTCGCGGCGGACGAACAGCTTGACGGCGCGGCGCTCCTGCAGGTGCAGCACGGACTGCACGATCGGCAGCAGGTCCTCCACCGGCGCCTGCAGCAACTCGTCGCGCGGGTAGGTCTCCAGCACGTCCAGCAGGCCCTTGCCGCTGTGGCTGTTCGGGTCGAAGCCGGTCAGCCGGAACAGCTCGAGCGCCTTGCGGCGCAGTACCGGCACCTGCATGACGCTCTCGGTGTACGCGGTGGACGAGAGCAGGCCGATGAACCGCAGCTCGGACACCGGCTCGCCGTCCTCGTCGAACTGCTTGATCCCGACGTAGTCCAGGTACGACGAGCGGTGCACGGTCGAGCGGGAGTTCGCCTTGGTCAGGATCAGCAGCTTCTTCTCCCGGGCCTTGGCACTCACCTCCGGCGGCAGCAGCCCGGTGTTCTCGTCCAGCTTCGGGTCCTGGCGCAGGATGCCGAGGCCGGTGCCGGGCACGCCGCGCAGTACGCCCTGCTCTCCGCGCATGGTGAAGCTGTACTCGCGGAAGCCGAGGAAGGTGAAGTGCTCGTCGGCGAGCCACTCGAGCAGCTCCCGGGCCTCCTCCACCTCACCGGCGCTGACCGGCACCTTGCCGGCGTCCAGCCCGAGGGCGATGTTGATCGCCTTCTCGTGCATCTTCGGCCAGTCCTCGACCGCCTCGCGGACGTCGTTGAGGACCTTCAGCAGCGCCTTCTCCAGCTCACGGTGCTCGGCGGCGTCCGAGATGCGCTCGACCTCGAGGTGCATCCAGCTCTCCCGGACGAGGTCGTGCTCGTCGGCCGGGGCCGCGTCGTCGAGGACCTCCTGCAGGGTGCCGGCGATGTCCCGGCGGACCACAAACTGCGGGTGCACCAGCAGCTGCAGCTCCAGGTTCCGATCGGTGATCACCATCGCGGCCGAGTCGACCAGGAACGGCATGTCGTCGACCACGATCTCCACCACGGTCCGGCCGTTCGCGGTCCAGCCGTGCTCCTCGAGCGTCGGCGTGAACACCTGCACCTTGGCGGTACCCTGCGGCCGCGACAGCGCGGACTTGTAGTGGTGCCTGGCAGCGCCGAGACAGTCGGTCGGTTGCCGCTCGGCGACGTCCTCGGCGGCCACGTAGCGGTAGTACCGCTCCAGGAAGGTCTTCAGCTTCCCGGGGTCGACCGACTTGTCGTGGCCGTGCGTTCCGGCCTCTACCGCCTTTGCGAGAACATCCGCCTTCTGGACGTCCAGCTTGCTCTGCATTCCCCACCGTCTCCACGCGTGACGTGACGCTCTGCGCCGGGCCGCACGCCTTTGTGCGCCTCCCTCAGAGATTAGTCCACTTCAGTCACTGGTGTGGTGTCGGGACGGTCCTTTCCGATGCCTTACAGATCACCTTCAGCACCTCTGGACAGCCGCAGCGCGAGGGCAGGACAAGCCAGTACCGCGCGGCGTGCGTTCGTCACCTCACCGCGAGTGATCTCGCGTCCCCGGAGCACCGGGAAGCCCCACTCGTCGAGCACTACGTCGTCCGGCAGCAGCGTCGCGCACAGGCCGTGTCCGTCGCACCGGGTCCAGTCGATCTCCAGCCTATTCACCACGCACCTCCAGGCACCGGTAGGACACCTCGTACTGCGCGACCGCAGCCGCCAGCGCCCAGGTGGCTCCGGACGTCCTCACCGAACACCTCGAGTGCAGACGCCAGGAAACGGGCCGAACCGTCGGGGTGAGCGCAGGCTCCTCGCCCCGGGACGAGGCCAAGGTGGCGCTGCGCGTCGTGCCAGCCGGCGGGGTCGCCGTTCAGCAGCCGCCCGAAGTCGTCGACCAGCGCGGCCAGGCCGAACACGCACGGCCCGCATTGCCCTGCCGACTGGCTCGCCAGCCACTCGGCGACCCGGTGAACCTCGCCCAGCGGACAGGTGTCCGTACCGAGCGCCAGGACGATCCCAGCACCCAGCGGCGCGTCCGGCCGGCTGAGCTGGACACCTGTCGCCTGCGGCAGCCACCGACCGTGGTACCCGCCGATCAGGATCGCGCCGGTCTGCGGTGCTCCGGCGAACTGGAGCACCGTCTCCAGCGGGATGCCCGTCGGTGTCTCGATCACGCCCGGCCGGTCGACCGCCCCGGCGACCGTGAGCAGGTGAGTGCCGGGTTCGCTGCTCAGGCCGGTGCTGCTGAACTCCCTGGAGCCGAGCCTGGCAAGCACTGCGAGCTGGGCGAAGGTCTCGACGTTCGACAGGAAGGTCGGGCGCCGGTGGTACCCCTTCCGCGTCGGCAGCACCCTGCGCCCGGGCGGTACCGCAGACCCTCCGTCGAGCACGCTCAGCACAGCTCGGGCCTCGCCGGCGACGAAGCGGCCGGGCGTATCGGCAACCTGGACCTTGACCGCGTCCTGGCGCTCCAGCAGCGCGGCCCGAATCGACGAAGCCGCGGCCGCGTCGTGGACCGCTACCAGGACCTGTGGGGCGCCCAGTGCCTGCGCCAATCCAGTGGCTCCGTCCAGGACCAGGTGAGGGGCCAGCGTGAGCAGTAGTCGGTCCTTGCGACTCAGTGGCTCGCTCTCGGAGCCGTTGACGACCACAGCCTCGATGCCACTCGAAGGTAGGTCCGCCAGCTTGAGCGCGACCGGGAAGGCAGCTCCGCCCCGGCCTCGCAGCCCGACTGCCGTCGCCAACTCGGCGTAGGTCTCCCTGGACAGCTGCGGCATCGGCCCGTGGGTCCAAAGGTGCCGGTGCAGCTCCGCCCGGCCTTCCTTGAGCCCGGCGAGCAGCCGCGGCTGTCCGATCGCCCGGAGCTGTAGTGGGTTCTCCTGCAGGATCGTCATTGGAATCTCCCCGCGCGGGCCAGACTGAGCGGCGTACTGCGTTGGTCTTCGCGGCGGCGGAGGCGCACGGCCACGGAAGTACCGACTGCGGCCAGGCAGCCGATGGTGATGGCGAGCATCCAGGGCGTACCACGATCGGTACCGGCCAGCAGGCTGTGGCCGATCGACAACAGCCAGCCGAGGGAGGCTGCGAGGTGGATCGACCGCCAGCGCTTCGTGAAGGCCTCAGAACGGGCCAGCCGTCCTCTGGCGGCGCCGACCACTGCGGCGAACACCAGGCTGTAGGCGGCGAGCGCTCCGACGGTCACAGCGAACGGGCGATAGCCGGAGCCGAACGGCCAGACCACTACCGACGCACCGACGTCCACGTAGCTGTCGGAGATCACCGCGATCACGTGTGCGACCAGGAGCAGCAGGCCGGTGACTGCGGCCGAGCGGTGCACGTACTGCAGCCAGAACCGCTGCTCCGGCTTACGACTGCCCGCGCCGAGGGCTCCGAGCGACGCCGCGATGGTGAAGAAGACCAGAGCCATCACTCCAGCCGCCCGGGCCAGGTACCACAGCGTCATCAGGCGGCCCTGCTAGCCGCGGGCCAGCCGGCCAGCTCGGTGACTTCGCCGTCCTCGTCCACCAGCCGTGCCGGATGCCCCGCCAGCGTCAACCGCCCGAGGGCCGCATCGCCCGTGGCCACCAGCGCAGTACTGAAGGTGTTGGCCCGTACTGCGGACGGCGCCCAGACCGAGGCGGTTCGCCAAGGGCCGTCCGCGGGTCGTCCCGTGCGGGGGTCGATGACGTGGTGCGCGAAGCCGCCCGGGGTGGACCAGCGCCGCGCAGTACGGGTGGAGGTGGTGAGGCCGCCGTGGGCCAGGGTCACCGCGACGCCGGGGTCACCTTCGCGTTCGGCGACTTCGATCACCCAGGGCTCGGCCGGAGTACCGGCTGCGCGTAGGTCTCCGCCGATCTCGACGAGTACTGCGCAGCCGTGGCGCTTGCTGAGTACGAGTGCTGCCCGGTCTGCGGTCCATGCTTTGGCGGTCGCGCCGAGGTCCAGCGTCGTGTCCTTCGGGATACCGATCAGGGCGAGTCGGCGGTTCAGCTGGACCTGCTGCCAGCCGGGGACCGGACCGGTGGAACCGCTCGCCTGCGGGAGGCGACGGCGTACGGCCTCGATGTCGTCGTCGTAGCCGGCGGCCACCACGGCGCCGCCCACGGTCGGATCCACCGCGCCACCGCTCATGGAGGCGGCTACCAGGCTCACGTCGACGAGGTCGACCAGGAGCCGCGAGACCGGGACCATCGAGCCGGCCCGGGTGTTGATCGCGGACAGCTCGGAGTCGGGGCGGAATCGGCTTGCCGCCTTGTCCACCCGATCCATCAACGCCTTGAGCGCTCCGGAGGCCGCACCTAGGACAGTGGGGTCATCGACGGTCAGGCGAACTGTGCAGCTCCACGCCTTCCAGCTCCGCGAGGCGGTCATGAGCCGTGGCTCCCGCCCTGGGTCGGGGAGTCCTGCTGGGCCGAGCCCAGACCGCTGCTCCCGCTGTCGCTGCTGCCGTTGTCGCTGGAGCTGCTGCCGTTGTCGCTGGAGCTGCTGCCTGAGTCGCTGGAGCCGGAGCCGCCAGAGGTGCCGTCGTCGGTGCCGGTGGTGGCCTGGGTGCCACCGGAGTTGTCGGGCTGGCGCGCGGTCAGGACGGCAACGGCGAGGCCGGTGCCGGTGACGCCGAGCACGGCGGTCGCGACGGCGGCCGCCGCGGACCGGCGGAGCCAGCGGGTGCGGTCGGGGTGCGGATCGAACGCTTCAGTGGTGACCATGCCGACAGCGTCGCGGCGCGGGCCCTAGGCGCACGCCAAGAGACCATCAAGCCGAGGTCAAGTTCCGCTGAGACTCTCCTGAGAGCCCACCTTCAGAAACCGCCGCCGGGAGCCGCGGTGCGGGGGGCGGGAGCAGGAAGGTGTTGCTCAGCAGAAGCCGCGGACATCTGGGGGGCAGGTGGTCTGCTCGTGCTCCTCGACGGCGGCGATCACGTCGTCGGCGGCCTTGCCCAGCTCTGACATCCGGTCCTTGCCGAGTACGTCGACGAAGAATTCCCGGACCCGGCCGGCGTGCGCGGGAGCACAGGCCTCGATCGCGGCCCGTCCCTCGTCGGTCAGCACGATCTCCGGGTAGCGGGCGTCGCAGGCCTCCTTGCGGATCAGCCCGCGTTTCTCCATCCGGGAGAGGTGGTGCGACATCCGGCTCTTCTCCCACTGGGTCGCCTCGCCGAGCTCGAAGGCCCGCATCCGGCCGGTCTCGGACTCGGACAGGTTGACCAGGATCTCGAAGTCGGACTCGGACAGGCCGAACTCGCGCTGCAGGTGCCGGGACAGGTGCGTCTCCAGCGTCTTGCGCATCAGCAGATAGCTCCGCCAGGCCTTCTGCTCGTCGTCGTCGAGCCACGGTTCGTTCGCCACGATACCCATCCTAGCGCGGTCGGTTGACACATCAACCTGGCGCGCTACCATCGACCGAGTTGACACATCAACCCAGCAAATTTCGAGGGAGATATTCCGATGACCGAGCAGAAGCTGATCGCCGTAGTGGGTGCCACCGGTTCGCAGGGCGGCGGCCTGGTCCGGGCGATCCTGGCCGACCCCGACCGGCAGTTCGCAGTACGGGCGCTGACCCGGAACCCGCAGTCGGCCAAGGCGCAGGAGCTCGCGGCCGCGGGCGCCGAGGTGGTCCAGGCCGACCTCGACGACGAGGCCAGCGTGCGGAAGGCGTTCGACGGCGCGCACGGGGCGTTCGTGGTGACGAACTACTGGGTGGAGCGGACCCCTGAGGAAGAGGCCGCGCGGACCCGGGCCGAGATGGAACTGGAGCAGGCGGAGATCGCCGCCCGCGCAGCCAAGGACGCCGACGTGCAGCACGTGATCTGGTCGACCCTGGAGGACACCCGCGACCACTTCGGCGACGACGAGCGGGTGCCGAGCCTGGACGACGCCGGTACAAGGTGCCGCACTTCGACGCCAAGGGCGAGGGCAACGAACTGTTCACGACGTACGGCGTGCCGACGACGTTCCTGCAGACGACGTTCTACTTCGACTCGATGGCGATCCCGGGCGTCGGCCCGGTCCGCGGCGAGGACGGCAAGCTCGTCATCAGCCTGCCGATGGCCGACCAGCCGCTGTCCGGCATCGCGTCCGAGGACATCGGCAAGACCGCGCTCGGCATCTTCAAGCGCGGCGAGGAGTTCGTCGGCCGGACGGTGAGCGTCGCCGGCGAGCACCTGACCGTCGACCAGTACGCCGCCAAGCTGACCGAGGCGCTCGGCGAGGAGGTCGTCTACCGGCCACTGACCTGGGACGAGTTCCGCGCCCTCGGGATCCCGAGCGGCGTCGAGATGGCGAACATGTTCCAGTTCTACGCCGAGGATTCCGACCGGTTCACCGGCGACCGCGACCTCGAACTGGCCCGCGAGCTGAACCCGGAGCTGAAGTCCTTCGACGACTGGCTGGCCGAGCACAAGAACGAGCTCAAATCGGCAACCAACTGACGTTCTTCAGGCCTTGAAGCGGCGGCTCGGCCAGGCAACCCGAGCCGCCACCCAAAGGCAGCCGACCGCCTCGCATCACTAGCCGATGTTTGGCAACGTCCCACGGAGCAGGGACGGAGCAGGAGCCAACGCGATACACCGAGGTCGCGGCGTCGATTCCGGCGGATAGCAGAAGGACGTCGAGACTGACTCGTGACGGCTGGCCGTCAGCGGTCTGGGAGGTTGAGTCGCTTCAGGCGTTCGTACGCGCCGAGGATATGTTTGTCGATTGCGTCCTGGGCAGCCTGTGGATCGCCCAAGGCCAACGCGTCTCGTAGCTCCTTGTGCTCGCTGTAACCGACATCGAGGAAGTCCGGAAAGCTCGCGTTGCGGGCCCGCAGGAAGACCGTCACCTGCCCACGGATGGACTCCCAGACCCGCTGCACCCGGGCATGGCCGCAATAGGCGTAGATGATGTCGTGGAACTGGAGGTCCAGCCGTACGGCGTCCTCCGGATCGATCTTGGTGTCGACGCTCTTCATCTGCTCCAGGACTGCATCCATTTCAGCGAATCCCTGTCCCTGCATCCGCGTACACGCCCGGCCGGCGGCCAATTTCTCGATGGCGCCGCGGAGGGTGTGCACCTCGTCGACGTCGGTCTTCGTCAAGGTGCTGACAAACGCTCCGCGGTGCCGCCGGAGCTCGACGTGGCCCTCTTCCTCGAGTCGGGCCAGCGCCTGCCGAATCGGCCCACGGCTGACCTTGAGTGCCTCGGCCAGCTCGGTCTCCTTGAGATGCTGGCCCGGCTGGAACTTGGCACCGGTGATCATCTCCCGGAGCACGTCAGTCACCAGATCGCCAAGAGCGCGCTGCGATGGCAGCGCGGGCACGACGTCGTCGGGGATCATGCCGACCACCTCCTCAAGGCAGTTACCGCCAGTATCCGAAAACAGGACGACTCTAGCCCCTGTTCAGGCTCCACTGTTGATTGTAAACAGTAAGTCATTGACAGTAAATCAACTGCCAGAGCAGACTCGGAACCTCCACTCAGGCAGAGCGGCACAGCGCCGGCGCCAACGTCGGCCGACCGTGAGGCAGCCCGATCACCAGGGCAGAGAGAGGTCACGACAACGATGACCACCGACACAGCGGTTCACACCGGACGCACGGCACTCGGCCCGTTCCCGCCGGCCGCTCCCCGGAATCCCGATGCGCCGCACGTCACCGCGGCGACGATCGATGTCGACGCCGCGGACAGCCAGGGTCCACTGACGCGCGTCTGGGAGAGCTTCGGCTACGACGAGTTCAACTGGACGTACACGCCCACCGGCAAGCGGCTGCTGCAGACTTTCGCCGACTTCTCCGGCGGCGGCTACTTCGTCCGGCCGCACTACATGTACTGCTCCGGCAGCGGCTTCGGCATCCCGCACTGGAGCTCCGGCAACGTCTACCACGAAGACGCCGACGGCAATCCCTATTACGACTTCACGCTGCTGGACCAGGCGTACGACGCGATTGTCGGCGCCGGGCATCACCTGCTGGTGGAACTCGGCTTCACCCCGCGGGATCTCCTGCCACCCGAGGCCGCCGAGTTGACCGTCGTGCCCAGCCCCACTGCGTACACCAGTTACGAGGCAGGTGCCTGGGGATACCCGCCCAAGGACAACGCCAGGTGGGCGGGCTTGATCAGCGCCACGGTTCGGCACTGCATCGATCGCTACGGCGAGGCGGAGGTGAAGACCTGGCTCTGGGAGCTGTGGAACGAGCCGGACATCTCCTACTGGCGCGGCACTCTCGATCAGTACAACGAGCTCTACACCGCGACGGTCCAAGCGATCCGAGCCGTGCTGCCCGAGGCCAAGGTCGGCGGACCGGCTGTCACCAGCGGCGGACTGAACTTCCTGCGAGGCTTCCTGGATTACACGTCGCGCCGTGACGAGCCACTGGACTTCATCTCCTATCACACCAAAGGCTGCCACTTCCCGACCCGCGACTACCGGCCGTTCGCCGAACCGGCGGCCGAGTTACTGAGCCCGTCGTCGACGAAAATGTTGTACGACCTGCGCGAGTTCAACCGGCTGATCGGTTCGTATCAGGCCTACGCCGAGCTGCCGGTGATCGTCGACGAGTGCGACGCAGCGGTGCCGGCGCACTTCGGACGCTACGACAACCGCAACTACAGCTTCCAGAACACCGAGTACTACCCGGTCTTCCAGGCGAAGCTGATGAAGAAGATCTTGGACCTGAACGCCACCGAGCCGGCCCAGGTCGCCTACGCCACCTCCTGGAGCTTCTACTTCGAGGCCGAACGCTACTTCGAAGGCACCCGGTCCTTCCTCACCGCAGGTGGCGTCGAAAAGCCGTTCCTCAACGCCTATCGAATGCTGTCCCTGCTCGGTCCGGATCGGCTGCGCACGACCTCGAACGCGGCCTGGCAGGTCGGCGAACTCGACCACACCGACGGCAGCAGCATGCCCGAGGAAGTCGACGCCCTCGCCTCGCGTTCGGAGGACGGGAGCGTCGCCGTGCTGGTCTGGCGGCACATCGATGATCAGTACCAGACCAGCGAGGACCGGACGCCGGTGACCGTGACCGTCCGCAACCTGCCGGCCGGGTCCTACCGGTTGCGGCATCTGCGGATCGACGCCGACCACAGCAATTCCTTCACCGTCTGGCAACAGCTCGGCTCACCCCAGGACCCGACCGCCGAACAGCTGGCCACGATCACCGGCCGTCAGGGTCTCGAGGAGTTCGAGGCCGAACGCATCCTCACGGTGGACGGCGAGGTTTCGCTGGAGGTCTCACTGCCCTTGCCGTCGGCATCGTTGTTGGTCTTGGTGCCGAGCAGCTGACCCGGACGATCCTGAGGACGAGAGGGAGACGATGGACCAGAACGCGATCACGCTGAACAACGGCGTACGGATTCCCCAGCGTGGCTTCGGCGTCTTCCAGGTCCCGCCGAGCGACACCCAACCCGCGGTCGAGCAGGCAATCGAGCTCGGCTATCGGCACGTCGACACCGCGGCGGCGTACAACAACGAGGCCGGTGTGGGCGCGGCCGTGCGGGCGTGCGGGCTTCCCCGCGAGGAACTGTTCGTCACCACCAAGCTGCGCAACGGCGATCACGGCTACGAGTCGGCGCTGAGGGCGTACGACGAAACGCTGCAGCGCCTCGGGCTGGATTACGCCGACCTGTATCTCGTGCACTGGCCCAATCCGGCTGCCGACCTGTATGTCGACAGCTGGCGTGCGCTGGAGCGGATCCACACCGACGGGCGGGTGCGGGCGATCGGGGTGTCCAACTTCCTTTCTGAACACCTGGACCGATTGGCCAAGGAGGCCGAGGTCGTGCCGGCGGTCAACCAGATCGAGCTGCACCCCACGTATCAACAGCGCGAACTGACCGAGCTGTGCCGCGAGCGGTCGATCGCGGTCGAGGCGTACTCGCCGCTCGGCCAGGGTGGCGATCTCGATCATCCTGTACTGGCGTCGATCGCGGGCGATCACCACGTGACACCGGCACAGGTGGTGCTGCGTTGGCATCTGCAGCGCGGGAACATCGTCATCCCGAAGTCGGTCGATCCCGAGCGGATTCGCGCCAACTTCGATCTTGGCGGCTTCGAGCTGACCGACGACGAGATCGCCTCGATCACGGCGATGGAGAACGGCAACCGGCTCGGCAGCGATCCCCGCACGTTCGCGATCAGCCAGATCAGGTAGCCGGATGATCACGAACGGATGCGACCAATGACGATCAGATCTGTGCAACTCACCAGGCGGCAGAGCCGCCGGTCGCGGGCCGGCACAGCCGTCGACAACCCCCAACTACCGCGTCACGGCTGGCAGAAGACCACCTGGATCTGGATCTTCTTGCTGCCGACCGTGGTGCTCTACGGCATTTACACCATCTATCCGATCATCGCGAGCTATTGGTACTCGCTGGTCGAGTGGAACGGTTTCGACGCCAGCCAACGGTTCGTCGGACTGAGCAACTACCGCGAAGTCTTCGCCGATCCGCTGTTCTGGAACTCGTTCAAGGTCACGTTGCTCTTCATGGTGCTGGTGGTGCCGGCGCGGGTGCTGCTCACGCTGCTGATGGCGATGGTCCTCAACTCTCCGAAGCTGCCACTGATCGGCGTCCTGCGGTCGGCGTTCTTCATCCCGGTGGTGACCACAACGGCGATCATCGGCGTGGTGATGCGCTTCATCCTGGATCCGGCCACCGGGCCGATCAACTCCTTGCTGATCAAGCTCGGCGGCAGCGGCGTGGACTTCCTGGGTGGTCAACACCTGGCGCTGCCGACGGCAGCCGTGCTGTACATCTGGAAGTTCTTCGGCGTCACGATGATCTACTGGCTCGCGGCGTTGCAGACGATCCCGTACGAGTTGTACGAGGCGGCCCGGATCGACGGGGCCGGCACCTGGCAGCTCTTCCGGCACATCACGCTGCCGATGCTCAAGCCGTTCTTGATCATCATCACCGTGCTGACGATCGAGGAGACGTTCCACAACTTCGATCTGATGTACACGCTGACCGCGGGTGGGCCGTACTTCCACACCGAGATCGTCGAGATCTACATCTACCGGTGGGCGTTCGGCGCCTCGATCCCGCAGCTCGGGCATGCGTCCGCGGCCGCAGTGATCTTCGGGCTGCTGGTAGCGGTCGTCGGCGCCGTCCAGTTGTGGGGCGTGTACGCCGGCCGTCGGCTGAGAGGACAACAGCGATGACCGCACAGCAGGCTGTGCCCCGGACCGACCGCACAAGCAGGCAACGGCGTGTGCTGCGTCGACTGCCCTGGTGGCTCGCCGCGACCTTCCTGGTGGGTATCGCGGTGATCTGGATCTTCCCGTTCCTGTGGATGTTGTCCGCGTCGCTGAAGGACAACATGGAGATGTTCAGCGGCGGACTGAAGCTGTGGCCGGACAAGTTCGTCTGGGACAACTACGCGCGGGCGTGGAACGATGCGCATTTCGGCCGGTATCTGATCAACACCGTCGTAGTCACTGTCTTCACCGTCGTGATCGTCACCATCCGCTGCGCGACCGCCGGCTATGTCCTTGCCCGCTACCGATTCCACGGATCGAAGATCTTCCTCGGGGTGCTGGTCGCGACGCTCTTCGTACCCACCGGCTACACGATCATCCCGGTGGTCAAGATCTCGATGCAGCTGCACCTGATCGACTCACTGGGCGGAATGATCCTGGCGCTCAGCGGTGGGGCGTACGTGTCGGCGATCCTGATCTACTACGGCTATTTCCGGCAGATACCCCGGGAGTTGGAAGAAGCCGCGGTCGTCGACGGCGCCGGCTTCTTCCGGACGTTCTTCTCGGTCATGCTGCCGCTGGCGATGCCGGTCACGGCGACCGTCGCCGTCCTCACCTTCATCACCACGTGGAACGCCTTCTTCCTGCCTTTGGTGTTCACCTTCAGCCGGCCCGATCTGCGGACGGTGAGCGTCGGCATGCAGGCGTTCGTCGGAGAAACCGCTACCGACTGGTCTGGAATGGCCGCCGCCGGCGTGATCTCGATCGTCCCGGTGGTGGTGCTCTTCATCTTCCTGCAGCGCTCCTTCGTCGAGGGAATCTCAGGAGCAGTCAAGGCCTGACCTCAGAAGGTCCTGAGCTTGTCGAAGGACCCCCAGAGCTACGAATTGATCAACACCCGAAGGAATGGAAACGATCATGACCGGATTGACACGTCGCGGTTTCCTCGGTGCATCGGTACTTGCTGTCGCCGGCGTCGCGACCGGCTGCAGCAGCTCGAGCGACAACGTCGGCAGCGCGGGTGGCGGTGGTGCCACGGAGTCGCTGGACTGGTGGGACCACTTCAGTTCGTTCAAACATCTCAACAACGACTGGGCAAAGACCCAGTCGTCCGCGATGAAGACCAACGTCGCCCACACCTACTACGACGCGTCCAAAGCAACCCAGGCGCTACAGTTGGCGCATCAGGCCAACAAGATGCCTGACGTCTACTCCAACGTGGTCGGGTTGCCGTTGCCGGCCCTGGTCAGTGGCAAATGGGTGCACGAAGTGACGCTGCCCGCGGACGTCAAGTCCAAGCTCCCCAAGGACGCGTTCACCGAGGGCATCACCCAGCTGGACGGCAAGCTCTACGGCTTCCCGATGTTCAGCCTCCAGCAGAGCTCGACGCTGGTGTGGGTGAACAAAGATCATTTCAAGAAGGCCGGGCTCGATCCGGACAACGTGCCCTCGGACTACGCGGCCTTCAAGGACGCCCTGAACAAGCTGAAGTCGGCGGGGCTCCAGCCGCTGACCCTGGCGATCGGTGCCGACGGCGGGCGAATTCGGGATCAGGTCGACGACATGGCACAGACTGCCGGCTTCCCCGGCTATCAGGGTCTGCAGTTCACCACCGGCGAGTACGCCTATCACCACGACGCCTACGTCACGGTGATCGAATATCTCAAGGAGCTGAACGACGACAAGTTGATCATGCCCGGCTCGAACAACTTCGGCGTCGTCGACGCCCGGACCCGGTACGCGTCCGGTGCGGTTGCGGCATTCATCGACGGCATCTGGTGTGCCGGCGGATCAAAGGCGCTGGCGCCGCCGATCGTCGACAAGATCGCCTCCGGGCAGGTTCTGGTGCCGACGGCCGGTACGAATGCCTGGTGTTACCGCGGGCGGCCGAGTGCGGCGTACTTCGTCTCCGCCGACAGCAAGAATCCTGATGCGGCCGGGAAGCTGATCGCGTCCTTCATGTCCGACGACTACCAGAACGGGATGATCGAGGCGATGGATCAACCGCCGCTCAATCTTGATCTGGTCGCGTCGTCGAAAGCGATCGACGCGTACAAGAAGGCAGTCGACTTCTGCAAGGCGAACGTGTTCCTGATGCCGCAGGCGATCGTGAAGAACCCCGCACAGGCAAGCGTGGATGCGCTCCGCAAGCCGGTCACGCCACACGTCGGCAACATCGTCCAGGGCTACCTGAGTGGATCGATCAAGGACCTCAAGGCCGAGCTGAAGAAGTTGAGCGACGCCACGGCTGCTGATCGGGCGCAGGCGCTCCAGAAGGCGAAAGCGTCCGGAGCCAAGGTTTCGGAGGACGACTACGTCTTCAGCGACTGGAAGCCGGGACAGGACTACGCGGGCGCGAAATGATCACTGCGAATTGTCGCGAATACGGACTGAGGGGGCGTTGAGGTGGTAGATCATCAGGTGGAACGCAGTGCGGTCGTGACAGGTGCGGCATCGCCGCGCGGCATCGGACGGGCGACGGCGATGCTCCTCGCCGAGCGGGGGTGGAGCATCGGCATCCTCGACATCGACGAGCACGGCGGCCACGCGCTCGCCGCAGAGATCACCGAGAAGTACAACGTCAAGACCTCCGTCGCCGTGGCCGATGTGTCGAAGGAAGATCAGGTTCGTACGGCGATCGACGAGCTCGAGGCCGCGCTGCCGCCGCTGGCAGCGCTGGCCAACATCGCCGGGGTCAGCTCACCGATCCCCTACCTCGAGCTGACTGCAGACGAGTGGCACCGGGTGATCAACATCAACCTGAACGGCGTGCACTACGTCACCCGGCGGGTCGCCGAAAGCATGGTGCGGTACGGCTACGGCCGGATCGTCAGTGTCTCCTCGACCTCGGCTCAGCTGGGCGGCGGCACCTACAGCAAAACCCCTTATTCCGTTGCGAAAGCGGGCGTGATCGGACTGACCCGTGCTCTCGCACGAGAACTCGGTCCGCACGGGATCACGGTCAACGCGGTGGCCCCCGGTCCGATCGACACCGACATCATGGGCGGACCGCTGACTCCCGAACGCCGGGCGGCCCTGGTCGACGACCTCCTGGTCAATCGCGTCGGGCAGCCGCACGACGTCGCGTCCGCAATCGCGTTCCTACTATCCGAACAATCCGGCTACATCTCCGGCCACACCCTCAACGTCGACGGCGGCCTCTACATGCATTGAGCGACCTACGCGCGCCCGGCCATCGGCTCCGGCCCGGTCGGAGCAATCAGGTCCCGAAAGCGTTCGAGCTGAGGCTGGCCGACGTACACAGGTTGAACGAGCGCGACCGAGCGTCCCTGCTGGAACCTAGTCCGGCCGGAAGGCGTCCCGCCTGCGAACTGACCGAGCTGGCCGGCATGCGGTCCCGGCGGACGATCTGGCATGGGTCACCGCCTACGTCCTCCGGAGGACGTAGGCGACGATTCTCAACGACTCTGGGCAGACGCCGTGGAAGATTGCGGATCAACCGGGGCTCTCCAGGATCTCGACGAGGGTCGACGAGTACGTCGCTCGGCGGGCTCAAACCCGGAGGCAGCAAGCTTCGTGGACGAGGCGCTGGAGGGCATTCATGACCAGGATCGGCGGCCGACGGAGGGCCCCGCGGTCGAGTGATCAGGATGCCGAGCGGTCAGTTGACCCTGAGGAGCATGCCCCGCAGGGCATCTGCCCAGGTCAGAGAGCCGGTGAGGGACTCGAACCCCGAACCACCGCTTTCTGAGCCCAGACCCTTCATTCCCTGCGATCAGCGCGCAAGAACGCTCATGGCCTGGGCTTATCCCTAGCCGAGCATGTCACCGACGCTCAACATTTCTCACTCTCTGCCGCTGCCGCGATCATCGCGGCACCGCAGCCGGGTCGGCCGGCGAGTCAGCCCGTACCGGCCGGGGCGCGGACCGGCATGTCCGACCTGCCACGACCGGCCGACCGACTCTAGCGAGCTCGAGCGGCACCTTGACGGTCTCGCCACGATCTGGCTGACCCCCGACCCCGACGATCCCGGGCGAATCATCGAGTGGCGGCACTGCGAACGTTGCCAGCCGCACCGGGACGGATCGTCATGTGTGGGTTGTTCGACACCACCGTGATGCTCGGTGACGACCTGGCCGTCGCCGAACCTTCTCCCCTCCCCAACCGGTGGCTGCGTGGCTCGCCACAACGGCTGGAACCAGCACGACGGTGTCTGGTACTGCGACAACCACGCCGAGGCTGGGCAGTGAGCGACGCCAACCCGGCGACTCAGCGGATCGCGTGCTTGGCCCACACTGTGAGCTCTTCGATCTCATGCGCGAGGTCCGGCGCCGACTCTGTCGCGACCGGTAACGCCAGGCTGAGCCGCCCGAGAATCTCGCCCGAGGTTGCACCGCCCCTCAAGGCTGTTTCGACGTCTACCGCCGCAGCATCATGCCCCGCAGCGTGCAATGCGGCGATCAAGCGGTCGACGCGGGCGTAGAACTCGGCCAGATCCACGCAGTCAGCATGACCCCCACGACCACACACGTCCAACCATCGCCCCTCGGCACGACGACGATCACGTCGGCGAAGCTGAGATGGAGCTGGGCGACGTTCAGCATCCAGCAGATCTGATCGCGAACGCAGGCCGGTCGTTACTTGCTCTTCGCGCGGACCGTGTCAGCGGCGATCCGGACATTACGGAAGTCTGCTCGACGACCGAGCGGCGCGCAGCAGGCGCAGTTCGTCACGCAAGGCGGGATCGGACATCACCAGGTAGACGAGTGAGCAGTCCTGTGGCCCGGTCGCACCTGGCACACAGAGTGAGCAGGGTTCTCCGAGCCGGATCGGACACCGTGGTTGGGGTTGCTTCCCACCGTTGGCCATCGTTCACCGTCCTTGCCTAGAAACTACCTTCGGCCGACCAACACGACGACGGCCTTCCGGCCGCAATCATGGGGCCTTTCGCCCCAACTGAGCGGCGTAGCCCTTCGACGCCAACTGGAGTGATCAACCGCTGACCTCAGGAATGTCGTCCGGCTCAAGATCCAAGGCGGCCGGATATAGCGCATCCCGTGCCGCCAGTGGCCTGCCTGCACCGCAGCGTCGGCGGCCACCTCGACGACAACCAGCGGCTCGACCTTGGTCAGCGGCCTCTTCGAGTCCTTCCCGCCCCAGTGCTGCGACGTGATCTCGTCGGGCATGGGTGATCAGGCCGGCCGCGCCGCAGCGTCGCGCCGAGCTCGGCTGACTAGGTCGGCTTGAGCGATACGGTGCGGCCGACGATCACCATGTCGTCGCCGAGAAAGCGGCCAGCGATCACCACTTCGGGCCGGTCGATGGGGCCAATGACGCCGCCCACGATGACCTCGACGGTGGCGCGATGCTTCGCCTTTCGTCGGGGTCTCTAGGCGCGTCGCGCACTGTCGTGTTGAGGGTGTTGATCAGTACGTGTGCGACACATGGGGAAGTGGAGCTGCCTGGGTCGACAGCAAGCAGGCTCCTGATGTCGCGGTGGCCGAGGATCGATTGGTCGCCGTACCGTCGTTGTGGTCGCCGCGCCGGGGTCTGAATGACCGGATGGCTGTTTATGCTGCGTCGGTGTCGATCACTGTGAAGATCATCGATGTGTCGGGCGCTGGCCGGGTCGGTGCGACGACGATGCTGGAGGGTGTTTCGAGCAGGATCACGCTTCGAGATCTTGTGCGGACACGTGTTCGGGAGGAGGTGGCGCGCTTCAACGCTGCTCCGCAGCCGGTGTTCACGGGTTTGGTGATGCCCGAGGGAGGATTGGCGACTGAAGAGGGGTTCCGGTTGCCGAAGCAGCGGCGGCTCGATTGGGAGCGGCAGGCTGATCGGGCGATCGAGGCATTCGAGCGCAACGGGTTCTTCGTGCTTGTCGACGACCGGCAGGTGACCGAGCTTGACGAGGAACTCGAGTTGACTGCGGACTCTGACATCCGATTCGTCCGCCTTGTTCAGCTGGTCGGTGGCTGAGCGTGGCGCGGGCAAGCGATGGTGTGTCTGACCGGAGCGATGGTGGGGCCGCCACGATGGTGGCGGCTGCGCTGCAGGCCCTTCACGGTCGGTCTTGGACGACCAAGCCGGACGCTCGGGCGCTGCCGCAGGTTCAAGCGATCCTGCAAGGCTCGGAAGCGCTTAGGCGGGAGTGCATTCTGAGCGTCTCTGACCGAGTAGATAGTTATAGCAGCGTCCAGCTGCTGTCGGTGATCGCGCGGAAGCGCGTGGAGCTGTCGGCGGAGCACATCGAGCGGCTGCTGACCCCGCGGCTTGTGCAGCTCGAGATGCCGGAGTCGTTGTGGAGTAGCGAGTGCCTCCGCTTGATGAGCCGCCAAATCGAACACGCATACGCTGCGCTGCCCGGCGCGGAGAAGGAACGGCTGAAACCACTGCTCGGGCGTGCAGCCGAGGAGGTTGAAGGCGCAGCCACCGCGACCAGGCTGCGGAAGCTCGTAGGCCCTAGCGATGGGATCCGCGTCGACTTGATCGACGAGGGTGATGACATCGGCCCTCGGCTGCGAGCCGCGTTCGAGACGGCTGACGAATCGATCGGCGCGCGCGCGACGGCGCTCGATCTCCTTGCGGCGTTTCCCACCAGCGGCCGGCCTTCGAAGAAATGGCTCGCCGAGGTTGCGCGCATACGCGGACTGTTGTCCTGGCCCGCGGCTCTGGTCAGTGCGCTCCTCGATGCTGCCCTCGACGCGGCCGAGACCAACACGGAGCACACCTACAGCAATCGGGTCTACACCGCGACGCGATACGCCACCGCAGGCAACGAGTCCTTCCTGTGTGGAGTTGTCACGATCGCAGGGCATCTGGGTGACCCGGCGCTCTTGCCGCAGCTACAGCGACTTGCCGTCAAGAGTGTGACCGTGATCGGAGGTCAGTTCGGCAGTCCACGAAGCCTTCGACTCGCCAACGCATCAGCGCAGGCGATGGCCGAGATCGGCGCCCCGTCGTCGATCACCGAGTTGCTCGCGCTCGAGCGTTCCGTTCGGCACGGGACGCTGCTGAAACAAGTCCGTAAGGCCATCGACGCGCTGGCTTCCGCGCAAGGGATGACACGCGAGCAACTCCTGGAACGCGCCGTCGAAACACATGACCTCGACAACGACGGCGAACGCCGCGTATCGCTGTCGCGGGGATCCGCCTTGATCGTCGTGGACGGACGAACGGCATCACTTGTCTACGTTGATGAGAACCAGACGCCACGGAAGTCGGTCCCGGCGGACGTGAAGCAGGCTGATGTCGAAACGCTTGCTGCGATCCGCGGTGACCTCAAGGCGATCCGCAAGACGATCGCCGGCGAGCGCCTGCGACTGGATAGCCTGATGGCCCTCGACCGCCGCTGGCCGCTCGACGACTGGCGTACTTGGTACCTGGACCATCCGATCACCGGCTGCCTGACACGCACCCTGGTATGGGCCTTCAGCACACAGCAAGGACAGAGCGTCGTCGGAATCCCGCGCGATACCGCGACCGCGGTCACGAGTTCGGGTCAGCAGGTCGCGATTCCGGCCGATGCGGAGGTGCGGCTTTGGCACCCGATCCACGCGACCGCTGACGAGGTTCGCGCCTGGCGACGCTATCTGCTCGAGCAGCAGATCGTTCAGCCACTCAAGCAGGCATTCCGCGAGCTTTACGTGCTGACGCCTGCCGAGGAGCGGAGCCGTGTGTACTCGAACCGCTTCGCCGGTCACATCTTCGGGCAGGTCCAGGCTCGCGCCTTGATGAAAGGGCGTGGGTGGACGCCGGTTGCAGTCGCGTGGTGGGACGACGGCATCGACCACGGCGTCGCACGGCGAACCTACGACACGGTCGGGATCCGTGCCGAGTTCTTCTTCGATCCGATCCTCGATCACCAACCGACCACTAGCGATCTCTACCCGTACTGCACGAGCGATCAGGTGCGGTTCGTCGATATCCAAGGCGATGACTCGATCGAACTCGCCGATGTGCCACCACTCGTCCTCACCGAAGCGATGCGTGACGTCGACTTGTTCGTCGGGGTGACATCAATCGGTGCCGATCCGGAGTGGCTCGACCGCGGTGCAGAGCGCCGCTTCGAGACGTACTGGCATACCTACAGCTTCGGCGAACTGTCCGCTGCAGGCGAGATCCGCCGCGACGTCCTCGAACAACTCGTACCGCGTCTGGCCATCGCCGACCGGTGTGAACTCGAGGACCGATACCTCAGGGTGCGCGGCAACCTCCGCACGTACCGCATCCATCTAGGAAGCGGCAACATCCTCATGTCACCGAACGACCAGTACCTCTGCATTGTTACCGCCCGCGACAGCCAGGCCAACAAGCTGTTCCTCCCCTTCGACGACGACCCCGTTCTCAGCCTGGTGCTCAGCAAGGCGTTCCTGCTCGCGAACGACACCGCGATCAAAGACACCACGATCACCGCCCAGATCAACCACCACTGACTCCCGGCGGCAGATCGACTCGCAACCTCTGATCATCGAGCGACACGATGGTCCAACAGTGCAGCCCCCAACTGCCGCAGTGGGCGCCACGATAACGACAATCGGCGGCGCCCATCGCGGCTGCGGATGCCTGATCGGCTGAGACACTATCGGCCATGAGGTCGGTGCAGGTGTTACCGGGCATGGACGTGCATCGGCTGACGTCCCTGCTCGATAACGTGGGTGAACGTGCGGGGTCGGAATGGTTCGGGATTGCCGATCGACGGCTTGAGGTCGATTGACCCGCTACGAATCTGTGCAAGACCTAGTCCACGCGTTGAAGGACGAGGGCTCGTTGTCCGCGTGCCAGGTGCACGCCCTGTGGCAGGTGCGGGATGAACTCGCGGGTGTCTGGGTCGAGGTTCGTGTATCCGGTCCCGAGGACTACCAAGGTGAGATGCGGGACCTTGTTGAGCGTCTCCTGACCGAGGGCGGATACGCATTCGACGACTACACCGACGACGCTTGGTCGCTCGGACAGATCCAGCATGGCCTCCCGAACGGCCAGACCTTCCGGGCCTGACGGTGCCGGACACCGGCATGACCGCGCGGACAGCGCCTACTGAGTGGACGTCGCCGATCCGGGTCAGCGCGTCACCGCGGGATGCTTACGGTCGTGAGTGATCTGGGCAGTCGATTCATCGAGGCGCAGGATGAGCCGATCGAACTCGACGGCCGGCTCGTGCACATGTCTCATCTGATGACTCCGCTGCCTGCTGGTGTTCTGAAGCTGTGGATGCGACCGACACGTGACCTTGAACAGGGGGTCGGTATCAGCGCTGATGGCGGTTGGGCGATACCGCGGTCACCCTCCATGCCAGCGCTGGCCCAGGTGGCCCGACCTGCGATGACCTGATCATCAACCTACTGTTTGAGCCAGGCTAGAAAGCCGAGGCGACGGAAGTCGACGTTCTGGGTCGTTAATCAAGCGCGCCGGTGGCAGTGGGTTTCGAGCAATGCCCGCAGCGGCGCGGGGTCGCCCGTAACCAGCCCGCGCTTGGGCAGCACGAGTACCGCCGCACCGAGCCGCTCAGACGCGCGCAGAATGAACGACCGGTCCGTCTCGACATACCGCAGGTATAGAGACCACGCGGCTGTTTCGCTCCGGCTTGCGCTGGTGAGACGTAACCCCGTGTCATCCACGGTGGCTCGGATGGGCTCGGACAGCCAGGGATTCCCGCGCATGAGCAGGCGTACCTGCCAGCGATACATCCAGCGGGCGGCGACGAGGAGCGGGAACAGCAGCCGGCTGAGCCCGATGGCGACGAGCGCCACCGCGGCGAGGGCTGCGACGTCACTCGCCGACATGGCCCGGGAGCCGTCAGAAAAGACGAGCCCGAGGAGGAGCCCGAGGAGCGCGGCGACGATCAGTAGCGGGACCAGCCAGGGACGCCGGACGCGGCGCCGGTGGGCGACGAAGCCGTCGAGCCAGTCGTCCTCGGTGAGGGTGTAGCTGAGTTCGACCGGGCCGACGGTGATCTGCTCAGATGACATGAGAGGGCAGTGTATTCCCGGCGTCCTGTCCGTCTGACGGATGGGCAAGTGGCATCTCAAAACGGCGGCTGCCGTACTGGGGTTCATCTTTCGACATGACCATCGACGTTTCGGCACTACGGCTCGTACCGGCGGTGCGACCTAATGGCCACCTGGCCCGAAAGGTGACGGCGGCGATGTTGTCGGCGGAGGGGGCAGGACCGAACGTGTTCAACGCACTTCTTCTCGGCATGAGCGCGCGGAATGCGGCAGATGCGTGCGTTTACGGGCTCTGAGCGTGGCGCCGTAGCCAGGTCAACAGTTCCGCCCCGAGGGTGCGCACCAGCTCGTCGCCCCAGACGGTCAGCGACTGCTGCCACGGGTACGCGAACGTGCCCCACCGCAGGTCCCACGCAGGGGAGCGGGCCCACGACACCCGGCGGCGCTGGGTGCAGGACACCGACGTTGTCGGCCGCGATCACCTCGGCTCGTGGGTCATCGCCGTTTGATCCAGTCGCCCAGGATCGGCTGGCGGTTCGCTGGTGGCCGACCGGCGGCCTCCGTAGGAGGCGACCAACGCGTCCGCGACGATCGCAGCGTCTGCCTCCGCCACGTCCGCCGGGTACTCCGGCAAGAGGTCGTCCCAGACGACCAGCCACGACCCGTACAGCTGGGCCTGTCCCTCGGGCCGGGCGAAGAACCAGATGTGCAGGTGTGCAGCACCGTCCCCGATGCGGTACACGTGGGCCCGCGAGACGTGCGGCAGTGCCTGCATGTGGCGGACGAGGTGTGTGTTTAACAGTCCCAGCTCGGCGGCCAGCTCATCGGGCAGGTCCGCCATGTCGTAGTGATCGCGCGGAAATAGCATGAGCACCAGCGGCACGCCGACTCCCGTGATCTGGGCCAGCCGCCAGTGGTCGTCGAACCAGATTCCTTCGTCCCGGCTACGACAGTCGTTGCAGTCCGATGGGTCCTCGCCGTGCCGCGCTGGCTCGGGCAGAACCGGCGGGCGCAGCGGCGCGACGCGCAGCCCGTCCGGCTCGAACGGACTGATCTCCCACCCCGTCATACGTGCCAGCGGGAGCCGGCGCGCGCTATCCGCAGCGGCGACCGCGTGGTCATAGAACTCATCCGGTTGCAAGGCCATGATCCGCAGATTAGTACGACAGAGACTCTTCATATCTACAGGCCTAGTGTGCTGGCCGGGCGCAGCTCCCGCAGCCTCGGCAGGTCGTCGTTCTCGACGGCAAGGTGTGCAGTCGTCATTCCTCTGGTCGGCCCCGAACTGGTATCTGCCTAACACACCTGGACGACGTTCGCCGCAGTACTCCCGGCCTCGTCGGACGCCTCCGTCCCAACAGCGGCATGTGCGGATGTTGCGTTTCGGCCACGGCGTGACCGGAGCCAGTCCGCGTATGCGAGGTTTTGCCACGTGATCACTTCTGGCGCGGAACGGCCATGTCGGCCTTTCTGGCGGGTGAGCCTTGCGTGCGGGCTCCTCGCCTTGGGCTCGGTGGCCACGCTTACCGGGTGTGAGACTGTCGCGGGCGCGGGGGCAACTGGTATCAGCGTCGATGGGCAGGGTCGCCCGGTTGTCGTATTCGCGCTCTGCAACGACCACATCGATGGGGCAACGATCTTCCGTGATCGAATAGCGGCCGACCCAAAGGGCGGCGACTCCTCGGTTTCAGTTGCGGACTGGGACGCGGTTTCGCCGGTTACGCCTGCCATCGCGATGCATGCCAGCTTGAACACTGCCGAGCCGTCTGCGTCGTGGCTCCGGGTTGGCCCGGTAGAGGCATTGCAGCCCGGTACTCGCTACGTCGCATACGGCTGGACCCGCGACAACACCTGGTTCACGGGGCACGTTGAGTTCACGCTCGAGCGTCTGTCCAAACTGAAGCCCGGGCAGGTCCTCACCCAAACGTACGTTGAAGCCGATAAGCGGGACGAGGACAGGGTGCAGCCGTACTCGCAGTTCGCGGCAGAGGCGTGTGCCTAGAGGTCATAAGGCAGCCCAACCCGCCCCAGGCAGCCGCCACACTAACGGTCGTCAAGCCCTTCCCAGCGTCCTCACATCGGCCATGTTCGCACTTCACTCTCGGCGGGATGTGCGGACGACGAGTCAGGGGCTTGGCGATCGGTCTGGTCGCAGAGTTCGTCCCCGCTGGGCGCGCATGAGGAAATGGGGCGCAGTCGCCCCGGAACGGTCGCGGTGCCGGATCGCTCACAACCGGCGTACGAGAAGGTTCTTGAAAGAAGTCCGGGAGGCGGCGTCGGATCGGGGCTGAGGTGTTCGTAGCACCGGTGAGGGGCCGTCCTAGCGGGGCGCCATCAACGAGAGGGAACCGCGATCATGAAATTGACGACCATCACGAACGTCTCCCTCGACGGAGTGACGCAGGGACATCGACGGATTGATGCAGGGACCCGGAGCGGACCCGGCGCGCCGGACGAGGACGGCAGCGTCGGATTCGAGCGCTTCGGATGGGGCCCGCCGCTGCTCGACGACGAGGCCTCGAGGTTCATCGGCCAGGCTTTCCAGCGCGCCGACGCGTTCCTGTTCGGCCGGCGGACCTATGAGATCTTCGCCGGCTCGTGGGGAGCAGGCATGGATCCGGGGAACCCCGTCGGAGAGGCGTTGAACACGCGGCCCAAGTACGTCGTGTCGACCACGCTCACCGACCCGCAATGGGCGGGCACGACCGTCCTCTCCGGTGACGTCGCGGCCGCTGTCGGCGAGCTGAGAGCTGTGCCGGGCGGTGAGGTGCAGGTGTGGGGCAGCGGCACCCTGATCCGCTGGCTGCTCGACCACCGGCTGGTCGACGAGATCGTCCTGCTCACCTATCCCGTGATCGTCGGTCAGGGCACGCGGCTGTTCCCCGCCACCGGACCGGACACAGGACTCGAGCTCGTCGACCTGCAGTCCACCCCGAAGGGACTAACGATCCAGACCTACCGCACCACCGGCCGCCCGCAGTACGAAACGGCCACGCCCTGAAGGCATGTGACATCGGTGTCCTTGGGACGAGAAGCACTCGGCGGCTTCAGGATCATCGCGGCCATTCCTGGGCGAGCGAGTGAGTGTATGTGATCGACGTCGCGGCAAGTTGCTGGAGGACCGTGCGGAAACCTGAAGGCGGTGTGCACGCTCATCGGCATCACCGCGCGGATCGCGGCTATGAGCGATCAATGCGCTTGCTGGTCCATCGCGGCCTCGACGACGATAAAGCCGCCAAGCCGTGTCGTACGAGGCCATAGTGGAGTTTCAGGCTTCAGTGTCCAGGCCAGATGGACTATCGCGAACGTGTCGTCCGACGCCCGGAACACCACGTCGTCACATCCTTCGCACTTCGCCACGGCGCTCGGGGCGAGGCCATGCAGCTCATGGCCCGGTGCGATCTCCTTCGGCGGCAGATGAGTGCGTTCCACGAGGAGGTGCCGAGAGGCCATCGACAATCCGGGCTCGGTCATCGCATCATGTCGGCGATGGCGATGCGTGCGGCCGACGGGCACCCCTTGGTGAACCCGTAGAAGGGGCCGAAGTCGCGGGTCGACGCGAACCCTGTCAGGTAGAGCCCGGCCAGGGACGTTTCGAGGCCCTCGGTCAGGGCGGGGAACCCTTCGGTTATCGAGACCCGATGCACAACACCGCCCAAGTAAGGCACGCGAGCAAGATCAGCCCGGTAACCGGAGGCGAAGACCACATGATCGGCTGTCAGCGCCGAGCCATCGGAGAGACTCAGCGTCAGGTCGTGTTCGCTGACGGCCGTGTCGACCACCGCACACCCAGGATGACTGGTCACAACGGCGTCAGGGATCCGCGGCACAAGCCAGGGTTCCAAGGTGAGACGCCCGACCTGCCAGAACTCGGCGGCGATTGCTCGCTGCCGCTCGACCGAGAGTCCTCGCCACCATCCCCGGTGTGTCAGCGTCTGGTCCACGTACTGGTCGACGAAGCCCCAGCTCACCTTGGCGAACCTCGGCGTGCTGTGGCGATGCACCACGTCCACATGCTCGGCGTCGTGGTCACAAAGCAACGCCGCCCATTCGTAGGCGCTTTGCCGGCCGCCGATGATCACGACCCGGGCACCGGCGAACGAATCGAACGAGACCAGTTCACACGTATGCGAGCGGTGAGCCGGGGGGACATCGGCGTACCACTCCGGCAGGTTGAGGAAATAGCCGACGCCGGGTGCGGCGAGTACCTTGTCCGCGGTGATCTTCGCACCGTCGTCCATCGTTGCCACGAAGCCTGCGGTCGACGTGGTCAGGCCGGTCACGAGGCGCTCGTCGAGGTCGAGCCGCTTGCACTCGCGGAACCACTCCGTGTAGTCGAGGAAGACCGAGATCGGGATCGGGTCTAAGTCTTCGGGTCGCATTCCCCGATCCTCGAAGAATGCCTCGAACGTGTGCTCGCCGCTTCCGTCGAGATGCCAGTCGGAGCCTGAACGCAGGAACATGTCACCCGGCATCTGTCTCCGCCAGAAATCCATCGGGTGGCCGACGGTCCTGGTCTCGATGCCGTTGTCACGGGCAAAGGCGGCCGCAGAGTACGCATAAGGCCCCGCGCCGACGACCAGCAGATCCGTCCGGTCCGGCATCGTGTCTCCTGAAGGTGCGGCCAGAACGCGAGGTCATCCACGGCCCCTCGACCGCGCACGGCGGGCCATCAGTGGGCCTGGCCTCGGATCCTTCGCCGGGTGGTGACGAAACGAGCGGACGATGAGTCCAAGAATCCTCTCCATGATGCGTTCACGCCAGGGGGCGGTCTCATGCCACCTCGAACCGCTGCGCCTCCCTTCGGCCGGCGTCGACCCAGTGCAGGCCGCTCCAGAACACCAGCTCGTCCTGTCTTGGCCGTGCAGCCATGGCTCAAAGTCCGGTACCGCGCTGGGAGCTGGGCCGGGCTACCTCAGCGGCCGACGAGTTCGCGGTCGGAGGCGCGGCGAGCGACCAGCTGCTCGGCGTCCACCTGGTCGCCGTCCTCGGTGACGAACGCCAGCCGCACCAGCGTTCCGGAGTCCTCGACGGCGAACGACGGCGACGTCCCGTCGGAACGCGGCCGGCACGTCCTGCCCCAGTCGCTGAGCGCGGCGATCACGAGATTCAGGCTGCGGCCGGCCTCGGTCAGCACGTACTCGTCCCGCGCCCGTGTTCCCGCCGTCTGATAGGTACGACGCGTCAGCAGCCCCTCCTCGATCAGGAACGTCAGCCGCTGGGCGAGGAGGTTCGGGGCCACTCCAAGGGCCTCCCGGAACTCCTGGAACCGCGTCGATCCCTCGATCAGCGCCTCCCGCAGGATCAGCAGCGTCCAGCGGTCGCCGAGCACTTCCAGGCTGCGGGCGATCGAGCAAGTCGAGTCCTTGCCGAGCGATTTGGGCATGCCGTCCGTCCTTCGAGCTGAGTTGATTAACTCTATCCAACTGGTGCTAGGTTTAAAAACTCTACTCAGCTGGTGCGGCGCCGGCCGCACCTCTTCTTGGAGGACCCTTGCGATCGCTCAGTGAGCGCGCCAGTTTCTGGACAGCCGGCGCGGTGGTCGCGCTGGCGCTGTGGACCAGTGCGTGCCCGACGATGATCTATCCGCTCTACCAGACCGACTGGGACGTCACCTCGACGACCGTGGCCTGGATCTTCGCCGCCTACCCGATCGCGCTGATCCCGGTTCTCGTCGTCTTCGGTGACCTTTCCGACCACATCGGCCGACGGGCGGCGATGCTGCTGGGCCTGGCCGCTGAAGTCGTCGGCGTACTGCTGTTCGTCCTGGCCCGGGACGTCACCTGGCTTCTGGTAGGCCGTGCCTTCATGGGGCTCGGGGTCGGCCTGTCACTCAGTCCGGCGAGTGTGGCGATGGTCGAGTTCAGCGCCCCGGGGGCCGAGAAGCGGGCCGGCGCGATCGGCACCGCCGTCTCCGCGTTCGGTATCGGACTCGCGATGCTGGTCGGCGGTGGACTGTCGCAGTACGCGCCGTACCCGCTCCGGCTGACCTTCGTCGTCCTCGCGCTGGTGATCCTGGTCGTCGCCTTCTTCGCCCTGGGACTGCCGCGGCACACGCCGAACGAGACCAGATCAAGCTGGCGGGTCCGCGCGATCGTCATTCCGCGCGGCAGCCGGGGGATCTTCGCGGCCGGCTCGATCGCGTTCGCCTCGTCTTTCGTGCTCGGCTCGCTGGTCCTCCCGCTCGGCGCCAAGATCGCTCACCAGCTCGCGGGCTCGGACAACGCCCTGGTCACCGGCGCGCTACTGTCGGTGTTCGCGATCTCGATCGCGGTCACCGCGTTGCTCGCCAAGCGGCTGGACAGCTGGACGGCCGTGATGCTCGGTGCCGTGTTCTCGGCCGGCGCGGTGTGGTTGTTCGTCGTCACCGGGACGACGCACTCCATCGTGGTCTTCTTCCTCGCCTCGGCCTGCGCCGGTATCGGCTACTCCTTCGACTTCGCCGGCGGGCTGACCATCCTGAACAGGTACGCCGCCCCGCACCACCGCGCGAGCATGGTGTCAGGCGGCTACCTCATCGGCTACATCTCCCAGGGCATCGGCGCTCCGGCGCTCGGTGCGATCGTCACGACCAGCGGACTGATGGCCGGGCTGCTCACCGGAGCGATCGCGTTCAGCGTGGTGTTCGGTGTCTCGCTGGTCGGTGCCTTGATTGTCAGCAGGTCCCTGCGCAAGGCCGCTCCGCAGGAACGCGTCCCCGAGATGGCCTCCACCGGCTGAGTCACGACGACCCATCGCTTCCCATCTGACCGCCTTCCCTTCTCCGAGTGGCTGGCCGAGCACAAGTCGGAGATCGCGGTCTGACGAGCTGGATCTAGGGCGCGGCCAGAGTCAGGTGGACCGACGAGCCGGTGGGCAGGTTGGGGTGGATGGTGAGCCTGCCGCCGGCCGCTTCGGCGCAGCGGCGGGCGATGTCCAGCCCGAGTCCGGTGGAGCCGCGGTCGCTCCGGCCGCGCTCACCGGCCCCCAGCGGGATGCCGGGCCCTTCGTCGGCGACCGCGATCAGTACGCCGTCGCTGCCGCCGACGGGTTGCCTGGTCAGGATGATCCGCGCGGACGTCCCGTCGGGGGTGTGGGCGACCACGTTCTCCACCAGGGCGTCCAGCGCTGCGCCGAGATCCTCCGCCGACGACCTCACCATCGCCGGCGGGGTCGGCAGATCCAGGACGAGTTCGCGGCCCTGGTCCTCGAACAGCGGCTCCCAGAACGCGGCCCGCTGCCGGGTCACGTCGACCGCGTCGCAGTGCGGCACCCGGCCCTCGCGCTGAGGCCGTCTCGCCGCGCTGATGACCGCGGTCAGTGTCCGCTCGAGGCTGTTCACCTGGGTGTTGAGCTCCTCGGCCCGTTCCCGGTCAGGTAGCGCCTCGACCTGGAGGCGGAGTGCCGTCAGCGGAGTACGGAGCCGGTGGCTGAGATCCGCGACCGCCTCGCGTTCGACTGCGATCACCTCGTCGATGCGATCCGCCAGACCGTTGAGCGCGGCACCTACTTTCGCGACCTCCGCGGGACCACTCGTCGGGGCTCTCGCGTCGACGTCACCCTTCGCCAGGCGTTCCGCAGTACGGGCGGTTTCTTCCAGTGGGCGAGCCAGGCGGCGGGAGACAAGTTCGGCGCCGAGGATGCTGAGGAGCAGGACCAGCAGGCTGCCAGCGAGCAGGAGGAGGATGCGCGGCAGGAGTCCGTCGTACAACTGCTCGGAGGTGAGGAACAGGCAGACCGACGCCGGCCCGTTGTGGGTGTCGACGTCGATCTCCGTCGCGACCCCGCCGGCCACCGTGCGCGTCGACGGGTCCGAGATCTTCGGCGGCCCCTTCCGGTCGTCGCCGTCATCGTCGCCGTGATCACCCGGAACCGGCTTCGGCGCCGCGACGCCACCGGGAGGCGGGTCGCCCAGCGTCGTACCGTCGGCCATCAGGACCGAGATCCGGCCCGCGACGTCGCTCTTGACGCCCTCGATGTACGCCGTGACGTCGGCGGCCGTGTGGTTCCTGTCGCCGACGTAGTACGCCACGTTCTTGGCGGTGTAGCTCGCGGCCTCGAGCGAGTCGTCCTCGGCCGCGTTCCGCAGCAGGATGGTGAGCGGTACGGCGAACGCCAGCACCACCAGCGTCGTCATGCCCACGGAGAGCAGCAGGATCCGGCGGCGCATGGTCAGGCGCCTGGTTCCGGCGGGGCGAGCTTCACGCCGACCCCGCGCACGCTGTGCAGGAACCGCGGCTCAGCGGCGGTCTCGCCGAGCTTGCGGCGCAACCAGGACAGGTGCACGTCGACGGTCCGGTCGCCGCCTCCCCACGGCAGACCCCACACCTCGGCGAGCAGTTCGCGCTTGGTGACGACGGCTCCCGCGCGCCGCGACAACGCGAGCAGCAGGTCGAACTCCTTGCGGGTCAGGTCGACCGGATCGCCGTCGACGGTGACCTCGCGGCTGCGCGGGTCGATCTCCAGCGCGCCCAGGCTGAGCACGGACTCGCCCTGCTGGTCGGGACCACGACGACGGAGTACGGCCCGGATCCTGGCGTCGATCTGCGCTGAGCTGAACGGCTTGATCACGTAGTCGTCGGCGCCGGCGTCGAGCAGTTTCACCACACTGGCGTCGTCGTCGCGGGCCGTCGCCACGATGACCGGGATATCGCTGACGGCGCGGACCATGGCGAGCACGTCGCGACCGTCGAGGTCGGGCAGGCCGAGATCGAGCAGCATCACGTCGGGCTTCTCGCGAGCCACCGCCGCAACCCCTTCGGCTCCACTGGCCAGTGGCGTGACGACGTGGCCGGCGGCCGTGAGCGACTTGCTCAGCGACGTCCGGATCGCGTCATCATCCTCAACCAGGAGCACCCGCACCATGCCTCTGAGCGTAGACGGTCCTCCCCAGACCGCCCCTGATTCAGGCAGGCGCCGGTTTGGGCGCCTTCAGGCCGGTACTGCGCAACTCCAGGTCGGCGAGTTGGGCGATGACGGTGGTGTCGCCCTGACGCCAGGCCCCGACCGGGTCGTCGGAGATCTTGGCAAGCCGGTGCATCGGCTGGTTCGCCATCGCCCGGAGCGCGAACAGGTCGAGGTCGGCCGCGTTGTCGATGAACTTCTGCGCGGCGGTCGCCCGCCGGGAGAACCGGATCCGGCGTGGCAGCCAGATCAGCAGCGCGAACAGTACGGGCAGCCCGATCGTCACGGCGGCCAGGAGATACGCCAACTGCTCGACCGCGTGCGCCTGGTCCCGCCCGGCCTGTGCCAGCCGTGCCGCCGCGCCGGCCGCACCGTCGATCGGCCCCCGCAACTCGTCACCGACGGCCGGCACCTTCCCGACCGGCTCGGACAGCTTCCGCAGATCCCCCGCCAGACCGTCTCCGGCCTCGGCCGCCTTGCGCCCCGGATATCCCAGCGCGTTGGTGATCTTGAAGACGGTCAGACCCAGCGCAGTACAGAACGCGATCCAGGCGACCAGCATCAGATCCCCGAACATCTGCCCCACCCGCTGCACACCCACACTCGAGTAGAGCGTCACCAGCAATCCTTTCGTCGACTACCCCTCTAGTGCCCCGCGGGGCAAAGGCGACACTACTGACCGACGCGGTGCCGAGGGGTTACCGTGATGCGTGTTCGCGATCGAGGTAGATGCCGTCTTCGACGGTGAGCGTTGCTCCGGCGAGGGTGCCGTCGTGATCGTCGACGACGGACGCATCGCAGGCGTCGAGCCCCGCGGTACTGCGCTGTCGTGCGAGGTGACGCGCTTTGAGGGCGCCACGCTGTTGCCGGGACTGATCGACACGCACGTACACCTGTGTTGTGACAGCGGACCCGGCGCACTCGACCGGATCCCCAACTTCAGCGACGCCGAGCTCGTCACCGTCATCGAGAACTCCCTGAAAGCGCAACTGGCCAGCGGGGTCACCGCGGTGCGCGATCTGGGCGACCGTTCCTTTGCCGTCGTGGACTGGCGGTCTGGCGACAGTTCGTTCCCGACTGTGGTCGCGAGTGGGCCGCCGATCACGATTCCGCAGGGACACTGCTGGAACATGGGCGGCGCCGTCCGCGGTACCGGCGAGCTCCGCCGAGCGGTCGCCGAACGTGCCGAGCGCGGCGCGGACCTTGTGAAGATCATGGCCAGCGGCGGCGCCAACACCCCTGGGACCGACCCGGCCGTGGTCCAGTTCAGCGCCGAGGAAATCCTTGTGGTCGTTGACGAATCCCACGCCCGCGGCCTCCCCGTCACGGCCCACGCCCACTCCCTGGAGTCCATCAAGAACTCCCTCAGCGCCGGCGTGGACAGCATCGAACACTGCTCCTTCATCACCGCTGACGGCGTCGACCTGGACGAGTCGGTGGTCGACGATCTGATCACCTCCCGTACGACGGTCTGCCCGACCCTGGGAATCGTCCCGGGCGCGAACCCACCTCCCGCGGTACTGGAGATGCTCCGCCGTACGGGCACGACCTACGAAGCCCGCACCAACCTCTTCGCGGGTCTTCACGAATCCGGGGTGCGCCTGGTCTCCGGCTCCGACGGCGGTATCAACCCCGGCAAAGCCCACGGCATCCTCCCCGAAGCAGTAATCGGCCTGGTCCAGGGCGGCGTCTCCCCCGAGGCCGCCCTCACCACAGCCACCTCCACAGCCGCCACCACCTGCGGCCTCACCAACAAGGGCCGGGTCCTCGCCGGTTTCGACGCCGACCTCCTGCTCATCCAAGGCAACCCCACCACCGACATAACCCGCCTCCGCACCCCCCAAGCCCTTTACCTACAGGGAAACCGCGTGAACCTGTAGCCAGCCACTGGCTGGGCCGCCGGGCCCGTCTCGGGATCAGGCTGGGTCTGTCGGAGGGCGTCGTTAGGGTGGCGGGGTGGTTGAGATTCCGTTCTTGTTGCCGCTGGGGTATCACCGGGCTGTGCTGTCGCACGTGCGCCGGGTGGACGAGCGTGCGTGGGAGGCGTTGCGGCCGGCGGCAGTCGACGATCCTGGGCTGAACGAGACCTTGCTGAGGAACACCTACCGGCTCGAGGCGGGTGGTCATCCGGCGTTGCACGAGGCGGGTCGTCGGGCGGCCGAGGCGTTGGGGCTCGAGGTGGAGGTCGAGTTCTTCCAGGCGCAGGGAGCTGGACAGCCCAACGCGTCACTGCTGCACCAGAGCGAGAAGGCGGTGATCCTGTTCGAGGGTCCGCTGCTCGACAGGTTGACGCCCGACGAGCTTGCGGCAGTCTGCGGCCACGAGTTGGCGCATCGCCTGCTCTGGACCATCGACGACGGCGCCTATCTCGCCGTCGACCGGTTGCTCGACGCCGCGGCGGGTGACGCGCGGACACCCGCGCAGTACCTGGAGACCCATCGCCGGTGGGTGATGGCGTCGGAGTTGTTCGCCGATCGCGGCGCGCTCAACTCCTGTGGAGACCTCAGTACTACGGTCCGCGCGCTCCTCAAGGTGCAGACCGGGTTGTCCGGCGTGGACCCCGAGGCCTATCTGCGGCAGGCCGGCGAGCTCGACCTCAGCACGGGCAGCCGCGGCACCACTCACCCCGAAGGTGTCGCCCGCGCCTGGGCCCTGCAGAACTGGATCGCCGGCGAGGACGTCGAGGTGCTCCTGACCGGTCCGCTCGACGTGGATGCACCCGATCTGCTGGACGCGGTGCTTCTGCGCGAGCTGAGCATGGATTTCGCCGCGCACGTCGCCCAGACAGAAGGCCTGCGCTCGGACACCGTCGCCACGTATGCGGCCGGGTTCGCCGATCCGCCCGGGCCTCTCGGCGTACCGGGTGGTGCGGTGCCGCGGTTCGACGAGCCGCTGGCGATCCGGCCGGTGGACGGCGCACCGATCCCCCGGCCGCGGGCGTTGACCGCCGCCACGAAGCAGTACCTCTGCTATCTCCTGCTGGATCTCGCGACGGCCGATCCCGATGCCGGAGACGAAGGGCTGATCGCGTCCCTGCGACTCGCCCGCCGCGCCGGACTCACGCCGTACGACGATCTGGCGGACGACGAGCTCGGGTGGAGCGACAAGCGCCGCGCGGAGCTGGCCGCGGCCGCGGACGGGGTGATCCAGTGAAGGATCTCGTCGCCCTCGCGGTTTCCCAAGGTGGTCTCGGCAACGACGCGTTGCTGGCGGCCGTGCTGCCGCTGTTCCACGCGACCGCGGAGGTGCACGAGCGCGGCCTGGTCGCTCCGCTGCGTGGGCTGGACCACATCACGGTCGACGAGCAGACGCGGCTCGGGTTCGCGCCGGAAGACGCGTCCAGGCCGGTGCTGGCGCCCGACCAGATCTCAACCAGGGAAGGGCATCGGGCCTCCGCGGTCGAGGTGGTCGCGCACCGCCAGGTCGAGACCGATCTCGGCGAGAGCGGCGGCCGGCGCCGGCTCCAGGTCACCGAACCGGTGCCCGAGGCAATCACCGCGCCCGTGCTCGTGCCCGGCTGGCAGAGCTGGGAGCATGTCGTCGGCCATCACGACCCGCTGACCGACATCTTCAGCCTCGGCCAGCTCCTGATCGCGCTCGGCTGCGGCCTGGACCTGTCCCGCCCGGAGGACGTCGCCCGGCTGATCGGGGCCCGAGGCAACCTTTACACCCTGACCAGCACGCTGCACCCGGTGATCGTCTCGGTCGCGGCGCAGATGGCCGAGCCGGACCGGCACCACCGGGCGCAGGACCTCCGCTCGCTGATCGAGCAGCTCGACGACTACCGCGACCAGCCGCTCGACTTCGACGTCGCCGCGATCACCCGCGGTACGGCGGACCGGCGCGCGGCCGTGCTGAAAGCCCTGCGGGACAGGCTGTTCGACCTCTCCCGGCGCAACCGGCTGGTCAACTTCCGGCACACCGCGCAGACGCTCAACCTCACCGAGGTGTCGGTCCCGCTGATGCTCGACGTGCGCAACATCCGCCCCGAGCAGCTGTTCACCTGGAACGCGGAGCTCGCAGCGCGACTGGTCGACGGCAAGGCGCAAACCCTCGGGAAGTGGATCCGGTACGACGAAGCGCCGTACGCCGCGTCCTCGCTGGACAAGCTGATCTCGACGGCCCGGCGGGACCGCGCGGAGTACGGGCAGGATCAGTTGCGGCTGGTTCCGGCGTTCCTGCGCTGGCACGACCTGAAGAACGACCCGGCCACCCGACTGTCGTCTCCCCTGGTGCTGGTGAAGGTCGAGCTCGCCAAGAAGCGCGGCGTCCGCGACTCCTACACCCTGCGGATCACCGCCCCGGTCGCCGAGGTGAACCCGACGCTGCGGCATCACCTCCACCAGCTGTACGGGATCAACCTGCCGGACAAGGTGGATCTGGCCGAGCCGGACGCGCTCGGCGTACTGCATGAGCGGTTGCGCGCCGAGTTGCAGGCGTCGGAGCCCGGGCTGCAGTTGCACCTGCGGGAGAAGCCGCGGATCGACCTGGTCCGGCAGCGGGCGATGGTGAAGCTGCGGAACTACCGGCGGCGGCAGCACGGGAACACGGCGAACGAGTTCGGCGGGCGGCACTACGCGTACTCCTACCAGCGGCCCGACTACCAGCCGCTCGGGGTGCAGATCTTCCGCAACCAGCTCGCCGTACAGGACCTGCCGCTGAGCATCGTGCTGGGCGAGCCGCGGCGGCCCGGGGCGATCGAGACGGACACCTACACGCTGAAGACGGGCGATGACGGCAGCCCGTACTCGTGGGATGTCGACCTGTGTGCCGTGGCCCTGGCCAACTTCAACTACCGCACGCTCGGCCTCGTCCGGGACTACGACGAACTGCTCGACACCGGCCGGTCGTGTCAGTCCTTCGACCAGTTGTTCTCGGACCAGCCGCGACCGATCAGCAGCGAACCGCCTGAGCTGCCGACCGCGGAGAGACACCTCGTCGTACCGGCGGACGGCTCGCAGGTCGCGGCGGTCGCGCGGGCGCAGCGAGGCGAGAGCTTCGTGATCCAGGGTCCGCCGGGGACGGGTAAGTCTCAGACGATCACCAACATGATCGCGGACTTCGTCGCCCGCGGGCAGCGGGTGCTGTTCGTCTGCCAGAAGCGAGCGGCGCTCGACGTCGTGCACGCGCGGCTGGCGAGCCGCCGGCTCGATGGGCTGTGCACGCTGATCCACGACTCGCAGGCGGACAAGAAGTCTTTCGTCCACGGGCTGCGCGAGACGTACGAGGCGTGGCTGGCCGCGGAGGACGACCTCGACGAACTGACCGTACGCCGGGACACGCTCGTGGCGCGGGTGGATCGCCTGCTCGCGACGGTCGGGCAGTTCGAGACGCAACTGGCCGGTGATTCGCCGAGCCTCCGTGCGGTGGTGAACCAACTGGCCGAGCTGCGGGATCACCAGTGGGGTTCTGAGCTGGCGCCTCTCGAGCGTCGGCTCATTCCATCGCCTGGCGACTGGTGGACCGCGCGCGAGACTGTGACCGGGTTGGCCAAGGTGCTGGCTGAGGCGGATCCGTCGAGCAATGGGTTGTTGGCGCGGAGTCCTCTTGGTCTCGTCTCCTCTGAGGTGTGGGTGGCGCCAGGAGCGGACACCGAGATCCCGGTTGCCGCTAGTCGCGCTCGCGATGGCTGGACAGCGGTCGCGAATGCCTTGGCTGAAGCCGATCCGTCAACCTACGCTGAGACCTGGGGAGCGCTGGGGCTGGACGAGGTTCGGCGGCTGGGTGAGCTCGGGGTGGTGATGCAGCCGCTGTCCGAGAGAGGGATGGGTGCTGCTCTCCAACCTGGGTCGGCTGCCGCGCAGCGGTTGCAGGCCGCGGCGGGCGACCACGAAGCTTTGGTCGCGGCAGCGAGCTCCGCCTGGGCCGACGCCGATGGCTGGTCCGAGCCGCTCGCGCCCAGGGATGCGCGGGCCGCGCTGACCGTTGCCCAGGGCAAAGAAGGCGGGTTGCTGTCGTTCCTGAGCGGTGACTGGCGGCGGGTAAAGACGCTGGTGCGATCACGCTTCGACGCCTCGGGCTGGGACATTCGCCCTTCGGTGACAGAGATCCTGACCACCTTGGTCGCCGCGCAGGACGCGTCCGCCGCGGTCCAGCAGAACGCCGAGAAGGCCAAGCGAGATTGGGGTTCGCCGGATCCGGTCGACCTGGCCCACCGGATTCGCGCGCTGGAGCAAGATCCTTCGCTCGCTGACTGGCGTTCGCGGCTGGCCGAGGATCCGAAGGTGGCTGCTGCGCTGGTTCGGGTTGCCGCCGTGCTGGATTCCGCCGACGCCGCCACTCGCGGGTTCCTCAGTGACGACTACGCCCGCCTGACGCTGGCCGGAGTACAGGCTGCTGCCGGGGCCTTGGCGTCGGCGGGATTGGTGTCGGCGATTCAGCAGGTGATCCCGGCGATGCGTGCGTTGGCCGAGACGCCGGCGTCGGTGCAGGCCGCTGTCCGCGGGTTGGAAGCGACGCCGGAGCAGCTCGAGTACGCGGTCTGCGCGTTGCACTGGGAGCGGGCGCGGGCGGCGGCGCCGTTGCTGACCGAGCTCACCTCCGCGCGGCTCGACTCGATCGTCGGCGAACTGAGCCTCGTGTACGACGAACTGACCACGGTGAACGCGGAGGTCGTGGTCGCCGGAGTGCGGCGGCGGTTCCTGACCGAGCTCGCGCACTCCGAGCTGAGTGTCACCGGGATGTCGCCGGAGGACCGGGCCCGCAAGAAGAACTTCAGCACCGGCCGACGCGAGCTGGAACACGAGTTCGGCAAGGTGATGCGCTACAAGTCGATCCGCGATCTCGCCTCGGGTGCGCCCGGCGAGGTGGTGTCGTTGCTGCGGCCGGTCTGGCTGATGAGCCCGTCGTCGGTGTCGGACACGTTGCCGCTCGACACCGCCTTCGACGTGGTGATCTACGACGAGGCGAGCCAGATCCCCATCGAGGAAGCGATCCCCGCGTTGCATCGCGCTCCGCAGGTGATCGTCGTCGGCGACCAGATGCAGTTGCCGCCGACGCAGTACTTCCGGGTCAGCACGCCGACGGTGGACCCGGACGACGACGAGGCCGAGCAGGTCGGCATCGCCCTGACCGACGACAGCTTCCTCGCAATCAGTGCCCTTCGGCTTGCGTCGACCATGCTCACCTGGCACTACCGCAGCCGCTCCGAGGCGCTGATTTCCTTCAGCAACGCGGCCTTCTACCAAGGTCGGCTCGCCACCATCCCCGATCGCCTGCCGGCTGCCAGTGCACAACCGTGGGCAGTCCGCTCGGTGCCGCAGGACGAGGTACCGGCGCTGGATCCGGGGTCAGCTGGGTACGGCGGTGTGGTGGACGGAGTGCTGGCCGGCAGCATCACGTCGGTGCGAGTGGTGGACGGGATCTATGTACGGCGGACGAACCCGGCGGAGGCGAGCTGGATCGCCGGGCTGGTGCGAGAACTGCTCTACCGCGACACCGGCAAGAGCCTCGGGATCGTCGCGTTCTCCGAGGCCCAGCAGGGTGAGATCGAGCGTGCGCTGGACGCCCTGGCGGAGGCGGACCCGGACTTCGGCGCGCGGTACGAGGCCGAGCAGGTGCGGACCCGCGACGAGCAGGACGCCGGGCTGTTCGTGAAGAACCTCGAGAACGTCCAGGGCGACGAGCGCGACATCGTCATCATGAGCGTGTGTTACGCCGCCGGACCCGACGGCCGGATGCTGATGAACTTCGGCCCGATCAACACCGCCGGCGGCGAGAAGCGGCTGAACGTCATCTTCAGCCGCGCCCGCCAGCACATGGTGATCGTCTCCAGCATCGAGCCCGACGCGATCACCAACACCTACAACGACGGCGCCAACACCCTGCGCCGCTTCCTCACCTACGCCGACGCCGTCTCCCAAGGCAACCCGGAGGCGACGCGTGCCGCCCTCAACCCCTACACCACGACCCGCCGCTCCCCGACCAAGACCACAACCGGCCAGTCCAGCACGCGGGCGGCGGCTCGGGGCGGCCCGGCCGCGCCAGCGGGTGGTCCAGCGGCAGACGCGGGTGGTGCCGCGGTAGTGGAGCAGTTGGCGGAGGCGTTGCGGCAGCGTGGCGTGGAGGTGGAGACGTCCGTCGGGGAATCGGTGTTCCGATGTGACCTCGCGTTGCGTCGTCCAGGCGACGTCGGCCATCGGCTCGCAGTACTGGTGGACACACCGGAGCGGGTGGCCGCCGACTCCCTGCTGGAGCGGCTGAGCACCCACCCGCGAGCACTCACCACCGGCGGCTGGCGAGTCCACCACGTCCTGACCACCGACTGGACCCGCACCCCAGACGCCGTCCTGACCCGCCTCCTCGACACGCTCGACCGCCCCACCGACAGCTGAAGTACCCCGGCACCTGCCCAGCCGGACGCCACCGCGTGGCCTTCTCTGCACTTCGAGACCGGGTGCTGGGCTCGTGACGCGTCTGTTCTGTCAGGACACGTCTTCGAGCACTCGGATGCCGCAGAATTCGGTGTGGAAGTGGCCGGTCAGAGCTCGGATCACCGTGGCGTGGCAGACGGCGATGAAGGGCTCAGAGTGGCCGGTGGCTTGTCTCCGTAGTGCCGCGCGTGCTCGGCCGCGTACGGAGGAGAGAGGTTCCCAGCGGCGGGTCTCGCCGGACGGCCACTCGCCCTCGCACTGTTCGAAGTCGCTGCTGAGGGCCTGGACGTCGCTGAGTGACCGCCAGGACAGCGTGGAGTCCGGCAGCCACTCGCGGAGGTCGATCTCGACGGCCGAGAGCGGGAGGTGGGTCTCTGCGGCGATGAGACTCGCTGTTTGCAGTGCCCGAGTCATTGGAGAGGCCACGATGCGGTGGGCCCCCACCTGTCGAAGGTCTCGGCCGGCGGCCTTGGCCTGCTCGATGCCCTTGGCTGTGAGTGGTGCCCAGTCGCGGGCGGGACCACGCCAGCCTTCTGCGTCGATCTGGGGGAAGCCGGGTTCGCCGTGGCGAACGAGGAAGACGGTGGGCATGCCTGCATTGATATCGCATGAGGGCGCGTCGGCAGCTGACCAACCACGCTGTCGGGCTATCGGGACTGCGGTCACCTCGCGGGGACCTTGAACAGGTCATTGCCTGTCCGAGGTCCCCAGTTGGTGTTCAAGGTCCCCACTCAGCGGACCCAGCTACCCCAGTCCGGCGTCGGGGATTGGGGGTGGGCAGCGGGTCAGAGGGTGGTGCGGAGGTCCCAGAGGAGGGGGTAGTAGCGGAGGTCCAGGCGGCTGCGGAGGTAGCCGGCGCCGGAGGAGCCGCCGGTGCCTGGCTTGGTGCCGATCATGCGCTCGACCATGACGACGTGACGCGCGCGCCAGGAGGCGGCCAGTTCGTCGTGCTGGAGCAGGGCCTCGGCCAGTTCCCAGATCGCGGCGTGCTGGCCGCGATCCCCCGCGACGGTCTGCAAAGCCTTGCGGAGATCGTCCTCGGAGGCCGTGGAAAAGCCGGCCTTCTCGACCACGGCGAGGAACGCGTCCCACAGGGTCGGCTCGGACAGGCGGCGCTCGAGCCGGGCCTTCTCCGCCTCGGTCAGCCCACGGAACCGCTTCACGAACGACGGGTCCTTGGCACCGGAGAGGAACTCGATCTCCCGGAACTGCACCGACTGGAACCCGCTGGCCGGTGACAACCGGTGCCGGAACTCGCCGAAGTCCTGCGGCGTCATCGTCTCCAGGATGTCGACCTGCTGGGTCAGCGTCCGCTCGATCGTGTGCACCCGGCGGAGCAGATGCTGCGCCAGCCAGACCTCGCCGCTCAGCATCGCGTCCCGGGAGGCGGTCATCTCGTGCAGGACCTGCTGGAACCACAGTTCGTACACCTGGTGGATGGTGATGAACAGCAGTTCGTCGTGCGCCGGCGGGTCGGACTCCAGCCGCTGCTGGTCGAGCAACTCCCCCAGCCGCAGGTAGCTGCCGTACGTAAGCCGACCGCCTTCCTCACCGAAGTGCACGTCGACCCCGTCCCAGCGGCCGGTTACCGCATCACCGCTGGGCTGAACCCCATCTGTCTCGCTCGCGCTGCTCACGCGCCGAGGATAACCGCCACTACATCCAGTCACGGGCGTTCCACAGACCAACACCAGGTCAGCAGGCCGGCGATGGTGTGACCGCGATGACAGTCACTCGTTAGTTGATCGGTAAAGGACAGCCCGAACCGAGGAGCGCCGTGTCCGTCATGATCGACACCCAGACTCTGCCCGACCGCACCCCGATGGACCAGTACGGCCTCCGCTGGTACGGCCCGATCGACAAGCTCGACGCCGCTCGCCAGCACAGCGCCCTCGACCTGATGAACGCCACTCCCTGAAGCGTTTTCCGCCCGTTCTAACCTGGGGCCTGTGAGGCGCAAGGACATCCTGTACGTCGACCCGTCGAGCGACCTGATCGTCAGTACCGACTTCTCGTCGTCCGGCGAGGGGGCCTTCACCTTCGAGGAGCAGTACCGCGGTCCCGAGGAACTGCGCCGCCACAGCTACGACCTGACGCTCCCGTACTCCGAGGTGCCGGTGCTCGGGGCGTTCCTGGTGGGGCGGTTCGGGCTGGAGGTGCTCGGCGATCCTGCGGAGCAGCTGGTCCACTGCCTCGAGGAGCTGATCACCCGCGGCGAGCTGAGCCCCGCGGGTGGTGGTTCCGCGCTCCGCGATCAGGTGTTCGCCTGGTGCGAAGAGGCCGGGCTGGCGCCACGCCGGGGTGGACTCGACCGGCACGAGGTGTTGCTCGCGCGGGGCGAGGCGTCCGTCGAGCTGACGATCAACTCCTACAACCGGCAGATCATCTTCCAGGAGTGCCACGGACCCGTCGCCGACAGATCAGGCCTCTACCAACTCCACCTCGGCCACACGACCCTCGGCGCACTGATCGACGTACTGGAAGGCCGATCGCCCGACCCGACGCCGCCCGAGGAGGTGCCTGCCGAGGGGAGGCTGGGTAAGGGGTTGAGCCGGGATGATCGGTTGTTCGCCGCGTTCCGGGCGGTGGCTGCTCGCGGGGAGCTCGAGCTCGGCGAGCCGGGCGCGGTACGGGATCGGGCCGCCGGGTGGTTGGCCGCGGCCGGGGTCACGTTCCAGAGCTACGGATCCGAGTGGAAGACGACCTTGCTCAAGGTGCACCGGCAACGGAACGACTGCATCTTCGCGCTCCGGATGACATTCGACCCGGAGCGCGGCGCGGAGGGGATCCGCTTCACCGAGTCCTACGACTATCTCCCGCTGGCCGACGACCCCGGCCGCGAGTACGCGTACACGGTGCAGGCGCCGTACGACTGCCTGCCTGCACTGATCGCGTACTTCGACCAACGACTCGGCCGCACCGGCACCGGCTCGCCCCAGACGCGCTTGATCGACTGCTTCACCGCCCTGATCACCCGAGGCGACCTCGGCGACAACCTCCCCCTCCGCGAGAACCACCTCCGCGTAGGCACCTGGTTCGAAGCGGCCGGCGCCCCCACCACCACCGAGACGTGGTCCTGGCTCAACTCCGACTAACCCACGAACAAGCTCGCCGGAGTGGCTGGGTCGGTGGTCGACGTACGATGGGCCCGCTCGACTGGGGAAATCGAGTTCTTGGGCTTGGCCGTCAGTGTTGCCGGGTGAGCTGCGCCGTCATTGGATCGGGGTTGTGAGCGCCGGGAGGCGATCCGTGCTGAAAGCTGCCGGCCTCAGTGAGACGAAGGAAGCGACGTACCTCGCGTTGGTCCGGCAGGGCAGTGCCTCTGTCACGCAAGTGGCCGAGCGAGTTGGGCTGACGGTCGTCCAGGTACGTCGGGCCGTGGCCGCCCTGCAGCGCGAGGGGTTCGTGCACCGGACGCCGCCACCACAAGAGCTCGTTGTACCAGTACCGCCCGAGCTGGCGGTCGAGCAGTTCATCAAGAGCCAGGAGCTCGAGCTGGAACGGACTCGTGCTGCGGCGCAGCGGCTGGCTGCAGAGGCCTACAGCCGGCCGATCAACCGGCGGACCGAGGAGCTGATCGAGATCGTCTCCGGCCAGGCCGCTGTCGGGTGGGCGTTCGACCGGGTGCAGCGCACGGCCCAGAAGGAGATGCGAGAACTGGTGGCGCCGCCGTACGCGGCTTCCACGGAGGTGAACCGGACCCAGCTCGACCGCCAGGCCGCCGGAGTCGCCTATCGAGTGGTCTACGACAGCTCAGCTCTCGCGGACTCGGTGCTCGCCGCCAGCGCGGTGAGCCATGTCCGGTCCGGCGAGCAGGCCCGCATCGCGGACGCGCTGCCGACCAAGCTCGCGATCGCCGACCGGGAGCTCGCACTGCTGCCACTCGACTGGACCACCCCGGCCCACGACGCGGCGCTGCTCGTCCATCCGAGCAACCTGCTCGACGCACTCGTCGCGCTCTTCGAGACCGTGTGGGCGCGCGCCAGTCCGCTCTCGGTGACCGAGTCGGGCGGGCTGTCGGAGGAAGCCTCGATGTCCGCCGAGGACCGCTACCTGCTCTCGCTCCTGGTCGCCGGGCTCACCGACGACGCAGCCGGAGCCCGGCTCGGAATCAGCCGCCGGACGGTCGCCCGCCGGGTCCAGCAACTGATGGAACAGACCAACTCCCGTTCCCGCCTCCAACTCGGCTGGCAGGCCCGCGAACGCGGCTGGCTCTGAGTTTCGCCGACGGGCCGCACTGGCAGGCGGCGTTGGCCGGATCGGTCGTGTCAGGTTTGCGCCACGGTTCTTCGTGGCACGGCGGCGTCGGGCGTGCCTTTAATCAGGGGCTTCGCCAACGCCGACCCTTGGAGTCCCCTTGTCATCGTCCTCCAGACGCGGGTTGATCGCGCTTGGTGCCACCCTGGTAGCTCTGACCGCGGCGCCGCCCTCGATGGCGCAGACCGGCCCGGCGACCACTCCGGCACTCGCAGCCGCCCGCAACCTCGCGCCTTCCGGTCCTCCGCGCACCGTCACGCTCATCACCGGCGACAAGGTGACGGCGACCGTCACGACTGACGGGCACACCACCGCGACCGTGCAAGCCCCCAACGGCCGCCCGGCCGGCGCCCACATCATGACCACCGGCAACGACACCTACGTCTACCCGGACTCGGCCTTGCCCTATCTCGCCTCCGGCGTCCTCGACGAGCACTTGTTCAACGTCTCGGAGTTGCTCGCGGACGAGTACGACGACGCGCACAGCGACCACCTGCCGCTGATTGTCTCGTACACCGACGCCGCCACCCGCGCCCGCAAGCGGGTCGTCCCCGAGGGCGCCCGGCAGACCCTGACGCTGAGCAGCATCCAGGGCGCCGCGCTGTCCGCCGACCGCTCCCGCGCCGCCGACTTCTGGACCTCCATCACCGGCACCCCGACAGCCAACCGCTCGGCCGCTCCGACCACGCAGGCCGTACTGCGAGGCGGGATCGCCAAGATCTGGCTCGACGGCAAGGCGAAGGCAACCTTGTCCGACACCACCGCGCAGATCGGCGCCCCCGAGGTCTGGCAGGGCGGCGACACCGGCCAGGACGTGGACGTCGCCGTACTGGACACCGGTATCGATGCCGCGCACCCGGACTTCGGCGGCCGGATCGCCGCGACGGCCAGCTTCGTCCCGGGCCAGGACGTCACCGACCGGCACGGCCACGGCACCCACGTCGCCTCGACGATCGCCGGTACCGGCGCGGCCTCCGACGGCAAGGAGAAGGGCGTCGCCCCGGGTGCCGACCTGCACATCGGCAAGGTCCTCGACGACGACGGCAACGGCCAGGACTCGTGGATCCTCGCGGGCATGGAGTGGGCGGCGCGCGACCAGCACGCCAAGGTCATCAGCATGAGCCTCGGCTCCGGCCCCACCGACGGCACGGACCCGATGAGCCAGGCCGTCAACGAACTCAGCGCCGAGACCGGCGCGCTGTTCGTCATCGCCGCCGGCAACTCCGGCCCGGACCCCTACAGCGTGAGCGCGCCCGGCGCAGCCGACGCGGCGCTGACCGTGGGTGCGGTGGACGGCGCCGATCGCCTGGCCTCGTTCTCCAGCCGCGGTCCTCGCGTGGGCGACAGCGCCCTCAAGCCCGATCTCACCGCTCCCGGTGTCGGCGTCCTCGCCGCGCGCTCGCAGTACGCGCCCGAAGGTGAGGGCTCGTACCTGACCATGAGCGGTACTTCGATGGCGACGCCGCACGTTGCGGGTGCCGCAGCCCTCCTCGCCAAGACGCACCCCGACTGGAATGGCCAGCAACTCAAGGACGCCTTGGTCAGCACCACCAAGACCACCGTCCAGTACAGCCCGTTCTCGGCCGGCAGCGGTCGTCTCGACGTCGCCGCCGCGGTGAAGAGCACGCTGTTCGCCACCGGGTCTGCGTCCTTGTCAGCCAAGTGACCGTACCCGCCGAGCCAGACCGTGCAGAAGGACGTCACCTACACGAACACCGGCTCTGAGCCGATCACGCTGGACCTGGCTCTCAAGGTTCAGGGGATTCCCGCCGGCCTGTTCACGCTGACGACCTCGCAGGTGGTCGTGCCCGCACACGGCACCGCCACAGCCGGAGTGGTGGGTCATCTGGAGGCGGCTGTCGAGGACGCCGGCTACAGCGCAGTTCTCACGGCGACCAGCCAGGACGGAGTACTGCGTACCCACACGCCCGTCGGCCTCAACAAGCAGAGCCAGCGGGTCAAGCTGTCGGTCTCGGCCAAGGACCGACGCGGCTCCGCACTGCCCGGCATGCTCGTCATGAAGGACATCGCGCGGGACACCGTGCCGAAGGTCTACCTGGTCGACGAGAGCGGCAGCCTCGACCTGAGCATCCAGCCGAGCACCTATGCGGCTTGGCTGTACGCCGATGTCACCGGGCTCGACGGCCCGCACTCGCTCGGGCGCGCAGTACTCAGTGAGCCGGAGGTGGTGGTCGCCAAGGACCGGACGCTGACCTTCGACGCCTCCACCCTGCGCAAGGTCAGCGCGACCACGCCGCAGCCGACCACCAACAGCTACGTGCGAGTCGACCAGTACCGGAGCTACGGCGACCTGCACCGGTTCGTCGACACCTATCAGCTCGAGCCCTGGATCTACGACAGCCTCTGGGCCACCCCCACCCGCAAGGTGACGCAGGGCTCGTACACCTTCGCCACGCGCTGGCGTCAGGTGCAATCTCCGCTGACTGTTGCCGCTGGCAACCAGTCCTACGACAGCATCATCCAGAGCTTCTCCCCGAAGCTCCCGCAAGGCACGGGCTCGTACTCCGTCGTCGACGTCGGCAGCGGATCGGCCGCGGAGTTCGCGAAGATCAACGTCCGCGGCAAGATCGCGCTGGTCCGCCGGAACGACGCGACCATCCCCACTGCCCAGGCAGCCGCCGCCCAGAAGGCCGGCGCCAAGCTACTGCTGCTCGTGAACGACGGCTTCGGACCGCTGGACGCGTGGGCCGATCTCCCACAGGAGGAGGCATCTCCCCTGCCGGCGGCCTCGCTGAGCACCGACCACGGCAAGCAACTCATCGACCGGATCCAGCACGGCACCGAGTCGCTGAAGCTCACCTCCCACCCGTACCCGCAGTACCTGTACGACCTGGTCCAGCACCATGACGGCGCCATCCCGCGCGATCCCGCCTACCGGCCGGGAGCGAACGAGCTGGCGAAGATCGACGAGTCGTTCCGCGACACCAAGCAGGGCGAGGCTCTCGACATCCGCTACGACCTGTCCACCGACTTCACCTGGGCAGTGAGTGCGGCAGGGACGCCGGTCGCTGCCCAGGGCAACTATACCGCCTGGGTCACCGCCGGCTCGCAGTACAAGTGGCTCAGCCAGGCTGCTGTGCCGGACCTCACCCAGTTGGGCTCGTCCCTTTCTTACCAGGCGCGCAGCACCACCAAGGAGACCTGGTTCGCCGGAATCCAGCGACCACGACTGCTGAGCGACAGCGCGGTCTCCACAGCTCCCTCGCGGGTCGGTGACATCATCAGCGTGTTCGGGATGCCCAGCTGGGGCGACTCGGGTCGCCACCAGGGCATCATCTGGGGCGGCTTCACGCTGGAGAGCTCGCTCTATCAGGGCGACAACCTGCTTGCCCAGGGCAGCGACATGCTGTCCGCCGAGGTGACCCCGGACGAGCTCCCGTACCGGCTCGTCGTGGACGCCACCCGCGACCTTCCCGAGCGGCCGTACTCGCCTCGCACTCACACGGAGTGGGGTTTCGTCTCTGACCAGGCCGACTACACGGCGCTGGAGCCCTTGCCGCTGATCCAGCTCGACTACGGCGTGTCCACCGACCTGGCCGGACGCGCCCACCGGCGTACCGACCTGGCGGTGACGCCGTCGCAGCTGCCGGGCGCTGCCGAGGCAGGCAAGATCAGCGCGGTCACCTTGGAGATCTCGTACGACGACGGCGCGACCTGGCGGACAGCCGAGCTCCGACGCTCGGGCAACGAGTGGCTGACCAAGCTGGACGCACCTTCGACGAGCAAGTTCGCGACCGTGCGTGCAACAGCCAAGGACACCAAGGGCAACAGCGTCACGCAGACGGTGGTCCGGGCCTTCGGTCTGGAGTAGTGCTCAGGCCCTGAACGTCAGGCACTGAAGCGGAGACCGTCGACCAAGAGGTCGAGGAGGCGGTCGGCCAGTCCTGGTGGTTCCTTGGCGGCGATCAACGTGATCCCGCCAAGGGCCATCAGGACATCCGCGGGGGCCGCGTCGGCGCGGATGGCGCCGTCGGCGGCGCCCGCCTCGAGCAGTACTGCGAGGGCGTCGGCCAACAACTGGCGTGACCCCATCCGCAGCTCACCCGAACTGCTGAGCACCACGGGGAGCGCGTCGCCCATGCCGTGCTTGGTGTCGATGTAATCGACGAACCGATCCATCCAGACCCGCACTGCCTCCAGCGGCGGCAACTTCTCGAGCAACTCGGTCGCGGCGGCCCCGAGCCGGGCGGTCTCGTTCCGGTAGACCGCCTCGACCAGCACCTCACGGTTCGGGAACCGCCGGTACAGCGTGCCGATCCCGACGCCCGCGTCCTTGGCGATGTCCTTGAGCGACGCCTCGGTGCCCTGCGTGGCGAACGCCCGGGCGGCGGCGTCCAGCAGCTTGTCGTGGTTCTGCTGCGCGTCGGCTCGCATGAGTCTCTCCCTTGATAAGTGGAGCCGCGTCCGGTTACAGTGATGATTAACCGGATTCGGCTCCGCTTATCAGTCTATAGGAGCACTCACATGACCACCACCAAACCCTTCGGGCCGTCCTCCACCGCGGCGGAGGTGATCGCCGGCGTCGACCTGACCGGCCGCCGCGCGATCGTCACCGGCGGCAACTCGGGCATCGGCCTGGAGACCGCCCGAGCCCTGGCCTCGGCAGGCGCCGAGGTGACGCTCGCCATCCGCAACGTCGAGGTCGGCCGGCAGGTCGCCGATGACCTGATCGCCGACACCGGCAACAAGGCCGTCCTCGTCGCCGCTCTGGACCTCTCGGACCGCAAGTCGATCGCCGCCTTCGTCGCGAACTGGGCGGGCCCGCTGCACATCCTCGTCGACAACGCCGGCGTGATGGCGACCCCCGAGACCCGTACCGCCGAAGGCTGGGAGCTGCAGTTCGCCACCAACCACCTCGGTCATTTCGCAGTCACCACCGGCCTGTACGACGCATTCACCGCCGCGGGTGACGCGCGGGTCGTGGTGGTGAGCTCGCGGGGTCACCTGCAGGGCGAAGTACTGTTCGACGACGTGAACTTCGAGCACCACCCGTACGACCGCTGGGCGGCGTACAGCCAGTCGAAGACGGCCAACGTGCTCTTCGCGGTCGAGGCCGCGCGCCGCTGGGCCACCGCCGGGATCACCGTGAACGCCTTGGCCCCGGGCCGCATCCGCACCAACCTGATGCGCCACATCGGCGACGAGACCACTGCCAACGCCCCGACCTCTTTCGGCGCCGTGGACCCGTCCATCAGCTGGAAGACCACTGAACAGGGCGCCGCCACCTCAGTCCTCCTGGCCGCCTCGCCTTTGGTACAAGGCATCACCGGCACCTACTTCGAAGACTGCCAGCCGGCCGCCCTCGCAGTACCGGGCGGCTTCGACGGGGTCGCGGCCTACGCCATCGACCCCGCCAACGCCGCCCGCCTCTGGGAGCTCTCGGAGTCCCTGCTCAGCTAGCCATCAGTTCGCGGACTCGGGGGGCGACCTGGGTGCCGAAGAGTTCGATGTTGGTCATCAGGGCCGCGTGGGACAGGCCGCCCATGCCGTACTTCAGGTCGAAGCGGTTCGCGCCGAGGGTCTTGAGGTTCGCCGCGATCTTCTGGGCGACCGTTTCCGGCGAGCCGACGAAGAGGGCGCCGTGCGGACCGACCTCGGCCAGGAAGGACTGCTTGGTCGGGATCGCGAAGCCGCGGGTCTTGCTCACATGAGTGATGACCTCCAGGTACCGCGGCCAGAACTCCTCGCGGGCCTGCTCATCGGTCGCCGCCACGTGGCCGGGCGAGTGCACCCCGACCGGCAGCGGGTCGCGGCCGAAGCTGTCCAGCGCCTTGTGGAAGAGCTGGGAGAAGGGCGCGAAGCGCGACGGGCTGCCGCCGATGATCGCGAGCATCAACGAGAACCCGTAGTGCGCGGCCCGGATCACCGACTGCGGACTACCGCCGACACCGATCCACGTCGGCAACGTGCCGTTCTCGAGATGCGGTACGACGTCCTGGTCGTGCAGGGACGCGCGGGTCTTGCCCTCCCAGTTGACCGGGCTGCCCTTGAGGAGTTCGGCGAAGAGGTTCGTCTTCTCCTCGAAGAGGTCCTCGTAGTCGGCCAGGTCGTACCCGAACAGCGGGAACGAGTCGATGCTGGAGCCGCGCCCGAGGATGACCTCGGCACGGCCACCAGAGATGGCGTTCAAGGTCGAGTACCGCTGGAATACCCGGACCGGGTCGTCCGAGCTGAGCACGGTGACGGCCGAGCCGACGTGGATGCGCTCGGTCCGGGCCGCGATCGCGCCGAGCACGACGTCCGCGGCCGAGAGCGGGAAGTCGTCGGTGTGGTGCTCGCCGATCCCGAAGAAGTCCAGCCCGACCTGATCGGCCAGAACCCCTTGTTCCACCAGGTCCCTGATCGTCTGGGCATGCGAGAGCGGGCGGCCCTGCTCGTCGGAGGTGAGGTCGCCGAAGGTGTCGAGGCCGAGGACCAGCGGGAATCCCCCGCCGGCCTCTGGTACTGCTGTGGTCATGATTCGTTCTCTCTCTGAAGTTGTGAAAGTCGTTGGAACAGAGGGGGATTCAGGCGGCTTCGGCGCTGACGGTCGACTCGAACTCCGCGCGGCTCAGCGCCACTCCGAAGACGGGACCGCCCGGTTCGAGCAGGCGGCCCGCACGCAGACTGTCCAGCCGGACCGTGTCGTAGCCGATGTCTTCGATGACACCCGCAACCAGGTCGACCGCAGTACGGCCTCCGGCGACGCCGAGTGCCCGTCGTTCCGGAGAACCAACGAGCCGGCGGTCGTCGGCGAGTTCGTGGTAGCCGAGGTGGTTGAGGGTCTTGACCACGGTCGACCGGGCGAGCCGTCGCTGGACGATCTCGCTGCTGCCGAAGCGGTCGTCGTCGAAGAGTTCCTGGACGCCGTCGACCGGTGGCCAGTAGTTCATCGTGTCCACGACGAGCTTGCCCGCCACCAGGTCCGGGTCGAAGGTCGCGAACTTGTGCAGCGGGATCGACAGCACCACCAGGTCGGCGTCTGCGACGGCATCGGAGGCCCATCGCGCTTCGGCGCCCGGCACGAGCACCTGGGTGATCAACTCGATCTCCGCCGGATCACCCGAGGCTGAGATCGACACGTCGTACCCGGCCTCGATCGCGACGCGCGCGATCACCGGCCCGACATGCCCGGCACCCAGTACTGCGATCCGGGTCATCGCGCCGCCAGGTGCTTCTGCAGGGTCTGCATCACGTCGGCAATCGCGTCGAACTGCTCGGGCGTCAGCGCATCCGCGAAGTACTTCTTGATCGCCTTCGCGTGCGGTGCGGTCGCTCGCCGGAACGCGGCGGCTCCCTCGTCGGTCAGCACGACCTCGGCACCGCGGTTGTCGGTCGCACAGTCCTCCCGCCGGATCAGCCCGCGCTTCTCCATCCGCCCCAGGTGGTGGGAGAGCCGGCTGCGCTCCCACTCCATCTCCGCGGCCAACCGCGACGACCTGCTCCGCTTGCCTTCGGCCTCGCTCAACGCGAGCAGCACCTGGTAGTCCGCCGGGGACAGCCCCGACTCCTCGGCCAGTTGAACGCTCAGCAGCCGCCGGAGCTCGGCGGTCGTGTCGACCAGCGACCGCCAGACCGTCAGCTCCTCCACCGTCATCCGCCGCCGGTCCACCGCGGCCGTCCTGCCGTTCCCCACGATCCCGCCTGCCTCGCTCTGTCGTCCCACATCCGATTGATATGACAATGATGACACGTCAATCAAATCGGCGAACGAGAGGCCCGGTACGCACGGCGATCACTTTCCCGTAACACTCCGTCACAGTCGCGGCACGGCCGCATCACGACCTCGGTGACCGATCAGTAGTGCCATGATGTGCGGCATGGAGCTGAAGATGTCGGCGTCGTACGACGCCACCCCTGAGGAAGTCTTCGCGATCGTCAGCGACGCCACCTTCCGCGAGCAGGCCTGCGAGAAGACGAAGGCGCTGTCGTACGACGTCAAGGTGAGCCAGTCCGGCGGCGACACGATCGTCCGGGTGCAGCGCGAGATGCCGTCCGACGACGTGCCGGACATCGCCCGGAAGTTCGTCGGCCAGACGCTGACCGTCGTGCAGACCGAGACCTGGCATCCGGCCAACGCCGACGGCTCGCGCGACGCCGATGTCAGGGGCGAGATCGCCAACACCCCGGTCACGCTCAAGGGCACCGCGCGGATCGCCTCGAACGGCAGTGAGACCGTCCAGTCGATCGACCTCGACGTCAAGGTCGCCGTCCCGCTGATCGGCAGGAAGATGGAGCCGTTCGTCGTCGACGCGATCCGCTCCGGCCTGCAGAAGGAGCACGACCTCGGCCGCGACTGGCACAACGGCACCAACTAACTCTCGGCCCAACGGCACGCCTGCTGAACCGTGTCGCTGACCTGGTGAACCCACCTCCGGTGGCAGTCTGAAAAGGACACTCGGAGGTGGGTTTTCATGCGTACCCAACGCCGCAGGCCGGCAACCGACGACACGCAGTACTGCGTCCTCTGCGACGCCGTGGTGCTCTTCGAACGGGTAGAGACCGGGGATCACCCCGAGGACGACCCAGCGGCCGAGTGGAGCTGCGTGATGTGCGGTTTCGCGCTGTTGATCGGACCGGCCGCACAGCCGCTGCACCGCACCGCCTGAACCACCACCGCACCGCCAGAACCAATGCCGCACCCCCTTCTACACCACCGTCCGCCGCGGCCTGTCCCGGTAGGCATTCCGATCGCGGTCATCTGACTGATACCGCGGCGGCGGGCCCGGCCTCATCCTTAGGGGTGGGAGGCGATGATCCGTGCTTGCGAGGTTGGTCCGGGGCGTTCGGTCGACCTGGGGCGAGGGCGTGCTGCGGACTTTCGGGACCGGTGGACTGGGACTCTGGCACATGCGGCCGGCCGCATGCCGACGGCGGGAGGACCGGCAGGAGAAGTGCGGCGGATGCCGGAAGCGACACCGTCGCCTGTTGCGCCTGCTCGCGGTGCTCGTCAGCCTGCAGATCGTCGGCCTGCTGGGACTGGCGGCCTTCGGTCTGGGCGCACCCACCTGCCAGGCTCCGGCGAAACTGACCGTGAACCAGGCGGCGAGCTACACCCGCAGCGGCGCCAGTCCGGCAGTGTTCGCCCGCCAGGTGATGACGGCCGGCCAGACCGGGCTGGCACTGACCTACGCGAAGACGCGGGGCGCGAACGTCTGCAGGTTCGCGCCGAACGGCAATCTCGTCGCGCGGATGGAGTCGGGATTCGCCCGCGGGGGCACGATGTACGGCCACGTGTTCCTGACCTATGCCCACGATGACTACTCGTACCGCGAACTGCGGTCGATCAAGCGGCATGAGACGCGGCACACCACCCAGTGGGCGGCGGGCACTCTCCTTGGCGGGCCGCTCGCTTTCCCGGTCGCGTACAGCGCCGACGAGTTGATCGCGCCGGGGGCCTACAACCACTTCGAGCGAGCAGCTGGGCTGACCGAGGGCGGGTATGAGGTCCCCGACGGCCCGTCCCCGACTCTCACCCGCGTGTTCATCGTCGCAGTGCTGGCCGGTCTGGTGCTGTTCGAGCGGCACCGCTTCCGCCGCCAATTTCTCTTGCTCCGCACTCATTTCCTTCATCGTCGAGCGACCCGGGCAAGTGGGCAGGTGCCGTGGTGGCACGCCGGGACGCAGCCGATCGCCCACGGGCGGATCCTGCGCCTGCTGAACCGGGTCTCGCCCGGCGCGGCGAACGTCCTGCAAGATCACCGCCGTCTGCAGCAGGTCGGCTGCCCGTCCTGCGGCGCGATGCCGGACAGCCCGAACAAGAAACGACCGGCCGAAGCAGGTGCGCCGGCCGGTCGTCTCTAAGCTGCCTGGTTGAGCTCAGCCCTGGTGCGGGTAGCGGTAGTCGGTCGGCGGGGCGAAGGTCTCCTTCATCGAGCGCGGGCTGGCCCAGCGGATCAGGTTCCACATCGAGCCGGCCTTGTCGTTCGTGCCGCTCGCGCGGGCTCCACCGAACGGCTGCTGGCCGACGACCGCGCCGGTCGGCTTGTCGTTCACGTAGAAGTTGCCGGCCGCGAAGCGCAGGTACTCGCTCGCCTCGGCGACGGCGGCCCGGTCCTGGGCGATCACCGCACCGGTCAGGCCGTACGGTGCCGCGCTCTCCATCTGCTGCATCACCTTGGCGTAGTCGCCGTCCTCGTACACGTGCACGCCGAGGATCGGGCCGAAGTACTCGGTGGTGAAGATCTCGTCGGTCGGGTCGTCGGAGACCAGCAGCGTCGGGCGGACGAAGTACCCGTCGGAGTCGTCATAGGTGCCACCGGCAAGGACCTCGATCGCGTCGGACTGCCGGGCCCGGTCCAGCGCCGCCTTGTGCTTGGCGAAGGCACGGTCGTCGATCACGGCGCCGATGAAGTTCGACAGGTCGCTGACGTCACCCATCGTGAGGGAGTCGGCCTCGGCGGCGATGTCGTCGCGGATCTTGTTCCAGACCGAGCGGGCGACGTACGAGCGGCTGGCGGCGGAGCACTTCTGGCCCTGGTACTCGAAGGCGCCGCGGACCATCGCGGTCTTCAGTACAGCGGGGTCGGCCGACGGGTGCGCCAGGATGAAGTCCTTGCCGCCGGTCTCGCCGACCAGCCGCGGGTAGGTCTTGTAGCCGGCGATGTTCTGCCCGACCGTCCCCCACAGGCTCTGGAAGGTCTTGGTCGAACCGGTGAAGTGGATGCCGGCCAGGTCCGGGTGGGTCAGCGCGGCCTTGCTGACGTCGATGCCGTCACCGGTGACCAGGTTGATCACGCCGGCCGGGAGCCCGGCGGCCTCGAACAGCCGCATCGTCCAGTGCGCCGCGAACTGCTGCGTCGGCGACGGCTTCCAGACCACGGTGTTGCCCATCAGCGCGGGCGCGGTCGGCAGGTTGCCGGCGATCGCGGTGAAGTTGAACGGGGTGATCGCGTAGACGAAGCCCTCGAGCGGGCGGTAGTCGACCCGGTTCCAGATCCCCGGCGAGGAGATCGGCTGGTCGTTGATGATGTTGCGCGCGAAGGCGACGTTGAAGCGGAGGAAGTCGATCAACTCGCAGGCGGCGTCGATCTCGGCCTGCTGGATCGTCTTGGACTGGCCGAGCATGGTCGCCGCGTTCAGGGTGTCGCGCCACGGCCCCGCCAGCAGGTCGGCCGCCTTGAGGAACACCGCCGCGCGGTCGTCGAAGGACAGCGAGCGCCAGGCCGGAGCGGCCGCGAGCGCGGCGTCCACGGCCGCCTTGCCGTCCGCCTCGGTCGCGTTGCCGAGCGTGCCGAGCACGTGCGCGTGCTTGTGCGGCTGGACCACCTGGACCTGCGCGCCGCCGCCGAGCCTCTGCTCGCCGCCGATCGTGCAGGTCAGGTCGATCGCGCCGGCCGCGTTGAACTCCTTGAGCTTCGCCTCCAGGCTGCCGCGCTCGGGCGAGCCGGGCGCATACCCGCGGACGGTCTCGTTGACAGGCGTGGGGACGGCGGTGACGGCATCCATGGTGTGCGGTGCTCCTAGATCGGCTCGGCTGGTTCTCGGCCCGGCTGGGTCTGTCGACTGCGGCTCCCTCGCGGGGCCCGATCGGGGCCTGCCGCGACAGGTTCGCGTCTTCATGCTGCCACGTCCGACGCCTTACCACGAACCCGACTGGTCCGCTCCTGAACCCGTCACACCCCGCGGCACCATTTGTAGCATGCGTTTCAGCCGAACACCCGGCACAGCAAGGATGCTGAGACGGCACCACAGCTGCGTGCGAGCAAGATCACGCAGGGCACCACGATGCCCTGACGAGAGCTGGATCAGGCGTGTCCTCTCAGGGACGCCAGGGCATGTGCTGGAGGGTCCAGGTATTGCCATCCGGATCGGCGAACGACGCGTAGAACACGCCGCCCATGTCCTCCACCGGCGCGACGTCGACGCCGCGGCCGATCAGTTCAGCGCGGGACGCTTCGATATCCGCGACCACCAGGTGAAGGCCCCGGATCGAGCCGGCCGGCATGTCGAGGGTGGGGAGACCCGAGCTCAGGGTGATCGAGCAGTACGAACCAGGCGGCGTCAACTGGACGATCCGTACCCCGTCCGCCGGGGTGACGTCGACGTCGACCTTGAAGCCGGCCTTCTCGGAGTAGAACGCCTTGGCCCGGTCGATGTCGGTGACGGGGACCGGCACGAGTTCGAGCAGGTAGACACCCGCCTCGACCGCCGCCGTCGGGTTCTCGATCGGGTTCTCGCTCATGACGGGCCTCTCGCCTCAGGAACAGTCCGCCAAAGATCCCACAGCACCGTGTGATCGGGCAGGTGTTTCCGGAGGATCTCCCGGAAATTCACCGGCTGAGATCCTCCGGCCACCCGGAGTCGTCAGGCGGACTTCTTCGCTGCCTTCTTGGCCGCGGTCTTCTTGGCCGGGGCCTTCTTGGCGGCGGCCTTCTTGGCCGGAGCCTTCCTCGCTGCGGGGGCGGACTTCTTGGCGGCAGGCTTCTCCTCCGCGTCGCCCTTGCCGCCACCGCCCGAGCCGCCACCCGCGCGACGTGCCTTGGCTGCCTCCACCGAGGCACGGAGCGCGGCCACCAGGTCGACGACCTCGGCTCCCTCGGTCTCCTCTTCCTCGGCCTCCGGGATCGGTACGCCGGCGGCCTTCGCGTCGACGACCTGCTCGAGCGCCTGCCGGTACTCGTCGTGGTACTGGTCCGGGTCGAACTCCCCGCGCAGGGTGTCGATGTACGACTCGGCCATCGCCTTCTCCTGCTTGCGGATCTCCACGTCCTCGGACGGCGCCGCGAAGGAGGAGTCGCGGACCTCGTCCGGCCAGAGCATCACCTGCAGGACGAGCACGTTGTCGTGGGTGCGCAGCAACCCGAGGCTCTCCCGCGAGCGCAACGCCACCTTCACCAGCGCGTACAGCTCGGAGCCCTCCAGCGCGTCCCGGAGCAGCACGTACGGCTTCGCGCCGGGACCGCCGTCGGCCGCCAGGTAGTACGACTTGCCCAGGTAGAGCGGATCGACCTGGTCGGACGGCACGAACTCCAGCACGTCGATGACCTTCTTGCTGGACAACGGCAGGTCGGCGAAGTCCTCCGGCTCGAGCACCACCATCCGGCCGTCGGCCATCTCGTAGCCCTTGCCGATGTCGGAGTACGGGACTTCCTCGCCGCACTCCTGGCAGACGCGCTTGTACCGGATCCGGCCGCCGTCCGCGACGTGGACCTGCCGGAAGGAGATGTCCTTCTCCTCCGTCGCCGAGAACACCTTGATCGGGATCGTCACCATCCCGAACGAGATGGCACCCTTCCAGATCGCCTGCATCGCCATCAGCTCCCTGTCAGCTCAACCGGTCAGGCTCGGAGCCCGCCGCGCGGGCCTTCCGCGGCGAGGAGATCCGGGATCTCCTGGGTCGCGTACCACAACAGATCTTCACCCTCGCACGAGTCGAGGGCGAAAACCGCGTCCTCATCACCATTCTGAGCGGCGTCCCAAGTGTCAGCTGCCTTGCCGACGACCCCGGCGGCTGCCACCGCGTCCACGTGTACTGCGGCCACCTTCGTCCACGGGATCACCACGTGCATCTCCAACCGGGCGTCACCCAGCTCCACCGTGCCGTCGGCCGGCGGGACCGCGCCGACCTCGCAGGCGATGACCACTCGTCGACGCACCGCGCTCGGGTCGGCCGCGAGCAGCCCGACCGAGGCTCGCGCTGCCTGCGCCATCGCGGCGTACTCGAGCTCCTCGTCGTCGCCGCCGGAGTACCACTCGCGCAGCGCAGGCGTCACGGCGTACGCCGTCAGCGGCGCCGGGCCGATCTCCCCGGCATGACAGGCGGCGTCGAGCAGGGGAATGGTCGATGGGACGTAGATCCTCATCATGAGTCCGCCTTCTTCGTGCTGCGAGGATTCTTCCGGCCGCGCGAGGCACGGTTCCGGCTCCCCTTGGTGGTGTCGAGCAACTCGTCGAGCGCGTCGGTGACGCACTGGGCGAACACGGCCAGATCCGGCATCGCCGTCCGGTCCGCGTTCAGCCCGAAGGACACCTTCCCGTCGTACGACGTGACGCCCACCGACAGGCCCTGCCCGGGCATCAGCGGGACCACCGGGTACGACGCGAGCATGGGCGCGCCCTGTGCGTACAGCGGGAACTGCGGGCCGGGCACGTTCGTGATCACCACGTCGTCGATCGGCCGCACGGTCGCGGTGGCCACCCGGGCGGCGAGCGCGTGCAGGGTGGTCGGCGCGAAGCCTGCGATGCCGACCAGCGAGCGGGCGCTCACGGCCCGGCCGGTGTCCTTGTGCACCTTCGTCTGGTACGAGATCTGGTGCAGCCGCATCACCGGCGAGTTCTCCCCGACCGGCAGGTTCACCGTCGACGAGATCACCTGGGAGCCGAGCGACGTCGGCTCCTCGTCATCGTCGTCGCGGATGCTGACCGGCACGACCGCGCGGACGCCACGGGTCGGGCTGACGCTCTCACCCCGGGTCATCATCCAGGCGCGCAACGCGCCCGCGACGACCGCCAGGACCACGTCGTTCACCGTGCCTCCGTGCATCGCGCGGACCGTCCGGTAGTCCTCGAGATCCGTCTGGACGGTGGTGAACCGGCGCTGACCGGACGTCTTCACGTGCAGCGAGCTCTCCTGGACGTGCCGCTGCGCGACCACCGAGCCGACCACGTCACCGAGCACCTCACGGACCGAGGTGGACCCGGTCAGGCTGGCCATCTCGGCCCGCGCCAGCTCCAGCACCGCGGTCGGGTGCCGGGTGGCGTCGGCGAACACCCCGGCGAGCAACTCCAGCGCGGACGGCGGGTGCGCGGGCTGCCAGGTGTCGGTCGGCGTGTCCCGCGGGTGGGCGGTCGAGTCGAGCACCACCTGGCCGATGTCGACCGTGCTGGTGCCGTCGACAAGCGCCTGGTGGGACTTGGAGATGATCGCGAACCGGTCCCCCTGCAGCCCCTCGACCAGGTACATCTCCCACAGCGGCCTGGCCCGGTCGAGCCGCCGCGACATGATCCGGGCGACCAGCTCGAGCAGCTGGGCGTGCGTCCCCGGCCGGGGCAGGGCGGAGCGCCGTACGTGGAAGGTGATGTCGAAGTCTTCGTCGTCGACCCAGACGGGCCCGGCGAAACGGCCCGGCACGTTCTGGACGCGCTGCCGGTACCGCGGCACGAAGGCGATCCGGTCACGGATCAGCGCGACCAGGCGCTCGTAGTCGAACCCGTCGTCGCCGTGCACCGGCGGCTCGAAGATGTCCACGGTGCCGACGTGCATCGGCGTGGCCGGACTCTCGGCCTTCAGGAAGGTCAGGTCCAGCGACGTCAACCGGTCCGGCATCCAGCCCTCCTTACTCCTCAGGTTCGTGTGCAGTCACCCTAACGGTGTCCACGGACAGTGGCCTGCGACACTGGCTGGGCGAGGCGGACGTGGCCCACAGCGATCGTGACACGACCGATGGTGCATACCGGGAACACTGGACCGGGCGCGTTCGTCAGGCAAGAGGGTGCGTCACGCGCCCGCGTACTGGAACCGACCCGCTGAAAGGCCCCTCGTCTCATGCGTTCGACGCTCTCCCGCGGTACCGCGCTCGCGCTCCTGCCCGCCCTCGGCATGCTGGTTCTGGCCGGCTGCGGCGGAGGCGACGACTCGGGAGCCGGCTCGAGCCCCAGCCCGTCGGTCGCGCCCACCGCGTCCCCGACCGAGTCGCCGAGTGGCACCCCGAGCACGCCGAGCGGACCGAAGTCGAACACGCCGTCGAACACCGCGGACCCGTCCGGCGAGCAGGCCGATGTCACGGTCAACGTCACCGTTGCCAACGGCAAGGTCAACCCGAGCGGTGCGAGCATCAAGGTGAAGGCCGGCCAGACCGTGCTGGTCACCGCCGTCAGCGACACCGCGGACGAGCTGCACATCCACGGCTACGACAAGGAGCTCGAACTGGCCCCGGGCAAGCCCGCCTCGGTGAAGTTCACCGCGGACATGAAGGGCACCTTCGAGGTCGAGACCCACGAGAGCGGCAAGCTGGTCGCCAAGCTCGTCGTCTCGTGACCGCCCTGCTGCTTCTCCCCGCGCAACTGGTGACGCCGCTGCTGCTCCCGCTGCACGGGATCGGCGGCCGGCAGGACCTGCCGATGCCGTTCGGCCTGGCAGTCGGTGGCGCCGCGGTCGCGATCGCGCTGTCGTTCGCGATCCTCGCCGTGGCCTGGCGGAACCCGAGGTACCGCGGCAACGCCTCCGGCAAGCCGTTGCCTGCCGCAATCACCCGGACGGTCGACTCGTCCGGCTTCCGCTGGTTCGTCCGCCTGGTCGGGCTGGCGATCTTCCTCTACGCGATGGTCGCGCTGCTGTTCGGCGTGGACCGGCTGACGAACCCGATCTTCGGCTTCGTCTACATCCTGGTCTGGGTCGGCCTGGTCCCGATCTCGATCCTGCTCGGCCCGGTCTGGCGGACCCTGAACCCGCTCCGGACGATCCACCTGCTGATCAGCAAACTGCTGCGGCAATCACCTTCCAAGGGTCTGTTCGAGCTGCCCGCGGGGCTCGGACTCTGGCCGGCGGCAGTCGGCATCTTCGTCTTCACCTGGCTGGAACTGGTCGCCCCCGACCGGGCCACCCTGCCAGTACTCCAGGCCTGGCTCGCCCTGTACGTCGTGATCATGCTGTTCGGCGCGATCCTCTTCGGCGACCGCTGGTTCTCCACGGCCGACCCGTTCGAGGTCTACGCCACGCTGATGTCCCGGCTGTCCCCCTGGGGCCGCCGCACGGACGGTGCCCTGGTGATCCGCCGCCCACTGGAGAATCTCGACGGCCTGAAGCCACAACCCGGCCTCGTCGGCATGGTGGCCGCCCTGCTCGGCTCAACGGCGTACGACGGGTTCTCGAACTCGACCGCGTGGATCGGTTGGGCACAGAACACCGACTACTCGATGACCACGCTGGGCACCTTGGCACTGCTCGCGTTCATCCTGTTCGTGTTGGTGACGTTCACGAGTGCGACCCTGCTTGCCGGTCGGCTGTCCGACAGCTCTCGTCGAACGCTGCCGAGGCTGTTCGCCCACTCCGTCATACCGATCGCCTTCGGGTACGTCGTCGCGCACTACCTGACCCTGCTGATCTTGGAAGGCCAACGGACGCTGATCTACCTCAGCGATCCGCTGAGCAACGGCGCCAACATCTTCGGCACCGGCCTGCTCGGCCTCAACACCGGTATCACCAACCACAGCACCACGATCGCCGTCATCCAGGTCCTAGCAGTAGTAGGCGGCCACCTGATGGGCGTCGTCTCAGCCCACGACCGAGCAGTAGCCCTCTTCCCCCGCAACAAAGCCCTAGCCGGCCAAATCCCCCTGCTGATCGTCATGGTCGGCTACACAGTCGGCGGATTGCTTCTCCTGTTCTCCGCCTAGTACTACGTCCCGCGCCGCCTGGGCGCGGGACATCCGGCCGAGTGGCCGTGCGTGCCGCACCCCGCCCACGATGAGTGACCCGAGCCTTCGACAGCTGTCCGTCCACCAAGGCCTGCCCAACCCCGCCCGGCCAAATACGTCGGCCGTCGGGCTCGGGGTTAGGTTGGCGGGATGTTCAGTGTGCGGGATCGCGAGCAGCTGCGGGACGAACTCGTTGCGGCGGCCAAGGCGGACAGCAGGATCAGTGGCGCCGCTCTGACCGGGTCCGGGGCTGTTGGCGCTGAGGACGAGTGGTCTGACATCGACCTGGCCTTCGGACTGGTCGAAGGGGCGGATCAGGGGGAGGTGATCGCCGACTGGACTGCCCGCATGTATCGGGAGTACGGGTGTGTGCACCACATGGACATGGGTCGGCGGGGGACGAACTATCGGGTGTTCCTGCTGGAGAACACCTTGCAGGTGGACATCGCCTTCGCGCCCGCGGAGGAGTTCGGCGCCTACGCGCCGACCTTCCGGCTGTTGTTCGGGGAGGCGGTCGCGCAGGAGCAGGCGCAGGAGCCGGCGGCGGTCGACCTGGCCTCGATGGGGTGGCTGTATGCCCTGCACGCTCGGTCGAGTATCGCTCGCGGCAAGGTGTGGCAGGCGGAGTACATGATCAGTGGTGTTCGCGACCAGGTGCTAGCGCTGGCCTGCCTTCGGCACGGCGTCACCTCATCGCAGGGGCGCGGTCTCCACCTGTTGCCTGCGGCTACCACCGGCCCCATCACGGCAACCTTGGTCCGCTCACTCGACCAGGACGAGCTCACCCGCGCCTTCCGCGCCGCGGTCGCAGTACTGCTGACCGAGATCGCCTACGTCGACCAGGACCTGGCTAGACGGTTGACTTTGCCTTTGCGGGCGCTGGTTTAGGCAGCGAACGGCTGGTGTAGGCCAGGACGAGGAAGGCGATCATGCCGAGGATCAGATGGGAGTTGCCGGGGATCGACTGCCAGAACGACCAGCTCAGCTCGCGGTCGTCGCGGTACGGGACCCACCAGATCGACCTGAGCACGAACAGGCCGTACCAAAGGATGCCCGTGACGACGGCCGGTCGGTAGCCCCACTGGCGGTTGACCGCGCGGATCAGGCTGACGCCGAGCGGGATGATCCAGACCCAGTGGTGGCTCCACGAGACCGGTGACGCGTACAGCACGGCCAGGGCCATCACCGAGATCGCGGTGACCCGTTCGTCGGCAAGCCAGAAACGACGCGCCAGCCAGAGCACGGCCAGGCCGAAGAGCGCCGACAGCAGGAACCAGGTCGGCTCGACCCAGGACGCCTCGTCGCCGAGCCGGCTGAGGAATCCCATGAACGACTGGTTCGCCGTGTAGGCCAGACCGCCGACGCGGTTGGCGTTGCGGATGACGACCGTCCAGTACTCCCAGGACTGGTTCGGCACCACCGCGAAGCCGATCGCCATCGTCGCGAGCAGTCCGAGCACCGCGTTCCGGAAGGCCCGCCACTGCTTGGTGATCAGCAGGAACGCCAGGAATGGCAGCGGCGTCAGCTTCACCCCGATCGTGACCCCGACCCAGAACCCACGCCACTTCGCGTTCGCCGGCCGGACCAGGTCCAGCAGGATCATTGCGGTGAGCAACAGGTTGATCTGGCCGAACTGGATCGTCTGCCAGACCGGCTCGAGCAGCAACGACAAACCCGTCAACGCCGCCAGCACTACGATCCGCCGCTCGCGCCACTGCCCGGGCAGCAGGGACCAGGCCGTCGCCGGGAGGCTGGCGCGCCAGATCAGCCCGATGGACAGCACCGAGATCGTCGTCCAGACCACCAGGGCGACACCCCAGGGAACCGCCGCCAGCGGCACCATCGCGATCGCCGCGAACGGTGGATAGGTGAACGGAAGACCCGAGCCCGGCAGTTCCGCGTCGTACAGGGACTCGCGGTCGAGCAGGACCGAGCCGCCCATCCGGTAGACCTGCAGGTCGATCATGCCGTCGAAGAGCCCATAGGCCCAGGCGCCGAGAGTGACGAAGATCGCGCAGCCCAGGATGGCGGCGACGATCCAGCGCCGGTCGGTGGTTCGCGAGCTGGAGGTCATGGTCACGTCAGGTCGACTCCGAACAAGGACTCCAGCTCGCGCCGCGTCTCGTCGTACGAGGTGTGGTGGATGGCGGTCATGCCGAGCGTGCGGGCGCCGTCGACGTTGAGCTCGAGGTCGTCGATGAAGACGCACTGCGCGGGGCGCAGGCCGATCCGCTCGGCCGCGAGCTGGAAGATCTCCGGCTCCGGTTTGCGCAGTCCGACCTCGCCGGAGATGACGATGTCGTCGAACATGCCGTCCCAGGTGTCGCGCGGGTAGGTGTTGCCCCACGAGTTGGACAGCAGCGCGGTCCTGATGCCGTGCGACTTGGCCCGCCGGATCAGCGCGGACATCTGCGGCTGGTGCTCGAAGTGCGCGAACATCCGCTCGATCAGGCCCTCGGCCGGGACCGGGGTGCCGTCGCGCCGGATCAGCACGGCGGCGAGTTTGCGCTCGAAGTCGGGGACCGCGATCTGACCGCGCTCGAGCGCGTGGATCGGGTTCAGCTCGGCCTCGGCCGGCGTCGTGGCCAGCCAGTCGACGATCGCCTGGTAGTAGGCGTCGAAGTCGAGGTCGTCCAGCTCAGCCCACCGGCCCAGCGCCACGTCGAGACCGTCGGTGAGCACGCCGCCCCAGTCCACCAGCAGGCCGCGCAGGTCGGGCTTGTCGTCAGGCATGCGCGCAAGACTACTCAGGACATACGGCCGGTCCCCCGGGGACATACGGGCGGTCCCCGGCGGTCACTCAGCGGTAGTACTCCACCGTGACGTCACCAGAGGACGTCTCCGCCTTGATCGTCCGGAGCGCGGAGGGGTCGATCTTCACGTTGGCGGACTCGTCACCCGACGACGTGTCGGTGTCGACCTTGTACGCCTCGTCACCGCTGGGCAGGAGGACCGTCACGTCGCCGGAACTGGTCTTCGCATCCACCGACGACGGCGCCTCGGTGAAGGCCAGGTCGACATCGCCCGAACTGCTGTCGCTCTTCACCGACGACGCGGTCAGGTCGTAGGCCTCGAGATCTCCCGAGGAGGACTCCAGCGTCAGCATCCCGCCGATCTGTTGCGCCTCGATGTTGCCCGAGTTCGACTTCAGGTCGGCGCCGCCCGCCAGCCCGGTCACCTTCAGGTCGCCGCTGCTGCTGTCGACGCTCACCTTCAGATCCTTCGGCACGGTCACCACGTACTCCGTGTCGCAGCCGAAGGACAGGAATCCGCAGCCGGTGTCACGGATCTCCAGCTTGCCGTCCTTGTACTTGTCCTTCGGGTCCGAGCCGAACACGTTGCGCTCGAACCGCCGGTCCACGGTGATCTCACTGACATCGCCGGACCGCACCTCGAGATCGGTCGAGCTGGTCTCGATCGACAGGGAAGTGCCCTGCACGGGGTAGGTGTCCTGGCTGTTCTTGGTGCCCTCGGTCAGGCCGGTGAGGGCCCAGTAGAGACCGCCGAGGATCAGGGCGACCGAGATCGCGATGCCGTATCTGCGCTCGGTACTCATCGTGCTGGCCGGACGGCCCTGGACCTCGGACATGACTCTCCCCTGGCGCTGCTGCTCTACCGCTCTGCTGCTCCCACGGCCGGTGACCGCTTCGTCAACCCTGGCATATCCCCTGTCCGTTGTCGGTGGGGTTTTCCCCCCTAAATCAACTGAGGAGATCCCTGAGAACCCCCGCCGCCAGCTGCTGCATCCCCTTGCGGAGCTTGCTCGACTTCGCCGCGTCGATCAGGCTTCGCCCGTGCGACAGCGCAGCGTCACACGCCGCCTGGTCGAACGGCAGCAACGCCGCCGCCTGTACTCCGGCGTACCGGCTGAGCGCCTCCGCCACGGCATCGGCAGGGGAACTCCCCAGCGACCCTGAGCGAACCCTGTTCACCACGACCCGGGTGTTCGCCGACGGGACCACCGCTCGGAGCTCGTGCAGCGCACGGATCAGCCGGGTGAGACCGACCGGGTCGGCGGTCCCGACCACGATCACCTCGTCGGCCTCCTCCAGGGTGGCCAGGGTCGCCCCGTTGCGCCGGGGCGCGAGAGTGTCGAACGAGATCTCCTCGTCGCTCTCGATGCAGAAGCCCGCGTCGACCACCGTGCAGGGCGCGAGATTCCTGGCCGTGGACCAGACCGACTCGATCGCCGTCGGGCGGAGCTCGGTCCACCGGTCGGCGCGGCTCAAGCCTGTCAGCACGAGCAGGTGCGGCCCGACCTGCCTCGCCTGCCGGGCGAGCACCGCCACGTCGAGCGAACCGCCGCTGGCCGACCGCGCCGCCGCGGCGAGCCCGGAGGTCTCGTCGAGCATGCCCAGCAGCTGAGCCACCGTCCCGCCGTACACGTCGGCGTCGGCAAGCAGCGTGGAGACCCCGCGCGCTGCCAACTCGGTGGCCAATCCGACCGCGACCGTACTGCGGCCCGGTGCGCCGGTGGGACCCCAGACGGCGATGACTCGGCCGGCTCCCTGACCGTACGGCTCGTAGCCGTTTCGTTCGGGATTGGCCACGGTCTCGCTCGAGAGGGGAACGAACCCGCCGGCGAAGTGCGACACGGTGGCCGGCGGTCCGGACTCCACCGCGTCGGTGATCGCCCGGCCGAGGTCCTCGGCGCTGACGTCCGCCGGGAGGATCCGCTCGATCCCCATCCGGCTCAGCCTGTCCTCGGCGCCGGTGGGCTCACCGTTGTCAGACGGATCGACCAGTGCGAGCACGGCGATGTGTCTCGCGTGCAGAGCGGCTACTGCGTCAGACGTCAACCTGGGAAGGTCTTCTGCGAGCAGGACCGCCCTGGCCTGTCCACTAGCCGCCGCGGCCATCACGTCGGCGATGTCCACGCACCTACGGACTACACGGATCCCCTGCGCTCTTTCGGCCCGGCGTACGACGTCGGCCTCCCACGGCGCGCCAGTCACCGCGAGGAGGACTGGTACCGACATCAGCGGCCCCGCCGGATCAGCACTGGCTCACCAGTACTCATCATGGCCAGCGCTGCGGGGAGTCTCGTCAGCTCTCTCGGCTCGAGGCCGACCAGGACCTGCCGTCGGGAGGATCCGCCGGCCACGCCCTTCGCGGTGTCCACCTGGATCACGCGGACCTCGGCCCAGAGTTGCTTGGCCGGCTGGTCGGCTGCCTTCGGCACCACCCAGATGTCGACGTGGTCCCCGGCCGCTGTGTCCGCGGGGAGACGGCCGGTCGCGATCGACAGTGGTAGTTCGGTGCGCACGCTGTCCGCCTGGGTGACCGCGGCCTGCCTCGGGACGAACTCGCCCTTGCTGACCGCCCGGGTGACGACCAGGCCCTTGAGATCAGCGTCAGCGGCGACGTACTGGCCGGCGGCCGCGTCGCTGGTGAAGCGGACGCGGACCGTGGTGAGGTCCCGGCTGGTCAGCTTGGTGCCGGCCGGCAGATCCCGCTCCGCGGCCCAGATGGCGGTGGTGTCGTCCGCGGCCGACAGCAGTTTGGCGCCACCGAGCGCGGTGATGGCGACGAGCAGCACACCGAGCAGCAGGCGACCGTCCTTCCATCGGGCCCGCCGGTTGCGCAGGGTCGGTGTGGACGGCGCAGCGAACCCGCTCCGCACCACTGGACTGTCGGCCACTCGAACTCCCCAGAAATTCTCGGTTACCGCCTGATCGCTCTTGGCGACGACATTCTGCCGTGTCCGCGGTCCGGCCGTTGACCGCCATCCACAGGAAGAGGGCGCCTGGGGACAAACTGGCTGATCCGGATGCCAACCGTGGCAAACTGAAGCAATCAGCCCGTCACCGACTCGAAGGGGAACAGCACGCATGCCGGCTCCGCGCTTCCTCCAGCTGTCCGACGTCGCCGAGGTGCTGAACATCTCGGCCAACCAGGTGTATGCGCTGGTCCGTCGCGGCGACATCCCGGCGGTCAAGATCGGCGGCCGGGGCCAGTGGCGGGTGGAGTCGTCCGAGCTGGAGAAGTACATCGAACGGCTCTACACCGAGACCAAGCAGTTCATCGACACCCACCCCTTCGGCGAAGAGGCCGAGGTCTCCGGCTCCGAGGACGTCCGCAGCTAACGACGGCGTACTGCGTCCAGGGCGCGGGTGGGGACGAGTCGGGTGTTGTAGACCTCGGTACGCCGGCGCGGTGCGTCCAGCGGGTGCTCCGCGAGCTCCAGGAAGTCGGCGCCGACCCGGTCGATCGTGCCGGTGACCGGGGTTCCACCACAGAACAACGTCACGGGAGAACGGTCCCGGGCGATCCCCCGCAGCAGGTGCGCCAGACCTAGCTTCGCGGCGACGGCACCCTCGGCAGGCTCCGCCCACGGACCCAACTGGTGGACCGCCGTGAGAGCGGTGTCCGGGATCAACCACTCCTCGTAGCGCTCGGCCTCGAGCAACAGGCAGTCCTTGCCGACCCGGCTGAGCTTGCCCTGGACCGGATCGGCGAGGGTGAGCTCGACCCGTACGACGGTGCCGACCGCGCCGCGCAGCCGGTCGAGCACGGTGATCTTGCCGACCTCGGCGCGGATCCGGTCGGCCACCTCGCCGTACAGATCGCCGTCCTGCATCGCCTCGAACTGGGACTCCAGATCCTCGAACAGGGCTTCCAGACGCATGCCGCGAACCTACTCGGTCGAGCGGTCATCGCCACTTTCCGTGCGGCGGACTCACCATCCGTGACACTTTCGTCTGATTTCGACTTGCCAAAGGCGGGCTAGGCCGGTCTATATTGATCAAGCCCAGGCAAACTCACGCAAACACATAGATCGAGGGCGAAACGAGGTGAACGCAATGATCCGGGGTCTGAAAGGGCTTCTCGCGCTCGGCGCACTGGGCGGGATCGGCCTGCTGCTGCGGTGGGTCACCGCCGACTCCATCGGCGCCGCCACCACGCAGGACCTGACCTCGATGGCATCCCTGGCCGTCGGATCGGTCGCGTGGGTCGCCTGTGGCTGGCTGCTGATCGCCGTACTGGCCACGGTGCTGGAGCAGGTGCCGGGCGTCGTTGGCCGCTCCGCCTCGATCGTCGCCACCCGGATCACCTCGCAGAGCTCCCGAGCGCTGCTCCGCTCAGCCCTGGGCGTCGCCGCCGTCACCCCGCTGACGATCGGCGTCGCTCATGCCACTCCCGGCGACGGCAACCACCAACGCCCCTGGACCTCAGTCGAACCCGGCTCCACCATCCAACTCACCGGCGCCCCCACCGACTGGCGAGCCACCGAACCCCCATCCACCCTCCGCCTGACCACCATCCGCCCCGCCCAGCAGTCCCCTTCAGCACACCCGCACTCCGCAGCCCCCGGCGAAGGCCTGACCGGCCGCACCTCAGTACCCGAGGTGCCATCAGGGCTGAGCCTCACCGGCGACTCGGCGAACCCGACAGGCCGCAGCGCCACGCTGCCCGCAGTACCGGCCGATCGCGGCTCGGCGCGGACGTCGGGGCCGGATCAGGTGGCTGTGCCGGATCGGCCTACCTCGGGAGCCGCCACGCGGTACACCGACCTCAAGACGGGGCAGCAGGTCCAGCCGGCTTCGCACGTGGTCCAGCCCGGAGAGTCGCTGTGGTCCATCGCTGCCGCAGAGCTCGGCCCGGCGGCGACGGACGAGGCGATCGCGACCCGCTGGCCGCAGTGGTACGCGGTGAACCGCCAACTGATCGGCCCCGACCCCGACCTCATCCACCCCGGCCAGGTGCTCCGCACGCCGGCACCCACGCCCGTCCAGCCCGTGCCGCCTACCCATCAGGAGAAGTGACATGAGTCAGTCCCCCCACCTCGTCGCCGTCCCCCTGACCTCCACCCCCGTCACAGCACCCCAGCCGCCTGAGGCCGAAGCGCAGACGGAGGTCCGACTTCCCGACACCCCAGACCAGCCCGTCGCCACACTGCCTAGGTCCGACGCCAACCCGAGTCAGCCGGCGGCGCCGACTCGGCTTCCTGTTAGGGGGGCGAAGGGCGAGGCTCAGCGTGGGCCGGTGACGGATGGGGCGCTGGCTCTGCGGTATCAGGATGTTCCGGAGGTGCAGGTCGCGCCGGCTCGGCCTGTGCTGCGGCTGGTACCTAGTGGGCCGTCGTTGCCCGACGCCCAGGCGTGGGCTCCTCGGCTGGTTCAGGCGCTGGCCGAGGTGCTCGCGGGTGACCGGCCGATCGGTCAGTTGGTGCGGTTCACCGACACGGTGGTGTTCGCCGACGTGAGCCGCCGGGTCCGCGTGCTCGGCCTGACCACCACCGCCACCGCCCGCGGCGCCAAGGAGCGCAGCGCAGTCCGCTCGGTCCACGTGTTCACGCCGGCCACCGAGATCGCCGAAGTCGCCGCCCACGTCCGGTACGGCGACCGCTCCCGTGCGATGGCCCTCCGCCTCGAGGTACACCGCGGCCGCTGGATCTGCACCGCCCTCGAACTCGGCTGACCTCCCCAGCGACGAAATTGTCGGTGGGCGCACTCAGACTGGTGGAGTGAGTCAAGTGGTGCAGCCGTATCGCGAGCGGGTCGCCCGGATGCCGGGGGCCGTGGTGTGGACGCGTACGACGGACGGCGGGCCGTACCGGATCCTGCCGGACGGGTGCATGGACTTGCTCTGGGTCGAGGGAAAGCTGGTGGTCGCCGGGCCCGATACGCGGGCCTACCTCGGGACCGCCGAGCCGGGCACCCGCTACGCCGCCATCCGGTTCGCGCCGGGGACCGCACCGGGCTTCCTTGGAGTGCCCGCCAAGGAGATCCTCGACCGGCGAGTTGCTTTGTCGGACCTTTGGTCGCCGGGGCTCAGCCGTCGGTTGGCGGATCGGATCGGAAGGTCACCCGATCCCACGACGACACTCGAGGATGCCGTCGCCGACCTCTTCAACGAACCGGACCGCCTGGTGAGCCATGTACTGCGTGGCATCCGCCGCGGCGTTGCAGTACCTGCTCTGGCGGGGGATGTCGGGCTTAGTGAGCGGCAGTTGCATCGCCGGTGCCTGGACGCCTTCGGCTACGGGCCGAAGATGCTCGACCGGGTCCTCCGGATGAACCTGGCACTCGACCGGGCGCGCACAGGGCTCTCGCTCGCCGAGGTTGCCGCCCGCACCGGGTACGCGGACCAGGCTCACTTCACCCGCGACGTCAAGGCGTTGGCCGGAGTCCCACCGAGAACCCTCCTCGCCTGACAATCAGGCATGAGCTTCTCCCAACGCGCAGCCGGAGCCACGACCGCCACGGCCCTGCGGCACAACCCGTTGAACGCGGTCACCGCGACGGTCGAACGGATCACGGACGCGGAGGGACACACGCTGATCCGCAAGGAACTGCAGGAACCGACCGGCACGGAAGGTCCCTGGAAGACATCCGTGGATCCGCGGCACTGGAACTACTGGCGGCGCGAGTTGGAGGTCTACCGGGACGACCGACTGCGCGAGCAGCTCGCCGGCACGGGTCTCGTACTGCCCGACGTCGAAGTCGAAGAACACCCCGGCGGCGCGGTTCTCTACCTGGAGGACATCGAAGGTCTGCCTGGCACGGAGTTCGCTCTGGACGATCACTCGGCACTGTCGCGAGCGTGTGGGCGGTGGCAGGCGAGGCCCGCGGATGAGGTGGCGTGGACCTCGGTCGGATTTCTCCGCGACTACTCCACGACTCGGGACGTGCCGTGGACCTTGCTCGATGACGACGCGGCCTGGAAGCAGCCGTTGATCGCCGAGAACTGGCCTGCCGGGCTCAGATCCGGCTGGGTCGAGCTGGTTGCCCATCGCAATGAATTGCTCACGCTGGTCGAGGGCCTGCCGCGGGCGCGGTGTCACCTCGATCTGTGGGTCTGCAACGCGATCCGCAGGTCCACTGGTGAGATCGCCTTGCTGGACTGGGCGTTCACCGGCGACGGCGCCCTCGGCGAGGACATCGGCAACCACATCCCGGACGCCGTCTTCGACCTCTTCTGGCCGGCCGAGCGGATCGCTGAACTGGCCGAGACCTGCACAGACAACTACCTCGAAGGTCTCCGCGAAGGTGGCTGGCGAGGCGATCCCGATGTGGCTCGCCTGGCCGTGATGGCATCCGGAGTCAAGTACGCGTGGCTCCTCCCCGGACTCCTCGGCCGAGCCTCAGAACCCAGCCATAACGCCTACCACCAACAAGCCGACTCCCAGTACCTCTTCCACCAACGCGGCCAGGCACTCTCCTTCCTCGCCACCTGGACCGCCGAAGCCCTCAGTACCTCGAGCTGAGCCCAGTGAGAAGGCCGACGGCGACCGGGTGAGTGTCCGGTCGCCGTCAGCGTGACAAGCGCTAGATGATGACCGTGAAGCCGCCGGGTAGGACAGGAGCCATGACGGTTGAAGCGTGCGTCGTGGTGCGGAAGCGGAGCTTGCCGCTGCGGTCGTAGCTGGAAACGACGTGGCGGTTGGTGGTGCCCACCTCGACCTGGTGCGTTCGAGGATGGGAATCGACGCTGGCCAGCAGAGTTGCCGTGGCCAGACGCAGCGTGGAGATCAGCGGAAGCAGAAGCACTGCATCGACACGGTTAGGCCCACTGCTCGACACAGCGTTGAGTTGCGTGGCACCGCTGGGGAGTGACCCCGACAGCGTGACGGGCAGCAGAGCACCCGGAGCGGCCGAGATGCCCTGCGGACCACCGGCACCGTGGTCGATCGAGCCCAAGGACCGGGCCGAGGACCACTGCGTGCGGCCGGCCTCACGATCAGCGACCAGATCGACAATTGGAGCGACCAACCGAGCCTGGTCGGAAGCCGCAACCGTCAGCGAGAGGCGTCCGCCGGCCGGCAGCGAGACGTAGGACCCGTTGCTCCATTGAGATTCGCCAGTCCAGGCGGACGGCGGCGTGACCACCGCAGCACCACCGGAGAGGGTGGCGGACTCGGCTTCGACCACCTGGAGACCGGAAGTTGCCCGAGAGCCAGCACCAAGCGTCTGAGCCAGTCCGGCCAACTCCGGCGAGCGGTCGAGGGCCAGCATCGAGAGAAGCCCGTGGATGGTGGACTCGGCGCCGGAGTTGCGGTTGATCGTGCCGTCGCCGGAGATGCCGTCGAAGGTACGACCAGTCGCCGGATCGTAGGTGGCCTCCCCTGCTCGGTTGGCGCCGAAGTACCAGGCTGCGACGAAGGCAGCCACCTGCCGCAGACCGGGACGTTCCCCTGCACCTGCGACGGCCAGGAGACCCTGCAACCGGGCGTCCACGCCGTACGCGATCTGGGTGCGGTCGATCGGTGCCGGGAGCCAGCCGTTGTCGGGACCACCCGCAGTCATGAGCAGTGGGGTGAAGCCGGCGGTGTCCCCGATGGCAGGCTCCAGCAGCCGCGACGAGCGCAGTACGGAGGATGCGGCGGCGAGGGCGGAGGGCATCTGGGCGCCCCAGGCGTGCCAGACCGAGATCGACTCGCCCCAAGGAAGCAGCGCACGGAACGGCCACGTATCGCTGTCTCCCGCGCCCATGGCAGCCACCCCTTCGGCGAACTGCGTCAAGGCCCGTCGAGCGCGGGCAGACCCACCTGCTCGCACGTAGGCCGCCAGACCCAGCACAGCCTCGGAGGTGGCGTCTGCACCGTTCACGATGAGCCAAGCCGGCACGCGGCGACCGTCGACCACGTTCCAGTCGCCGTAGCGAACCAGGACCTGCCGCTCCAGCGCAGCAATGGCCAACTCGAGCCGAGCACGCAGGAAGGCGGCAAACCCCGGGTCAACCGTCCGGAAGACCGCATAGCCCTCGCCGAGCGCCCAGACCGTCCGAGCCAGCCAGTACGCCGGTCCGGAGTCCGACGGGTCCGGTAGCTCGACCGGCTCGGCGCTGGGGTTCAACGTGCCGTCCGGCTGCATCCAGAGCACCACGTTGCCGGCGAACTGACCTGTGGCCGTCTGCAGATACGTCAACCCACGCAGCAACCCGTAAGCCGTGTCCCGGCTGTGCCGGTCGCCGCGGAGCTTGTAGTGCCGCAGGTAGACCACAGCAGCCCGGGAGATGTCGTCCGCGTTGAAGGCACCCTGACCCCAGGTGTTCGTGGCCGGGTCGTACGCACCACCACCGACCCGGGCGTAGGACCCGTCAGCCCGGCGGTCGGCGTACGTCCACAACACACCGATCGGACCCGACCCGTACGTCGCGTGCCCTGCCTGGGCAGGCGGCGAGACCTCGGCACCCAGAAAGTCGATGTGCGCCAGATTCGTCAAAGCCGAAGCAGCACCCGCAGAAGCCAAAGCCGAAGCAGAAGCTGAAGCAGGCAGTGTGACACCAGTCGAGGCGGCGACAGCCAGCGCGCCACCGAGGACGGTCCTGCGAGAGGCGATCATTGCAGCCGGTCCAGGCGAGCGACGCCGATCTTGGCGTCGGCCATTCCGTAGAAGACGTAGTGCACGCCGTCGACCTCCTCGATAGCTGTCGGGAACACGACGTTCCCGACGGTCCCGATTCGTTCCTCTTCGGTCTCCGGCACGAGAATCGGCTCAGCGGTCCGATCCAGCACCTTCGTCACATCGTTGAAGTCGAGCAGCAGCGCACCGGCCGCGTAGCTGACCTTCTGGGTCGTCGGGTCGAAGCCCTTGGGCTGGTCACCCGTCACACCGTGGTGGATCACCAGCCACCCCTCGGGAACCCGCAGCGGCGCCGGACCGGCCCCGATCTTGAGTTCCTCGAACGGGTGCTCCGACATCGCCACCAGCCGGTGGTGGCGCAGGTGCACCAGGTTCTCGATGCCTCGCTCGACCTCGGAGACCGGCACGAACGACACCCAGATCCCCGGGCGGTCGTCCTTGATCCCGGCCGGCAGGTGCACGCCCTCGCCCTCGCGGAACCAGCCCAGATCCCACATCGGCCGGTGCAGCATCGCGTACGCCGGTTCGCCGTCCGGCCCGGGGACCGGCTCGGGGAAGAACACGGTGTCCTTGTTCGGGAACAGGTTCAGATCGGTGTCCAGGTCCGGCTGGTACTCGAAGTGCAGCGGGCCCAGCCGGGTCCAGTTCCGCAGGTCGTCCGACACGGCGAGCGCGGGCTTCGGCCCGAGCGGCCCGTAGGCGACGTACGTCATCACATGCTTGCCCAGCGACGGGATCCAGGTCACCCGGGGATCCTCGACACCGGCGTTGTTCAGGCCACGCTCCCACCCCTCGTCGGGGGCGAGCACGATGCCCTCGCGGGTCACGCCGGTCGGTACGCCGTCGGTGAGCTCGACGGCGGCCAGGCCGACGCGGGATACGTTGCCAGGAGCAACCAGTCGCGGCAGCAGGTACAGAGTGCCGTCGGGGGTGTGGCCGGAGGCCGGGTTCAGCACGCCCTCGGACTCGAGGTCGTTGCCCGGCTCCGGCGTCATCACGACACCGAGGCGCGTCAGGCTATAGGGAACAGTCACAGCGAAAGACCTTTCACAACAGAAAACGAAGGGGTTCGAGGCGGAATCAGCCCTTGACCCCTGACTCGAGGCTCGAGGAGATGAATTGGCGCTGGAAGACGATGAACAGAGCCACCGCGGGAGCGGCCAGCACACAGGCGCCGGCCAGTACCGCACCGAACGGGTTCGCCGCTCGCGCCGAGACGGTGGTGAGGTAGTTCGACAGGGACACAGCCAACGGCTGCAGATCCTGCTGCTTGGTGATCAGGAACGGCCACAGGAACTCGTTCCACGGCCCGATGAAGGTCACCAGTAAGCCAGTCAGCAGCGCGGGCCGCACCAACGGGAGGGCCACCCGCCAGAGGGTGCTCAGCTCGCTCGCGCCGTCGATCCGGGCGGCGTCGAACAACTCCTGCGGCAGTTGCAGGAAGTACTGCCGGAAGATGAACACCGCCACCGAGTTGATCGCGAACGGCGCGATCATGCCGAGATAGGAGTCGGCCAGCCCGTAGCTGCGGACGACCATCACGTACAGCGGGATGGTGAGCAACTGGAACGGCACCACCTGGACCAGCAACATCAGGCCGAACACCGCACCCCGGCCGCGGAACTGCAACCGGGCCAGCGCGTAGCCGGCCAGCACCCCGAAGACCATCGTGCCGAGGATGACGCCGCCGGTGAAGATCCCGGAGTTCAGCAACGACTGCCCGAGGCTGATCGCGTTGTTGATCTCCACGTAGTTCTGGCCGGTCAGGTTCCCCGGCTCGGGGAAGGCTCCCCTGACTGTCGGGTCCGGCTCGGTCTGCAGGCTGCCGATCAGCATGTAGTAGAAGGGGAACAGGAAGACGAACGCCCCGACCAGCAGAGTCAGGAAGCGCCAAGGAATCCTCATCAGTCCTCCCTCGAGACGAAGCGACGTTCGATCAGGGCGATCAGCAGCACACCGATCACGAGCAGGACTCCGATCGCCGACCCGATGTCAGGGTTGCCCTGCTCGATGCCCTTCTGGTACATCACCAGCACGGGCGAGGCCGAAGCCCCGTTTGGGCCACCGCCACCGGTGAGCAGGTAGGGCTCGGTGAACAGGTTGGCCCCGGTCACCGTGGCCACCAGTACGACGAGCGTGGTGGCCGGCCGCACGCCGGGCACGGTCACGTTCCAGAAGGACTTGAGCCGGCCGGCGCCGTCCATCGACGCGGCTTCGTAGAGATCCTTGGACACGTTCTGCAACGCGGCCAGGTAGAGCAGGATGAAGAAGCCGAGCTGCTTCCAGGTCACGTAGATCGCGATTGTCGGCATCGCCAGGCTCGAGTTCACCAGCCAGGACGGGCTCGGCGCGAGCGGCCCGAGGATCGTGTTGACCAGCCCGTTCTCGTTGAACAGGAACAGCCAGACCCCGACCACGGCGACGCTCGCCGCGACGTACGGCACGTAGTAGCTGACCCGGAAGAACGTCCGCCACCGGATGGCGGCGTTCAGCGCGTTCGCCAGTCCGAGCGACAGCACCACGGTCAAAGGGACGTTGATCAGCAGGAAGATGCCGACGTTCACGAACGACCGGCGCACCGCGGGGTCCGTCAGCACCGTCACGTAGTTGTCGAACCCCACGAACGGCCGGTCCACGACCGTACCGGGTGCGGTGAAGAAGTAGTCGTGGAAGGACATGTAGACCGCGAACCCCAGCGGGTAGGCGAAGATCGCGGCCAGGAACACCAGGTAGGGCGTGACGAACGCGGAACCGATCGGTTGCTTGCCCAGCACGGTGTTCAGCAGCCCACGCCGCCCCGCCGGCCGGGCGCTGCCGGTCGGCGAGGGGGCTGTGGCGAGCCGACTGCTCATGACTGCGCAGCGAGCTGGTCGACCTTCTGGGCAGCGCCGTCGAGGGCCGCGCCCGGATCCTGCTGACCGAAGATCACGGACTTGGAGTACGCGTCGCGGAAGGTCTGCCAGATCTCGATCGAGTTCGCCACATTCGGCACCTCGACGGTCCGGGCGGCCTGGTCGGCGAACGACTTGTAGTCCGGGTTCTTCGTGAAGTACTCCGGGTAGGCGCCGGCCACGTCGTTGCGTATCGGCATCTGACCGGAGACCTCGAGCAGCTTGCCGTCCTGCTCCTTGCTGGTGGCGAACTTCAGCACGTCCCACGCGGTCCCGCGGTTCTTGCAGGCCGAGTACATCGCGACGTTCTTCGCATCGCTGAAGGTGTGGATGTCGGACGCGGGCTTGGCGGCCGAGGTCGGCACCGGCACGGCGCCCCACTCAACCTTGCCCTTGTAGACCGCGATGGCCCACGGGCCGACGATCGCCATCGCCGCCTTGCCGTCGGCGAACGCGTCGGCGGTGTACTTCTCCTGCGAGGCGAGCTTCTCGGCGTACACCGTTCGCCAGAAGTTGGCGACCTTCTTGCCCTCGTCGGACGCGAACTGCGCCTTGCCGCCCTCGACGAGCTGCTTGCCGCCGGTCTCGGCCGCGAACAACGGGTAGAAGTCGAACCAGGACTGGTAGAACTCGTTGCTCGGCGCCGGCCAGATGGCGAAGTTCGCGGCCTTGGCGGCGACCAGCTTGCGCGAGGTGGCGAGGAACTCGTCGTACGTCGCCAGCGGTGGCTTGGCGGTGTCGATCCCCGCCTTGGCGAAGGCCTTCTTGTTGTAGAAGATCATCACCGGGTTGGCCTTCCACGGCAGCTGGTAGTACTTGCCGTCAGTCGACTTGTACTGCTCGGCGACCTTGCCGCTGCGGTCCTCGATGTACTGCTTGCCGTCGCTGAAGCTGTCGAGCGCCACCAGGCCACCCTGCTTCTGGAACTGCGGGACCGACGCCGGGGAGGTGTTGAAGATCAGGCAGGGCGCGTTGCCCGCGGTGATCGCCGCACCGATGACCTCCTCGGAGCTCTTGCCGGTCGGGATCTCCTGGGCGGTCACCTTCTGGTCGGCGTGCGCGCTGTTCCAGGCCGCGACCATCTGCTTGCCCCAGGCGACTTCTTCCTTGTTGTTCGAGAGCCAGACGGTGATCTCACCCCTGGCTTGCGTGGCAGCGTCCGCGTCACCGCCGCTGTCGCTGCCGCCACAGGCGGCCGCGGTACCGGCCAGGCCGACGGCCAGCAGTGCCGCGATCAGGTTTCTCGAGCGAAACTTCATGACTCCTCCAACATTCCGTGCGAAGCAGGGGCGGCGGTGGACCGCCGGATGACAAGGCGAGCGGGGGGCAGTTCGACGTCGGCGACCTCGCCGTCGCCGTCGATCAGCTGGTTGAGGGTGCGCGCGGCGGCCTCGCCGAAGCCGAAGGGGTCCGCGCGGACGGTGGTCAGGCCGGGATGGACGAACTCGGCGAGTTCGCTGTCGTCGAAGCCGGCGATGCTCAGGTCATCGGGCACCGTGAGCCCGGCCCGCTGGACGGCCCCGATACCGGCGATCGCCATCCGGTCGTTGGCGTAGACGATCGCGGTCGGCGGCTCCGGCAGCGCGAGCAGGCGTCTGGTCGCCTCGATCCCGCCGGCCGCGGTGAAGTCGCTGCCCTCGATCCCGACCGGCTCCAGGCCGGCGGCGGCGAGCGCCGAGGTGAACGCCTCCGACCGCGCGGTCGCGTGGACGAAGGCGGGTGGTCCGGCCACGTGGGCGATCCGCCGGTGGCCGAGGTCGAGCAGGTGCTGTACCACCTCGACCGTGCCGGGGCGGTCGTCGAGCAGTACCGCTGGGAACGGCGAGGAACCCTCCGGCCGGTTCAGGGTGACGGCCGGCATGCCGAGTGAGGCGAGCAGCTCGATCCGGGGATCGTCGTGCCGCAGGTCGGAGAGGAAGACCCCGTCCACCCGGCCGGCCTGGGCGAGCCGCTGGTACCCGGCCTCCTCGTCCTCGCCGGCCGTGACGACCTGCAGAACGAGCGCCTGCCCGTTCGGTCCGAGCACGCTCTCGACCCCGGCGATGAACGCCGGGAAGAACGGGTCCGATGACAGCACACCCGGATCCCGGGTGATCACGAGCCCGAGCGCGAACGCCTTGGACACCGACAGCGAGCGGGCCCGGTTGCTGGGCCGCCAGCGGAGCTCGTCCGCGGCCGCGATGATCCGCTCGACGGTCGCCTGCGCCAGGCCGGGACGACCGTTCAGCGCGAGCGAGACAGCACCCTTCGACACCCCGGCCCGGGTGGCCACATCGGCGATCGTCGGCCGCGCTTTGCTCATCGCCATCCTTGATCTGAGTGTTTAAACCGGTTTAGATGGTCACTAAACCGGTCTAAACGCTCCGAGTCAAGACCTCACCGCGAACTGCGCAGTAACGCGGCCCAGCCGGGATTTGTGCGCATTCGTTTGCAGAGGTCCTGGACGACGGCGACGGCCCCACAGCAACTACCTGGATCCTGCCCTCCGGTGTGAGCTGTAGCCCCGGACACAGCGAAGGCCGCCCCGGGGTTCACCCGGGGCGGCCTCTGTTCGCAGTACTCAGTGCTTGTAGACGTCCGACTGGGGGTCGCCGTGGCAGCGCTTGTACTTCTTGCCGGAGCCGCACGGGCAGGCCGCGTTGCGCGGGGTGCCGGCGTACTCCAGGGCGCCGGCCTCGGCACCCTCGCTGTGGACCGCGATCTCCTCGTCACCGTCGATCGTCGGCGCCGAGTACGACAGCCGCTGCGGACGGCTCTCGGTGCTCAGGCCCTTCGCCCGCAGCTTCGGGCTGTCCTGCGGCCGTGGGGTGTCCTGCGGACGCTCGTCCTCGACCACATGCCGGCCCGGGAACTCCGCCACCGGGGCGCCCGGCACCAGGATGTCCTCGGCCTCGGTCTCCTCCAGCTCGGCGAGCTCGGCCTGCGCGGCCAGGTCGGCCTGCATCGCCTCGATGTCGACCTCGACGTTGAAGATGAAGGCGACCGACTCCTCCTTGATGGACTCCATCATGGTGGCGAACATGTCGTAGCCCTCGCGCTGGTACTCGACCAGCGGGTCGCGCTGCGCCATCGCGCGCAGGCCGATGCCCTCGCGCAGGTAGTCCATCTCGTACAGGTGCTCGCGCCACTTGCGGTCCAGCACGCTGAGCAGCACCCGCCGCTCCAGCTCGCGCATCGCGTCGCTGCCGAGCAGTTCCTCGCGGCGCGCGTACGCCTCGCGGGCGTCGGTGACCAGCCGCTCGACCAGGAAGTCCTGGGTGAGCCCGGAGCGGTCGCCGCCGGCCTCCTCGATCAGCTCGTCCTCGGTCAGCTCGGTCTGGTACAGCGTCCGCAGCGCGGTGAACAGCTGGTCCAGGTCCCAGTCCTCGGCGAACCCGTCGGCGGTCGCGCCCTGGACGTACCCGGTGATGGTCTCGTCGAGCATGTCCTGCACCTGGTCGTGCAGGTCCGCGCCCGCGAGCACCCGGCGGCGCTCGTCGTACACGACGTGCCGCTGGCGGTTCATCACGTCGTCGTACTTGAGGATGTTCTTCCGGGTCTCGAAGTTCTGCGCCTCGACCTGGGACTGTGCCGACGCGATCGCCTTGGTGACGACCTTGTTCTCCAGCGGCACGGTGTCGTCGTCGTTGCGCGACATCGCCCAGTCGACCATCTCGCGCTTGAACAGCCGCATCAGGTCGTCCTCGAGGGACAGGTAGAAGCGGGACTCCCCCGGGTCACCCTGACGGCCGGAACGACCGCGCAGCTGGTTGTCGATCCGGCGGGACTCGTGCCGCTCGGTGCCGAGCACGTACAGCCCACCCGCCTCGGTGACCTCGTGCTGCTCGTCCTTCACCTGCTGCTCGAACTGCTCGAGCACCTTCGGGTACTCCGCCTCGTACTGCTCGGCGGACTCCACCGGGTCGATACCGCGGGCCCGCAGGTCCTTGTCGGCCAGGTGCTCGGGGTTGCCGCCCAGGATGATGTCGGTACCACGGCCGGCCATGTTGGTGGCCACCGTGACCGCGCCCTTGCGGCCGGCCTCGGCGACGATCGCGGCCTCCCGCGCGTGCTGCTTCGCGTTCAGCACCTCGTGCGCGATGTTGCGCTTGCGGAGCTGGGCGGACAGCCGCTCGGACTTCTCCACGCTGGTGGTGCCGACCAGGATCGGCTGCCCGGTCTCGTGCCGGGTGGCGATGTCTTCCACCACGGCGTCGAACTTGGCTTCCTCGGTGCGGTAGATCAGGTCGCGCTGGTCCGCGCGCACCATCGGCTTGTTGGTCGGGATCGGGACGACGCCGAGGCCGTAGATCTTGGAGAACTCGGCCGCCTCCGTCATCGCCGTACCGGTCATGCCGGCCAGCTTGTCGTAGAGCCGGAAGTAGTTCTGCAGGGTGATCGTCGCGAGGGTCTGGTACTCCTCCTTGATCTCGACCTTCTCCTTGGCCTCGATCGCCTGGTGCAGGCCCTCGTTGTAGCGGCGGCCGTGCAGCGTCCGGCCGGTGTGCTCGTCGACGATCAGCACCTCGCCCTCGACGACCACGTAGTCCTTGTCGCGGCGGAACAGGTCCTTCGCCTTCAGCGCGTTGTTCAGGTAGCTGATCAGCGGGGTGTTCGCCGACTCGTACAGGTTGTCGATCCCGAGCCGGTCCTCGACCTTCTCGATCCCGCGCTCGAGGATGGCGACGGTGCGCTTCTTCTCGTCCACCTCGTAGTCGGCGATCGGGCGCTGGTCCTCGGCGATCTTGTCGTCGGCCATCCGCGGCTTCAGCTGGGCCGCCAGGTTCGCCATCTCGACGTACCAGCGCTGGGAGTCCTCGGCCGGGCCGGAGATGATCAGCGGGGTCCGGGCCTCGTCGACCAGGATCGAGTCCACCTCGTCCACGATCGCGTAGTTGTGCTCGCGCTGGACCAGGTCCTCGATCGAGTTGGCCATGTTGTCGCGCAGGTAGTCGAAGCCGAACTCGTTGTTGGTGCCGTAGGTGATGTCCTTGGAGTAGGCCACCCGGCGCTCGGCCGGGGTCATCTCCGGCAGGATCACGCCGTAGTCGAGGCCGAGGAAGTGATACACCCGGCCCATCCACTCGGCCTGGAACCTGGCCAGGTAGTCGTTCACGGTGACCACGTGCACGCCCTTGCCGGACAGCGCGTTCAGGTAGGTCGGCAGGGTGCCGACCAGGGTCTTGCCCTCACCGGTCTTCATCTCGGCGATGTTGCCCAGGTGCAGCGCCGCGCCACCCATGATCTGCACGTCGTAGTGACGCTGGTGCAGGGTGCGCTTGGCGGCCTCCCGGACCACCGCGAAGGCCTCCGGCAGCAGCGCGTCCAGGGATTCCCCGTTCTCGACCCGCTGCTTGAACTCGGCCGTCTGGCCGCGCAGCTCCTCGTCGGTCATCGTCACGAAGTCGTCCTCGATCGAGTTGACCAGCTTCGCGATGCCTTCGAGCCGGCGGACGATCTTGCCCTCGCCGATCCGCAGTAATTTGTCGAACGCCTTCATCGTGGGGGGTCCACTCCTTGACTGTGCAGCCTTCAATGCGGCGGGTGCCTGACCGTGCGTACCCGGTGACGGACGCAGCACGGCCTGCCCGCCTGGCGGGCGCCACCCATGGTACTGGGCCGAGCGCGTCAACCCACCGCCCGGAGTAAAGTCGCACCCTTGCCCGCACCACGAGTGAGCGGCCCGGAAAGTTCCTCAGAATCCGCGCAGGGCGTCACTCAAAGCAGGCGAAAGGTCACCGCCACCGGCCACCCGGACCTGATCCAGGCCCAGCCAGCCGGCCAGTTGGACCAGCTCGGCCGCCAACTCTTCCACGGTCTCCGGCGGCGCACCAGGCTCGGAGTGCGCAGCCTGGACCAGCAGGACACCCGCCGTCCGGTCCGCCTTGAGGTCCACTCGTCCCACCAGGCGGTCCCCCAGCAGGAACGGCAGCACGTAGTACCCGTGGATGCGCTTCTCGGCGGGGACGTAGATCTCGATCCGGTAGTGGAAGTCGAACAGCACCTCGGTCCGGGTCCGCTCGAACACCAGCGAGTCGAACGGGCTGACCAGGGCGCGGGCGTTCACCCGGCGCGGCAGCCTGGCGTCCCGGTGCAGGTAGGCCGTCCGCTTCCAGCCATTGATCGTGACCGGGAGGAGCTCCCCCTCCTCGACCAGTTCGCGGATCGCCTGCGCCGTCGGAGCGGGCGCGGTACGGAAGTAGTCCTTCAGGCACTGCGCGGTGGCGACCCCGTGCGCCCTGGCCGCGATCGAGACGAGGCCGCGGTGTGCCTCCTCGAGGGTCGGCGTCGGCGTCGCCAGTACTGCGCTGGGCAGCACTCGCTCCGGGATGTCGTACAAGCGCTCGAACTGCTGGTTGCGCCGGGCGACGGTGATCTCGCCGGCGAAGAACAGGAACTCCAGCGCCTGCTTCACGTCGGACCAGTTCCAGCCCCAGTTGTTCCGCTCGCGTTCGACGTCGTCGTCGATCTGCCGGGCGGTCAGCGGACCGTGGTCGCGAACGTCGCCGAGCACCTGCTTGACCAGGTCGGGGCGCTGGGTCGCGATCGACCGCGGGCCGCCCCACGCCTCGCTGGCCGCCCGGGCCATCCGCCATCGCATCAGCGGATGCGTCTCCACCGGGATGAGCGAGGCCTCGTGCGCCCAGTACTCCACCAGGCGGCGCGGCGCCTTCCCGGCGGCGCGATCCAGCAGATCGCGCGGATAAGGCCCGAGGCGTGAGTAGAGCGGCAGATACTGCGTACGGCTCAGCACGTTCACCGAGTCGATCTGGATCAGCCCGATCCGGCTGAGCACCCGGCTGAGCGCCCGCATGTCCGGCACACCCTTCGGCCGCGGATCGCTGAACCCCTGCGCGGCCAGTCCGATCCGCCGGGCCTGGGCCACCGACAACACTTGAGAATCCACGAAGCCGATTCTGCCGCCGGCCACCGACAGAAAATCGCGGCCTCGATTCGCTTCGCTCAGCGGCGGTCGTCGTCGACGGTGTCCTGGACCCGGATGATCAGCAGCACCTCAGCCACCTGGGGCGGAATCGGCGACGGGAACAGGCCGCGCCCGGAGAGATCCTCCAGGGAGCGGAACGGGCCCCGGTGGGTCCGGTCGGCGACGATCAGCGCGGCCTGTTCGGCGGAGACGCCCGGCAGCGTCCGCAGTACAGCCTCGGGGGCGTCGTTGATGTCGATCAGCCCGCCGTCCTCGAACTGGTTCGGCAGGTCGGGGCGGCCGATGCCGAGCTGCCGGGCGATCTGCGGGTGCTCCGCGGCGAGCTGACGCGCGTACTGCCGACGCGGGTCGAGCCCGGGAGTCCGCCTCCGCCGGGGCACGATCACTGCCACGTGGATCGCACAGACCAGCGCCGAGGCGATCACCAGGGCCACCCCGAGCTCGTCGGAGTCACTCGTGATCTCGTCGCTGGAGGTATCCATCAGGAGCGCACCGCCGAACGTGACGGCCAGGTAGCCCACCGCCGCCGCACCCAGCCGGACACTGCGCCGCCGGATCGCGAGGACGCCCACCAGCGGACCCGACAGCATCCCGACGGAGATGATCGGGACCGCGGCCGCGGCGAACTTCACCACCCAGTCCTGCCATCGCAACGACTCCGGCTCACCAGCCTGTACCAGGGCCTCCGGCGGCGAGTACTGCGGCACCGGCTGGGGTGGCGGCGGCGCGGCCCACCCGAAGACGGCAGGTGCGGCCCCTGCGGCAGAGGTGGGGGCTGGGCTGCTTTGTGGGGTGGTGAGGGTGGGGTCGTTCTGAAGGATCTGCTGGTGGAGGTGTTGGAGGGCATTGCCGGGTTCAACGCCATGGGCGGTCACTAGGAGCGTGCGGGCCTCGCGGTACGTGGCCAGGGCTTCGGCTTGGCGGCCGGCGCGGTACAGGGCGAGCATCTGTACGCCGCGCAGCCGTTCGCGCAGCGGGAACTCCGCGACCAGGCGCGACAACTCGGGCAGCAGGTTCTGCTGGTGGCCTTGCTCGAGTTCCAGCTCTGCCCAGTCCTCCACGGCCGCGGCGCGGTCATCGGCGAGGCGGGCGCGGGTGGCGTCGAAGTACGAGCCGGTCAGGCCGGCCAGCGGCTCGGCACGCCAGAGCGACAGGGCCGTCTGGAGCTCGGCAGCTGCCTCCGCCCGTCGACCCGCACCGCGCAGTTGGCGTGCCTCGCGGACGTGGCTGGTGAACAGGTCCAGGTCGGTGTTGCCGGGGGCAACGGAGAGCCGGTACCCGGCTTCGGTCAGGGTCAGCAGGAGGCCGGCGGCTCTGGGCGCTCGCTCCGGCTCCAGCACCCGGCGCAGCCCAGCGACGTACTTCTGGACGACGTTGGTGCCGTTCTCAGGCGGTTCGTCGCCCCAGACCGCTTCGATGATCCGGCTCGTCGGGACCGGCCGGTTGGCGGCCAGCAGCAGGATCGCCAGGACCGCACGCTGCTTGGCCGGGCCGAGGTCCAGCTCGCGCTGCCCGCGAAAGGCCCGCAGCGGTCCGAGCAGGTCGAACCGGACAGAGTCGTCAACCGCCCCCTGCACTGGTCAGCACCCTCCCGATCCGCACCATTCGAGCTTCCCCACGGCCGACGGCAGTGAGGCGGCAGTCTATCCGCCGAGCAGGGCGCAGTGAGGCGGCAGTGGGACCGCAGCGGGGTGGCAGTGCGGGGCTTCAGGGTCGGTGGGTCAGGTTCGAGTCGTCGCCGGCCAGAGCGCCGGCGTACCGAAAGTGAGTCCGAGCAATGTCCTTCCCCTGGATCCGTACCGCCGCGGCCGCCGCCCTGGTGGCACTCATCGCGACCGGCTGCGACAGCAGCGCCGACACCGCGGTCGAGAACACAGCACCCACCACCTCCACGAAGGCCCCCGCCAGCACTCCCGTGAAACCCGCCGGCCTCGAGAGCCAGCCGGTCCGGACCATCATGAAGAAGACCCGGCTGGCGTCGCTGGCCGCGAGCAGTGTGCGGATGCGCGGCACCATCGACGACCCCGGCGGCCCGATGACCTTCGACATCACCTTGGCCAAGGGCGGCGGCCAGGGCGACTTCACCGTCGCCGGAGCGTCGTACTCCGTCCGCGCGATCGGCAGGACCGTGTACTTCCAGCTTTCCGAGGCCGCGATCCGGGCCCAGGCGAAAACCGAGAAGAGCAGCGCGGCCGAGACCGCGCAGATGCTCAGGCTGCTGAAGAACAAGTGGATCAAGGTGTCCAAGGTCGACAAGGACATCCAGGAGATGGTGGATCTGGTCACTCCCGGCCGGTTCTTCAAGACGGTCTTCGGTGAGGACGACACCGACACCGCCGCCGCACCCCGCAAGGCCGCCGCGCGGATGGTCGACGGCGTCCGCTGCGTCGGCCTGACCGAGGACGGCGCGTCGATGTGGATCGACGCCACCACCGCCCGGCTGGTCCGGATGACCGACGGCAAGAACCAGTTCCGCTTCAGCGACTACGGCAAGGTGCCTGCCCCGAAGGCGCCCGCCAAGAGCCAGATCCTCGACGGCAGGACGATGGGCCTCTGATGCCGGCCGCCTGGCCGGGACAGGGGACCTGGCCGGGCGGTCAGAACTCCGGTGTTACCACAAGTGAGAGGTGCGCTACAGGACGTGGTCGCCACCTACGCCTCGGAACTCCAAGCACAGATCGGCTGGCAGCGACAGGGGAAGGGGGCCGGGCTGATCGCCCGGGCCCCTTCCTCTGCTCCTCCCGAAACTCGGTTCTGCCGTGCTTAGACGGCCAGCCGGATCACGCCGTAGTCGTAGCCACGCCGGCGGTAGACCACGCTCGGCTGGTTCTCGTCGGCGTCGACGAACAGGTAGAAGTCGTGCCCGACCAGTTCCAGCTCGTAGAGCGCCTGGTCCAGTGACATCGGCTTGGCGGTGTGGGTCTTCTCGCGCATCACCAGCGGACCGTCACCGGTCACCGTCACCGAGCCGAACGTCCGCGTCGCCACCTCGTCCTCGGCGACTGTCTCCTCCACTACTGGTACGTTGCCGTTGGTCGACTGCTTGGCGGCGACATGCCGCAGGCCTTCCAGTGCCTCGCCACCCTTGTGAACCCGGCGCCGGTCGGCGGCCTTGCGGACCTGGGCCCGCAACCGGTCGAGACTCACGTCGAACGCGGCCTGCTTGGTCTCACCACAGGCTTCGGCCCGGACCACCGGACCCTTGGTGTACATGGTGAGTTCGACGCGCATCGCCCGATCGTGCTGTCGCGGGTTCTTCTCCTGGCTGACTTCTACCTCGCATCGCAGTACCCGGTGATCGACCTTCTCGATCCGCTCGAGTTTTTCCTCGACGTACTGCCGGAAGCGGTCACTGACCTCGCAGTGATGACCCTTGACAACGACGTCCACGGAAACCTCCATCGATCGGCGACTCTGTTACGTCTTCGGACCCCCGTACCACTCGGCCGGATGCCCGAAACGACAACACCCGCTGTCCGGCCCGTCGGACTCCGTGGTGAGGATTCCGGCTGATCCGGTCCTCCCCCACATCCCTGTCCGACAAGCCCAAGCGGGTGTCATAGGCCAACGCTAGTCGGCTTCGGCGAAAACCGGTAGGGAAGTTCTCATGAACCGGATGACGCCCGGAGCCGGGTCGCGGCGACCACCGCACACCCCAGTACCGGAATTCCGCGGGCGGACAGCGCGCGGCCCGCCTCGGTGAGCGTGGAACCGGTCGTCAGCACGTCGTCGACGAGGATGACCGGCTGATTCGTCAGCCTTTCAGCCCAGCGCGAACGCGCCGCGAAAGCCCCTGCCAGGTTGGCCGCACGCCGCTGAGCGGACAGTCCGGACTGGTCCTCGGGCCGCCGTACGACGGCCAGCGCGTCGGCCGGGCGGACGTCGAATCCCTGCCGTCGCAGGTGCTTCGCCGCGGCCGAGGTGACCCGGCGCAGCGGGTCATGGCCGCGCTCCCGGACGGTGGACGGCGAGGACGGCACCGGGCAGAGCCACGCGGCCCGGCGAGTGCCGAGAGTCGCCCGCACGGCCAGTGCCAGCGCCTCCCCCAACGGCCCGGCCAAGGAGTACCGGGCGTGCTCCTTGTGAGCCAGGATCAGCCCGCGCACCGCCCCGCCGTACTCCGCTGTCGCCATCGGTGGCGGGAGTCCGGCCGGGACCGGGTCGGGCCACGCGCGGTACGGCGTCGCGGTTGTCAGCAGAGCCCGGCAGGTGGCGCACAGGGACAGGCCGGGATGCTCGCACCCCGCACAGGTGCCGCCGAGCACGAGATCCACGAACGCGCCCCGGAGCGACACCGGAACCACGATGCGCGATACCGGCCGGCCGGGGCAACCAGGTCCGCGCCGCCTGTGGAAAACCTCGGGGAGATCAGCCTGGGTAGACGGGGTCGATCGGGGTGCCCTTGTCGCCGTCGTTCATGTTGACCCAGCCGAGGTCCTTGCGCTGCCAGTGCAGTTCGCCCGTGCTGTCCTGGACCACCGGGAGGGTGTCGACGCTCAGATTGGAGGCGAGCTTGACCGCGTCGAACTGGGTGCTGACGCCGGGGATCAGCCGGGGCTGGGAACCGTCGACATTGACCTGCCAGGGCCGCCCGGGCTGACCCTTGGCGGACTTGCCGGCCACCAGAATGCCCAGCTGGTTCCAGGACGCGTCGGTGATGTCGGTGAGCGGCAACTCGAGCGGCCGGAACTGACTCAGTACCAACTGCTTCGCGTCGTTCGTCCCGACCGTCGCCGTCTGCACGGAGGTCGCGCCGGTCTTGCTCCGCATCACCAGCAGCGCCCGCACACCGTCCGGCGCCATCCGCAGCGCGAGCGGGTGGGCACCACCGAAGTTCGCCCGGATTTCGGTCACCTTGCCGTCCGGGGTGCGCATCCGCAGCCGGGGCGCGGCGCTGTCCGCGCGATCGACGTACCAGAGGTTGTTCTCGTTGTCGTAGCTGGGCCGGAGCACCTTGCCATCGGTCCGGGTGGTCTTCACGTCGGCTGCCTTCTTGTCCGAGTCCAGGGCGCCGGACAAGACCGCTGGCAGGCCGTCCTTGGTGGTGGTCACGATCGCGCCGGTGTCACCCCGCAGGTTCACCGCGAACGACTGCGCAGAGGAGCTGTACAGCACGCTGTTGTCCAGCGGGGTGGTCCCGATGTCCTCCGCGCCGTCCTGCCCCCGGATCCGCTGGATCTTGCCCTTCTGGACGCCGTACAGGTCCTTCAGCCGGCCGTCCTGGCCGGACGGGTCGTACGCGCCGAAGTCGGAGAACGACAACACGTCCGAGTCGGGCAGCAGCGATGCGCCGGACACGGTGATCCGGACCCGGTTCGTGATCAGCCGCAGGGTCCAGGCGATCTGTGCCGCGAGCAACCGCCGGTCCGACTCGCTGAGGGCGGCGGCCTCGTCGCTGAGGGCGACTGTCGCCACGCCCGAGTCCACCGGCACCGAGACGGCCAGGCTCGTCCCCTCCGGCGCGATGGAGATCGCGCCGTTCCCGAGCCGGCTGGTCGGGCCCTTCAGCAGTTCCTGGATGAGCTGGGTGGCCGACTGACCGGCCGGCAGGGTGTTCGGCACGTAGATCGGGTCCGGCACGAGCATCGTCTTGGCCGGGTTGAAGAAGTACAGGGCGCGGGGTGCGAGCCGAGGCTCCAGCTGGTTGCTGCCGAGGAAGACGCCCGCGGGGACGTTCGCGACCCGGAACTGGCCGGAGGTCTCGGCCAGCACGAAGGTGAAGTTCACCTGCTGGCCAGGCTTGGCCGGCGTCCAGGAGCCCCGCTCGTCGATGGTGCCGATCAGCGGCGCGCTCAGCTGGACCTTGCCGTCGGTGCGCTGCGACACCGCCTGGGACGAGGACTGGTCGTACACCGAGATCTTCGACTCGGGCTTCCAGGCGGCCGCCGCGTCGGGCGTCATGTACTCGCGGGCGACGTCGAAGGCCCGCGAGTCCGACATCGCCTCGAGGAATCCGTTGACCAGTGGCAGCGGCTTGGCGTTGTCCCGCGGGTGCTGGGCCTCGATCCCGAGGCCGCCCCGGACGGGCGTCAGACCCTCCTGGCTACCACTCCTGATCGGTCCCTTGGTGGGCACCGTCGCACAGCCGGTCAGCAGCACGGCAGAGGCCAGCGCGGCCGCGAGCAGCTTGGTCCTCACGACTCACCACCGGTCAGCTTCTGGTACGGCGCGCCGACGTCGACCAGTGACTCGCTCACCACGCGGGAGGCGTCCGTGGGCCGGGCGGGAAGCGGTGATCCGGTGAGCGCCACGTCCGGGCGGCGCGGCAGGGTCAGGCGGAAGTACGCGCCCTCGCCCGGCGATCCCCAGGCGTCCAGGCGGCCGCCGTGCAGCCGGGCGTCCTCCAGCGCGATCGACAGTCCCAGCCCGGTACCACCGGTGGTCCTGGCCCGGGCCGGATCCGCCCGCCAGAAGCGGCTGAACACCATTTCCGCCTCTTCCGCGCGGAAACCCACGCCGTGGTCACGGACGGCCACCGCCGCGGCGTCCTCGTCGTACGCGGTGCTGATCCGGATCGGCTGGCCCTCGCTGTGCTCGATCGCGTTGCCGATGAGGTTGCGCAGGATCCGCTCGATCCGGCGCGAGTCCACCTGCGCGCGGCAGGGCTCCGGCATGTCCAGCTGGACGTCGCAGCCCTTGCGCAGCAGCAGGGTCTCGTGGTTCTCCAGCACCCGGGCGACGATGTCGCGCAGGTCGACGTCCTCCAGGTCGAGCGCGGCGGCGCCCGCGTCGAACCGACTGATCTCCAGCAGGTCGGCGAGCAGTTCCTCGAACCGGTTGAGCTCGTTCTGCAGCAGCTCGACCGAGCGCCGGGTGATCGGGTCGAACTCGTCGCGCGTCTCGTGCAGCAGGTCGGCCGCCATCCGGACCGTGGTGAGCGGCGTGCGCAGCTCGTGCGAGACGTCGGAGACGAAGCGGCGCTGCAACCGGGACAGCTCCTCCAGCCGGCGGATCTGCTGCTGCAGGTTGCTGGCCATCTTGTTGAAGGAGACCGCGAGCCTGGCCAGGTCGTCGGTACCGCGGACCTGCATCCGCTCCTCCAGCCGGCCGGCCGCGAGCCGCTCGGCGATCCGCCGGGCCATCCGCACCGGGGTGACCACCTGACGGGTGACCAGCCAGGCGACGGCCCCAAGCAGGACGACGAGCAGCAGACCGGCCGTCACCAGAGCGCGCTGGACGACGTCCAGGGTCTCCCTCTGCGCGGTCAGCGGGAAGAGGAAGTAGACCTCGTAGCGCCGGCCGGTGGAGTTCACCCGGACCTGTGAGCCGATCGCCAGGCCCGGCTCACTCTTGCCGCCGGTGTAGTTGATCTTGGTGTAGGTGTCCCACAGCTTCGTGTCGTCGGTGGAGACCGAGGACTTCAGCTCGCGCGGCACCGAGTCGCTCTCGACCAGCCCGGTGGTCCGGATCAGGGTCGACTCCGCGTCGTCGGTGGGGATCAGCACCGTCTCATACAGGCCGGACCGGTTCGAGCCCAGCACCAGCTGGGACAGGTTCTGGTTCAGCATCGTCGGGTCGGCCGCGTTGATCGAGCTCGACAGCGACTTCAGCTGCGCGACCGCCTCCTGCTGCGCGCTGGTCCGGCGCGACTCCAGCACCCCGTCGGTGACCTGGCTCATCATCACCCAGCCGACCAGGATCAGCACGACGGTCGACATCAGCAGCGTGCCGGTGACGATCCGGGCCTGGATCGAGCGACGCCAGAAGTCGGGCCAGTACCGCGGGTGGGTCCGCCACAGGGGCTCCGGCATGGCGTGCCAGTCCACCCCGGCGGCGGTGAGCTCGATCTCGGCACCGCGGGGTTCCGGTTCGGTGTCCGGTTTGTCCGCCTGCGACTCGCGGTCGCGTCCGTACTCGATCAGTCCGCACCAGCCTTGTAGCCGACACCGCGGACCGTCACGACGATCTCGGGGTGCTCGGGATCCTTCTCTATCTTGGACCGCAGCCGCTGCACGTGCACGTTGACCAGCCGGGTGTCGGCCGCGTGCCGGTAGCCCCAGACCTGCTCCAGCAGCACCTCACGGGTGAACACCTGCCAGGGCTTGGAGGCCAGGCAGACGAGCAGGTCGAACTCCAGCGGGGTGAGCTGGATCGTCTCGCCGCTGCGCTTCACCGAGTGACCGGCCACGTCGATGGTCAGGTCGCCGATGGTCAGCGACTCCGGTCCGGGCTCGTCCATCCGGCGCAGCCGGGCCCTGATCCGGGCCACCAGCTCCTTGGGCTTGAACGGCTTCACCACGTAGTCGTCGGCGCCGGACTCCAGGCCCAGCACCACGTCCACGGTGTCGCTCTTCGCGGTCAGCATCACGATCGGCACGCCGGACTCGGCCCGGATCGCCCGGCAGACGTCGATGCCGTCCATCCCGGGCAGCATCAGGTCGAGCAGCAGCAGGTCGGGTTTGAACTCGCGGAAGGCCGGCACCGCCTTGTCGCCGGTCGCGACGAGATAGGTGTCGTAGCCCTCGTTGCGCAGCACAATGCTGAGCATCTCGGACAACGCAGTGTCGTCATCGACGATGAGGACTCGACCCCGCATCGTCCGGTTACCTTCTGCCACGCCTACTCCTCGCCGGTCCGGTCTCAGCGCGCCCAGCGGCCGCTGGTCGTACGCACTACGGATAGTGTCCCATTCCCCAGGTAGCGCACACGCCGGATCGCCGTGCGAGGGTCTGGTGATGACGGTATGGACCGTCCGGGCTGTGATCATGGTGCACGGCCCGGGCCGGAGACAAGCCCGGTGGGGTGGTCACAGAGGGGAGGCACGGGGATGCGGGACGACATCGGCGTTCGGGAGAGCGCGGCGTACTCCGAGCCGCTACGCCCCTGGCTGCCCGCCGACCTGCTGGACAACGCCGCCCGGACCATCTCCGAGAACAAGACGATCATGCTGGGCCTGCCGGTGCTCGCCGGGATCGCGCTGGCCGCCGTCGAGGCCGGGTTGACCCAGCTGACCGTGCCCGGCGGGATCGGCGGCTTCTTCGGCGCGGACGACCCGTTCGAGCAGGCGGGCGCCGCGGTCCTCTTGATGTACGGCGTACAGCTGATCCTCTTCACGGTGGTGTCGAGCCTGCTCGCCGGGATCATCGCGCTGGCCGCGGTGCGGAGCCAGCTCGCTCACCGGGTGGGGCCGCGGGAGCTGCTCCGGCTGGTCCGCCCGTCCCTGCCCGCGCTGGCGGCGGTCGGTATCGTCCAGTCGCTGTCCTTCGTGCTGGTGATCGTCGGGTGGGCGCTGGCCGTGTTCGGCGCCGGGGCCGGTTCGGACGCGGCGATCTCCCCGGAGGCGGCCGGCGCGGTCGCCCTGGTGATGATCCTGGGCGGCGGCGTGCTCGTGCTGATCTTCGGGATCCGCCTCGTCCTGGCCGGGACCGTCGTCCTGATGGAGGGGAAGCACGCGCCCGACATCGGGCTGTACATCCCCGCCCGGGTGGGGATCTGGGGCTCGCTGAAGCGCTCCTGGCAGCTGGTCCGGGGCAAGTTCTGGCGGGTGTTCGGGATCCTGCTGTTCGCCGGGGTCGTGGTGAACATCGTCAGCTATGTACTCCAGTTCGGGATCAGCACGCTGGTGATCACCCTCGGCGCGTGGGCCAGTGACAGCGACAGCAGCGGAGCGACCGTGGTCGCGATCGCCGTGGGTGTCTCGGCCGGGATCGCCACAGTGCTGACGCTGATCGCCAGTCTGGCGTTCATGTCCGCCGTCCAGGCCCTGCTCTACCTCGATCTCCGGGTCCGGCGCGAGGGACTCGATCTCTGGTTGCGTCCGGTGCTCCGGCCGGCCGTCGCGCAACCGCCGCACCTCGCGCAACAGCCGCCACTCCAGCAAGCGCAGCAACCTCATCAGCCGCAGCAGCCCCAGCAACCTCAGTACCCGACAGGACCGGCCTGGTGAGGCCCATCATGCAACTGGAACCGCCCGTCGACATCAGCCGTGACGACGCCGCGAAGGAAGCCGCCAAGGAGTTGTCGAAGCCGGTCTACGGCCAGGCCGGGGACTCGCTGGTGACCCGGGCGATCAACAAGGTGGTGGACTGGATCGGCGAACTGCTGGGCGACCTGACCGGCCAGTCCCCCGACGGCCACCTCGGGCTGATCATGCTGGTCGGCCTGCTCGCCCTGGTCGTGATCGTGGTGCTCTGGCGAGCCGGCGTACTGCGGACCACCCGCGGCACCAAGTCCGCCGCGGTCTTCGACAGCGCCAGACCCCGCACTGCGGCCGAGTACCGCGAGCAGGCGGAGGCCGAGGCCTCCAGTGGCGACTACGCGGCTGCTGTGCGGAGCCGCTTCCGCGCCTGCGTCGCCGAGCTCACCGAACGCACCGTGCTGGACGAACGCGCCGGGCGAACGGCGTACGAGGCGGTGGCGGACGCGGGACGCGTAGTACCGGCTCTGCGGGATCCGTTGCAGCCTGCGGCTCTCGTCTTCACTGAGGTTGTCTACGGCAACCGTCCCGGTACCGCGGAGCGCTACAACGTCGTGGTGGCTGCCGACCAGGCGGCTCGCCACGTGTCGACCCGGGCGCTGGTGCTGGGATGAGCACGACTACTGCGGTCGGGCGGACCGGCGCCGAGAGCTGGCGCGCGCTGCGGACTCCCTTGCTGGTCACGGGTCTCGTCGTCCTGGGCGCCATCGTCATCCTCATCGCCGGCGCCGCCCGGACGTCTGGACCGTTCAGCCCGGACTCCGCCAAGCCGACCGGGGCGATGGCGCTCGCGCGGCTGCTGGAGGACCACGGCGTCGATGTCACCGGCACGGACTTCCTGGGTGAGGCCACCGAGTCAGGAGCCGGCAAGACTCTGCTGGTCGCGCCCACCGGCTCGCTGAGTAGGAGCGACTGGCAGCGGATCTCGGAAGCCCAGTGGAGCCACGTAGTACTGATCCGGCCGAGCCTCCGGGCGCTGGAGACGCTGGCACCCGGCGTACTGGACGCCACCGAGTCCCTGCCCGAGGACAGCCGTGACCCCGGCTGCGAGCTGCCCGCCGCTGTGAAGGCCGGTACTGCGACTGTCGGCGGCACGTCGTACTCCGCACCCGACGCGGCGCACACCTGTTACGGCGACGGCATCAACAACACGCTCGTCCGGACCGAGGTGGACGGCCGGATAGTCGACGTGGTCGGGACCAGCCGCTCCTTCACCAACGCCGAACTCGCCCTGGACGGCAACGCGGCGCTCGCGCTGAACCTGCTCGGCACGCACTCCGAGCTGGTCTGGTATCTGCCGCAGTACGAGACGTCCGGCTACGACGACGAGGAGAACGACGGCCCGCCACTGGTTCCCCCAGAGGTCCGGTACATCGCCTGGGCGCTGGCCTTCGCCGCGTTCGTCGTGGCGCTGTGGCGTGGCCGCCGCCTCGGCCCGGTGGTCCCCGAGCCGCTGCCGGTCATCGTGCACGCGGCCGAGACCACGGAAGGCCGTGCACGGCTCTACCGTCGCTCCCGCGCCCGGGACCGGGCCGCGGCCGCACTGCGGGAGTCCGCGCTCGGCAAGCTCCACAAGGCCCACGGGATCCCCCGCCGGGCCGAGCCGGCCGCCGTGGTGTCGACGGTGGCGGCCCGTACCGGCCGGGACCCGGCCATGCTGTACGAACTGCTCTACGGTCAACCACCGGTCGACGACGCAGCCCTGATGTTCCTGTCCCATGAGCTAGACGTACTGACGCTGGAGGTACGACACCCGTGACGACCGCTATCGAGGTCACTCCCGAGCGCGCCCGGCAGGCCCTGGTCGAGCTGCGGAACGAGATCGGCAAGGCGGTGGTCGGCCAGGAGACCGCTGTCACCGCGCTGGTCCTCGCTCTGCTCTGCCGCGGCCACGTGCTGCTGGAGGGCGTCCCCGGTACGGCGAAGACGCTGATGGTGCGGGCGCTGTCGATGGCGATGCGGCTGGAGACCAAGCGGGTCCAGTTCACCCCGGACCTGATGCCGGGCGACGTCACCGGGTCGCTGGTGTACGACGCGAAGACCAGCGAGTTCGAGTTCCGCCCGGGTCCGGTGTTCACCAACATCCTGCTCGCGGACGAGATCAACCGGACGCCGCCGAAGACCCAGGCCGCGCTGCTCGAGGCGATGGAGGAACGCCAGGTCACCGTCGACGGCAAGCCCCGCAAGCTGCCGGTGCCGTTCGTGGTCGCCGCCACGCAGAACCCGATCGAGTACGAGGGCACCTACCCGTTGCCCGAGGCCCAGCTGGATCGGTTCCTGCTCAAGGTCACCCTGGACATGCCGCCGCGCGACGCAGAGATCGCCGTGCTCGCCAGGCATGCGCAGGGGTTCGACCCGCGCGACCTGGAGGCGGCCGGCCTGCGCCCGGTGGCCGGCCCGGAGGACCTGCTGGCCGGACAAGCCGCGGTACGCCGGGTCGCAGTACGGGAAGACGTTCTGGCGTATGTGGTGGACCTGTGCAGGGCGACTCGGCAGTCCCCGTCGCTGCAGCTCGGGGTGTCGCCGCGTGGCGCGACCGCGTTGCTCGCGGTGGCACGTGCGTGGGCCTGGTTGTCCGGGCGGGACTACGTGATCCCCGACGACGTGAAGGCGATGGCACGTCCTTGCCTTCGGCACCGGATCCAGATCCGCCCGGAGGCCGAGCTGGAAGGCGTCACCGCGGACGCAGTACTGGAGAGCGTGCTGGCCACGGTGCCGGTACCACGCTGATGGTCGTCACCGGCCGGGCGGGCCTCCTTGCCGCGCTCGGCGTCGTCTTCGTCGCGGTGCTGATGCCGAGCTGGGGTGGCGTCGGCCTGGTCGTCGCCGCCGTGCTGCTGGTCTGTGTGGTGGACCTGTTGCTGGCGGGCTCGCCGCGACGGTTGCAGCTCAGCCGGGAGGGCGACACCGCCGTACGGCTTGGTGAACGGGCTGTGGTGACGATGCTCGTGGCCAACCCGGGCCGGAGGGTCAAGGGGCTGCTCCGGGACGCCTGGCCGCCTTCTGCTGGGGTACAGGACCCGCCGCACAAGGTCGACTTGCCCAACGGCGACCGGCGACGATTCGTGACTCACCTGATCCCCACTCGCCGTGGAGATCGGCACGCCTATCGGGTCACCATCCGGTCGATCGGACCCCTCGGCTTCGCAGGCCGGCAGGGATCGCACCAGGTGCCGTGGACCGTGCGAGCGCTGCCGCCCTTCAACAGCCGCAAGCACCTGCCCTCGCGGCTGGCGCGGCTCCGCGAGCTCGATGGCCGGACCGCCTTGCTGGTAAGGGGTCAGGGCACCGAGTTCGACTCGCTGCGGGACTACGTGCCGGGCGACGACGTCCGCAGCATCGACTGGCGAGCCACCGCCCGCCGCGGCAACGTAGTACTGCGGACCTGGCGACCCGAGCGGGACCGGCAGGTCGCCATCGTCATCGACTCGGGCCGGATGTCCGCGGGCCGGGTCGGCGACGCGCCACGGCTGGACCACGCGATGGACGCCGCCTTGCTGCTCGCCGCGCTGGCCACTCGTGCCGGGGACCGGGTTTCCTTGCTGGCTTGCGATTCCGAGGTCCGCGCTGATGTCCGGCGACCGGCGCCCGAGGATGTGCTGCCGTCGTTCGTGAACGCGCTGGCGAACGTTGATGCCGAGCTGGTCCAGACAGACTTCCGGGTCGTGGTGTCGCAGGTGCTCGAACGCCTCGGCCAGCGGTCGCTCGTAGTACTGCTGACCGGGTTGGACCCTGCAGTGATCGAGGAGTCCCTGCTGCCGGTGATCGGCCCGCTCCTGCGCCGCCACGTCGTCGTACTGGCGTCAGTGGCCGACCCAAGACTCGCGGAGATGGAACTGGAGCGCTCGGACCTGATCGAGGTGTACGGCGCCGCCTCAGCCGCGCGAACCCGGCTGGACCGGGAGCGAGTGACAGCGGTACTCACGCGAGCCGGCGTGACGGTAGTTGACGAAGCCCCAGACCAGATCGCCCCAGCCCTCGCCGACACCTACCTGGCCCTGAAGAAGGCCGGCCGGCTCTAGACCACTGGCCGGTCCAGGTGCGTTCAGGTCATCGTCGGCCGGGCCTGGGCGAAGGTCCAGCGGTGGCCTTCGAGATCCTCGGCCTCATAAAGGCGATACCCGTGCTGACGGATCTCGGAGACGATCTTGGCGCCGTTCTCCGAACTGCGGGCGAAGTGCGCGTCGAGATCGTCGACGTACACCCAGACGGCGTGGTCGACCGGCTTCGCACCGGAGGCTCGCTCCTTCAGCTCGAAGAGCAGGATCGCCGAAGCGCCGACATGAAGCTCGAGCCAGGTGGGCCGCTCGCCGTCTGCCGGAATCCGATCCCGCGACTCCAGGCCGAACACCGTGTGCAGCCAACGGGCCGCCGCGGCCGGATCCTCGTAGTACAAGGCGATATTCAACCGATCGAGCTCCCGCGGTTGTGTGGGCGCCGCGTCTCGCTGGGTAGCCCAGGCAGCGAGCCACGGGATCACGTTCGGCCAGAAGTAGAAGGCCTTCTCGCCGCCCGGGACCAGGGCCTGCTCCACGCTGACCCGTGTTCCACTGTCGATGGGGTCGAAGCGGACCTCTGTCGTAGAGTCGTCCACCGAACTGCGGTAGGCCAGCCGTGATCCAGGCTCCCAGGCGGTGATCCGACCCAGCTCGAGCACATCCTCGTCGGACGTTTCGCTCGCCGGCCGGTAGACCTCCAGGATCCGGCCGCCCACTCCTGGCTCGATCTGCATCCCCACCGCCCGAGCGGCGTCGAAGAAGTTGATCGGTCCCCGGACCCACCACAGGTCGATCTCGTCGGTGAAGATCCGGAACGCGGTCGCGGGATCTGCGGCGACCTCGACGGACGCCGACGCGGACTGCTCGGTCACGATGACTCCCTCTGCTCGACGTGCTTCTTGAACGCGCCCAACTGTTCCTGCCAGTGCGCCTGGACCTGGTCGAGCCAGGCCTGGACGGCGACAACGGGCTCAGGGCGCAAGCGGAAGATCCGAACCCTGGCGTCGTCCGGCACTCGCTCGTCGGTGATCAGGCCGGCGGCCAACAGGATCCGCAGGTGGCGGCTCATGGCCGGCGACGACGAACCGGTCGCCTCCGCGAGGTGCCCGGCCCGCCGCGGCCCCTCGCCCAGCAACTGCACCACCCGCCTACGAGTCGGATCCGCCAGCACCTCGAAGAACCGGTCAACCTGGTCGTTCACCATGCCCGCAATAGTTGCACTACTCGTTAACTATTATCAAGCCCCTCGAACGCTCTAACGGACCACCAGGGTCGCCGTCACCTGGTGGCTCAGCGATGTGTTGTTACCGGTCACTTTGAGGGTGAAGGTGCCGCGTGCCGTGGCCCAGGTCGTCTTGACCTTCAACGTCGCCGATCCTGGAGCGACGACGGGATTGCCGGTCCAGGTCGCCGACGAGTTGACCGGCAGGCCCGTGATCTTCAACGAGACCGAGCCGTTGAAGCCCCCGATCGACGACACCGCGACTGTGTACGTCGCAGTTTGCGTCCGCGTGACGCTGATCGAGGCCGGGCTCATCGTGACCGCGAAGTCGCGCGGATTCACGACCAGAGTCACAGTGACCGCATGACTGAGCGCTCCGCTGCTCGCGTTCACGGTGACCAGATAGCTGCCGCTCGCGGCCGCAGCCTGCGTCGTGATGCTGAGCTGCGCCGTCCCCTCACCATGAACGACCGCAGGACTGAAGGTCGCAGTGCCCACGGCCGCCGGCAGGCCGTCGGCCGTCAAGGTGACGTCACCGGTGAACCCATTGAGAGCAGACACGCCGATGCCGTACGTCGCCACGGCACCGGCGGAGACGGTCTGGCTGGACGGCGTGGCCGCCACGGTGTAGTCCGGTGGTGGCACAACGGTGAGTGAGGCCGGGACCGAGCGAGTGGTGGTGCCGCTGGTTCCGGTGATGGTCAGCGCACTGGAACCTGTCGTGGCCGGGGCCACCACAGTCAGGCGGGAGGTGCCGCTGCCGCCGGTGACGACCGGCGGATCGAAGGTCGCGGTTCCACCAGCCGGCAGCCCGGTCAGCGAGAGCCCGACATCATCCGAGAATCCGCCGCTTCCACTGACTGTCACTGTGTACTGCGCGCTGCCGCCGGGCTGCGTGGTCGCAGACGCGGGTGCTACTGCCACGGCGAAGTCCGGCGTGCTCCGCAGCCAGTTGTACGACGCCAGTACGTCGAGTCGTCCGGAACCGTAACTGTCGTCGGCGCCGGCGGGTCCGAGGTCGACCGCACCCTGCTGCAGCGCAGAGACCTGCCGGTCGGCGGTCAACCCGGGCATTGTCTGCAGCAGCAGGGCAAGCGCACCCGCGACGTGCGGTGCGGCCAACGAGGTTCCCGACGCGTCGAGGTAGCCGCCGTACAGGTCCGTAGTGCGGATATCGGTGCCAGGGGCCACCAGTTGCGGGTAGCCCGCCTGACCGCAGGCGGACGGTCCACGGCTGCTGAACGGGGCGATCGTGTCGGTGTCGTCGACCGAGCCGACCGCGAGCGCCTCCGGGTTGTTGGCGGGACTGGCCGACGTACCGGCGGTCGGACCATAGTTGCCCGCGGCAAAGACCGGCACGATGCCGGCCGCCCGGAGGTTGCGCAGATCGGGCTGGAAGTCGAGGCTGCAGGTTCCCGCCGCCATGGTCCAGGAGTTGTTCACCACGTTCGGGGCGTCGGCGGTGGCCGGGTTGCCGTCGGGATCCAGCAGCCACTGGTACCCGAGATGGATCCCCGTCGAGGTCGCCTGGCCGCGGTCGTTGAAGATCTTGACCGCGATCCACCGGGCGTCCGGCGCGACGCCGACCGACGTGCCGCCGCCGTCGCCGCCGACCATCACGCCCATCGTCTGGGTTCCGTGACCGAACACGTCGGTCGGCGTTGACGGGTGCTGCCCGTTCGGGTCGTACCAACTGTTGGCACCACCACGCCAGCGAACGGCCAACTCCGGATGGCTGAGATCGACACCGGTGTCCATCGAGGCGACCACCATCCCGTGGCCGCGGTAGCCCAGGTCCCACAGCGCCGGCGCGTTCACCTGGGCGACGTTCGGCTCGGCGGCCGAGGCGGTGGTGACCGTCGGCGCCTGGATCGTCGAGTCCGGACGGACCGCACCGACCTCCGGCCGGCGGGCAAGTTCCGCCGCCACGCTCGCGCGGACCCGGGCCCCGATCGCGTTGGTGATCCACAGCGGTACGACGGAGGTCACCCGCCCCTGACCCCGGCGTACGGCGAGCAGGTCCCGCACGCCGGGCTGAGTCCTGGTCGCGTGGTCCCGCAACGTCTTCTCCAGCGACCGGAGTCGCTCGCGGCGATCCGGCGAGACCACCGGGCCAGGCACGACCTGGGACTTCATCACCACGATGACGTCGACGAAGGGGTCAGGCTGGGGAGCGGCCCAAGCGGTTCCCGAGAGGCCGAGAGCGGTGACCATCGCGATCACCAGCGGCCGGCAGCGCACCATCATCCTGAACCTCCTCTGGACCTGCGAAGGAACCACCAGGTGAAGGCCACCAGCGCCCCTTCGAGCAACAGCAGGGCGGCGACATCGACGTACGGCGCCAGTGGGCGGCCCGACGCAACCGGCGCCTCCACAGGAGACACCCTCCAGTCGAGCGGTACTGCGTACTCCTGGCCGGCGCGATGCACGACTGCGATGAGTCGCAGCGCGCCGGCGGCCTCGGCCTGATAGGTGGCGAAGTAACGAGTGCTGGTCAGCCGTTCGAGGGCCACCGTCTGATCACCTGGTGCCACGCCGAACTGCAGGTCGATCTGATCGATAGGCGCCGGTGAAGGCCGCCGGCTGCTCTCCGCGAGGACCGTGAACCAGTTCGCCCCCGGCTGGTTCGGCGTCGCCGAGACCGTCACCACGAGGTCGGCGACGGATCCACTCCGGGTCAGGGCGGTGCGGTCAGCCGGCCCGTCGGCGCTGGAGAAGCCCGGCGAAGCATCGGAGACGCTTGCTGCGGCGCCCAGCGGCGGCGGCTGGTTGACAAGCGCGGCGACGGCGACCAGCAGTACCAGACCTACACCGGTCTCCACCGCGATCGTGCGAGCCGGTCGCGGCCGCTGCCGCAGCCGTCGGGCGTTGATCAGTCCCAGGACACCCATCGCCGCCAGCAGACCTGTCTTGAGCAACAGCAGCCGCCCGTACGACGAGGCGATCAGGCTGCTCGTGGTGGCGACCTGGAGGCCGGCACTATAGAGACCCGTCACCAGCAGGAGCAGAACGCTGCCCCCGGCAAGAACTGAGAACGGTCCACGACAGCTCCTGACGAGCAGGGCGAGGTCTGATCGGGAACGGCCTCGTGGCCAGAGAACAACCAGCAGTGCGGGCACGGCGCCGAGCCAGAGCAACCCCGTGAAGGCATGAACCGCGCCGGCGGCAAGAGCGGCAGGCCGGCCCGAAGGCAGCGCCGCCGCATGACTGCCGAGAGCCTCGACCCACATGAGCAGGGCGAGCAGCGCCACGACGGCGATCTCGAGCTGCCATCGCCGACGACCCGGCCCGCGCAGAATCACTACCAGGACGCACAGCACCACCAACGCGGCCGTGTGAACGATCCAGAGCCGGCCCCAGTCCCCACCGAGTACGTCGGTGAGCTCGGACGCTCTGACGAGCAGGTCCGCAATGCTGATGAGCAATGCCATCAGGCCGGCCGCCAATGCGGTGGTCAGGAGCCGTCGGCGAGCAGTTGCGAAGACGGATTCCGGATCCTCCCGTCGGCCGACGACGAGCAGGCATACCGCCAGCGGACCGACCAGACCGGCCAGCGAGGCCAGCGCGGCCCACCGTCGAACCAGTTCGGTGGACGATCCGTCGGACGACGGCAAGAAGGCACTGGCGGCGCCGATGGCGAACAGCACCGTCCCGTTCGTCGCGTGACCGTCCTCCGCCGACACGGCTTCCCAGACAAGTCCATAGGAACCAGGCGCCAGCCGCGGTAGCACGACTGCGATCACCCGCGGATCACCGGACCCCCCGACCAGCCGGGTGCCCGCAACGTTTGCACCCCGGTGGTCGATCAAGCGCGCAGTACTCCGGCTCGTCGCCATCTCGTCGCTGAACCAGAGCCTGGCCAGGCCAGGGGACTCGGCGAGCACGGCTCCGCTGGCGGGATCCGCCCGGACCAGAACGGTGTGCGCCGCGGCCGTGGACGGCAGCAGACCGATGGCGATGGCGACGGCCAGCATCACCAAGCAGCGACGCACGGCTCCCCTTCCCGGCGGCGCCGATGCATCGACGCCGACAGCTCGACGATAGGAAGGGCCCTGATGGTTCGGCCCGTTCATGACCGGACCGTCACTTCATGACGGGACCGTCATCCTCCGGCCGCCTTCCATGACCGCCCGATGACCCGCAGGTGACGGTGCGGTCATGCTGCGCTCCGGGCCCCGCGATCGGCCGGATGATCACAGCCAGATGTCAGCACCAGGCGGTGTCAACCTGACTCCTGCCACCGGGAGGGTGGATCCGATGTCTGCAGCTGCGTGGAAACGAACAACCCCTGCGCGTCCTGGCCGCCGCGACCGGAAGCGATCGTCGATCGCCCGGCTGGTGGTCTTCGCGATGGTGTTCGCCTTCCTGCCTGGAATCGCGTCCCTGCGCTCGTCGGGACCGCTGGCCGCTCCGAAGGCCCAGGCAGCCGCCGCCTGTCCGTCCGGCGGCTGTCAGGTCACCATCGACGCCCGGGACTTCCCCACCGGTACGCCGCTGGCGCACTTCAACTATGTGGTCAACCTCGACAACACGAAGCTGCCGAACGATCCCAAGGCGCTGAACACCGAGAGCAACAGCCCGATCGTGCGCGAGGGCAACGAGGTCCGCGACACCGTCTCGCTGCCGGCCGGCCGGTACCTGATCTCGGTCCGCGCGGTGGACCACAAGCTGTGGGGCAAGCACATCACCCTGCCCGCGGACGCGGATGTCACCGGCAATCTGACCGCGCGCATCGACCTGACGGTGCAGAGCGAGGCGCATCCCCTGCCACTGGGCAAGATCCGGGTCTTCGTCTTCGAGGACAACGCCTGGGCCAACGGCGCACCTGACACGGAGGAGGGCGGCCTGACCGGCTTCCAGGTCGGGCTCGAGGAGCAGACCCACAGCGCCGTCACGGTCGACTACAACAACCAGCCGTTGTGTGGTGGCCTGTGCCTGACCAACGGCGACGGCTTCGCCCAGCTGAACGACCTCGGTCCCGCGACCTACTTCATCGACGTGCACCCACCGGACAAGGCCTGCAACAGCAACCCGGACAGCCGCTGGTACCAGACCACCACGATCGACGGTGGACTCCAGTTGCTCGCCCCCGTCGAGGAAGGCAGCGACGGCACCGGCGCGCCCGGCGAGCAGCTCTGGGAGCCGCCGACGGCCCGGACCGCCTACTGGTTCGGCTTCGTCTGCTCACCGCAGCCTTTCGCGACCCCCGGCACGGGTGAGATCACCGGTACGGCGCGCAACTGGCAGGGCTGGCCGCCGTTCGACCAGCTCACCCTCGGCGAGCCGGTGGAGCAGCCGTTCGTGGCGCTGAGCGACTCGAGCACGGACCGCACCGTGTTCATCGACCAAGGCGATGCCCAGGGCAACTTCGACATCCAGAACGTGCCGCCGGGCAGTTACAACCTCGCGCTCTGGGACGAACAGTTGTCCTACATCATGCGAATCGTCCCGGTGACAGTGGGAGCCGGTGAGACAGTCACTGTCGGCGATCCCGATCCGGTCCGCCCGGACGAACAGGGACTCGGCGTGTCCCGCTGGTTCGGCTGGCTGGACGGCCATGTCTACAAGGACCTGAACGGCAACGGTGTCCGCGACTCCGGTGAACCCAGTATCGCCAACACCGATATGGACCAGCGGTGGCGGGACGGCTCGATCAAGGAGGCCACTGTCACCAACCCGTCCGGCTATTACCAGTACCCGACGGCGGAGGGCGGCCCGCTCGGTCGCTGGATCGTCAACGAGCAGGGCTTCGCGCGGTTCGGCGTCAGCGGCGCCGCCGTGCACGACGAGTACGACCCCAGCGTCGTGACGCACATCCCGACCGACCTCGGTGGCGCGCTCCTCACCAACCAGTTGCTCACCGAGGGACACCGGGCGACGGTCGACTGGGGCAAGACGGACTACCCCGCCGGTACGCCGGGACAGATCGTCGGCATCACCTACTTCTCGACCACCCGCAACGAGTTCGACGCGCGGATGCAGGCTCACGAGGACTACGAGCCCGCGGTCCCCGACGTCACGGTCTACCTCGAGGCGCTCGGCCCGGACGGTGAGCCCAACACCGCCGACGACGTCGTCGTGAACAAGTACGTGACCGATCACTGGACCCAGCCGAGCGGCACCCCACCGTCCGACCCCGCCACCTACGCCCCCGGCTGCTCCGTCCGCGACGCCACCGGCGCCGACATCAGCAGCACCCTGAACCCCGCCATCGGGCCGAACTGTCTCGAGGTCCCGATCACCGGTGAGCAGACCAAGGACGGCGCGTTCGACGGCGGTTACGCCTTCGCCGACTTCTGCCCGGGCGGCTACGACCTGGCAGCCGACGACGGCACCTGTACGGGTGGCGGCGACCCAACCCCCCTGGTCGCCGGCACCTACATCACGCACGTGGTGATGCCGACCGACGGTACCGACACGCGCAGCTGCAACCCGGCCGGCTCCCAGCAGGTCACGCATGCCAAGGGCGCCGTCCCCGGCGACGGCACCGGCTGTCTCTACCGGCCGGTCCGCGAGGAGGACGTGAACGTTGACCTCGGCAACCACTTCACGCCGGCCATCCCGCCACCGCCCTGTACCGGTGACGACCACGTCATCGACCAGTCGACCCTGGTGACCCGTAGCAACTACTTCGGCGTCTCCGGCGCGCACGCACCCTTGTGCGACAAGCGCCTGGTCGTGCTGCAGAACAGCCAGAACGCCAACGCCGACTTCAACCTGATGACCAACTTCCTCACCGACCCGAACGGCGAGAACGCGGACGACACCCGGATCGGCGACGTGGCCGAACCGGGGCGCCTGGTCGGCCAGGTGTTCAACGACATCTACTTCGAGCGCAACCCGCAGTCGCCGTGGTACGGCGAGCCGCGGCCGATCGGCGGCATCCCGGTCGGCATCTACGCCCGGGTCGACACCGCCGGCCCCGGCGGCAACGCCAACCTGCCGTACGACGCCAACAACTGGCGGCTGCTCACCACCGTGACGACCAGCCCGGACGGCTCCTTCGAGGCGCTCGTGCCGTCCACCGAGACGCTCAACTGCCCGATCCCGCAAGGCCCCTGCCCCGGCATGTACCTTGTCAAGGTCGATGATCCCGGCAGCAAGACCGCCCCGAACGCGGGCTACAACCCGAACCTGCTCACCGCCACGACACCGGCCGAGGCGTGGCCGGGTCTGACCACGCAGCTCGACCTGCCGCTCGACCCGATCTCGGGCACCGGTTGCGAGGATCCGGCCGTTCCCGCCCGGCCCGAGCTGCTCCAGGTCTCCACACCGGTCGTTCCGGCCACCGGAAGTCGCCAGATCACCATCCAGGGTGACTTCATCGGGACCACGGGGACGGCCACCGGCGGCGCCGGCGTACGGGCGACGCTGACCGATGCGCGCAACGGCCAGGTGCAGACCCTGACCAGAGCCAACGGCGGCATCGTGAGCTGGACGCCCGGGACGTCCGGCACTACCGGTACGCCCGACACCATCGTCATCAACGTGCCCGCGCTCGCCTCCAACATAGCGGCGAACCTCTTGCCCAATGCAACCTTCCGGCCGGGGCCGAAGCAGCTTACCCTGACCACTGCCGACGTCAACGGCGGGGTGTCCACCGCGAACGGCATCACCCTGCACGTGATGGGCTCGAACGGCACCGGCACCAACACCGTCAGCTACAACCCGAACGTGGTGAACGTCGCGGCGCCGACCCTGACCGGCCACCAGCTGCAGACCGCCATCGACGCGGCGCCGGCGAAGAGCCTGCTGGTGCTGCAGCCAGGCACCTACAACGAGAACGTGCTGGTGTGGAAGCCGCTGAAGATCCAGGGCAAGGGCCCGGGCGGCATCATCGGCGCGCACGAGTTCCAGGCGCGTGACCCGGAGGACCCACGGTTCCACGTCCTCGGCTCGGTGATCGACGGCCGCTACTTCCAGCAGAACGCGACGGCTTACGACGCCCTGGTCACCGCGCACGGCCCGTATGCCGACCCGTCCCACCCCGTACTGCGGGGCGCGGACGTGACGGTGGTCGCCCAGGACACCGCGGCGTACAACCTGACGCCGGTGACGGCCGCGCTGAACCAGCCGGCCTTCAACCAGTCCCGGGTCGACGGTGTCGCCCTGATGACCGGGTCGGGTGAGGGCGCCGGCGGCATCCAGCTGCAGGCCTCGATCAACAACGAGCAACTCACCAACAACGTGCTCGAGAACAACTCCGGGGTCGTTGCCGGCGGCATCGGTGTCGGGCAGCCCTACGCCCACGCCGGTCACAACTACAGCGTCCGGATCGCCAACAACAGAGTGCTCGGCAATGGCGGCCTGACCCAGGCCGGCGGCGTGGGCATCTTCTACGGCTCGAACGACTACGAGGTGGCGAGCAACATCGTCTGCTCGAACTTCAGCGTCAACTACGGCGCGGGTGTCTCCCACATCGGGCTCAGCCCGAACGGGAACATCCACGACAACCAGATCTACTACAACGACTCCGTCGACTCCGGCGCGGGCGTGGCGATCGAGTCGGAGATCCCGGTCGGCGGCGGCGCGCTCGGCGACGGCACCGGCGCGGTGTCGCTGGACAAGAACCTGATCCAGAGCAACTACTCCGCCGACGACGGCGGCGGGTTGTTCGTGCTCGACGCGCTGAACGCCGCGATCAGCATTCGCGACAACATGATCGTCGACAACGGCTCGGCCGACATCGGTGGCGCCATGCTGCTCGACGACTCGTCGAACGTGCGGATCATCAACAACACCGTGGCCAACAACGTGTCCACCGCCTCGTCGGAGAACTCGGCGATCGGGGTCCCGCACTCGGCCGGACTCGCTTCCGAGGGCAACGACCCGCTCTGGCAGAACGACGCCCGCTACGTCGCGCAGTACCCGAATGCCGCGACCAGGCCGGACTTCTCCAGGCCGACGGCTCAGTTCAACGACATCTTCTGGAACAACAACGCCTTCACCCTGACCGGCTTCGGGCCGGGCGCGACCCTGGTGGACGAGGGGTTCATCGACTTCGAGGTGCACGGGACGACGAACAACGCCGACACCTTCGTACCCCGCTACTCCGACCTGACCAACGGGCAGATCCTCGGTCCGGACGGGATCCAGCACGCGCTGCCGGCCGGCCAGGGCAACATCGTCGGCACCGACCCGCTGTTCGTCACGCCGTTCACGCTCGAGCTGACCGTGTCCGGCTCCCGGCTCGACCCCCAGACCGCGGCCGTCACCATCACCGGCGCCGATCCGCCCGTGGGGCTGACTGGCAACTACCACCTGCAGGGCACCACCCCGCTGGTGGACCGCGGGGTCCGCTGCTCCAACGCCACCGTACCGCCGCCCGCCGCGCCCAGCCCCTGCCTGGGCGGCGGGATCCAGGCACCGAGCTTGACCCCCGCACTCGGTGGACTGGGCGACTACGACAGCCAGTACCGGCCGCAACTGCGGACGCCCCGGATCCGGACTCCATGGGATCTCGGCGCGGACGAACTGACCGGCGTACCCGTCCCACTGCCGTGAAGTGAGCGTGAAGTTGCCATGAGCAAACAGCGAGCAGGCGCTCCGAGGGAGGACGCGATGGCACCGCAGAAGGCCGGCCTGGGACGCCGGGGTTTCCTGAAGGCCACCGGGCTCGGCGCCCTGGGCACCCTGGCCGCCGGCGGGGTGATCCAGGCCGTCGGGACCGCCTCCGCGGCCACCACCACGCTGGCCCTGGCCGCGACCGACGGGTATGCCGTGGTGCCTGGCCGGGAGAACGACCCGCTGTACATCTTCGGGTTCATCCCGGTCAGTCCGACGGCCACCGTGGACGCGCTGATCCAGCAGTACAAGGGACATGCGCAGACCAGCGCACCGACGCTGGACTTCCGGCAGAACGACGACATCAAGATCACCCTGACCAACCTCGGCCTGGTGCAACGCCCCGACCTGACCGACTCGCACACGATCCACTGGCACGGCTTCGACATCCCGTCACCGCTGAACGACGGCGTCCCCGAGGTGTCCGTCGCGGTACCGATCAGCCGGCAGTTGACGTACTTCTACCGGCCGCACCGCGAGGGCACGTACATGTACCACTGCCACTTCGAGGACGTCGAGCACGTGCAGATGGGGATGACCGGCATCGTGTTCGTGCGCCCACTCCAGGACGGTACGTCGCTCGGGGGCTTCACACGGTTCGCCTACAACGACGGTGACGGGTCGACCGGCTACGACCGGCACTTCGCGATTCTGCTGAACGAGTACTGGAGCACCTTCCACGATGGCGACCGCGACATCCAAGAGTCGATCGCCACGGACTACGAGCCGCAGTGGTTCACTCTGAACGGCCGCTGCTATCCGCAGACACTGTTGCCGAACGACGACCCCGCGCTGCCCGCGACCTTGCGGATCGCCACACCGAACGCGAACTACGACGACGCACCCGACTACAGCCTGCCGAACTCGGCGCTGATCCAGGTGAACCCGGGTGACCGGGTCCTGCTTCGGCTGGCGAACCTGGGCTACCAGCAGCATGCGATGCAACTGCCCGGCCTGCCGATGCACGTGGTCGGGCAGGACGCCTCGCTGCTGCGCAACGGCACCGTCGACACGTCGTACTGGACCAACACGCTGTACATCGGGCCCGGCGAGGCCAGGGACTTGCTGTTCGACGCTCCTGCCTATGCGGCAACACGGCCGTCCGACACCGACAGCCGGGGCAGCTACAACGTCTACTACTTCAAGAACCGGGACTGGCGCAGGTTGTCCAGCCTCGGCGCGCCCGGCCCCAGCGGGATGATGACCGAGGTTCGGGTGTACCAGAACCCGTTGCCCCCGCAGACCGCCGTGAGCCAGACCTATGTCTGAGCAGGAGGCGACGATGACACGCAGGACGTTGCAACGCATCCGCCGGGTGATGGTCGTGCTGGCCCTGGCCGGCGGCGTCGTAGTACCGGCTTCGCTGCACGCGAGCGCGCTGCCGCCGGACGCCCCACCGATCGGCATGATCTGTACGCCGGGCACCGTGGCGGGCTCGACCCACACGTTCAACCTGGTCGCCAAGTCGGGCACCATCGACACCCCGGACGGCAACAGCGTCTTCATGTGGAGCTACGCCAACGCCGACGCCCCGGACAACGGGCACTTCCAGAGCCCGGGTCCAGTGCTGTGCGCGACGCAAGGTCAGACGGTGGTCGTGCACCTGAGCAACACCTTGCCCGAGGCAACCTCCATCGTGTTCCCCGGCCAGGACGCCACCGTCACGGCCACTGGTGGAACCCCAGGACTGCTCACGACCGAGGCCGCTACGAGCGGCGCAGTCACGTACACCTTCGTGGCGGGTCAGCCGGGCACCTACCTGTATGAGAGCGGCTCGGACGTCGTCAAGCAGATAGAGATGGGATTGACCGGCGCGCTGGTGATCCGGCCGGCGCTCGGGCCCGACTACGCCTACGACACCGGAACCCGCTTCGATCCGGCCCGGGAGTACCTGCTGCTGCTCAGTGACATCGATCCCGATCTCCACCACGCCGTCGAGGTGGGCACGACGTACGACGTGAACACGTTGCGGAACAGGTACTTCGCCATCAACGGCCGGGAGTTCCCGGACACCATCCAGGACAACGGCTCGGCCCTGCTGCCGAACCAGCCCTATGGTTCGCTCGTCCGGATCCAGCCCAACACGGCGACGAACACCCTGCCGGCGCTGATCCGGATGATCAACGTCGGGGCGGTGAATCACCCGTTCCACCCGCACGGCAACCACACCCGCCAGATCGCCCAGGACGGCCGGCTGGTCGCGTCCACCGAGCACTTCGGCGAGACGATCGGTTCAGGGCAGACCGAGGACTACCTGCTCCGCTGGGACGACCAGGACAACTGGAACCCGGCCACGAACCCGCTGCCGGTGACCCAGCCGAACTACCGCAACCTGTTCTTCAAGGACGGCAACACCTGGTACGCCGGCAGCCCGTATCTGGGCAGCAAGGGCACGCTTCCGGTCGGCACCACCTCGCAGAACCTCTGCGGTGAGTGGTACTTCCCGCTGCACAGCCACGCGTTGAACGAGTTCACCAACTTCGACCAGGGCTTCGGCGGGATGGGCACACTGCTCAGGGTCGACCCGCCCGGCGGCTGCTTCGGTTCGCCGACCTCGACAGGGCTGATCGGCGCCACCCTCAAGTCGGGAGCGGTCACCGCACTCGGGCTCGCGGACGGCGTCTATTACCAGGTCAACCCGAAGACGACGACACGTCCGACCGCGACCACTGCGGCCCAGACAAGCATCACGGTCGCCTCCGCGGCAGGCTTCCCGACCAGCGGGCCGTACTTCGTCCGCGTCGACAACGAGATCCTGCAGGTGACCGCAGGGCAGGGAACCACCACCTGGACCGTTGCTCGCGGCCAACTGGGGACGACAGCCGCCAGCCACGTCACCGGTTCCACGCTGACCGCACTGGCCACGGACTGGTACGGCGCGTTCGGCGGTGTCCCGGCCGGTAGCCAGAACCTCAAGGTGCTCTACAAGGGCCGCAACTGCGGTGTCACCACCACCGCCACCTGCCCGGTGCTGCCCTCCAACCTGCCCCAGCAGACAGTCAAGGTCTGCAACTGGACGATCGCAGGCGCCGCGGGCTGCAGCAACGCGACTTCCGCGGGCTGGACGACGTTGCCGGCACCGCCTGCGCAGCCGCAAGCAGTCGGGTCGACGGATGTGAGCTCGACCTGGACGCTGCCCGGACCGGCCGACGCCTACATCGGCACCGGTTCGTACAAGGGGCAGATCCGGGTGCTGGTCCACACCCAGCGCTTCACCCCCACGGCACCGGTCGCGTTCTCCACCTGGGGCGACCTGATGAAGATCGTGTACGACGCGCCATGACCAGGCACGAGCGGCAAAGGAGATGGGCGATGCGTACATCCGTCCACCGCAGGACCCGGGTCCTGGTGGTGCTCTTGCTGGCTACCTTCGGCCTGAGCTGCGTGGGCAGTTCGGCCTCGGCCGCGACGGTCTCGATCGAGCTGTGCGCCGTCACGGGAACGGCCCCGCTACCCGGTGGCGGAACGGTCCCGATCTGGGGGTTCGGCATCCCGGCTGCCGCGGGTGACTGCAACTCCGCGACCGCGAGCCTGCCCGGACCGCAACTCGCGGTCGACCAGGGCGACCTGGTCACGATCACGGTCCGGAACGCGCTGCCGCCCGGACACGCGGTGTCCTTCGAGATCCCCGGCGTGACCTTCGACCCCGGGCCGGCCGACGCGGCCCCAGGCGCGGCTGTCAGCCGCTCCTTCACGGCCGGCCGGCCCGGCACCTACCTCTACCAGAGCGGCGGCAACGCGGGCCGGCAGGAGGCCATGGGCTTGTCCGGCGCACTCCTGGTCCGCTCGTCGGTTCCAGGTCAGGCCTACGGCACCCCCGATACGGCGTACGACGTCGAGGCGGTCCTCGTGCTGATGGCGATCGATCCGGCCTTCAACGCGGCGCCGGACACGTTCGACCTGCAGAACTACAGGGCGACGTACTGGCTGATCAACGGGAAGGGTTACCCGAACACCACGCCGATCAGCGCGACCGCTGGGCAGCGGGTGCTGCTGCGGTACCTCAACGCCGGCTACGACAACACGTCGATGACACTGCTCGGTACGCATCAGCAGGTCGTCGCCCGCGATGCCCGATTGCTGACGAACGCCTTCCCTGCCAGCACGGAGACGATCCCGGCCGGTGCCACCGAGGACACTGTGGTCACCGTGCCCGTCGGCAGTCCGCCGAGTAGTCATGGTTTCCCGCTGTACAACCGGCAACTGCACCTGACCAACGGCCCTCAGACCGGTACTTCGCCGACGCCGGCGACCGGTGGCGGCATGCTGACCTTCATCCAGCCATGACTCGCGCGCCGCGGCTGGCTCTGGGTGCTGTGGTCGGCAGCATGCTGGCTGCGGGTGCGTTGGCCGTCTGGTTGACGTACGGGCCGGGGAAGGCCTCCTCCACACCACCGGCCACAACTGCCGTCGAGGTGGCCTGGGGACGGACCGCGGTGGATGCCGACGGGCTGGCCCAGCGCAGCGGAGTACGGATCACCCGGGTCGCTGTCACTGGCGGGGGTGGGCTGCTGGATCTCCGGTTCCAGGTGCTCGACCCGAACCTGGCGAACAGTGTGCACGACGCCGCGACGCCGCCGGCCGTCGTGGAGGAGCGAACCGGTCTGGTCGTCCGCGACCTGCTGATGAACCACGCCCACACCGGCAAGTACACGGCGGGCGAGACCTACTACCTGGTCTTCGAGAACCCGGGGAACTGGGTCCGCCGGGGTTCGAGTGTCACCGTGCTGCTCGGCGGTGCCCAGGTCGAGCACGTCACCGTCCGCTGACGAGTGCGGCGGCCGGTTGTCCCGACGGCCGCCGTACGCGGTCGCCTTGTTTCGTGGGCCGCGTCACCGCCCGGTCGGCACGGTCAGCTCGAACCGGGCGCCACCGTCCAGACTGGTCATCGCCCGGAGTACTCCCCCGTGGGCCTCTGCCACCGCCTTCGCCATCGGCAGGCCCAGACCACTACCCATCGGGCCGTCGGGCGGCCGGCGATGCCAGAAACGCTCGAACACGTGCGGGAGCTGCTCGGCCGGGATGCCCGGTCCTGAGTCGTCGACCGTGATCATGTACCGGTCCGGCATCGCAATACAGCCGAGTCTGATGGTGTCGCGCGGCCCGGTGTAGTGCACCGCGTTCTCGATCAACGCGTCCAACGCGAGCTCCATCCACTCCGGATCGCAGTCCACTACGCGCGTCGGCCGGCAGATCACCACCCAGTGCCGATCAGTACCGGCACTCCAGTTCCGGCCGATCTGACTGACCAGCGCGCCGATGTCCGTACGCCTCATCTCGAGTTCTTCGCCGGCGTCCAGCCGGGCGAGTGCCAGTAACCGGTCAGACAACGCGGACATCCGCTCGAGCTGGTGGACGGCGACTCCGATGCGCTGGCTCGCGACTGCCGGGACCGGACCGGTGGCGGCGAGTTCGAGATGACCGCGAGCGATCGTCAGCGGCGTACGGAGGGCGTGCGAGGTGTCCCGGAAGAAGCCGCGCTCGCGCTCCAGACTGGCCCGGCGCTGGTCGGCCATCAGCTCGACCTGCCGCAGGGCGGCGACCCGGCGGCGAGCGTGCCAGACCATCGCCACGAAGAGCGCCGGCATCAGGGGCACCTCCGCGAGCTCCGCCCGGTCGATGATCCCGCTGAAGGCGTGCGAGCCGAGGATCCAGCCGGTCGCTCCCGTCACCGCGAGCGTCACCAGGACGGTCGGCCACAGCGGCCAGACCCTGAAGCCGTAGACGATGGTGAGCGACAGGAAGAGGATGTGGTACGGAATCGTCTCCTGGCCGGGCATCCTCACCATCAGCACCAGCATCGCGATGATGATGGCCGCCAGCGCGCCGTCCACCACCTGCTCCCCGCGCGTGGTCAGACGCCAAGGCCTGGTCTGCCGCGCCGCCGGGGTTCCGGCGCTCCGGTCACGCTGTCTGTAGCTGATAACCGACATTGCGCACCGTCCGGATCACGTCGTCGCGCAGCTTGGCCCGGAGCCGGCCGACGCAGACGTCGACGAGGTTCGTCGACGGGTCGAAGTCATAGCCCCAGACCTCCGAGAGCAACTCCTGGCGCGAACACACGCTGTCCGGGTTTCGCATCAGGTGCTGCAACAGCAGGAACTCGCGCTGCGACAGCTCAGCCGTCCGCTCGCCGACCTGCAACCGACGGGTGCGCGTGTTGAGGACGATGGTCCCGACCCGCAGCACGTCGGAAGGCCGGGCCACCGGCTCGGCCAGCAACCGCGACCGGACCCGCGCGATCAGCTCGCGGAGCAGGAACGGCTTGGCCAGGAAGTCGACCGCGCCCTCCTCGAGGCAGGCGACCCGGGCCTGCTTGTCCTCCGTGGCGGACAGGACCAGGATCCGCGTGGTCGGGTCGTGCGCCATCAGGGCCGTGAGCACCGCCTGACCGTCGAGCCCCGGCATCAGCAGATCGAGGACCACCAGGTCGACCTTGGTCGTCAGCGCCACCCGGAGCCCTTCGGTGCTGTCGATCGCGGTCAGCACGTGATAGCCCTCGGCCTCCAGCGCGTGGCCGACGAAACCCAGCAGATCCGGCTCGTCGTCAATGACGAGAATCCTGGTCATCGAACCCCCTCGGCCGTCATGCATGACCGGGCACACAGCATGCCGGGCACCATCGTCCGAACAGCGCCAGGCCGGGGCCCCCACCGATCTGCCCACCCACAGCCATTGTGTTCCCGCCTTGGCGTTCAGCGGAAGGGGCCAACCGGCCCTAGACGAGGTCCAGCGGCTTGTGGGGCTTGGGGGCCGCTCGTCGGTGCTCTCCTGCGCGGTCATGGGTTCCCTCCCCGATGCCTGGTGACAAGAAAGTGCCTTTCTTGTCCGGCACACCAGGACGCCCGCAGGCGGACCCAGGTACTTCCACTTTCCACCAAGTCACCGAATTGCGAGCCCGGGAAGCTCCCTGCCCAAGGGTGCCGGTGGGCCCCCATGCCGGCACTTTGTGCACCAGCTGAGCAGACCCGGGCGGCTCGAACGCTCACTTGGTGCACAAGGTGCGGCCTCAACCGCGCGCCATCGGGTCCAGGCCCGCCATCGGCCCTCCGATGACGGGGTGTTCGCCCGCTGACGCCTTACAAGCCGCCAGCCGCCGGGAACCCGCCAGCCGTGCCGCCACCCCGCCCAGCCGTCCCGGGAAACCGTCCGGGCGAGTGGTCCTGCCGCAGCCGGATTCCCCTACCAGTGCGACGATCTCGCCCGTGCTGACGGACTGCTTGACCCCGTCCGCGGCAGGGCGCGCCTGCCGCGGGAGGCGACTTCCACCGAGAGTTCATTTGCTTCCAGCAACTGTCACCTCTCCCCTACCAGCCGACAGGCAGCAACTTTCCAGTGCGCGACTCCTCATCCCTTGGCGACTACACGCTTGTGTAGTAACTTGCTCGTGTGTGTAGTTTTCGAAGTCCGAGAGGAACACGCCATGGCGGCTGACCGTGCCAGCGAGGATCTGACCGCCCGCGCCCGGATCAGGGACGCGGCCCTGCGGCTGTTCACCGAACGCGGTATCGACGGCGCGTCGATCCGCGACATCGCCGCTGCCGCAGGCGTCTCGTCCGGCCTGATCCGGCACCACTTCGGGTCGAAGGAAGCCCTGCGCGACGCCTGCGACGCCTACGCGACCGCTGAGATGAACCGGCTGCGCGACCAGATGTTCGAGGGCGGCGGGCTGACGGACACCGCCGGCATGGTGGCACTGCATCCGACCATGAGGGCTCTGCAGGGCTATCTGGTGCGGTCGATGGTGGACGGCTCGGATGCGGCGGGCGCCCTGTTCGACGACGCCGTCCAGCTGAGCGAGGAGTGGCTGACCCGCGGCAAGGTCGAGACCAGGGACCTGCGGGCGTACGCCGCGGTACTGGTCGCGATGCAGCTGGGGGTCTTCCTGATGAAGGACCAGATGTCCCGCGCGCTCGGCGTGGATCTCGACACACCGGCCGGCCATGTCCGGCTGAACAGAGGCTTTGTGGATGCCTTCTCCCACGTCCTGCTCACTCCCGAGCAGGCCGCTCAACTGCATACCGCGATGGATCGAATGGACGATGGAGGACAACGATGACCGAGGCGATTCGCACCGAGGGCCTGGTCAAGACCTTCGGGCGCACGCGGGCCCTGAACGAACTGGACCTGACGGTTCACACCGGTGAGGTACACGGCTTCCTGGGACCCAACGGCGCCGGGAAGACCACCACGATCCGGATCCTGCTCGGCATGACCCGGGCCGACAGCGGCAGCGCCGAGGTGCTCGGCGGCAACCCGTGGACGGACGCGACCGAACTGCACCGGCGCCTGGCCTACGTACCCGGCGACGTGACGCTGTGGCCGAACCTGAGCGGTGGCGAGGCGATCGACCTGCTCGGCCGGATGCGCGGCGGGCTCGACCAGAAGCGGCGGGCCGAACTGCTGGAGCGCTTCGACCTGGATCCGCGGAAGAAGGCCCGCACCTACTCCAAGGGCAACCGGCAGAAGGTCGCCCTGATCGCCGCGCTCGCCTCCGAGGTCGAACTGCTGGTGCTCGACGAGCCGACCTCCGGCCTGGATCCCCTGATGGAGGAGGCGTTCCGCCAGTCGATCCAGGAGATCCGCGATCGGAGCGAGACGACGGTGCTGCTGTCGAGCCACATCCTGTCCGAGGTGGAGGCGCTCTGCGACCGGGTCACCATCATCCGTTCCGGGCACGCTGCCGAGACCGGCACCCTGACCGAATTGCGACACCTGACCCGGACCTCGATCCACGCCGAGCTGACCGGACCGCCGAACGGTCTGGCGGACCTGCCCGGCGTCCATGATCTGAAGGTCGAGGACGGCAAGGTGAGCCTCGCGGTCGACGCTGACGCGATCAACGCAGTACTGCGCCAGCTGACCGACTCCGGTGTGCGCAGTCTCATCAGCCAGCCGCCCACGTTGGAAGAACTCTTCCTGCGCCTGTACGAACCGGCGGCGGCCCGATGAGCACCTTGACCGGCACGGGCGGCCTGATCCGCCTGATCCTGCGGCGGGACCGGCTGATTCTGCCGCTCTGGATCGTCATCCTCACGCTGATCCCGGTCAGCTACGTCTCCTCCTTCAACGAGCTGTTCCCGACCGCGGCCTCCCGCCGGCAGTACGCCGACAACGCGGGATTCGTGACGCTCTACGGCGAACTGTCCGGGACCAGCCTCGGCGAGTTCATCACCTGGCGGGTCGGGTTCGTGCCGGTGATCGTCGGGCTGATCAGCCTGCTCACCGTCATCCGCCACACCCGGGTCGAGGAGGAGACCGGTCGTCGCGAACTGCTCGGGTCGACCGTCGTCGGGCGGCACGCCCCTCTGGCCGCCGCCCTGGCCACGGTGTTCGCCGCCAATCTCCTCCTCGCCGTCCTGCTGGTCCTGGGGATGTCCAGCCAGGACCTGCCCCTCGCCGGATCAGTTGCCCTAGGCATCCAGTTCGCCGTCAGCGGCTGGTTCTTCGCGGCCGTGGGAGCCGTCGCCGCCCAGCTCACAGCTGCCGCCAGTACCGCGCGCGGCATCGCGATCGCAGTACTCGGTGCCGCGTTCGCGTTCCGCGCGGCGGGTGACACCAGCGCTCACGCCGACGGCGGTCTGGCCTGGCTGTCCTGGTTGTCGCCGATCGGCTGGCTGCAACGGATCCGCCCGTACGGCGGCGACCACTGGGGAGTCGCCGTTCTCGTCATCGCCATCACCGGCGTACTCGTGGCGGTCGCGGTCTCCTTGTCCGCAAGGCGCGACGTCGGCTCAGGGCTCTTGCCTGCGCGGCTGGGCCCAGCTTCCGGAGCGCCGTCCTTGCGTACTCCGCTCGCGTTGGCGTGGCGATTGCACCGAGGGCTGCTGGCTGCCTGGGTCTCCGCCTTCGCCCTGCTGGGCGTGTTGTTCGGCGGTGTCGCGGAGGGGGTCGGCGACCTGATGCGCGACGACCAGGCGGCCAGGGACTTCTTCGCCCGGATCGGCGGGAAGACCGGACTGATCGACTCGTACTTCGTCGGCGTGATGTCGATCGTCGGGTTGATCTCGGCCGCCTACGCGGTCCAGGCCACGCTGCGGTTGCGGGCCGAGGAGACCGGCGGACGGGCGGAACCGGTGCTCGCCACCGCGACCGGAAGGTTGCGCTGGGCAACGAGCCATCTGGTGTTCGCCCTGCTCGGACCGGCTGCCGCGCTGCTGGCAGCCGGACTCACCGCGGGTCTTGCCTACGGGGCCGCGGCGGGCAATGCCGGTCATCAGGTGCCCCGGCTGATCGAGGCCGCGCTGGTCCAACTGCCTGCGGTCTGGGTGCTGGCGGCGGTGGCGATCGCTCTGGTCGGACTGGCTCCCCGGCTGTCGCCCGCGGCCTGGGTGGCACCGGCGATCTGCCTGCTGCTCGGCATCGCCGGTGCGGCGGTCCAGCTCGACGACTGGGTGATGGACATCTCGCCGTTCGCCCAGCTCCCAGCGCTGCCGGGCGGCGGCATGGCAGCGACGCCGGTGATCGCCTTGCTGGCCATCGCCGCAGCGCTGGCAGCGGCCGGCCTGGCCGGCCTCCGCCACCGCGACATACCGGCCTGACTAGTGCTTGGCGTTGCGGGACCAGACGAAGCAGTAGACGCCGAAGCACGCGAGGCCGAGAGCCACCAGGGTGAGCAGCACGTCGCCGAAGGGCTGGTCCTTCAACGTACGCATGGCCGTGTCGAGGCCACCCGCCTTCTTCGGGTCGTAGCTGATCGAGGCCCAGGCGAAGAGTACGCCCATAGTGATGAACGCGACCCCCTTGGCGGCATAGCCGGCCCGGCCGAGCATCACGGTCGGCCGCGAGACGCCGCCGGTGAGGTCCTCGAGGAACTTCTTCGTCACCGACTTGTAGATCTGCCGGACGCCGACGCCGACGAGGACCAGGCCGCCGATCACCACGAGCACCCGGCCGGCGCCGTTCTCCATCAGCTTGGCGGTCATACCGCTCGACTGGCTGGTGCCGGACTGGCTCGAGCCCATCGCGACCTTGACCGCGCTGACGCCCAGCGCGAGGTAGACGATGCCGCGCCCTATCGAGGACACCTTCTTCTCGGTGTTCAGATGGCCGTAGACGAGTTCGAGCACCTTCCAGATCACCAGGACGAACAGGCCGATGGCAACGATCCAGAGCAGCCCTTCACCGAACGGCTTGCTGGCGAGCTCCTTGAGGGCGCCCTGTTGCGAGGCTTCCTCCGACGAGTTGCTCCAGGCGACTTGTAGGGCGATCCAGGCGATCAGCAGATACACCACGCCGTAGGCAATCAGGCCGACGGTGATGGCGTAGTCGTACACGCGGCTTTGCTGGGCTTCCTCGGCGGTCCTCATTGCTTTCTCGTACCCACCGGCAAACGGTCGGTCAGGCGGAGACTGGAGCACTCGCCTCGCGGTCGGCGGCCTCGACATCGCCGTAGTCACCCGCGAGAACCGCGCGGCGACCGAGAGTCCACACGTAGGCGAAGAACGCCACCTCCGCGAGCACCCCGATTCCCACCCGTACGGCGGTCGGCAGCGGCGAGGGAGTCACGAAGGCCTCGATCAGTCCGGTGATCAGCAGGACCACGGCCAGGCCGATCGCCATCCCGACGGTGGCCCGCCCGGTCTGGGCGAGCGCCTGCATCCGGGTCCGCGGGCCGGGTGCGATCCAGGCCCAGCCGAGCCGGAGCCCGGCCGCGGCCGCGACGAACACCGCGGTCAGCTCGAGCAGGCCGTGCGGGGTGATCAGGCCGAAGAACACGTTCGCCCGGTCGTTCCCGATCATCAGGCCGGCGGTGACGCCCAGGTTCTCCGCGTTGCTCCAGAGCACGAAGAAGGTCGGGATCAGCAGCACCCCGATCGCCAGGACCGCGGCGCTGATGGTGGCGTTGTTGATCCAGATCCGCAGGGCGAAGTCCTGGGCCGGGTTCTCCGAGTAGTAGGCGGCGAAGTCCTTGTCGACCAGTTCCTGGATCTGCGCGGGTGTCGCGATCGACTCGATCACCTCCGGATGGGCGATGATCCGCCAGGCCATCCAGGCCGCGACCAGGTAGAACAGCAGGCCGATGGTGAGCCACCAGCGCCGCGAGACGTACAGCGCGGCAGGGAAGCTCACCAGGAAGTACCGCGAGATGTCTCGCCAAACAGGTGCTTGAGCGCCTGTCACTGCGCCGCGGGCGTCCGCGATGAGGCCGGACAACCGGCCGACGGTCACCGGGTCCGCACCGGCGGCTCTGAGCGCCGACAGGTGCGTGCCGACGCGCTGGTAGAGCAGTACGAGTTCATCAGCCTCGGCGCCGTTCAGCCTTCGCTGGCGGCGGGTCAGCAGGGCCAGCCGATCCCACTGGGGTTGATGCACGGACACGAACGCCTCGACGTCCATCACCCCTCCTGTCGCTCGCTCTGGCTCCCTGCGCTGGCAGACTAGCCGGACGAAGTGTCTTTGGCGGAGGGGGGCGGAACGGTGTCTCAGCTGGTCACGGGGGAAGCGGTCGTCCTCCAGGTGCGCATCGCCAGGATGCCGACCCGGGCGCTGGCCTGTGCGATCGACCTCACGATCCAAGGCATCGTGATCGTTGTGCTGCTCACGTCGCTGTTCGGCTTCCTGATCGGCGGCGCCAGCGAGGCGCTCGGGGTCGCGCTCGTCTTCATCGTGCTGCTGCTGGTGCTGATCGGCTACCGGGTGCTGATGGAGACGCTGACCCGCGGCCGGACGCTCGGCAAGATGATGCTCGGCCTCAAGGTGGTCCGCGACGACGGCAGTTCGATCCGGTTCCGGCAAGCGCTGGTGCGGAACCTGCTGTGGCTGTTCGTGGACTTCGCGCCGTGGTTCGCCGCCTGCCCGGGGATCGTGGCGAGCCTGATGAACAAGCAGGGCAAGCGGATCGGCGACATGGTGTCAGGCACGGTGGTGATCCGCGAACGGCACCAGCCGATGGCATCACCGCCGCTGTTCGTGCCGGGACACCTGGTGCAGTGGGCCCAGTCTCTGGAGCTGTCGCGGCTGTCCGACGAACTGGCGAACACCTCGCGGGACTATCTGGCGCGCTATACCGAACTGGAACCGGCGGCGCAGGTCGCGCTCGGGGATGCGCTCGCCTTCCGCGTCGGCGGAGTCACGGCGCCCTCGCCGCCGGTGGCGATCTCCTCGCCCGCGTTCCTGTCCGCAGTACTGGCCGAGCGCCGCCGCCGAGAGCTCGCCCGGCTTGCCACCCAGCGCCCCACCTACGGCACCAACACCGGCCCCTTCGGCCCCGCCAGCCCCTACGCACCCCCCAGCCCGTACGGCGCCCCGCAGCCCTACCCCACACCGCAGCAAAGGCCGTACTCGCCGCCACCGCCAGTTGCGCCCCGGCCGCAGGACACGGTGGTCAACCCCGGCGGGTGGCACGCACCCGGCAGCAACCAGCCCGGCCAGAGCTACTGACCGCCAGGGAACAGCCCCCCGGGCAACGCGAAGGCGCCCCGCTCGGAGAACGGGGCGCCTTGGCGTGCGTACGCGGTACTGCGGGAGCTCAGTAGCGGTAGGCGTCCGACTTGTACGGGCCCTCGACCGGGACACCCAGGTACTCCGCCTGCTCCTTCGAGAGCTCGGTCAGCTTCACGCCGAGCGCGTCGAGGTGGAGGCGGGCGACCATCTCGTCCAGGTGCTTGGGCAGCACGTAGACGTCGGTCGGGTACTCGGTGGTCTTGGCGAAGAGCTCGATCTGGGCCAGCACCTGGTTGGTGAACGAGTTCGACATCACGAACGACGGGTGACCGGTCGCGTTGCCGAGGTTCAGCAGCCGGCCCTCGGACAGGATGATCACCGTGTGTCCGTCGGCGAAGCGGAACTCGTCGACCTGCGGCTTGATGGTGACCCGCTCGATGCCGGCCGTCTTGTACAGCCCGGCCATGTCGATCTCGTTGTCGAAGTGGCCGATGTTGCCGACGATCGCCTGGTGCTTCATCCGCGACATCTGGTCCGCGGTGATGACGTCCTTGTTGCCGGTGGTGGTGACGAAGATGTCCGCGGTGCCCACGACGTCGTCGAGGGTGGTGACCTGGTAGCCGTCCATCGCCGCCTGCAGCGCGCAGATCGGGTCGATCTCGGTGACGATCACCCGGGCGCCCTGACCACGCAGCGACTCCGCACAGCCCTTGCCGACGTCGCCGTACCCGCAGACGACCGCGACCTTGCCGCCGATCAGCACGTCGGTGGCGCGGTTGATGCCGTCGATCAGCGAGTGCCGGCAGCCGTACTTGTTGTCGAACTTCGACTTGGTGACCGAGTCGTTGACGTTGATCGCCGGGAACAGCAGCGCGCCGGCCTTGTGCATCTCGTACAGCCGGTGCACGCCGGTGGTGGTCTCCTCGGTGACACCCTTGATGCCCTGGCCGATGGTGGTCCAGCGCTGCGGGTCCTCCTGCAGCGTCCGGGTCAGCACCGACAGCACGACGCCGTACTCCTCGGACTCGGCGGTCGACGGGTCCGGAACGGCGCCGGCCTTCTCGAACTCGGTGCCCTTGTGCACGAGCATGGTGGCGTCGCCGCCGTCGTCGAGGATCATGTTCGGGCCGTCATTGCCCGGCCAGGTGAGCGCCTGCTCGGTGCACCACCAGTACTCCTCCAGCGTCTCGCCCTTCCAGGCGAAGACCGGGACACCCTGCGGGGCGTCCGCCGTACCGTTCGGACCGACGACGACCGCGGCGGCCGCGTGGTCCTGGGTGGAGAAGATGTTGCAGGAGACCCAGCGGACCTCGGCGCCGAGCGCGACCAGCGTCTCGATCAGCACCGCGGTCTGGATGGTCATGTGCAGCGAGCCCATGATCCTGGCGCCGGCCAGCGGCTTGCTCTCGCCGTACTGCGCGCGCATCGCCATCAGGCCCGGCATCTCGTGCTCGGCCAGCCGGATCTCCTTGCGCCCGAACTCCGCGAGTCCGAGGTCTGCCACCTTGTAATCGAACGTCATGCGTTCCGCTCCCCTGAAGACTGTGATTGCTTCCTGCCTGCCAGAGCCTAGAGGGCGCAGGCAGGGTATTTGACCGCCTGGGCGGCGTTTCTGACACTGAAATGTCAAGATGAGTGGCATGCGCATCACTGAAGCGGCCAAACTGCTGGGCACCACTCCCCGCATGCTGCGCTATCGGGAGGCGCTCGGCCTGCTGCCGCGCTCCCGGGCCGGCCGCAACTCCCAGCGCCAGTACGACGACCGCGACCTCGCCGCGGTCAAGCTCGCCCTCGAACTGGAACACCGCTACGACGTGACGCCCGCCGCCCTGGCCTTCGCCCTGAAAGCCCTGGCAGAACCCTCGGTAGCCGCCGACATCCGCAACCTCGGCTACCGCACCGGCCGCCTCTCCGCACCCCCCAGCCTCGCCGAGATCGACCGGGAACGAGCCCTCCGGTGGCTGGGCCGCTCCGGCGTCCTCCCACCCCCACCTCACCGACCCCGCTGACCCTCGCACGACGGGTCAGTGGCCGGGGGCCTCGGGGACTGCGGGGCGGGGGGCCGGCTGGTGGCCCTCCACGTAGATGTCGGGCTCGACGTAGATGTGGACCGACATCGGTTCGGCTTCGCGGACGGCGACCTCGGCGGCGTCGATGGTCTCGGCGATGGAGGCGGCGTCGGCGTCCGGCTCGACGGCGACCTTGGCGGCGACCAGGACCTCCTCGGGGCCGAGGTGCAGGGTCTTGATGTGGATCAGGCGCTGGACGCCCGGCGTACTCTCGATCGCGGTGACGATCTTCTGCTGCGCCTCGCGGGTCGCGGACTCGCCCAGCAGCAGCGACTTCATCTCGATCGCCAGGAAGATCGCGACGCAGACCAGCAGCGCGCCGATCGCCATCGAGCCCAGGCCGTCGAAGACTCCGTTGCCGGTGACAAGGGTCAGCACGACGCCGATCAGCGCCAGCAGCAGACCGGTGAGGGCGGCGAAGTCCTCCAGCAGGATGACCGGCAGCTCGGGCGCCCGGGCGTTGCGGATGAAGCGGGCCCACCGGACCGGGCCGCGGACCTTGTTCGCCTCGACGATCGCGGTCCGGAACGAGAACGACTCCATGACGATCGCGGCCAGCAGGACCGCGACCGGGACCCACTTCCAGTCGTCGATCCCGTGCGGGTCGTGCACCTTGTGGTAGCCCTCGTACAGCGCGAAGAGACCACCGACGCTGAACAGCACGATCGCGACGATGAACGAGTAGACGTAGCGCTCGCGCCCGAAGCCGAACTGGTGCAGCTCGTCGGCCTCCCGCTTGGCCCGCTTCGCCCCGATCAGCAGCAGCACCTGGTTCCCGGCGTCGGCCAGCGAGTGGATCGACTCGGCCAGCATCGACGCCGACTGGGTCAGGGCCCAGGCGCCGAACTTCGTGATCGCGATACCGGTGTTCGCCAGCAGTGCCGCGACGACGGCCTTGTTACCGCCACCAGCCATTTTGCCCGTTCCTCCGTGCTTTTCAGGGGTTTCAGCGAGCGGACACGACGAACGCCGTGCCGGAACCACGCAGGGTACAGGGTCCTTCGGGTCCTTCGAGGAACGCCGATTGCCCGGCGGACAACGCCACGGCGTCTTCGGTGCCCTGGGCACCTACCACGGCGGATCCGTCGACACAGGCGACGATCCGCGGCCCGGCCGCCGGCACCTCCAGCCCGTCCTCGGTCAGCTCGATCCGGCGGACGGCGAAGTACTCACAGCCCGTCTCGTACGCCGTGATGCCCGGCGCGACGGGGGTTCCTTCCAGCACCGGCGAGGCGAGCGGCTCGAAATCCACCACGGATCCCAGCTCCGCGACGTCGACGTGCTTGCGAGTCAGGCCACCCCGCAGCACGTTGTCCGAGTTCGCCATCACCTCGAACCCGGTGCCGCGCAGATAAGCGTGCACGTTCCCGGCGGGCAGGTAGACGGCCTGGAACCGCTCGAGCCGGACCCGGTTCAGCAGCAGCGCGGCCAGTACTCCGGGGTCGTCCGGGAACTCCTCGCACAACCTCTCCAGGCTGTCGGCCTCCAGCGCGAAGGTGTCGCCCCGATAGGCGCGGCAGGCCTCCCCGAGGGCGGCGACCAGCGGGCGGATCGCGTCGCGGTCGGTGCCCATGAACTCGGTGAACGCATCCTGCAGTTTCCCGTTGCGCAGCAGGTCGGTGAGGTCGTCGAGCCCCTTGGCGTCGAGGGCATCCAGCAGCGCCACGGTCTGCTCGAGCGGCCGGAACCCGACCAGCGCGTCGAACGGGCCGAGGGCGATCAGGATCTCCGGCTTCGGCCAGGCGTCCTTGTAGTTGCGGTCGGCCGCGTCGCGCGGGATCCCCGCCGCCTCGTCCCGCGCGTACCCGTCGATCGCCTGCTCGCGGGACGGGTGCGCCTGGATCGAGAGCGGCTGCTCCGCGGCCAGGATCTTGGCCAGGAAAGGGAACCTGCCGTCGAACTGCTCGGCGACCTCGGCGCCGAGCACCTCCGACGGCCGCGAGGAGACCAGGTCGTAGAGCGATTCGCCCGAGGGGAGCACGGAGGGCGCCGACTCGTGCGCGCCCATCCAGAGCTCGGCCTGCGGGGAGCCGTCCGGTTCCACCCCGGTGAGCTCGGGGATCGCGGTCCGCGAGCCCCAGGCGTAGTCCCGGATGGTGTTCTGGAGCCGAGCTACCACGCCGGATCCTCCGCGGGATTCCCCGAGCCGGCAGGCGAATCCTCGGCGGCCGTGCCGTAGCGCCCGAGGCCGAGACCCAGGTAGGCGGCGGCGTACCGGCCGTGCTGCATGAGGGCGGCGTACCGGGCGACGTCCGTGCCGTTCGCCTGCGTCACCACGTGCACCCGTACGTCGTGCCGCTCGGCCTTGTCCTCGAGTTGGCGACGGGTCTCCGTCACGCTCGGGTCGTCGATGCCGTCGTCCAGGATGACCAGACCGGGCCGGAGATCCTCGGGCTGGTCGAACGGGTCCGCGAACACGTCCCGCGGCGGCTGGTTCGCGAGCACCGGCAGCAGGTGCCCCGCATCGGCCGCGAGCGCCGGACGGCCACTGGCGAGCCGGATGGCCTCCACCACGCGGCGAGCCGCCCGGGCGGCCAGCACGGAACCGCCCCAGACCAGCGGGAGGGCGTCGGCCAGCATCAGGGCCAGGTCCTTGCCCGGGTTCGACGCGACTTCGTTGTTGGGCGAGCACTCGATCGCGACGTCGTCGAGCATCGCCGCGACCGCCTTGGCGTCCACCGCCGGCCCGAGGTCCAGCTGGTGCAGCCCCTGCAGTACTGCGACCGCGGCCGCGAGCTGGTCGTCGGACTGGGAGGGCAGGCGGATCGCGTGGCGCGACCCGGCCGACGCCTTGTCCACGGGCGAGTCCTCGGGCGAGGCCACCATCAGCCCGCAGCCCCGGCGTACCGCTTCAGCGGCGGCGGAGATGGCCGCGAAGTCGCCGGTGGTGCCGTCGAGCACGATCACCAGGTCCAGCGGACCGGCCCAGCCGGGCAGCCCCGGACCGGGCCAGGCCACGAACGGGACCGGGCAGACCGGCTCCAGCACCGCACGGACCAGCCGGGCGTCCCGGCCGGCGGCGACGATCGCCCGCGGGCGGAAGCCGTCGGAACCCAGCTGGGACAGCGCGTCCTCGGACGCGTCGATCTCGGCCCGGACCCGCGCCCCGGCCCCTGCCAGGCGGCGCAACAGGTGGTCGGTTGCCTGCAGAGCGGCTGGATCGTCCAGCCGCGAGTCGTCGAAGGAGCTCATGCGTTCTCGGGAGCCTCGTTCTTGGTCTCGCGGGCCTCGTCGATCAGCAGTACCGGGATGTCGTCGCGGACCGGGTAGGCCAGCGCGCAGGTCGCGTTGGTGCAGACCAGCTCGCTCGCCTCGTCGTCGACCCGGAACTCCGACCGGCACTTCGGACAGACCAGGATGCTCAGCAGGTCGGGGTCGAGGTTCATGTTAGGAGGAGTCATCACTTTCCTTTTACTTCGGTGCACCAGTGATCAGGGCCAGGACTTCGTCGCGGACACGCTCCATGGTGGCGGCGTCTGCGGCCTCGACGTTGAGCCGCAGCAGCGGCTCGGTGTTGGACGCGCGGACGTTGAACCACCACTGTCCTGCGTCGACGGTCAGACCGTCCAGGTGGTCAACGGTAATGCCGTCGCGGTCGCCGTAGGTGTCTTCGATCGCCGCGACCGTCGCGGCCGCGTCGTCCACCCGGCTGTTGATCTCACCCGAGGCCACGTAACGCTCGTAGACGGCGAACAGTTCGCTGGCGGGCTTGTCCTGCTCGCCCAGCGCGGCGAGCACGTGCAGCGCCGCGAGCATGCCGGTGTCGGCCCGCCAGAAGTCACGGAAGTAGTAGTGCGCCGAGTGCTCGCCGCCGAACACCGCGTCGGTCTCCGCCATCTTCTGCTTGATGAAGGAGTGCCCCACCCGGGTGCGGACCGGCGTACCGCCGTGCTCGGTGATGAGCTCGGGGACCGCCTTGGAGGTGATCAGGTTGTGGATCACCGCCGAGCCGGGATGCTTGGCGAGCTCGCGGACGGCGACCGCGCCGGTGACCGCGCTCGGCGAGATCGGGGCGCCCTTCTCGTCCACCACGAAGCAGCGGTCGGCGTCCCCGTCGAAGGCCAGGCCCAGGTCGGCCCCGGTCTCGCGGACCTTCGCCTGCAGGTCGACCAGGTTCTTCGGGTCCAGCGGGTTGGCCTCGTGGTTCGGGAAGTTGCCGTCCAGCTCGAAGTACAGCGGCACGATCTGGACCGGGCCGGTGGCGAACACGGCCGGCACGGTGTGGCCGCCCATCCCGTTGCCGGCGTCGACCACCACCTTCAGCGGCCGGATGCCGGACAGGTCGACCAGCTCGTGCATGTAGTCCGCGTACGCCGTCAGCATGTCCTTGTGGGTGACCTTGCCCGGCGCCGCGACCGTGGCGATCCCGTCGACCAGGGACTTGGCCACCAGGTCCTCGATGTCGCGCAGACCGGACTCCGCACCGACCGGCGAGGCCCCCGCGCGACACATCTTGATCCCGTTGTACTTCGCCGGGTTGTGGCTCGCGGTGAACATCGCGCCGGGCAGCTGGAGCCGGCCGGAGGCGAAGTACAGCATGTCCGTGGAGGCCAGGCCGATGTCGATCACGTCGGCACCGGCGCTGGTCACTCCTTCGGCAAAGGCAGCCGCGAGCCCGGGGCTCGACGGCCGCATGTCGTAACCGATCACGACCGCGCCGGGACCGCTCAGGACGTCCAGCACCTCGACGAGGGCGGCACCGGTCGCCCGGGCCACCGACTCGTCCAGCTCGTCCGGAACGACCCCCCGCACGTCGTACGCCTTGAAGATCGCAGCAACGTCTACCATGCCTGGACCCTATCTGGCCCAGGCCTGGAACTGATGGTCAGGACGCCTGGAACCAGCCCGGGTTCTTGCGGTGGTGCACCTGCGGGAGCTGCCGGGGGCTGGTCGGAGCGGCCCAGCGGACCGCGTTGCCGATGATCTGCTGGATCTCCGGCTGGTGGTAGGTCGGGAAGTCCTGGTCGCCCGGACGGAAGTAGAACACCCGGCCCTGGCCGCGGCGGTAGCAGCAGCCGGAGCGGAACACCTCGCCGCCGGAGAACGAGCTGATGAAGACCAGTTCGTCCGGCTGCGGGATGTCGAACAGCTCGCCGTACATCTCCTCCTGCTCGATCACCAGCGGGTGCGGCACCCCCTGCGCGATCGGGTGCCCGGCAGCCACCGTCCAGAGCAGCTCCCGGTCGTTCTCGCTGCGCCAGTCCAGCGAACAGGTGGTGCCCATCAGCTTGATGAAGATCTTGGAGAAGTGCGCGGAGTGCAGCGCGATCAGGCCCATCCCGGACAGCACGGCCTGCTGGACCCGGTCGACCACGGCGTCGTCCACGTCGCCGTGCGCGCGGTGCCCCCACCAGGTGAGCACATCGGTGTCGGCGAGCACCTCGTCGGTCAGCCCGTGCTCGGGCTGCTGCAGCCACGCGGTCCGGACCACCACGTCCTGGCCGAGCTTGGCCCGCAGGCCGGCGGCGATCGTCTCGTGCATCGAGTCCGGGTAGACCTTCTGCACCTGGGCGTCGTCCTGCTCGTGGACGTTCTCGCCCCAGACGGTGACGCGGATCGGCTCAGTCATTCAGCACTACCTCTCGTCCGGCCTTCGCCGAGGCGTAGGCGGCATCGATGACCTGGGTCCGGACGAGTGCCTCGGACCCGTTGTGCGCGGACCAGTCGCCGCTCAGCACGATCGCGACGAACTCGCTCACCACCGCGCGGTGGCCGAGCCCGGCTCCGGTCGCGGGCTTCACCTCGGCCGGCACGCCGCCGACGTCGGTGAAGATCTTCAGGGTGTCGGTGGTGGTGTAGTTCTGGACGTCGATCTTGGCGCCGCCCTCGGTACCGAACAGCTCGATGCCGAAGTTGTCACCCGGTGCCCGGTAGGTCGCCCAGCTGGTCTCCAGCTGCAACGCGCCGCCGCCCTCGAGTCGCAGGTACGCCGTCGCCAGGTCCTCCACCTCGAACTTGGAACCGAGCGTGTCGACCGTCGGCCGGATCACGCTGCTGGCACTGCCCCGGCCGCGCGGGCCGAGCTCGGCGAAGGTGTTCGCCGTGATCGTTGTCACCTTCGGCTCGCCGAGCAGGTGCAGGGCCATATCGAGGATGTGCACGCCGAGGTCGATCAGCGGGCCGCCGCCGGACAGCTCGCGGTTGGTGAACCAGCCACCCATGCCGGGGATGCCGTTGCGGCGCATCCAGTGCGCCTTGGCGTAGTAGATGCGGCCCAGCAGGCCCTCTTCGATCTGGTGCTTGAGGACGGCGACGTCGCCGCGTTCGCGGTGGTTGAACACCACCTTCAGCACCTTGCCGGACTTCTTCGCCGCCTCGACCATCGCGACGCCCTCGGCCACGGTCCTGGCCAGCGGCTTCTCGCAGAGCACGTGCAGGCCCTTGTCGAGTGCCGCGAGGGTGATCGGCGCGTGCAGCTGGGTGGGGGTGCCGATGCTGACCGCGTCCAGGCCGTCGACGGCGAGCAGGTCCTCCCACTTCTCGAACAGCTGCGGCACCTGGAACTGGGCTCCGAGAGCCTTGAGGGTGTCGGTCTCGAGGCCGGCCAGCGCGACCACCTCGACATCGGGCAACTCCGAGAAGGCCTCGAGCGCGGTCTGCCCGGCGAAGCCGAGCCCGATCACTCCGACCCGTAATTTTTGATCGTTCACACCACGAGTCTTGTCACTACCTGACAACGTGGTCAACCTCATCCCACGTGACGGAACACATTCCAACACGCCGCCCTGGCCGGAACAGGGCCAGCAGGATCAGGCTTGTTCGGTGCCCGAGGCGGTGGTGTCCGGGTCCTGGAGCATGCGCAGGTGGCCGCGGCGGGCCACCTCGACCGGGGCACCCGGGGCCGGATGACCGAGACGCGTCGGCGGCAACGGCCGCGCCGCCTCCCGTACTGCGTTCGCCAGCGCCTCGAGGTCGTCGTCCGAGGGTCCGGCCGCGGCGGGATCTGGAGCGAGCCGGATCACCTCCCAGCCGTTCGGGGCGGTCAGCCGGTCGGCGTGGTCGGCGCAGAGGTCGTAGCAGTGCGGTTCGGCGTACGTCGCAAGCGGGCCGAGCACACAGGTGGAGTCCGCGTAGACGTAGGTGAGCGTCGACACGGCCGGCCGATGGCAGGCGGCGCGCGAACAGATCCTGGCGATGCTCACGACCAGACGCTACCCCCACTAGGCTGATCGCGTGACCGAGGCTCGCCGTCATCGCAGGCACATCGACCGCCATGGGCGCGGCATGCTCGGGCCGATCAGCAGGCCGAGCAGCTTCGCGCCGCGTGGATTGCCCTTGCAGCGGTCCGCCGCGGCCCAGTTCGACGAGGTGGTCGCGATCGAGGTGACCCGGCTGGAGAAACGGCTCCCGCAGGTCGTCGCGCGGGTCGAGTTCGCGATCGAGGACGTGCCGAACCTCGACGTCCACGCCGGCGAGATCCCGCTGACGCACTCCACCGGCGGCACCTCGCACGAGCCCTACCGGATCGTCGTGTTCCGCCGGCCGATCGAACTGCGCGCCGAACGGTCCGGCACCAGCCTGACCTGGCTGGTCCGGTCCGCCCTGGTGCTCGAGCTCGCCGACGTGCTGGCGCTGTCGCCGGAGCAGATCGACCCCGACTTCGACACCGACGACGACTGAGCTACTTCAGCGCGGCCCGGACGTCCGGTTGGGCACCCAGCTGCGCGCGGAACACCAGCGAGGTGGTCAGCGGCCAGGAGGCCACCAGCGGCACCTCGTCCTCGCCCAGCTTGGCCGGCGGCATCAGCGTGACACCGGCGACCATCGAGCCGCGGGTCTGCTCGACCATCAGGTAGGTCGGTCCGGCCTGCGCCTTGAAGGGGATCGTGCTGGTCGCGCCGTTGACCACGTCGAGGGTGCGAGTGCTGAGCACCTTGCCGGCCGCGTCCCGCAGTTCGTACCGCAGACTCGCGGGCCTGCTCGGCGCGGTCACCTGCAACTGCGCGGGCTGCGCGTGCGGCGGCAGCACCAGGTACGCCGGACCGCTCAGGGCCTCGGCCGACCCCATCGAGGAGAACTCGGTGCCGCTGGCGTCGACGTTGCGCACCGAGCCGGCCAGCGGCTGGTCCGAGCTGATCGTGATCGCGCTCGCGTCTCCGTTCAGCACCTTGTCCAGCCGCACCGACTTCACCGCACCGGCCGGGATCTGCACGGTCGAGAGCCCGGCCGGCTTGAACGGCCCGTTCGGCCCGTTGACGGTCAGGGTCGCGGCCGCCTGCAGATCGCCGGGGTTGGCCAGCGTCACCGACCGCTCGCCGGCGCCCGGCGCGATACCCGGCACAACCAGTGACTTCGCCGGCGGAGCCGAAGCGTGCAGCCAGTCCACACCGGCCGGACCGTCAGCGTTCGTGGCGTTGTCGCGCAGCGCCGGCGCCACCCGGCCACCGGTGGAGACGACGTGCAGCGCCAGGTCGCGCATCTTGGGCGCCACCAGGCTCAGGTAGAGCTCCGCGCTCCCCCGGGCCGGTACGACGATGCCGCGGGCGTTCGGGAGGTCCAGCGCGCCACCCGGCGCATAGACCGAGACGTTCACCTCGGCGTTGACGCTGTCGAGGTTCGTCAGCACCAGGACCTCGCGGTGCCCGGCGGCCGCGCTGGCTCCGACGAACCAGAAGTCGGAGCCCGGCGTCTGGCACGGCACACTCGCCATGCCCCGGTTCACGCCTTCGGTGGAGATCGATGTACTGGTGCCGACCGTGCCGGCCGCCAGTGGGCCGGTGCCCTGGATCGACAGCGGCACCGGCTTCGCGGCGCGGGCGGTGGAAGCGAGCCGGCCCCGGACCAGCAGCGAGCCGACCGGGTCCGAAGTCTTCGGCAACGGCGCGATCGACAGTGGCTTGGCCGAACCCTCGGCAATCGGCGTGTCCTTGGGCAGCACCGGAGCCACCGCGTTGACGAAGCTCTGCACCTTGCCACCCACGCTCGGCACCGGGCAGGCCTGCGCCGTCCGGTTCACCACCGTAGGAGTGGGTTCGCCGACCGCCTCGGGCCGCGTTACCGGCTCCTTGGGATGGGTCACCACAGCGAGCCCAGCGACAGCCGCCATCGCCAGCACACAGGCGGCGACGCGGACCCGCACGTCTGACAGCAGTCTGGTCACGAAGCCCTCCTGGCATGGGTCCCGTGCGGTACGGCGACCGTGCGGCGCGCGGTCGGCAGGCAGGACACCAGCGCGATCAGCCAGGCGATGATGCCGAGCACCCGCCACAGACTGCGCACGTCGTCCTGCAACGGCACCTTGCCTTCGATCGACGTGCGGTCGACCAGCCAGGAAGCGTCATCCGCTTCGGCGCTGGCGCGGGTCAGGCCGGGCAGCGAGTCCAGTGTCGACATCAGCGTCGGGTCGACCGGTGCCGGCAGGTAGACGTAGTCAATCGCGAGCGCGGCGAGCTGACGTCCTTCCTCACCGGTGCCACCGCCGCCGAGCGTCGACAGGATGTCGGTGATCGGCTGTGTCTGTTCCGCCGTCGGCGCCGCTTCGAGCGATCCCATCCGCGGCCCGCCGTTCCGTACCAGCGAGAACCGCATCGGGTTGTCGAGCTCCTTGCGCACCACCAGGATCGACGCGTTCTCCGGTGGACCCTGCGCGGACATCAGGTACGCCGGGAGGTCCTGCTCCGGGCCACGCCGCAGCGGATCGTCAGCACCCCGGACGAGCCAGAACCCGGCCGTCACGATGGTGGCGACGAGGACGACCGCGAGCACACCCTGGACGAGGATCTGCCTGGACTTCCCGACCGAGTCCCAGGCGACCGTGACCGCGATGATCCAGCCGGCCGTCATCAGGAACATCAGGGGGCCACTGCCACCACCGAGGCGGCTGGCCACCAGCGCGCCGGCCATTCCGGACAACGCGGCGAACCACCCGAGCATCTCGTACCGCTGGCGGGACCGCCGCGTGAGCGCGAGCAGAGCCACCACGATCAGCGGTACTGCGAACCACCAGGGCGTCGGCGCACCCACCGGAGTACCGGTGAGGAGGCGGGCGATGCTGTCGCCCGGGCCGACCGCGGCTGTGGGCGGTCCGCCTGCTTCCTGGCCCAGCCGCGACGGGTGCAGGATCAACTCGATGGTCCAGGGCAGCACGAGCAGCATGCCGAGGACGACGGAGAACACCAACTGCCGTCCCTGTCGCCGCCAGCCGAGGCCGAGCAGCGCACCTGCCACCAAGCAGATGCTGACCAGCAGGCCGAGCGCCGGAGTGAAGGCGAACAGGACGGCCTGGCAGATGCCGGCGAACCACGCGGCCCGCCAACTGCCCTGGATGACCACCCGTCGCCGCCGCGCCACCGTGTGCACGGCAGCACCGAGCAACGGCAGCACGATCGCCGCGACACACGTCCCCAGCCGGCCCTGCGAGATCGCGCCATTGGTGAACACCGCCAACCCGTACGCCGATGCGCCCCAGGCGCGGGCGACTCGATCGACCACGAAGGCGCGCAACAACACCCAGGCGGACAAGGCGGCAAGTGGAATCGCACCGAGCAGGATGACGTTGGTCGCACCGGTCGGGCCGAAGGTGACCGTCGAGAGCGCCCAGAACTGGCCGAGCCAGGCAGGCGGGGTCACGCCGGGGGGTGCGGCCGCCGCGGCGTGCCACAACGAGCCGAGGGTCTCGTGCGCGGGCAGCAGCAGGTTGGACCGCAACACGCCGCCACCGATCAGGCTGCGGGCGGCCACGAAAGCGCCGAGGAAAAGGAAGACCCACGCCACCAGGAACGGCCGGCGGATGATCTGACGACGCCAGCGCGGCTGGTCCTGCGCGACCCGGGCCGTGCTCTTCGCCCGGCGGGCGGTCGTGACGACCTGTTCCTCGGGTTCGTCGGCCCAGGCTTCGCGAAGGCGCTCGGAGATCGTGCTTCCGGTCTCCTCGAGGTTGTGCCGGAGCGCGTGCACCGAGCGCGAGAAGAGCGGTTTGATCGACTCGTACGACACCTTGTCGAGGCGTCGGCGGTCCTTGCGGGCCTTCGTCCAGCCACCGGCGAGCAGCGTTCCCATCAGCGCGGTCCACTCGTCGACCGCGCCCGAGGGCGTCTTGCCGAGCAGGAACCAGACCGATCGGATGAAGGTGCCGAGCAGGAACCTCAGCACCAGCAGGGGAAGCAGCTTGCGCGGCGCGTTCGCCAGCACGGTGTAGTAGGCGTGCGCGCGGTCGAGTTGGTACGCGTGCCGCCTGGTCCCTGCCAGGGCACGCTCACCGGTCGCCGCGGCCTGCGCGTGGTAGACCACCGCGTCCGGGGCGACACCGACCTTGAAGCCGGCCCGGCTGGCTCGCCAGCCGAAGTCGATGTCGTCGCGGAACATCGGCAGCTTCGGGTCGAAACCGTGCAGCGACTCCCAGACGTCGCGGCGGACCAGCATGCCGGCCGAGCTGACGGCGAGCACGTTGCGCGGCTGGTCGTGCTGGCCCTGGTCGAGCTCGCCGATCTCGATACCGGTGTCGCGGCGACCGCCGAGCGAGGTGGTGACGCCGACCTCGAGCAGTTCCCGGTCCCGCGGCCACAGCCGCAGCTTCGGTCCCCAGACCCCGGTGTCCGGCGCTAAAGTTGCCTGAAGCAACATTTGCTCGAGTGCCTTGGGGGCCGGCGCGCAATCGTCGTGCAGCAGCCACAGCCACTCCACCACGGTGGCCAGCCCGTCGTCGCCGTACGGGCCGACCGAGGAGGGGATGGGCGCGAAACCGACCGTCTCCAGCCCGCGGGTCACCGCGGTACCGAAGCCCGAGCGGGCCGACAGGCTGACCACGGGCTCGACGCCGGGCATCTCGGCGAGCAGTTCGGCGGTCTCGTCGGTGGAGCCGGTATCGACCGCGATCACCCGTTCGGGACGCCGTTCGAGCGCCCACAGGGCCTCGGTCAGCCGGGGCAGCCAGGCGGCTCCCTCGTGCCCGACCACGACGGCGGTGACGACATGCCTGATCCGCGCGCGACCCAGCGGATCGTCGGTGGGGTCGGTCGGGAAATCGACAGCGTCGAAGAACTCCCAGCCGGCCGGAGCTTCAGATTCCATGCGGAGCAGTGACACCTCAGGGGAAAGGAACGGCGTGCCCGGACCGTGCCGGCACGACTACACCGGCACGCCCCACACCCGTTCAGGTGCGTGGCGAGGACTCACCTTACGCGAACCGTGCAACTGCCCGCTCACAGCCGTAGGCCCCGGTGGACAAAGTCCGGCCGGGGCCTCACACGGAAGTTTGTGTTGACTTTTCGACGCTGCTTTTGATTGAACAGCGCATCGGTGGCTGGTGTGACGGCTGGGGTGGCAGGGCACCACCACCCGTCGATCGGTCAGGCTCTCAGACGGCCTTCTTCTTCAGTTTGCGGCGCTCCCGCTCCGACAGACCGCCCCAGATCCCGAAGCGTTCGTCGTTCTGCAGCGCGTACTCGAGGCATTCGCCCCGCACGTCGCAACCGAGGCAGACCTTCTTCGCCTCGCGGGTGGATCCGCCCTTCTCCGGGAAGAAAGCCTCTGGATCGGTCTGGGCGCACAACGCCCTTTCCTGCCAGTTCGGCTCCTCCTCGATCGCCTCACCGTCGACAATCGCCATCAGCGTTTCTGTCACGGTACGACCCTCCTCGACCCTGTTCGTTCCCCTGTACATGTGGGTTTGCGATCCACATGCCTGACCTCGTCCGTCCTGCGCTTGGCAACGGTCCCCGATACCGAGTGTCCTAACGAACGACACGGTTGAAATTACATTCCTGCAATCCACGAAAGTCAAGCCGTGGTCTGCTATTGGCTTCATCCGCAACACGGCTGCAAAAGAACGAGAGGCCTGTCTGCACAGACCTCTCGTCGTCCTTCACAGCTCGCCGGATGTGATCAGAACCGCACCACGAGCTTGTCGCTTCCCGGTCAGGAAGGCTGGGACCACCAACCCTGCTGTTCCGGCTGGCCCTGCTGCGGCTGGGAATCGTCGTCCTTCGGGGTCTCCGGAACCCGCGGTTCTACGCGGGTTTCGTCGACCGCCTCGGCCTCGGCCTCGGGCTGGGCCTGGGGCTCGGGCGCAGCCGCCGGAGCGGCCTCCTCGCCCTGCCAGGCCTGGTCGCCCTGCTGCCAGCCCTGCTGCGTCCAGGCATGCTCGCCCTGCGGATCGGCGGCCGGCTGGGCCTGCTCGCCCTGCCACTCCGGCTGGGCGGCCTGCTGGCCGTACTGCTCCTGACCGGCCCACTGCTGCTGGCCTGCGTCAGCACCGCCCCACTGCTGCTCCTGCGGCGGCCACTGCTGGCCCTGGTCCTGGCCGGACCACTGCTGCTGACCCTCGGGGCTCCACTGCTGCGTCGGCTCGGCACCGTGGCCCTCGGCCGACCAGGCCTGCTCGGCCGGCTGGGCCTCGCCCTGCGGCTGCTGCGTTTCCGCGTCGCCAGCGGACCAGGCCCGCTGCTCACCCTGGTTCCAGCTCTGCTCCTGCGGCCACTGCTGCTCGCCGCCCTGCGCCGCGGCGTAACCACCGACAGCGCCCGCACCTGCTCCGGCAGCACCCGCGCCGTAAGCGCCGTACTGGCTCTGCTCGGGCTGGCCGTACTGCCCCTGGGCGCCGTACTGGCCGTACTGCTGGCCCTGCTGGGCGCCGTACTGACCCTGCTGCCCGTACTGCGCGCCGCCGTACTGGCCCTGATCGCTCTGGCCGCCCTGACCAGCGAACTGGCCGTGCGCGCCGGCCTTCGGTGCGCGGACCGGAGCGGGCAGTGCCTGGAAGGTCTTCAGGATGTACAGACCGGCCGCGCCGTAGAGCGCGAGGCCGGCGAGGGCGTAGAGGAAGCCGACGATCTTGAGCCCGGCGGTGCCGGTCTCGGAAAAGCCCGCGAAGGCGGTGATCAGCCCGAGCAGCACGACAAGACCGGTGATCGACAGTGCCGCCAGGGTGACCGTGCGGGCGTTCGGGGTGCGCTCCCCGGCCTCGTTCACCAGCCAGACGGAGGCGACGAGCGAGATCAGCACCACCAGCGCGGTGAGTCCGGGCGGGGTGAGCGTGCCCTGCACACCGCCGGCAGCGGCGGTGAAGCCGGCGCCACCGACGAACAGCCGGATCAGCGAGGCCAGGGCCACGAGGCCGGCGAAGGCGAGCAAGATGTACGCGACCGGCTCTCTGAGCTTCTTGGTTGCGTCGGTGACCACGAGGGCTCCTCGGGAATGTTGGGGGCCGTTCAACTGACAGTTCATGCACAATCGGACCCGGGCAGCATAGTCCCGCGGTGGTCCGTTGCTTTGACGACTCGTGGAGACTGTTCCCATGCGATTGACAGTGCTTGCCGGTGGCATCGGCGGATCCACCTTCCTGCGCGGCCTGCTGAAGGCCCGGCCGGACGCCGAGATCACCGTGGTGGGGAACACCGCGGACGACATCACCCTGTTCGGCCTGCGGGTCTGCCCCGATCTCGACACGGTGATGTACACCCTCGGTGGCGGCATCTCGGCCGAGCGCGGCTGGGGCCGCGAGGACGAGACCTGGGTGATCAAGGAGGAGCTCGCGGCGTACGGCGTGGAGCCGACCTGGTTCGGCCTCGGCGACCGCGACATCGCCACCCACCTGGTCCGCACCCAGATGCTCGACGCCGGCTACGGCCTGGCCGCGGTGACCGAGGCCCTCTGCGCCCGGTGGAACCTGCCGGTCCGGCTGCTGCCGATGAGCGACGACCGGGTCGAGACGCACGTAGTGGTGGACGACCCTGAGCGGCCCGGCACGAAGAAGGCGATCCACTTCCAGGAGTACTGGGTCCGGCTGCATGCCGAGGTCACCGCGCACCAGATCGTCGCCGTGGGGTCGGAGAAGGCGAAACCGGCGCCCGGCGTCCTGGATGCCATCGCGGAGTGCGACGCGCTGCTGCTGCCGCCGTCCAACCCGGTGGTCTCGGTCGGCACGATCCTCGGCGTCCCCGGGATCCGGGACGCGGTCCGCGAGACGGCCGCACCGGTGATCGGCATCTCCCCCATCATCGGCACCGGCCCGGTCCGCGGGATGGCGGACAAGGTGCTCGCCGCGATCGGGGTGGAGTCCACCGCCGCCGCGGTCGCCACGCACTACGGGGCCCGCGCCGCGGGCGGAGTACTGGACGGCTGGTTGATCGACACGTCCGACTCGGCGCAACTGGAGTCGATCGCGACGGCGGGCATTCACGCCCAAGCAGTGCCGCTGTGGATGACCGACGACACGGCGACGGCCGCGATGGCCGATGCCGCTCTCACGCTGGCCGAGGCGGTCCGCCGGTGAGGAAGCACCTCGAGGTCTTTCCGGTCACCGGCCTGCCCGAGATCGCCGCCGGGGACGACCTGGCCGGCCTGATCGGCGACGCGGCCGACCTGCGCGACGGTGACCTGGTCTCGGTCACCTCGAAGATCGTCAGCAAGACCGAGGGCCGGCTGACCACCGCCACCCGCGACGAGGCGATCGACGCCGAGCTGGTGCGGGTCGTCGCCCAGCGCGGCGACACCCGGATCGTGGAGACGCGGCACGGCCTGGTGATGGCCGCCGCGGGCACTGACACCTCGAACACCTCGCCCGGCACGGTTCTGCTGCTGCCGGTCGACCCGGACCTGTCCGCCCGGAATCTCCGCACGGCCCTGAAGGACCGGTACGACGTGAACGTGGGCATCGTGATCACGGATACCCTGGGGCGGCCCTGGCGCAACGGCCAGACCGACCTGGCCATCGGAGCCGCCGGAATCCAGGTGATCGAGGACCTGCGCGGGACTACGGACAGCCACGGCAACGTGCTCGCGGTCACCGAGCCCGCCCTGGCGGACGAGATCGCCTCGGCCAGCGAGCTCGTGAAGGGCAAGGCCGACGGGGTGCCGGTCGCAGTACTGCGTGGGCTCTCCGACGTGGTTCTGCCTGCTGGGGAGCACGGGAGCGGTGCTCGGGCGCTCGTGCGGGACGCGGAGCTGGACCTGTTCAGCCTGGGCACGCGGGAGGCGGCGCGGGCCGCAGTACTGCAGCGGCGGGCGCCGACCGGGCCTCGTGACGTGGATCCGGCCCTGTGGGACGGCCTGCTGGTGGATGACGAGGACGTCCACATCGAGCTGCTGGACGGCTCAGTCGCCGTGTTCGGGGACGACGCGGTCGCGGTCGGCGTGATCGCCGAGCGGCTCGCCGTGCTGCTGCATGCCGAGGGTTACGGCGTCACCGTCCGGACGGGACCGGGGAGTGAGGCAACGGTCACGTTCGGCTCACGGTCTCGTTAGTTTTCTAGGCAACTTCTCAGACAGCTTGCGTACACTGCAGGCGCACGGCGGCACGGGACCGCCGCAGACCCGGGAAGATCAAATCACTGTGGGTAAGTCTCAGAAGCAGTCACGCCGCGAGCTGATCGAGAAGATGCAGCGGGACCAGGCCCGGTCCGACAAGCGCCGCACCTTGATCATCGTGGCCGCCTCCATCGTCGTCGGCCTCGCGATCATCGCCTACCCGGCGATCAAGCTGATCCAGGACTCCCGGATCCGGGACATGGCGATCAGCGAGCTCGGCGTCTCCGCCGCGGAGGCCTCCTGCGACAAGGCCACCGACGACAAGGCCACCGGCACCCAGGACCACCAGCCGGACGGAACCGTCATCCCGTACCCGGTGTCCCCGCCGTCGTCGGGCCCGCACTACGCCGTCTGGGCGCCGTTCGGGAAGAAGTTCTACACCTCCGACGACCGCCCGCCGGTGCCGAACCTGGTGCACAACCTGGAGCACGGCTACACGATCCTCTGGTACAACGAGGCGACCGCGAACAACGCCGACCAGGTGGCGCTGATCGAGAAGATCTCCAAGGCCCAGCTGCCGGAGAGCTCGAACGGCAAGTTCATCGCCGCGCCGTTCAAGGAGTCCGACGGCCAGCAGCCCTGGCCCGCCGGCAAGAACATCGCCTTCTCGCACTGGAGCGGCAACGCCCAGGGCCAGACCACCGCGTTCGGCCACCGCCAGTTCTGCGGCTCGGTCAGCGGCGAGGCACTCCAGCAGTTCATGGACAAGTACCCGGCGCTGGACGCCCAGGAGCCCAACGGCGGCTGATCCAGCTTCCCGAACAACCGAAACCCCCGGAATCCCTTTGGATTCCGGGGGTTTCGTCGTTCTCGCGGGCAGTGCTCGCCGGGTCAGACGTAGCGGTCGGCGTGGTCGGACTGGACGATGGCTACCAGGTCCTTGACGCGTTCACCGTCGGCCAGGGGGCAGACCATGGTGACGTCGTGGGTGTGGACGATGATGTGGCCGCGCAGGCCGACGGCGGCGATCAGGTGGTCGGGGTCGTCGGTGACGATCACGTTGTCGTGCGAGTCCAGCAGGCAGCTGAGCGCCGACCCGTCATGACGGTTGCCCTTGGCATCAACCTCGTAGGTGCCGGCGAGCGCGGCCCAGGAGCCGACGTCCAGCCAGTGCACCGGCATCGGTACGACGACCACGTCGGCGTCCACCTTGCCCTGCGAGGCGGGCTCCATCACCGCGTAATCCACGCTGATCTTGCGCAGCGTCGGGTAGATCTCGGCCAGCGTCGCCTCGCGCTCCGGGGCGTCCCACACCGCAGCCACCTGACGCAGTTGCGCGGCGGACTCCGGCAGCAGCGCGTCGAGCACGCTCAGCACGGTCTCGGCCCGCCAGACGAACATGCCCGAGTTCCACCAGAACCGCCCGGTGGCCAGGTACTCCTCGGCCGTCGCGCGGTCCGGCTTCTCCCGGAACCGGTCGACCACGAACGCCGCGGTGCCGTCGATCGCGTCGCCGCGTTCGACGTACCCGAGTCCGGTGTGCGGGTGGGTGGGCTCGATCCCGAACGTCACCAGCGATCGGGGGCGCTGCTCGACCACCTCGAAGCCACTCTCGATCGCGGCCCGGAACTCCGCCTCGGGCGTGATCAGATGGTCCGACCCGACGATCGCGAGCACCGCGTCCGGGTCGTTGCGGGCGACCACCGCTGAGGCCAGGCCGACCGCGTTCGCGGTGTCCCGGCCGACCGGCTCGCCGATGATGTTGTGCTCGCCGAGCTCCGGCAGTTCCTCGCGGACCAGCTCGGTGTGCGCGGCGACCGTGCAGACGTAGATGTTGGCCGGGTCGACGAGACCCTGCAGCCGGTTGTAGGCCACTCGCAGCAACGAGTTGCCCGCCGCCAACGGCAGCACCTGCTTGGGTTTGTCGGCCCTGGACAGCGGCCACAGCCGCGTGCCCGAGCCACCGGCCAGGATCACCACGTTTCGCATGGGGAGGGAGCCTACCCGGAGTGACCAGGTCCGGTCGCCAACACGTACCAGCTGTGCGCTGGTACGGCGGCCGGGTCCACCGGATCCGCCGTATCCTCCGGCCGGACGGCGAGCTCGAAGCCGTCCAGCTCCACGGGGAAACGGTGTTCCTCGTCGCCGATGTTGAGCAGCACGAGCACCTGGTCGCCGCCCTCGCCCGAGCGCAACGCGATCGCCTCGTTGGTGAGGTGCTCCACGGTTGTTCGCGCCCGCACCAGCCACGCGTTGCGACGCCGTACGCCGATCAGCCGCTGGTGCAGCCGGTACGTCGGCCAGCCGTCCTCGGCGAGTTCGTCCGGCCGGGCCGGGAAGACCGGGCGGATCGCGTCGTCGCCACCGACGCGTTCCTCCTTCACGCCGTGGAAGGCCTGCTCGTCACCGGCGTAGACGCTCGGGATTCCCGCGACCGTGAACAGAATCGCCACCGCGTGACCGAGATGCCGCTCGTCGTCCAGCTTCGAGGCGATCCGGGTGACGTCGTGGTTGCCGGCGAAGGTCTGCGGGACGAAGGTGTCGAGCAGTTCGTCGTGCCGCTTCAGCGCGTGGGCGAACTCGTAGAAGTTGCCGTCGTTCAGCGAGCTCCAGATCGCCTTCCACAGCTCGTACTGCGTGATCGAGTCGAGCCCGCTCTCCTGCGCATAAGCCGCGTAGTCGCCGTGGATCACCTCGCCGAAGAACCACGCCTCGGGGTACCGCGGCCTGACCTCGGCGAGCACCTGCCGCCAGAACGCGGGCGGTACGGCGTAGGCAGCGTCCAGCCGCCAGCCATCGACACCTCGCTCGAGCCAGTGGCACATCACGTCCACCACGTGCTGCCGGACCTCGGGCACGTCATGGTTGAGCACGACAAGATGCTCGTGCCCCTCGAACGTGTCGCCCGGCCGGAACCACTCGGGCGGCGCCTGGAAGCTCCGGCCGACGTGGTTGAACACACCGTCCAGTACGACGCGCAGCCCCTTGCCGTGCGCGGTCGCGATCAGCTGGTCGAAGTCCTCGTCATCACCCAGCCGCGGGTCGATGCGGAAGTGGTCGACCGTGTCGTAGCCGTGGGTCTCCGAGGCGAACACCGGTCCGAGCACGAGCCCGGAGCACCCCAGCTCCACCACGTAGTCGAGCCAGCCCTCCAACCTGCCGAGCCGATGCGCAACCGGGGTACCGGGAGGGTCAGCCGTCTGCTCGGCGCCCACGAACCCCAGCGGGTACACGTGCCACCAGATGGCGTGCTCAACCCACGGAGTCATCCGCACTCCTGGCCTTGTCGGCGGGAAGGTCACAGGCCACCGGGTCGGGGATGACCGCCGCGCTACGCGGTGGCGGGAGGCGAAGGTGGGCCAGGTCCGGTGGCGCGGGGGTATCGGGCCGGAAGACCGAATCGGCTTCTCCGTCGATACCGGTCGCAGGAGCGTCCGTGAGCCGGAAGCGGTCGCGCAGACGGCCATAGAAGTCAGTGGGTCCAAGGCGGACAAGGCGGAGCCGCCGGAGCGATCCGTAGACGCCGATCCAGTCGCCTGGATCCAGCACTCCGCGCAACTGGCCGTCGATGCTCACTGCAGCCTGTCCCGAGTGCGGCAGCACCCGCAGCAAAACCGGCTCGTCCGGGGCTGCCACCACAGTCCGGTTGAAGGTCATGTGCGGAGCGACCGGTGTGAACACGACCGCCTCCATGTTCGGCGACAGGATCGGGCCACCCGCCGCGAAGCTGTACGCCGTACTGCCGGTCGGGGTGGCCACGATGACCGCGTCCGCGGAGTACGACGCGAGCAGTCGGCCGGCCAGGTAGACGCCGAGGCTCACCTGGTGGTCCCGGGCGAGCTTCTCGAGCACCACGTCGTTCAGGGCGGTCACGTCCAGGGCGACGCCCCAGCCGTCTCCCTCGACAGTCTCGGGCCGGACAGCGGGCGGCGGGAGTGCCGGGCCGTGGCCGTAGCGCAGGAACGCGTCGATGCCGGTCGGGATCTCCAGCGGCCGGGAGGCGCGCATGGTGAGAGTCATGCGCTCCTCGATGGTGGCGCCGCCGTGGTGGACGGCCTCCAGCGCCTCCTCGACGTCGCCGCAGGCCACCTCGGTCAGGAAGCCCACCTTGCCGAGGTCGACACCCAGCACGGCCGCGTCGTTCTTGGCCGCGATCCGGGCACCGCGCAGGAAGGTGCCGTCGCCGCCGAGCGTGACGACCAGGTCCGGGCTGCCCGCGTGCTGCATCTCGGCCATCCCACCGCGGCGGTGCTCCTGGTTCTTCCACACGTCGATGTCGGTGCAACCGATGTCGTGCCGCGTGCACCACTCGCGGACCACCTCGGCGGCCTGGACGGCCAGCGGGCGACCCTGATGAACGACGAGACCGAGACGACTGACAGGCACAGGCTGCTCCTCGCAAAATGGTGTTCGCCACCACGGTATGACGCGCGGACGGTATCCCCACCGTCGGCCGACATTCCCCTGACATTCCCCCGGCTCTGGCGGCGCGACCAGCACCGTCGGCCAGGGGTGCAGGTTCACCCTGCTTCTGCCGACCGACGCTTGACGGCGGCGGTGATGATCGGGTCGGTCTCGTCGTCGAACTCGCCGATCACCTCCTCGAGCAGGTCCTCGAGGGCGACCACGCCGACGGGCTGGTCGCCGTCCTGGACGACGGCCAGCTGGGCGCGACGCTCCCGCATGATCCGGATCGCCGCCGCCACCGGAGTGTCGGCGGGCAGCCGCAGCGGCTCGGTCATCAGGTCCGCCGCACGGAGGGTATGACCGCCGCTGGTCGTCGCGCGGCTCGCGTCGCGGACGTGCACGATCCCGCAGATCGCAGTACCGGTGCTGACCACGGCGAGCCGCGAGCGGCCTTCACGGACGCTGGCCAGCTCCACTTCGCGAGCCGTGGCCGCGTCCGGCACCGTGACGAGCTGGGAGGTCGGGGTCATCACCTGGGCGACCGTGGTGTTCTGCAGGGCGAGCATCGCGGTGAGCAGATCGTGCTCGGCGGCCTCGAGGGTGCCGTGCTCGCGCGACGACTCGATCAGCAGCCGCAGCTCCTCCGGACCGTGCGCGTTCGCCAGCTCGTTCTGAGGTGTCACCTTGAGGACCCGCAGGCACAGGTTCGCCATGCCGTTGAGCACGATCAGCAGCGGGCGGAAGACGGTGGTGAAGGCGCGGAACGGCAGCGCGAGCAACAGCGCGGACCGCTCAGGGTCGCTGATCGCCCACGACTTGGGCGCCATCTCGCCGAGCAGGACGTGCAGCAGGCCGATGCCGCCGACCGCGATGATCAGCGAGATCACGTGCCCGACACCGTCCGGCAGCCCGATCAGCTCGAACAACGGGTGCAGCAGGTGCGCCACCGCCGGCTCGGCCAGCGCCCCGAGACCGAGCGTGCAGAGGGTGATCCCGAGCTGGGCGCCCGCGAGCATCAACGACAACTCGCTGACCCCGGCGATCGCGGCCCGGGCGGACCGGCTGCCCTGGGCGGCTGCCTGTTCGAGGCGGTGCCGCTTGGACGCGACCAGGGCGAACTCGGCCGAGACGAAGAACCCGTTGAGGATCAACAGCAGCACGGAGATCAGCAGCGCGACGGTGGTACTCATGACAGCCGCTCCACCCGGACCAGGCCGGGCACATGCCGTACCACGGTCTCCACCCTCAGGCTGACCCGCTCGGACGGGACCGGACGCCCGTCGTGGTCGAACCGCTGCGGCAACTCGACCACCACCTCGTCACCGACCACCGGGATCCGCCCGAGCCGGGCCATCACCAGTCCGGACACGGTGTCGTAGTACTCGTCCTCCGGCAGCGAGATCCCGAGGGCCTCGTCCACCTGGTCGATCCGCCAGCGGGCCGGGAAGGTCCAGCTGCCCTCCGGGTTCGGCACCAGGTCCGGCTCCGGCAGGTCGTCCTCGTCGTGGATCTCCCCGACCAGTTCCTCGGCGATGTCCTCCAGCGTCACGATCCCGTCGAAGCCGCCGAACTCGTCCACCACGATCGCCAGCTGGCGGTGCGCAGTACGGAGCTGTTCCAGTACTACGGGAAGCGGAAGGGTGAACGGGACGATCACGGGTGATGAGGCAAGTGAGCCGACGGTGACGTGATGACGGTCCGCGGGTTCCACCTCGACGACGTCGCTGATCGCGACCACCCCGACCACCTCGTCGACCGACGCGGCGATCACCGGGAACCGGCTGTGCCCGGCGTCGAGCAGTTCGACCACCCGGCTCAGCGGCTCGTCCTCGTGCACGGTGATCACGTCGACCCGCGGCACCATCACCTCGCCCGCGATCCGGTCGCGGAAGTCCAGCCCGCGATCCAGCAGCCGGGTGGTGTCCTGGTCCAGCAGGCCCTGCTCGAAGGAGGTGGCGATGATCCGGTCCAGGTCCTGCGCGGTGGCGCCCTGCGGCAGTTCCTCCACCGGCTCGATGCCGACCCGGCGCAGGATCCGGTTGGAGGCCGAGTCGAACACGTGGATCAGCGGTCCCGCGACGGTGAGGTACATCAGGGTGGACCGGGACAGCCGCAGCGCGATCGCCTCGGCGCGGGCGATCGCCAGGTTCTTCGGCGCCAGCTCGCCGAACACCATCTGGATGATCGTTGCCAGCAGCAAGGCCAGGATCACCGACACGGACAGGCTGACGCTGCGCGGCAGTCCCGCGGTACCGAGCAGTTCCTCCAGCCCCGCGCCGAGGTAGGGCTGGGCGACGTACCCGGCCAGCAGGGCGGTGACGGTGATCCCGATCTGGGCGCCGGACAGCACGAAGGACAGCCGCGAGGTCACCTTCAGGGCCCGCTCGGCCGCGCCGTCCCCCGCCTCGGCCAGCGCCTGGAGCCGGTTGCGGTCGACGGCGACGTAGGAGAACTCCTGCGCCACGAAGTAGCCGGTGGCAACGGTCAACGCCAGGATCAGCAGCAGGCCGATCAGGATCAACATGAACCGACTTTACGAGCATTCCAGCTACCCGGGCACTGCGGGGTGCCAGGGCAGGACCTTGCGGTCGCGGATCAGTTCGCCGTAGTTGGCCGGGTCGAGGTGGTCGGCGAGGAGGAGGTCGAGGATCGGCACGACGGCGGCCTCGGGGGTGCGGGCCTGGCTGAAGTCGTCGAACCAGGGGCGAGAGGCGCGGGTGTCCACGAGGCCCGGGCAGACCGAGGCGATCAGGGTGTTCAGCGGGAGATCGGTGGCGCGGCGCTCGGCGGCCGCTGCGCGTACTGCGGCCACCTGGCCGACCTTGGAGGGCAGGTTGATCCAGTGCGGCCAGCCTTGATCCTCGGCCGTGCCTTCGTGGATCGCCTGTCGCCAGTCCTCGACGGCCTTCTCGACCTGCTCGAGGGTGACGCCGTCGAATAGCGGGTGCAGTTGCGCGTCCAGGTGGTCGATCGTGCCGAGAGAACTCGCCACCACGAGCAACCTGCCGCCTGGCCGGAGTACGGGACCGAAGGAGCGCAGGACGGCGGTGGTGCCTCCGTTGGCGACGGCGATGAATTCGTCGGCCTGCTCGGCCTGCGGGCGATCCGGCGTCAGCGGGCCGATGGCGTTCGAGACCACGAGGTCGACGCCGCCGTACGCCTCCTGAAGTTCTTCGGCGAGAGCGGCGATCGCGTCGGCGTCGGTGACGTCGAGGACGCGGCCCTCCACCTTGGCGACGCCGTCGATCCGCCGGACGGCCTCGGCCACGCGCTCGGGATTGCGGCCGGTCAGCAGGACCAGGTCCTCGGAGTTCAGGCGGGCGGCCAGTCCGGCGACCAGAGCGAAGCCGATCCCCTGGTTGGCCCCGGTCACAAGGGCGATGCGTTGAGCTGTCATGCCGCCAGGCTAGGAACGCCTCCTCCATGACACCAACGAGACTTGGGCACAGCTAGTATGCGTAAACGTCATGGATTTCTCCGACGTCTCCCTGGTCGCCCTGCGGGTCTTCCGCGAGGTCGCCGAGCGCGGCACCTTCACCGCGGCAGCGACCTCCCTGGGCTACACCCAGTCGGCCGTCTCGCGGCAGATCGCCTCGATCGAGCGGGCCGCTGGCGCCTCGTTGCTGGAGCGCCGCCGCGACGGCGTCCGCCTCACCACCGCGGGACAGGTCGTACTGCGGAACGCGGCGCGCGTGCTCGACCAGATCGACGCGACCACCCGTGAGCTGGCCGGGTTGCCGGCGGAAGGTGGCACCGTGCGGCTCGGCTGGTTCCCCAGCGCGGGCGCGGTGCTGTTGCCGCGGGCAATCGCCTCGCTGCGCCGGTCGCAGCCGGCGATCCGGGTGGTCAGCCGGGAAGGTTCGACACCGTCGTTGGTCCGCGCGCTGCGAGCCGGGACCGTGGACCTGGCACTGCTCGCCTCGGCGCCGCCCTTCCGGCCGCTGGACGCGGAGTCTCCGACGCTGGAACTGGAGACGCTGATCGAGAGGTCACTGATGCTCGCGGTGCCGACCGGTCATCCGCTGGCCGCGGGCGATTCGGTGGACGTGGCCGAACTGCGAGGTCAACGCTGGATCGCGGGACCGGCCGCCGGCGAGGACACTCTGATGGGGGTCTGGCCAGGGCTCGACGAGCGGCCGGAGATCGCCCACACCGCTCGCGACTGGCTGGCGAAGCTGCACCTGGTCGCGGCCGGAGCCGGGCTGACTACCGTGTCGGCGTCACTCGCCGGAGCCGCGCCGCCCGGTGTCCGGATCATCGCCGTCCACGGCGGGCCCCAGGAGCTGCGGCGCATCGTCCTGGCCCGGCTGCCCGGCCGGCTGACCGACGCCGCCGCCCACCTCGCCGACGCCCTGCGCACCACCGTCCCCTGAAACCTTGTCCTCGCCGCTGGTGATCTTGCGGTACTCGACCAGCGCGCGGGCGGCGTTGCGGGTCAGGTCCGGCAGTTTGTTCGCGCCGAACAGCACGACCACGACGGCCAGCAGGATGATCCATTCGCCACCCTCGGGCAGCGCCAGCTGTGACACCATCTCGATCCTTCTTTCCCGAGTCCCCAACCAACATACGTCGGTGCCCGAACGTAGGGTTGCGGCGTGACCGGAACCCTGCCCGACCTGTTCGCCGCCGCGGTCCGCCGCGACGGTGCCAACCCCTTCCTGACGTACTACGACGACACGTCCGGCGAGCGGATCGAGCTCAGCGCGGTGACCACCGCGAACTGGGTCTCGAAGACCGCCAACCTGCTCGTCGACGAGTACGACCTGGAGTCGGGCGAGACCGTCGCGCTCGGCCTGCCGCCGCACTGGCTGGGCGTGGTCTGGGCGCTGTCCGCGTGGTCCGCCGGAGCGGCCGTGACCACCGGCGAGGGCTCGCTGGCGATCACCGGGCCCGACTTCGGCGTCCGGGGCTCGCGCGAGACGATCGCGTCCGCGCTGCTGCCCCTGGGCGGCCGGTTCCGCGAGCCGTTGCCCGATGGCGTGCACGACTACGGCGCCGAGGTCTACAACCACCCGGACCTGTTCGTCCCCTTCGATCCGCCCACGCCCGGCTCTCCGGCGTACGACGAGAAGACGCACGCCGAGGTGATCGAAGCTGCGACGCCGATCACGGACCGGGTGCTCACCACCGTCGACCTGGTCTCGCCCGACGGCCTCGGCACCCTCGTCGGCGTGGTCGCCGGAGGCGGTTCGATCGTGCTCTGCCGGAACCTGGACCCAACCAAGCTGGACCGGCGGATCGCCGACGAGAAGGTCGACCGAGTACTGGAGGAGAGCTGATGCAGCGATTCGAGGGGAAGGTCGCGCTGGTCACCGCGGGGGCCCAGGGCATCGGCCTGGCCGTGGCGCGGCGGATCGCGGCCGAGGGTGGGTCCGTGGTCGTGACCGACTTGCAGGAGGACAAGATCGCGGCTGTGGCCGAGGAGATCGGCGCTGACCGGGCTCTCGCGATCAAGGTCGACGTGACGTCGCGGGATGACGTCGACGCGGCGGTGGCAGCGGCGGCCGAGCGGTTCGGCCGGCTGGACGTACTGGTGAACAACGCGGGCGGCTGCATCGTCAGCACGGTGCCCGAGGACACCACGGACGAGGAGTGGCACCGTCAGCTCGACCTGACCCTGGTCGGCGCCGCGCGCTGCATCCAGGCCTCGCTCCCGCACCTGGTCAAGACCCGCGGCAACGTGGTCACGATCAGCTCGGTCAACGGCGTGGCCGCCTTCGGCAACATCGAGTACGCCGCCGCCAAGGCCGGCCAGATCGTCATGTCGCAGAACTTCGCCGCGCGGTACGGCCCTCTCGGGGTGCGCTTCAATGTCGTTGCCCCCGGCACCGTCCGGACGCCGAACTGGGACAACCAGCCGGGCACGCTGGAGAGGTTCGAGACCATGTACCCGCTCGGCCGGGTCGGCGAGCCCGAGGACATCGCGGCCGCGGTCGCCTTCCTCTCCTCCGACGACGCCGCCTGGATCACCGGCCACACCCTCCCGGTGGAAGGCGGCATCCTCACCGGCCCCGGCCTCTTCGACCTGACCACCTCGGGCCCGGCCCACAAGGAGTACTGAGCCGCGGACACTCTCGCCACGTAATGTCGGCAACGTGGAGATCGACGCTGGGGTTGCTGCGAATTACGACGAACTGCCGTTGTGGTCGGCGCCGTTTGGGCAGCTGCTGTTGGAGCATGTGCCGTTGCGCCGGGGGCAGACCATCGTGGACGTCGGGGCGGGGACTGGGTTTCTGACGGTGGAGCTTGCGCAGCGGAGTGGGGCTGGGCGGGTGGTTGCAGTCGATCCCTGGGGCGATGCGATGGAGGTGTTGCGGCGCAAGGTCGAGTTCTTGAAGTTGAGGAATGTCGACGTGGTGGTTGGGGATGCGTCCGAGCTCGACCTCGACGACGGGTCGGTTGATGTCGTGGTGTCCAACCTCGGCATCAACAACTTCGACAACGCGGATGTCGTACTGCGGGAGTGCCATCGTGTACTGCGGCCTGGAGGTCGGCTGTTGATCAGCACCAACCTGGTCGGGCACATGGCGGAGTTCTACGACGTCTTCGGTGAGGTGCTCGACCGACTCGGCCAGGATCGCAAGCCCTTGGACGAGCACGTCAACCACCGGGCCACTGTCGCCGGAACCCTTGCTCTGCTGGAATCGGCCGGGTTCACCGCGACGGTTGCCGGCCGGGACACCTTCACCCAGCGGTACGTCGACGGCACCGCGCTCTTCAACCACTACTTCATCCGGCTCGGGTTCCTCGACGGCTGGCAGACGGTCGCGGGCGACGAAGTACTGGTTGCCGTCGAGGAAGAGCTCAACCGGCGCGGCGGGGTGACGCTCACCATCCCCGCCGCCTGCTTCGAGGGCGTCAAACCCTGAAGCAGGTCAGGGCTTCTTCGGCCAGGCTTCCCACGCGGTGGCGAACATCTCGTCGACGGTATGGGTGTTCTTCCACTCGAGGTCGCGGGCGGCGAGTTCGCCGGAGGCGACGACGCGCGAGGGGTCGCCCGGGCGGCGCGGGCCTTCGGTCGGGGTGAAGTCGATGCCGGTGACGCGGCGGGCGGCGTCCATGATCTCGCGGACCGAGGTGCCCGTGCCGCTGCCGAGGTTGTAGACCCGCTCGAGCGTCTTGCCCGAGTCGAGGGCACGCGCGGCGGCGACGTGCGCCCGGGCCAGGTCGGCCACGTGCACGTAGTCCTTCACCGAGGTGCCGTCCGGCGTCGGGTGGTCGGTGCCGTAGATCTGCGGCACCTTGCGCTGGCTCAACAGGTTGCACACGATCGGGAAGAGGTTGTACGGGCTGGCGTCGTAGACCTTCGGGTCACCCGAGCCGACGACGTTGAAGTAGCGCAGCGAGGTGTGGTTCAGCTTGCCGCCTTGCGACTCGAGCGCCTTCGCCTGGTCCGCAAGGAGCCACTCGCCGATGAGCTTCGTCTCGCCGTACGGGCTCTGCGGGTTCGGCGCGGTCTGCTCGGTGACCACCTCGTCCTCGGGGGTGCCGTAGACGCCGGCGCTGGAGGAGAAGACGATGTTGCGCACGCCGGTGTCGGCCATCGCGGTGAGCAGCGAGACCATCGCGGTGACGTTCTGGGTGTAGGTGTGCATGGGCTTCTCGACCGAGACCCCGGCGTACTTGTAGCCGGCCAGGTGCACGACGCCGCTGACGCCTTCCAGCGCCTTGCGGGTGGCCTCACCGTCGAGCAGGTTCGCCTCGACGAACGGCACGCCCTCGACCAGGAACTCGGCCTTGCCGCTGGACAGGTCGTCGATCACGACCACGTCGATCCCGTCCGCCAGGAACGCGCGCACCACGTGCGACCCGATGTATCCCGCCCCGCCAGTCACCAGCCATGTCATACCCAGATGCTCCCATCTACCCGGTCCGGCGTTGGCGCCGCCCTCACCATCATTTAACCACATAAACGATCAGATTCACTCACAAATACACATCCAGCTCGCCTGCGCAGGCTGTTCCGAACCGGGAGGAAAGGCGTGGTCTGCGCTTAGGATGCGCGGATGATGGGACTAGTCCTCGCCGCCGGTGCCGGCCGCCGCCTCCGCCCGTATACCGACACATTGCCGAAGGCGCTGGTCCCGATCGACGCGACCACAACAGTGCTCGACCTGACGCTGGCGAACTACGCCGAGGTCGGCATCACCGACGTCGCGATCGTGGTCGGGTACGCCGCAGACGCTATCGCAGGCCGAGTGAACGACTTCCAGGACCGGTACGGCGTGACGCTGGAGCTGGTGCCGAACGACAAGGCCCTGACCTGGAACAACGCATACTCCCTCTGGTGCGCCCGCGACCTGCTGAGCCAGGGGGTGATGCTGGCCAACGGCGACACCGTCCACCCGGCCTCGGTCCAGCGGACGCTGCTCGACGCGCGCGGCGAGGACCGGCAGATCATCCTCGCCCTCGACACCGAGAAGTCCCTCGCCGAGGAGGAGATGAAGGTGATCTGGACGTCCGAGAACGGCGTTCGCACCATCACCAAACTGATGGATCCGGCCGAGGCCACGGGTGAGTACATCGGCGTCACCCTGATCGAACCGGACGCCGCGGCCGCCCTCACGGAAGCGCTGAAGCTCACCTGGCAACGAGATCCCAACCTGTACTACGAAGACGGCTACCAGCTGCTCGCCGACCAGGGCCTCCGGATCGACGTCGCCCCGATCGGCAAGGTCGACTGGGTAGAGATCGACAACCACGACGACCTAGCCCGAGCCCGCGAGATCGTATGCCCCTCCTAGCCCGGATGATCCCCGCGCCGCTGGTCGTCGACGTACGGCGTGGCGCGCTGGCGGAGCTGCGGGCGATCCTGGCGGACCAGCGCATCTCCACCTCGGGGCGGGTGGCGATCGCCGTCGGCGCGACGTACGGGCCGGTGGTGCGGGAGACCTTCCGGCACGGGCTGGCCGGCGCGGACTGGTTCACCGTCGACGGCGGCTCGATCAACACCGCGATCAAGCTGGTCCATCAGATCCGCCGGCAGCGGTACGACGCGGTCGTCGGAATCGGCGGCGGCACCGTGCTCGACGTGACCAAGTTCGCCGCCGCGCGGCTCGGGCTGCCGATGGTCGCCGTCGCGACGAACCTCGCGCACGACGGCATCGCCTCGCCGATCAGCACCCTCGACAACGACGCCGGCCGCGGCTCGTACGGCGTACCGGCGCCGATCGCCGTCCTCGTCGACCTCGACCTGATCGCGCAGGCGCCGCCGCGATCGGTCCGGTCGGGCATCGGCGAGATCGTCTCGAACCTGTCCGCGATCGCCGACTGGGAGGCCGCGCACAGCCTGCGCGGCGAGGAGATCGACGGGCTCGCGGTATCGCTGGCCAGGACCGCGGCGCAAGCGGTGATGAACCACCCGGGCAGCATCCTCGAGGACACCTTCCTTGCCGTACTGGCCGAAGGGCTGGTGCTGTCCGGCATCTCGATGGTCGTGGCCGGTTCGTCGCGGCCGTCGTCCGGCGCCTGCCACGAGATCTCGCACGCGATCGACCTGCTGCACCCGACCCGGCGCGCCTACCACGGCGAGCAGGTCGGGCTCGGCGCCGCGTTCGCGTGGTTCCTGCGCGGGGACCTCGACACGTTCCACGCGACCGTGGACTGCCTGTACCGGCACGGGTTGCCGGTACGGCCGGCGGATCTGGGGTTCAGCCTGGAGGAGTTCGAGGCGATCGTCGCGTACGCGCCGCAGACCAGGCCCGGCCGGTTCACCGTGCTGGAGGAGGCGGCGTTGACGCCCGCCCGGATCGAGGCCAAGGTGAGCGCGTTCAACGACCACGCCTCTGCGCGGATCGCGTCGCCTGCCATCAGCCCTGAGGGAACCGTTCTGGAGGACCTGTGAGCTCAGCGCCCGTGGACCGTCACCTGGACTGGCCGGACTGCCGCAACGCCCGCGATCTCGGTGGACTGCCGACCAGCGACGGCCGGGTGATCCGGACCGGCGCCCTGATCCGCTCGGACTGTCTGCAGTTCCTGACGCCTGAAGGTGTCGCCATCGTCCGGAAGGCCGGAGTGAGCCGGGTCGTCGATCTGCGGTCGGAGGCCGAGGTCACCGGCTTCCCGACGCCCTTCACGGCCGACCCGATCGGGATGCACGTGCCGGTCCAGGACACTGCCGACCCCGGCGACCAAACCACCATCGTCGGCACCTGCATCGCCATGCTCGACCAGCGCCCGGAGTACTTCGCGGCCGCGGTCCTCGCGATCGCGGAAGCCCCCGAGGGCGCGGTGGTCGTGCACTGCTACGGCGGCAAGGACCGGACCGGCATGGTGGTCGCCCTCGCGCTGGCGGCGGCCGGAGTACCGGAGGACGAGATCGTCGCCGACTATGCCCTCACCCAGGCCCGCCTGGCCCCGATGCTCGCCGAACAACTAGCCGCCGAACCCGACGAGTCCCTCCACCCCGAGATGATCGAGTTCCGCGACACCCGCCCCGCCTCCCTCACCGCCATCCTCCGCCACCTGGACACGAAGTACGGCGGCCCCGTCCCCTACCTCCACCACGGCGGCCTCACCGAAGCCCAACTAGAAACCCTCAAGGCCCGCTTGCTCGCCTGACCGCGGCGACGCAAAAGGCCGCCATTCAGGCCGAGACCGGACGGCTGCGCGAGGTCAAGAACGGACAGTGACCACCATGCCGCCCCGGCGGTTGAGCGACACAGAGGCTGCCGGTGTGAAACGGGTAGGTGGTGGCCAGTAGATTGGCCCGCATGTCAACCGCCGCCGACCCGGCCGGGACCGCTGAGCTGGCGGCCATGGCCGAGCGCCACGGGTTGTCCAGGAGCTCAGCACGACCGGAGCTCCCGGGCTACCTCCGCGAACTGTGGAGCCGCCGCCAGTTCATCGTCAGCTATGCCCGGGCGCGCACCTACGCGATGTACGCCGGTGCGCGGCTGGGGTCGGTCTGGCAGGTGCTCACCCCGCTACTGAACGCAGCTGTGTACTACCTGGCCTTCGGGGTGCTGCTGGGCACCAAGAACGGCATCCCCAACTACCCCGCGTTCCTGATCTGCGGGATGTTCGTCTTCACCTACACGCAGCGCTCGATGACCGAGGGTTCCCGGGCGATCTCGCTGAACATGTCGCTGATCCGCACCCTGCACTTCCCGCGCGCCACCCTGCCGCTGGCGTACGTGGTGAACGAGCTGAACCAGATGGCCGTCTCGATGGGCATCCTGTTCTTGCTGGTCGGATTCACCGACGGGGTGTCCTTGAAGTGGTTCCTGGTCATCCCGGCGCTGGCACTGCAGACGATGTTCAACATCGGTATGACACTGATCTTCGCCCGGCTCGGCACCTTCGTCTCCGACATCAGCCAGTTGCTCCCGTTCGTCACCCGGACCTGGCTGTACGCCTCGGGCATCTTCTTCTCGATCCCCGACAAGCTGGCCGCGCTGGATGCGCCGCCCTGGGTGATCCACCTGCTCGCGCTGAACCCGATCACGGCGTACATCGACATCGTCCGGCGGGCGCTGCTCGACCAGCACGAGCAGCACCAACTGCCGTACGCCTGGCCGATCGCGGCCGCGTGGGCCGTGATCGCGCTGGTCGGCGGGTTCATCTACTTCTGGCGCGCGGAGGACAGGTACGGCCGTGGCTGAAGAAGCAGTGCCGACGGTGATCGCCGACGGCGTCAACATCATCTACAAAGTGATCGCGGGCCAGGGCGGCAAGGGCACCGCGGCGACCGCGTTCCGCCGGATCCTGAAACGCCAGGACCGCCCGACCATCCGCGAGGTGCACGCGGTCAAGAACGTCACCTTCACGGCGTACAAGGGCGACGCGATCGGCGTGATCGGCCGCAACGGCTCCGGCAAGTCGACCCTGCTCCGGGCGATCGCCGGGCTGCTGCCGCCCGCCTCCGGCGCGATCTACACCGGCGGCCAGCCGTCCCTGCTCGGCGTCAACGCGGCGATGATGAACGACCTGACCGGCGACCGGAACGTCGTACTGGGTTGCCTGGCGATGGGGATGTCCCCGGACGAGATCCAGCAGCGGTACGACGAGATCGTGGAGTTCTCCGGGATCGGCGAGTTCATCGACCTGCCGATGTCGACCTACTCCTCCGGCATGTCCGCCCGGCTGAAGTTCGCGATCGCCTCCGCCAAGACCCACGACATCCTCCTCGTCGACGAGGCCCTGGCCACCGGCGACGCCGAGTTCCGCGTCCGCTCCGAACAGAAGATCAAAGATCTCCGCACCGAAGCCGGCACCGTGTTCCTGGTCAGCCACAGCCTCGACGTCGTCCTGGACACCTGCAACCGAGCCATCTGGCTCGACAAAGGCGTCCTCCGCATGGACGGCGAGGTCCGCGAGGTGGTCCACGCCTACAACCGAGAAGCAACGGCCGCCCGCTAGCACAACGACCCGCCGCGCGGCTCCTCGTCACCCGGTTGACCTACCCCCTGCGCGCGCTCCTACGTCCCGTGGGCGGGTGGGTGCAGGTGGGTTGGATCGGATCAGGTAGTGGATGGGTGACATCGGGCTCCTACGTCGCCTCACAGGCAACGGCGTGCCCGGTAATCGCTGAGGACGGGCGAGGCGAGTCGGGCCGCCTGGCCACCTCCCCCGCGGTCATGTCACCACCCCTAGCCCGTCCGGCGATCACGCGCTCCACCGCGACCAGTTGGCCTCCCTGAGCGGCGACGAGGAGCCACAGGGGGCGCCGTACTAGGCCGTGGCGGGTGGGGCGGTGGCTGCGGGCGGGACGGGGCGCTCCTGGAGGCCGATGAGGAAGCCTAGGCCCCAGGAGACGTGCATGGTGGCGCACACCAACGGGAGCCAGAAGAGGGCTTTCCAGGGGAGGTAGCGGCCTTCCATGGCTGAGCCGACCAGGAGGAGGAGGGCGTAGCCGAGGGGCGCCAGGAAGCCGATGTCGAGCCAGCTGATGCCGGTGGCGAGGCCGATGATGCCCAGGATCGTGCCGAGGGCGAGGAGGATTACCGCGACCGGTGGGGCCAGGTAGCGCTTGTTGGCGGTTTCCGGGTGCCGGCGGATCACCTCGCGGCGCCACTGGCCGGTGTGGAAGAACTGCTTCGCCACGTCCTGCAAGGACGAGCGCGGCCGGTAGGTGACGGACAGGTCGGGGCTGAACCAGATCAGCCCGCCGGTCTTGCGGATCCGGTAGTTCAGCTCCCAGTCCTGGGCCCGGTGCATCGTCTCGTCGAAGCCGCCGACGCGTTCGAGCGCGGCCCGGCGGAAGACGCCGAGGTACACCGTGTCGGCCGGCCCGGCCTTGCCGCCCTGGTGGAACGTCGAGGCGCCCAGCCCGAGCCGGGACCGGTATGCGCAGGCGACGGCCATCTCGATCGGGGTGCGTCCCTCGGCCGCCATCACGCCGCCGACGTTGTCCGCGCCGCTCTCGTGCAGCACCTCGACCGCCCGGGTGATGTAGCCCTGCGTCAGCACACCGTGCCCGTCGACCCGTACGACGATGTCGTGGCGGGCGTGGGCGATCCCGGTGTTCAGGCCCGACGGCGTCTTGCCGGACGGGTTCGCCACGATCGTGATCCGCTTGTCGGCCTCGGCCAGGCGGTCCGCGATCTCCTGGGTCCGGTCCTTGCTCGGACCGATCGCCAGCACCACTTCCAGCTCGCCGGGGTACTCCTGGTCGAGGACGCGGCCGACCGCCTCTTCGAGGTGGCGTTCCTCGTTCAGCACCGGCATCACGACGGACACGGGGGGCCAAGGGGACAAGGACATGTTCAGGTCAGGCCTTACAGATCGAGGCGACGTCGTCGACGTCGTTGCCGGGTTTGGACGGGGTGCTGCTGGTCTTGCCGGGGTCGGCCGAGGTGCTCGGCTTCTTCACCGGAGTACTACTCGGGGTGTTCGCGCTCTTACCGTCTCCGTCATCGGTCGCCTTGTCCAGCGCTTCGGACTTTCCGATCGCCTCGGCCACCTTGCTCCGGATCAGCTCGAAATCGGGGTTGCTGGTGCGGATCAGCGGTGGGACCGCGGAGAAGCTTGACACCGGCAGCTTCTTCGCGTCCAGCGCGAGATCCGTGAAGGTGCCCAGTTCACCCGACGGGATGTCGGTGTTGACGACCTTCTTGCTCGCCTTCGCGATGCCCTGGAACTTGGTCAGCACCTTCTGCGGCGACAGCTGGTTCAGCATCGCCGTCATCACGCACTTCTGCCGGGTCATCCGCTCGTAGTCTGTCGCACCGGCCCTCGACCGCGCGAACCAGAGGGCGTGATAGCCGTCCAGATGCTGGTTCTTGCCGGTTTCGATGTAGCCCTTGATGGGCGAGCCGATGCCGCCGATCGGGACGCGCTTGCCGACGTCCAGGGTGATCCCGCCGACCGCGTTCAGCAGGTCGCGGAAGCCGGCCAGGTCGATCAGCACGTGGTAGCTGACCTTCAGCCCGGTGATCGCCTCGACCGCCTGCTTGGTCGCGGTGACGCCGGGGTTCGGGTCGCTGGGGAACAACTGCTTGTGTCCGTCGGCGAAGGTGTAGACGCCGTTCAGCAGGCAGTTCTCGGCGCAGTCCGCCCATTTGAAGCCGTCCGGGAACTGCTTGGCCATCGGGGTGCCGTCCGGGAACGGCACCTTGGCCATGTTCCGCGGCAGCCCGATCAGCACGGTCCGGCCGGTGTTCGCGTCGACGCTGGCCAGTGTGATGCTGTCCGGCCGGGTGCCGATCCGGTCCGCGCCGGAGTCGCCACCGAGCAGCAACACGTTGTAGCGGCCCTTGTCCGCCTCGGACTTCTTCCCGTTGCCGAACACGCTGGCGACGAAGTCGCGCTGGGAGGAGACGATCGTGCTGCCCCAGATCAGCGCGCCGACGACCAGGAAGACCAGGACGCCGTCCAGGATGCTCGCGGTGAGCCGGTGCCTGCGCTCCAGCGTCAGCGGACGGCCGAGCCGGTAGGCGTCGACGAACAGCGCGGCCCAGCCGATCGCGAGCACGATCAGGGCGATCTGGAGGAAGCGCAGGGTCTTCGGCGAGACCATCAGGTTGATCGCGCCGGCCCGCCAGACCAGCGACAGCACGATCACGAAGACGAGGATCGCGAAGATGCCGGCGATCACCCGCCAGGCCCACCGGCCGGCGCGCTTGCTGCCGGCCACGATCTGCGCGGATCCGGGTAGCAGCAGGGTCATCAGCAGCAGCGTCAGCGCTCGCTTGAACCGAACCGGCTCGCTGAGGTTGCGCAGGTCTGGCTTGTCCTGCGACATGACGTCCTTCCGTTCTCCGTACGGCGCTGCCGGCACTTCTCCCCCGGGACGGCGTCTCCCCTGTGTATCGGTATCGCGTCGCAATCAGTATGGCCACGGGTCGGCGACCACCCTCTCAGGCGCGCCGCCGTCCCTCTCGTTCCCCATCCGCCACCTGGTACGACGTACCGGGCGCTGCCATGGTTCGGGCCGGGCGGATCCGGAAACGAAGGGTAACAGGGCATTCACTGCCCGCAGGCGCAAGGTGGGGGGCGCCAGCCTGGTACCCGGAGGTAAACCCGTGCATCCACGGCGTGGCGGGCAACTTTCATCGACTTGTGATGGCCGGATGCGCCGTTCATCGGATACGAAGAGTCCTGGCACGACTACACCCTGCTTGCGCTGACTCCGGCGGGTCGCCGCGCCGGGCGCCGACTTCACCGGGATCGCCGCGCTGAGCAACTGCTCCGCCTCGCTCGTCCGGTACGCCGAGTCGCTGTCCACCGACAAGGCCCTCGTGCCTGCGAGGCCGACGCCGCGGGCAACAGCGAAACCCGGCCGCCGCTGACCGGTTGCTGAGGGCCGGGCGTTTCGGGGGCGAAGGGTGACATAGACCACTTGTGATCCGGTATGGTCGCCGCCCATGGCAGTCGACTCCTCCACGCCCGGCCAGGTCAGCGCTCCCCGGTGGCACAGTCCCCTGGGAGTCAGACCGCGGTTGGTGGCGTCCAGCGCGCTGATGTTGTTCCTCGAGCTGGCCCTGATCCGCTGGACCGGCTCGAACGTCGTGCACCTGAGCTACTTCTCGAACTTCGTGCTGCTCGGCTCGTTCCTCGGCATCGGGATCGGCATCCTGCGGTCCGGCCGGGCGAAGCGGCTGCCGTACTACTCGCCGGTCATGCTCGGCCTGCTGGTCGCGGTGATCGCCTGGAAACCCGTCACGGTCGACCGCGGCAGCTCCTCCAGCGTCATCTACTTCACCAGCCTGAACACCACCGGGCCGCCGGTCTGGGTGATCCTGCCGATCGTCTTCGTCGCCGCGGCCGTCGTGCTGGCCGGGCCGGCGGAGCTCGTCGGCCGGTGCTTCGCGGAGCTGCCGCGGCTGACGGCGTACCGGTACGACCTGATCGGCAGCCTGCTCGGCATCGCGGCCTTCACCGGGCTGTCGTTCCTGGGGGCGCCGCCGATCTGGTGGGGCGTGATCGTCACGCTGTCGTTCCTGGTGCTGATGGTCCCGCGGCAGCAGCGGAAGGCCACCGCCACCGCGCTCAGTGCCGCGCTGGTGCTCACGCCCCTGCTGGTGATGGTGGGCGTGCTCTTCCACGAGTCCACCCGGCCCGAGAACAGCTGGTCGCCGTACTACAAGGTGCAGACGGCCGACTCGGAGTTCCAGGGTGTGCCGCTGCTCACGATCACCGTGAACGGCGTACCGCACCAGCAGGCGATCCCGGCCGCGAGCCGGCTGCAGTGGGAACCGCAGTACGGGATGCCGTACGAGCGCGCCGTGGCCGGCAAGCAGCCCGGCAACGTCCTCATCATCGGCGCCGGCAGCGGCACCGATGTCGCGATCGCGCTGAGCAAGGGCGCCAAGCACGTCGACGCGGTGGAGATCGACCCGCGGATCCGCGACATCGGCCGCGAGCGCAACCCGGACAAGTCGTACTCGGACCCGCGGGTGACCTCGCACATCGACGACGGGCGGGCGTTCCTGTCCCGGACCGACAAGAAGTACGACCTGATCCTGCTGGCGCTGCCGGACTCGCTGACGCTGGTGAACGGTGCGAGCTCGCTGCGGCTGGAGAGCTACCTGTTCACCCAGCAGGCGTTCGAGAGCGCGCGGGACCACCTGGCGCCGGGTGGCGCGTTCGCGATGTACAACTACTACCGCGAGACCTGGCTGATCGACCGGCTCGCGTCGACCGCGCAGGCCGCCTTCGGGCACAAGCCGTGCGTGGACAAGGTCGGCGACGAACTGCAGCAGGCCGTGGTGACCGTGGGCCTGACCGAGGCCGACCAGTCGTGTGGTTCCACCTGGGCCGGCGCGACCGCGATCACGCCGCCTCCGGCCACGGACAACCGGCCGTTCCTCTACCTGTTCACCGACCGGATCCCATCGCTCTACCTGATCACGCTCGGGCTGATCCTGGTGGCCGGGATCATCGGCGTCGGCATCGCCGGCGGCGGCTCGTCGTACCGGCGGATGCGGCCGTACGCGGACCTGTTCCTGCTGGGTGCCGGGTTCATGCTGCTGGAGACGAAGAGCATCACCGGGTTCGCGCTGCTGTTCGGTACGACGTGGGTGGTCAACGCGATCGTCTTCGCCGGCGTGCTCCTGGCGGTGCTCGCCGCGGTCGAAGTGACGAGGCGGTTCAAGACACCACCACTGAAGGTGATGTACGTCGTGCTGTTCGGCGGGTTGCTGCTCAGCTGGGTGTTCCCGGACAGCTGGCTGCTCTCGATGCCGGTCGGGCTGCGCGCGCTGGTCGCGGTGCTGATCGCGTTCCTGCCGATCTTCGCGGCCAACGTGATCTTCGCCAAGCGCTTCACCGACACCGCCGACGCCACCGCCAGCTTCGGCGCCAACCTGCTCGGCGCGATGCTCGGCGGCTGCCTCGAGTACGCAGCCCTGATCATCGGCTTCGACGGCCTGCTGATCGTCGCCGCACTCCTGTACGCCGGGGCCTTCCTACTCAGCCCCAAGTCGTCCGGAGTACTCAGGACCTAGCCGCCGTACTAGACCTCCTGGGCCAGGACCCTCGACGCCCTCGACGCAGTCCTCAGCAACTGGCCGCCGTCGTGATGGATCAGGTGTCCTGGGGGCGGTCGTCGTTCGGGCGGTCCGGGTTGGGCCCGGGGTTGTAGGAGCCCGGCGGCGGATACCCCTGCGGCGGCTGCCCCGGCTGCTGATAGCCCTGCTGCGGGTAACCCGGTTGCTGGTAGCCGGGCGGCTGCTGGCCGGGGTACGGGTATCCGCCCGGCCCGCCTGGGAAGGTGTTGCCCGGCCGGTTCGCCTTGCGACGCTTGACCGCGCCGACGATCAGCAACACGACCCCCAGGCCGATGAAGACCAGGAGAGACCCGAGCAGGCCGAAGATGGCGCCGACGAAGCCCAGGATCGACATCCGCGGCCCGACGCCGTACGACGCACCGGTGTCGTCGTCGGCGCAGCTGACCACGTACTCGCCGGGCGGCACCGTCTCGACCGAGCGGGCGATCACGTACCAGGTGTTGTTGTTCACCGTGATCGTCTCGGACCCGGTGGGTGACTCCAGCGGCACATCCGCACCGCTCGAGTCCTTCACCTCGCACGGCGGCCGCAGTACGGGCTGGGACGAGTAGATCGTCAGGCCGTCCTCCTCGAGGCGAACCGTGCCACTGGTGCCGATCCGCTCGGGTGAGCGCGGCGCTGTCTCGACGATCCGCCAGACGAAGAACCCGGCCAGCACGAGGCCGATGACGAAACTGGCGATCGCGAGCCAGGTCAGCGTCCGCCGCGGCGCCGGCGCCGCTGGTTGCCCGGGATAGGTCGTCATACCCGAACGCTAGCCGCTCAGGCCCATCAGCGGGGGTCAGCGCCGTCACGGTACGCCGAGCAGGCGCAGCCCGGCGGCAGTGGCGGCTGCGGCGACGACCACGAGCACGAAGGGCACCTTGCGCCAGGCGAGCACTCCCCCGACCAGCACTCCAGCCGGCCGCGCGATCCCCGCACCACCGTGTCCGTCAGTGAGAGCGGCAGTCGCCACCAGCGCCGCCAACAGGACCACCGCGGCCGCGGCCATCACCTGCTGCGCGCGCTCGGGTAGTTCGAACCGCGTCCGCATCAACGGCCCGGCAAGCCGCAGCGAGAAGGTGCCCACGGCAAGGACGAGAATCCCGACCAGCAACAGCGTCGTATTCATCGGACAACCTCCAGCTTCATCGGACAGCGTCCAGCGCGGGCTTGTCGGAGCGATAGAACACCAACCCCACAAGGGCAAGCAGTACTGGCAGTCCGGCAGGTAGGAACGGCGTCGCCGCGAGCGCGACCACCGAGCCGACCAGCGCCGCCGTACGGGTCTTCCTGTCCCGCAGCGACGGCAGCACCAGCGCGAGGAGCACCGCCGGGAACGCCGCGTCCAGCCCGAACACGTCGGTGTCGGTGATCACCGAGCCGGCCAGCGCACCGATCACCACTCCGATGTTCCAGCAGATGAAGATCCCGATCCCGCAGACCCAGTACGCCGCTCGCTTCTGCCGCAGGTCGTCCTGGCCGAGGGCGAAGGCGACGGTCTCGTCGGTCATCACGTGGCTGCCCAGCGGCCGCCGCCAGCCGTTCCCGATCACCTCGCTGACGGCCAGGCCGAACGCGACGTGCCTGCTGTTCACCAGCAGTCCCGCGATGGTGGCGGCGATCGGGCTGCCGCCGGCCGCGACGATGCCGACGAAGAGGAACTGCGACGCCCCGGCGAACACCACGATCGAGAGCAGCACCGGCACCCACAGGTCGAGTCCCCCGCCGACGCTGATCGCGCCGTACGAGAGGCCGACCACGCCGTCGGCCAGGCAGACCAGCGCGATGTCGCGCAGTAGCCCCGGGTCGATTGTTCGCCATATCGAACGCATGGGTTTTATGATGAACAGCAGACCGCCCGTTCGTCAAGCCGAACAAACCGACCGATGGAGCGAACACCGATGGACAGCAAGGCACCACTCGACGTGATCGCCGGCTCCTTGCGCCGCGAGCGCGCCCGCGCCGGTCTCTCCCTCACCGAGGTGGCCCGGCGGGCGGGCGTGGCCAAGTCGACCCTGTCCCAGTTGGAGTCCGGCACCGGCAACCCGAGCGTGGAGACGCTCTGGGCGCTCTGTGTCGCCCTCGAGATCCAGTTCGCCGACCTGCTGGACCCGCCGCGGCCGAAGGTCCAGGTGATCCGGGCGAACGAAGGCCCGGCGATCTACTCCGAGCACGCCGACTACAGCGCGACTCTGGTCGCCTCCTGCCCACCGAAGGCCCGGCGCGACATCTACCGGATCGTCGTTGCCCCCGGCCCCGGTCGGGAGTCCGAGCCGCACATGCCGGGCACGGTGGAGCACGTCGTACTCAGCAGCGGCCGGGCCCTGATCGGCCCGACCATCGAACCCGTCGAACTCCACCCGGGCGACTACATCGCCTATCCGGGCGACCTGCCGCACGTCTTCAAGGCGCTCACCAAGGACACGTCCGCAGTACTGATCTCGGAGACCAGCTGAGCGGAACGATTGCCTCAGGCAATCAGACCTTGCGGCCGACGGCTCCGGCGATGCACTCCTCGACCTGGTTGAGCGGCTTGACCCGGGGGCCGTCCGGCCACCAGTCGTCGCACAGCACCAGACCGGGCTCGACCAGCTCCTGGTCGCCGAACATCGCCGCGATCTGGTCGTGGGTGCGGAAGACGCCGCTGCCCATCGGGCTGTGGGTGAACTTCTGCTCCATCGCCCGGGCGATCTGCGAGTGCTCCGGCGTCTCCGGGTCGAGGAAGTGCGCGATCACCGTGTACGACCCGGGCAGCATCTCGTCGGTGTACTTCTTGATGATCTCCGGGCCGTCGTGGCCCAGATAGTGGTGCAGGGTGCCGTTGTGGATCAGCGCGATCGGCTGGCTGAAGTCGAGGAACTCCCGCACCTCGTCGTTGCCGAGGATCTCCTCGGGCTGGAAGATGTCGGCGCTGATGAACAGGGTCTGCTCGTTCTCCTCCAGCAGCGCGCGGCCGTGCGCGAGCACCACTGGGTCGTTGTCGACGTAGAGCACCTTCGCGGTCGGCTGCAGCCGCTGCACCACCTGGTGGGTGTTCTCGGCGGTCGGCAGCCCCGAACCGCAGTCCAGGTACTGCGTGATGCCGCCCTGGCTGGCGAGGAACCGGCAGGCCCGGATCAGGAAGTTCCGGTTCGACCAGGCCAGGTCGTTCACCTGCGGGGCCACGGTGGCCACCTGGCGGAGCACCTCGCGGTCGATCTCGAAGTTGTCCTTGCCGTTCAGCGCGGCGTCGTACACACGGGCGATGCTGGCCCGGGTCGTGTCCACTCCGACCGGCACTGAGCTGGGGGCTTTGGTGGCATCAGGCATCGACGACCTCGCAGATGGTTTGTCCGGGTGATGAGCACTGAGCCTACTCACCGTGGGGGCACCGGTTCACCCTGTCTGTGCGCGTCGGGCTACCCCACCGGCCGGGCAACCGTGAAATGATCCACCGACGAAGCACGATGTAGCGACCACAGGGGCGATCGGCCCCGACTGGGGCGTGGGCTGAACAGGGAGGCGGCAGTGGCGGAGCAGGGGACGCCGGGCGGCCCGACCGCCCTGCGGATCATGCTCGGCGCACACCTTCGCCGGATGCGCGAGGATGCCAACATCAGCCGCTCCGACGCCGGCTGGGCGATCCGCGGCTCGGAGTCCAAGATCAGCCGGCTCGAGCTCGGCCGGGTCGGCTTCAAGGTGCGTGACGTCGACGACCTGCTGACGCTCTACAAGCTCGACGACCCGGCCGAGCGCGAGCGCCTGCTGAACCTGGCCCGCGAGGCGAACAACCCCGGCTGGTGGCAGCGGTACGACGACCTGACGCCGACGTGGTTCCATTCCTACCTCGGGCTCGAGGTCGCGGCGCAGCTGATCCGTACCTACGAGGTCCAGTTCGTGCCCGGGCTACTGCAGACCGCGGACTACGCGCGGGCCGTCGTACAGCTCGGCCGGGGTGAGCGGGTGCTGCCGGACGCCGAGGTCGAGCGACTCGTCACGCTGCGGAGGTCACGCCAGGAGATCCTGACCCGCGACGAACGACCCGCCCGCTTGTGGGCGGTGGTCGACGAAGCCGTGCTGCGCCGGCCGATCGGCGGCTGGGCGGTGCTGCGCGCGCAGCTCGAGTACCTGGTGGAGGTGTCGCGCAAGCCGAACGTGACGCTGCAGATCCTGCCGTTCTCCGGCGGCGGCTACGCGGCCACCGGCGGCGCGTTCAGCCTGCTGCGGTTCGGCGACGCCGACCTGCCGGACATCGTCTACATCGAGCACCTGACCAGTGCGGTCTACCTGGACAAGCGCGAGGACCTGGACGAGTACGTGGTCACGATGGACTCGCTGTCGATCGCCGCCAGCACGCCGCGGCAGACCCAGCACCTGCTCGCCTCGATCATCGCGGAGATCAGCTGAAGTTGCCTCAGGCAACATAATTTTCCGGAGGTTTGCACTAGTGCGGATTCCAGGACGCGGCATGAGATAGCAACCACGCAACGTAGTGCTCTGTGACCGGAAAGTGAAGGCCTGCCTCCAAGGGGTGCACCGGCAACCTTTCCGGCCCCCGGCTCGTCATATTCTTTGCGCCTAACTCTCGTGGGACGGAGCAGTCGAGACACCGATGGTGAGCGATCACGAACCGGAGAACTCGCGCGGCCCGGCCCACCGGGCCGTACCGCGACAGCGGGCCAAGGACCGCGGTACCTTCGCCATCCTCGGGCTGACCCTGGTCGGGTCTCTGATCCCGGGCACCGGCTACCTGCTCGCCGGACGGCGCAAACTCGGTGCGGCCGTGCTCGGCGTCAGCGTGGCGCTGCTGGCGGTGGTCGCCTACCTCGGACTGACCAGGCGCGAGCAGATCATCGAACTGGCCGTCACGCCGCAGAAACTGCTGTACGCCACGCTCGGACTGCTGGTGCTCGGCGTGGCCTGGATCGTCGTCATCATCACCTCACACCGGGCGCTGCGTCCCGGCACCGCCTCCGAGGCCACGCGGGTGATCGGGGCGGCCTTCGTCGGGGTGCTCTGCTTCGCCGTCGCCGTACCGACCGCGCTGGGCGTGCAGACCGCGCGGACCCAGCGGGACCTGGTCAAGTCCGTGTTCGCCGGCAAGGACAGCGAGAGCGCGACCCGGCCGAACGTGGAGAACAAGGAGGACCCCTGGGCCGCCAAGCCCCGGCTGAACATCTTGCTGCTCGGTGCGGACGACGGCCCCGACCGCGACGGCGTGCGGACCGACACGGTGATCGTCGCGAGCATCGACACCACGACCGGCGACACCTCGCTGATCTCGCTGCCGCGCAAGCTGATGTTCATGCCGTTCCCGAAGGGCACCAAGCTGCACGAGGCCTACCCGGACGGGTTCGGCAAGGACGGCATCAGCCTGCAGGACCGGCTGGAGTGGATGCTGGACGCGATCTACAAGAATGTGCCGGCCGCGCACCCGGGCATCGTCGGGCGGTCCGACAACCAGGGCGCGGACGTCCTCAAGCTCGCCGTCGGCGAGGCGACCGGGCTGACGATGGACTACTACGTCCAGATCAACCTGGCCGGGTTCACCGGGCTGGTGAACGCGCTCGGCGGCATCACCGTCAACATCAACTACCCGATCCCGGTCGGCGGCAGCGACGACGCGAAGCGGCCGCCGAACTACTACCTCAAACCCGCGCAGAACAAGCACCTCTGGGGCCTCGAGGCGCTCTGGTACGCCCGCGGGCGGTACCAGATCCCCAACCCCGACGACGCTCGCAGCGCCCGGCAGCGGTGCGCGATCCACGCGATCGCCGAGGCGGCCACGCCGGCCAACCTGCTGAAGAGCTACCAGAAGCTCGCCGCGGTCGGGAAGAACATGGTCCGCACCGACATCCCGCAGGACCTGCTGCCCGCGTTCCTCGACCTGGGCCTGAAGGTGAAGTCGGCGAAGGTCTCCGAGGTTCCGCTCGACGGCCGCGAACTGAAGTTCGCCTACCCACACCCGGACTACGACGGCCTGCGCGCCACCGTCGCCGCCGCCCTGGCCCCGAAGCCCGCCACGCCGACCGCGCCGACGACGCCTGTGAAGCCGCGGACCACGGCTACGCCGGTGAAACCCCGCCCAGGCACAACGACGACTCCCGGCACGACCACCCCCAGCGCCGACCTCGCCGACGCCTGCGAGTACCACCCGGTCGAGACTCCATGATTCCCTGCCGGCCGGGCAGAAAGTCAGTGCGTGGCGGCTCGGCGGACGATTCGGCGGAGCTTGGCCCGGACGGTGGAGGCGACGGGGAGGCCTGAGTCGAGGAGGCGTCGGGCGCGATCGGGTGGGGCGCCGACAGCGAGGTCGCTGATCGTCAGGCCGTGGTCGGGGCGGTAGACGATCTCGATCGCGTCACCGGCCCGGAGCTCGCCGGGCTCGAGGACCCTGAGCATCGCGCCGACTCTTCCCGTGCTCGCGAAGCGGCGATGGAACCGCTCGATCCCCAAGCGGAGCGAGAGATTCTCACACGGCGTCCGCGGCAACCGAACCTCCAGCACCACGTCCCGGATCCGCCAGCGCTCCCCGATCTGCGCGTCCCCGACCGGTAGCCCGACCGTCCTGAGGTTCTCCCCGAACAGCCCGGTCGGCGTCTCCCGCCCGAGTTCTTCGGCCCACCACGCAGCATCCTCACTCGCGTAGGCATAGACGGCCCGATCTCGCCCGCCATGCCCGCCGGTCAACTGCTGATCTCCGGTGAGCCCGAACTCACCGACCGCGACCAGCCCGTCGACCGGGCGTTTGTCGATCGCCGTCAAACCCCACCGCCCATTCCGCACCTGCCCGACCACGTTCACCGCCTCGACGCTGCCCATGCCTCCAGTGAGGCATACCGAAGTCCTGCCTCACTTGATCGTTTTGCTCAAATCCCGTGGACCGGCGAGACCTGCTGACGATGGACCAGGAGGTCGAACCAGCCGGCGAGGGTGCCGCCTGTCATCTGCGACGAGACACCCGCAGTCGACAGAAGTGAACCCCGCAAGAAAGTTCGTCGTTCCATCTGTGCATCGCCTCCATCAGTCGAGAATTCCGGCTCGACCCCACCGACCACATCTCCCGCCAGGAGACATCAGCGATACGCCTTACGTCGTACAGAGATGGAAAGGGACACGCTCGGCCCCAGTGGGGGCGAAGCGTGTCCCTTGAGGCTTAGCTGGGTCAGGCGGGGAGGCTCCAGACCTGGTTGCTGCCGCCGAAGCAGTCCCAGATCTGCAGGCGGGTGCCGTCTGCCGAGCTGGGGCCAGTGGCGTCCAGGCAGCGACCCGATGCCGGGTTGCGGAGGGTGCCGTTGGACTGCGCCTGCCACGTCTGGGCGCCGGTGCCGTTGCAGTCGTACAGCTGGACCTTGGTGCCGTTGGCCGTGCCCGCGGCGGTGACGTCCATGCACTTGCCGAGGGCCCGGATGGTGTTGTCGGAGCCGACCGTCCAGGTCTGCGCCGAACTGCCGTTGCAGGTCCAGAGCTGTACCGCGGTCCCGTTCGCGCTGTTAGCGCTGGCCACGTCGACGCACTTGCCCGCGATGCCCTTGATCGGGCCGGTCTTGCCACCGGTCGGCGGCGTACCCGTGCCGCCCGCGGCGTCGAAGATCGCGCTGACCAGCGAGGTGCTGCCGGTGGTGTCCTGGGACAGCTCCCAGTTCATGATGCCGCCCGCGTTCGCCACCGCCCACTGCGTCTTACGCTTGATCGTGGGGATGCCGTTGTAGCACTGCTGGGCGCCGTTGGCGTTGACGCAGTCGACGTTCGCGTTGTTCGGGTTCAGCGCGACGATCTGCGAGTAGGTCAGGTAGCCGGGACGGCTGTAGAACGGCACGCCGAGCACTGTCTTGGCCTTCGGCAGGCCGCGGTTCTTCCAGAAGTTGGCCGCGGCGATGGACCAGTCGTAGTTGGCGTGCGGGCTGCCGCCGTCGTACGCCATGATGTTGAGCCAGTCGACGTAGCCGAAGACCGCGGGCTGTACGCCGTTCGCCGTATCGCCCTCGGACACCACCGCGGCGGTGAGCAGTTTGCCGCTGCCGTGCAACGCGTTGCTCAGTTGCTGCATCAGCGCGGTGTAGTTGTTGCCGGACGTCCCTGGATCGGGGTACTCCCAGTCGATGTCGATGCCGTCGAGGTTGTACTGGTTGATGATGCTCATCACGCTGTTGACGAAGGTGGTGCGGCTACCGGAGTTGCCCGCGAGCGCCTCGAAGGCGGAGTCGTTGCCGTCGTTCCAGCCGCCGATGGCCAGCGACACCTTGACCCCGTTGTTGTGCCCCTGGGACACCAGCGAGGACAGCTTCGACGTGTTCTCGATCCCCTGCAGGGTGCCGTTGGAGTTCGGCAGCGCGAACGCGTAGTTGATGTGGGTCAGCTTCGAGTACTGGATGGCGTTGACCTCGCCGGACCAGGACGGCATGTAGCCGACACTGCGGAAACCGTTGGGCAGCGCCGCGGCGGCGGTCTGGGCAGTGGCCTCGGCGCTCGCAGGCGGCGCCGGAGCGAGCAGAGCCGTGGCTCCGGCCGCGACGGTCGCCAGCGCAAGAGCTGCGACGGCGACGCGACTTCGGATCTTGATCCAAGACGAAGAAGAAGGGTGCATGGGGCGGGTGTCCTTTACCTTCCGGGGGCGGGAACTGCGAAGGTGAAGATAAGAAAAGAGTTGACTGAATGCAGCGCATTCAACTCTGATCTCTGAGCGTCGTCAAGAGGTCACGGAGGATGAATGCCGTCGGCGGGCCGCTGAGCAGTAGCAGCGGACCGCGCGGCGGTCCCGACCAGAGATCGAGTGAATCGGAAGCGGATCGTCCGGGATCGGCTCTACGGTGCTGTCCATGAGCGAGTTCACTGAGCAAGACCTGACCGGAGCACGCTTCGAGCGGGTGAACCTCCGCGACGCCACCCTCAGCGAGGTGTCGCTCAAGGGCGCCGGCCTGCGCGGCATCGACTTCAGCGAGGCACAGATCCGCGCCGCCTGGTTCTACCGGACCCGCCTGCGGGGTGTTGAGCTGTGCGACGTCCAGATCAGCGGTGAGCTCCAGAACGTCGTCGTGAACGGCGTGGACATCGCACCGCTCGTCGAGGCCGAGCTGAATCGCCGTACCCCCGACCGAGCGAAGATGCGCCCGGACGACCCCGACGGATTCCGTCAGGCGTGGACGATCCTGGAGCGGCTGTGGGAGGGGACTGTCGCGCGGGTGAGAACCTTCCCGGAAGCCGACCTCCATCGCGGCGTCGACGACGAGTGGTCCTTCATCCAGACCCTGCGGCACCTCAACTTCGCCAGCGCCGCCTGGGTCGGCCGGATGATCCTCGGCAACCCCTACCCGTGGCACCAACTGGACCTCCCCTGGGACGAGGCGCCCAAGTGGGCCGACATCCCGCGCGACCGCGAAGCACGACCCACACTCGACGAGGTGCTCGCGATCCGCCGCGATCGCCAGACGATGGTCCGCGACGTCCTAGCCTCCCTCACCGACGAGCAACTCGCCTCGAAGGTCACCCAGACCGATCCCGGCTGGCCCCAGCTCGAGAACTGCCCCCTCAAGGAATGCCTCCGCACAGTCCTCAACGAGGAATGGGAACACCGCCTCTACGCCGAACGCGACCTGACCGCCCTGGAACAAGAGTCCCGCATCCCCTGATCAGGCAAGCCCTTGAGCAGCTTTCGGTGCTCAGTAGCCGGGGCCGACGGGGTTCTGTGTCGAGGCACCGACCGGGCTGGGGTTCGTGACAGGCGCGCCGGCCTGGGACACGACGGTCCACAGGCCGCCGTCGAGGGTGACGCCCTGACCGTTGGTCTGGCCTGGGGCGGAGTCGCCGACGAAAGTGTAGACAGGGTGGCCTGCGACGGTCAGCTGGGTGGCGCCGCCGTCGCGGGTGGTCGTACCGAGGGTGCCGGTCACGCCGGGTAGGGACGTCGGCAGCGATGCCGGCGCCGGCACAAAGCGCCAGTTGGCCGCGCACGCCGCGGCGCAGGTCGACTTGCTGCTCGTGTCGTTGGCGAACTCGTAGACAGTCCGGCCTTGGCCGTCGACGAGGATGGTGCCGAGTGCGGTGCCTTGCGCGCTGACCGCATCGCCGGTGGCCGACGGCACCGGCGCCGGTGCCGATCCGGCGGAGCCGCCTGAGTCATCGCCGCAGCCGGCCGCGGTCAGTGTGAAAGCGACTGCAGCGAGGGCCATCGCTGCGATCTGGAGGTGCGGGCGATGGATCGTGTTCGACTTCCGATGAGTGATCACTGTGGGTCGCTCCTTAAGCGAGCTGGTCTTCCGGGTTTGCTGACAGCTCCACAGTCGCGGTGTTGGCCACGCATCGACCCCGGGAAGGCACGGGTTTCGATACCCGGTTGGCTTGACCAGGGCATCAAGGGACCGACGGAACGAACGCAGCGGGCTAGCGTCGGAAGCCGGCGCCTCGAACACCGATGTGAGGCGAGAACGTCAACGCTGCAAGGAAGGTACTGAAATGCCAGCCATTCCGTTGAGAAGGATCCTCTACACCGCAGAGGCGGTCACCGAAGGCGGCCGGTCAGGGCACGGCCGCACTTCTGACGGCCGCTTGGAAGTCGAGCTCTCGGTGCCCGACGACATGGGCGGCAAGGGTGGATCAGGCACCAACCCCGAGCAGTTGTTCGCCATCGGCTACGGGGCCTGTTTCCAGTCGACCATCCTGTCAATCGCCCAGGGGCACAAGCTTGATGCCGGCGACTCCCGGATCACCGCCCGCGTCGGAATCGGCCCGACCGGATACGGCGGCTTCGGCATTCAGGTGGCCCTGGACCTGCACGCGCCGCACCTGGTTCCTGCCGCAGCCGCCTACCTGATGGCCGAGGCGCACCAGCGTTGCCCTTATTCCAACGCCACTCGCGGCAATATTCAGGTCATGCTCAACGTCGACGGGACGCCGATCGAGGAGATCGCCAGGAGCGACCAAGGCGCCGCATAACCGACGCTCCGACCATGCCTGCGAGTTAGTGATCAGCTGCTCGGCGTTGGCCAGAGCTGTCCGCCGGCCGCGCTTGATGACGGTACCGATGGCGCGGAGCGGGCCGATGCCCGCGAGGATCGGCCGGAGAAACTTAACTGACAGGTCGAGGCTGGTGTAGCTGGTGCCGGCGGGCAGCACAGAGTGCACGACGCTGTCGAGGAATGTCGCTGCGACGCCGCCCTGGACGACACCGATGGGGTTGTACAGGTGCTCGCCGACCTCACCTACGATCACGGGCCCCATGCGGGGCGGAACTTCTTCGGCCTCTACGACTAGGTCGCGTCGAGCGATCCTGCCGTAGTCATCACAACATCCAACTTGGTGTGTGAGGTCCTCAGCGTGCGACCTGGGGATGTCGGGGGGGACCAGTTCGGGGTGGTTACTTCGATTGCTCGAGGTCGGTACGCATCTTGACCAGCAGCGCGGCGAGCTCCGCCTCGGTGACGTCGGTTGCCGTCAGCGCTCCGTAGGTGCTCCGATCGGCCCAGGCGCAGCGGAGCTCGGTGCCGGCGGCGCAGCGCACCTCGCCACCCAGGTCACCGGCCGGGTACTCCGTCAACCTGGGCTGTACACCGCTGCTCTCCGCGATACCGGCGAAGAAATCCTTGATGCCCTGCTCCGGGTCGGAAATCTGCTGCTCGATGCCCATGAAGAGCACGAAGGCGTCGCCGCCCTTGGGGTGCGCGTACCCGCCGAACTGGAAATCGACGCCTTCCTTGGCGGCCGCGCCTCGCCGCTGCTCCAGCGCGGCGGTGACCTGCGGCGCGAGTTGGACGCGATGCACCCCACCGGCCGTCTCGGCGATCACGATCCGCCGCTCGGGCTCCGCGCTGGCCGACTGCACCAAGTTCGACAGGCTGCCGAGGACGATCAGTCCGCCGACGGCGAGGCACGCTATCGCAACCTCCTTGGCCCGGTTCTTCGGCTTCTGCACGCCGGACGCGTGGGGCGTGTCGCCTTGCCGGTACGGCGGCATGGCATCTGGTCGGGACGGGGTGCCCGGGACTGACGGTGGCAAGGCCGGCGACGGCGCGGCCTTGTCGCGGCGGTAGATGCGGAGGAGCGCTACCAGCCCACCGATCAGCAGGGCCAACCCCAGCACGGCCGGCGTCGCGGCGCCAATCTTGTAGGCCTTGCTGTCCACTGACACCAAGGTGATGGCGCTGACGACGCTCGGAACCACGGAACCCCACCTCCGGAACGGATGCTCCCGGGGCTGTCCGGTCGCCCGCGCACAGTAGCGAGTCCGCTTCGCTGTGTCCAAACGCCACGAACAGCGCTGAGGCGACCGTTCTGCGCCCCGCAGGTATTCGACCGATTGAGCGATCGCAACCGAGTGATCTTCCAGCTGACTTGGGCTGACATCGCACAGAACGAGGGTGAACCAGCCTCTTATCTGGGTCGGTCTGGATACAGTTGCCCGGGGCAACGTCGTCGGGCTTTGTGGGTGAGAAGTAGACCGCGGGCAGCGACCGAAAGCAGCCTTCGGCTAGCAGAGTCCGATGGTGACGTCGATAGGTCGGGCGAACTGAAAGCTGCAGGTTGTTGCAGGTCGTTCACCCCATTGACCTGCTGCTCTCTCCCGAAGCGGCAAGCCGCTACTCCTATGTCTCCGGCAACCCAGTCAACAACCTTGACCCGACAGGACGATTCACTTGCTGCGACGTCTTCGGCGGCCTCGTCGGCGCGGGACGGCGCGACGCAAGGCCACGCGATGGCGGCTCCTACGACAGAGCTGCGGAGGTCGGGTGTCTACCCCCGCGACGTCGGTCAGTCCGCACGACCTGAAGCGATTGAGCGGACCAACCGGCAGAAACGGGAGTTCGATGCACGGGAGTTGCGACAAAATCGCGCATCTCAATCCCTCCCCATCAGGCGATGGAGTCGGTCTCGACGGAACGGGGAAACCGGTGCACCTCCTGCGGCCAATCAAGCGCGACGGCGATCCGGCCGGCCCAGTACCGCGCGGCAGCATCGTCGAGGACGTCGACCACGGCGAAGCCGCCCAGATGCTCCTTGGACTCCACGTACGGCCCATCGGTGAAGACCGGCTCTCCGTCTCGCGCCGTGACACTGCACACCACGGTCGACGCATCCAAACCCCCGTTACCGAACACGAAGACGCCGGCGGCCTTCATCTCCTCGATCACGGGCCTGACGGAGGCGGCCTTCTCGCGCACCTCCTCCAGCGTGAACCCGGGCACCCACTCGTCGTTGAAAGTGATCAGATACTCCACCACTGTCGTCTCCTCTCAGGCCAAAACGAGGGGCCATCTGGTGGCTCCCCCGGCTGCGGCGGCCAGGACGACCGCCGCACACCAACTCCACGAACGGCAGCACGCTGATACGACACCATCCCGGAGACCAATTTCAAGGACCGTCCTGGGCGGATCGGCCGAGAGCACTCATCCGAGCAGCAGCCCAATCTCGGGATCACCCAACAGCCGAGGCACCACGCCCGCAACACCATCCAACTCGCACCCCATCAGCGTGGGCTCCCGCACTTGATGCAGGAAGCCGTGGGACCTGCGGCGACATGGCAACGACCGCCTTCCAGCCCCGGCGGGCGGTGTAGGCGGTGGCCGGGGCTCGGTGCGGCAGGGAGTCGCCGCTCCGGGGAATGGAGCGGCGGCTCTCAGGCTGCCGGGAGACCGGCCGAGGCCGGCTGGATCAGTGCTCGGCGCCGGCTCGGGCGGTCTTGGGGAGCAGGAAGCCGACCGCGAACGCGAGGAGGATCCCGCCGACGGTGGCGAGGAGCGCCGCCTGGGTGCCGTCGAGTGCGGCCAGGGCGCGGGTCGCGGGCGCGGCGTGGGCGACCTTGCCCATGAAGATGGTCCCGATCACCGCGATACCGAGCGCGATACCCACCTGCTCGAGCGAGCCCAGCATGCCCGTGGCCGAGCCGACCTCCTCGTCCCGAACGCCGCTAAGGATGATGTCGAACAGCGGGACGAAGACCATGCCCATACCGGCTCCGCCGATCAGGTTGGGGACCACGAGATCCCAGTGCCCGACGTTCAGGCCGGTCAGCGCCAGCACGCCGTACAGTCCGAGCAGTCCAATCGCCATCAGCGCGAGGCCGATATGCAGCAGCTTGCGACCGTACTTCTGCATCGCGATCCCGGAGACCGCCGAGCCGATCAGCGCCCCGAACGCCCAGGGCGCCATCGCCAGGCTCGCGTGGATCGGGGTGTAGCCGAGGCCGACCTGGAGGAACATGCCCAGGACGAACGTGCCGGCCATCGCACCGAAGAAGACCACCGCGAAGAGCACGCCGGACAGGTACGAGCGGCTCCGCAGCAGCCCGGGCTCGATCAGCGGGGTCGCGCCGCTGCGCTGCCGGCGGGACTGGTAGACACCGAACCCGGCGAGCACCGGTACCGAGGCGACCAGCAGCGCCTTCGACCACAGCGGCCAGCCGATCTCGTGACCTTGCACCAGCGGGTAGACCAGGGCGACCAGGCCGGCGCCGGCGATCAGCAGCCCGGGAATGTCCAGCGAGATCCGGCGGCCAGTGGGCTGAGTGTTCGGCAGGTACTTGGCCGCGACGACGAAGGTGAAGATGCCGACCGGGATGTTCACCAGGAAGATCGCTCGCCAGCCGATACCCAGCAGGTCCGCGTCGAGCAGCGTGCCGCCGACGACCGGGCCGACCACCGCCGACAGACCCATCACCGGACCGAAGAACCCGAATGCCTTGGCTCGCTCGTCCGGTTCGAACAGGTCTCGGGCCAGTCCGAAGCCCTGCGGCAACATGATCGCGGCGAACACGCCCTGGGCGACACGCGCGGCGATCAGCGCCTCCGACGACACCGCGAGGCCGCAGAGGAACGAGATCACGGTGAACCCGCCGACGCCGATCAGCAGCGCCTGCTTCCTGCCGACCAGGTCACCGAGGCGGCCGCCGACGAGGAGCAGGACGGCCAGGGCCATCGTGTACCCGGCGGCCATCCACTGAAGGCTCGCGTAGGAGCCGCCGAGGTCTGCGCGGATGGCGGGGGCGGCGACGTTCATCACGGTCGAGTCGAGTAGGTCCATCACCGACGCGGTGATGACCGCGGAGAAGGCGAGCCAGCGCTTGCGAAGGCGCCGCGGGGCGGCCTCGAGGACGGCGGCTGCTGCTGCGCTGCGGTGGAGTTCTACGACTGCGGTCATCATCGGCTCCCAACCCAAACGGAACGAAACGTTCTGTTCCAACTCTAACGGAACGGAGCATTCCGTTCAAGTGGTAATCTTGGCGACATGACGAAAGCTCTCAGTGGCCGGCAGGCGCAGGCGGCCCGCAACGACGAAGTGATCCTGGCCGCGGCCCGGGCGGTGTTCATCGCCGATCCGGGCGCCCCGATCTCCGCGGTGGCGGAGCGCGCTGGTGTCGGTATCAGCGCGCTCTACCGGCGGTACGCGAGCAAGGAGGAGTTGCTCCGCAAGCTCTGCAGCGACGGGCTGGCCCGGTACATCGAGGAGTCGGAGAAGGCTCTCGCCGACGACCGCGAGCCGTGGGTTGCGTTCGGAGCGTTCCTGCACGCGCAGGTCGACGCTGACACCAACTCACTGACCCAGCGGCTGGCGGGAACGTTCACCCCGACGCCCGACCTGTGGCAGGACGCCGCCCGGGCGGCCGAGCTGAACCAGGCCATCTACGCGCGGACGAAGGAGTACCTCCGGCCAGGGATCGTGGTCGAGGACTTCGGGGTGATCCTCGAGCAGATCACATCGATCAAGCTCGGCGACGAGGCTCGGACGAACCAGCTCCGGCACCGGTACCTCACCCTGATGCTGGAGGCGATGCATCGGCCCGGGGAACGACCGGGCGGCGGTTCGGAACTCCCGGGACCGCCCCCCAGCAATGACGAACTGACCGACCGCTGGCGGGCCTGAGCGCTGGGTCGCCGGGCCGGACGATGCGGACCTGGCCGACCCAACAGATGTCCAAGCCCTGGTTCGACCGGCGCGCACAACGGGTGACCTGTGGTCGCTCGCGGCTGGAGAGTTGAAGGCGACGTTCAGGCGTTCCCAGGGAGTTGAACCCCATGGTGTCCGAGGAGGGGGATCGTCGTTCAACCTATGGACGAGGCTGTGCTGAAAGCCCGCCGTGTGACCGAGTCTCAGTGGCGCGCCCTCCACTCCTGGTCGAGGAGTGCGTACACGAGCTGGTCGGCCCACTCGCCCTTGAAGAACTCGTCGTGTACGAAGTGCGCCTCGCGTCGCATGCCGAGCTTCTCCAGGACCCGCGCCGAGCCGATGTTGCGGGAGTCCACGCGGCCGATGATCCGGTGCAGGCCGAGGCCGTCGAAACCGAGACGCAATGAGACCTCGGCCGCCTCGGTCGCGAACCCCTGGCCGTGATGGTCGGGGTGGAACACGAACCCGATCTCGCCCTGGCGGTGCTCGCGGCTAAGCCACTCCAGGTGGATCTCGCCGATCACCCGGTCGACCTGCGGCCAGACCACAGCAAGCGAGAGGCGCTGTCTCGCGCCGTCGAGCGTCGACTCGCCGACCTTGCGGTCGAGTAGCTCACGCACCTGCGCCGCGTCCCCAGGTTCGGCGTAGAGATAGCGGGTCACGTCCGGGCGGGAGTGAATCGCGTACAGGTCCTCGAAGTCGGCGTCCGAGAAGGGCCGCAACAGCAGCCGTGCGGTCCGCAACGGAAACTCGGGCGACAACACCGATGGTCCTATCGACCTGGCACGACGAAGCCCGACTCATACGCCAGGACGACGGCCTGGACGCGGTCGCGCACGCCGAGCTTGGCGAACAGCCGGTTGATGTGGGTCTTCACGGTCGACTCGGCGACGAACATCTCGAGCGCGATGTCGGCGTTGGAACGTCCCGCGGCGACCAGGCGCAGGACCTCGGCCTCCCGTTCGGTGAGCTCGGCCAGGGGCTGCGGCTGGGTACCGGGGCGCGGGTGGGACACGAACTCGCGCACGAGTCGCTCGGTCACCTCCGGCGCCAGGAGTTCCTTGCCTGCGGCAACGGTGCGGACCGCGTGCACCAACTCCTCTGCGGTCGTGGTCTTCAGTACGAACCCCGAGGCGCCGGCGTGCAGTGCGTCCCAGACGTTCTCATCGGCGTCGTAGGTGGTGAGCACGATGATCCGCCCGAGCCAGTCAGGATCGGCGCAGAGCCTGCGGGTGGCTTCGATCCCGTCGAGTCTTGGCATTCGGATGTCCATCAGGACGATGTCCGGGGTCAGGGCTCGCGCCCGCTCGATCGCGCCGACGCCGTCGTCGGACTCTCCCACGACTTCCAGGTCTGGCCGGGATTCGAGGATCGCGTGGAACCCGGCCCGCACCAGCGCCTGGTCGTCGACGATGAGCACCCGGATCATGCCGCGGTCACTTCGGCTCGAGTGGGAAGGTGGCCCGGACGTGCCAGCCCGGGCCATCGGCACGCGGACCAGCGTCGACACGGCCGCCATACAGCTGGGCGCGCTCGCGCATGCCCGCCAGTCCATAGCCAGGATCCGTGACCTCGGATCCCGACGGCGCCGCGTCGTCGATCACCTCGACCTGGAGTGCGCCAGGCTCGAATCGCACGCACACGCGAGCCGAGCCATTGCCCGCGTGCTTGCGCACGTTGGTCAGCCCTTCTTGCACGATGCGATAGGCCGACAGCGCCAGGCCGCGCGGCAGCTCACGCCGATCACCCGCGACTTCCAGCGACACGGAGCGTCCGGACGCCTGCTCGGCACGCACCAGCTCCGCCACCTCGTCCAGGGTGGGCTGCGGGTGCCGAGCCTGACCCTCCGACGGGCGGAGCACACCGAGCAGGTGCTTCATCTCCACCATCGCCTCCCGCCCGGTTAGCTGGACCTCGCGCATCGCGGCACGGGCACGATCCGGGTCGCGGTCAACCAGCTCGGCTGCTGCGGTGGCCTGCACCACCATCGCGGACAACCCATGCGACACCACGTCGTGCAGCTCGCGCGCGATCCGGGCTCGCTCATCGTCGGCTGCTTTCAGCGCCCGCGCCTGCGCGGATGCAGCGACCGCGGCCGCCTTCGCGTCGGAGTCGGCGGCGGCCACAGCGCGGCGTCGTACGAACAGCCCGGCCAGCCAGGGGCCGACCACCACCAGCGCACCGAACCCGTAGTCAGACGCCCCACCGCCGTCAGCGTAGATGACACCAACGACGACCAGCAGACCCAGCAGCAGGCCCGACGCAGCGGCGGCGACATCCGCGTGCGCTCCGAGCGAGTACGCCGCGATCAGCGAGCACGCCAACGTTGCCAGCTGAGCATTGGCGGACACACCAGCAGCGGATTGGATCAGGAACAGCAGCAGCACGGCAACCAAGACGACGAGCGGGTGGCGGCGGCGGAACACCAGCGCCGCGGCCATGCCAACCACGGACACGGAGGCCACGAGCCGATGCTCCTCAACCGCACCGGCGACGATCTCGAGCAGCCCGGCGAACCCAACCACGGCACCGAGCAGCAGATCCTCCCGCGCTGACTCCGATCGGAAGCCGGCCGACCGAGTGCTCGCCGATCGACCGGTATGAGCGGTGCGCACGGTCATGGCAGCAAGTCTGCCACCGAGCCCGGCTCTAAGGCGGGCTGGTTGACGGTGAGGGTCATCGCGTCGGCGTCGACGGTAGCCTCCACCCCGAGCGGCAGCGTCGCGATGCTCGAACCGTGGCCGAGGGGCAGCCCGTAGAGGATCGGTACGCCGAGATGGCCGAGCCGACCGAGGAGGACCTCCTCGAGCGTCTTCGTATGTGGCGCGGAGGTCCATTCGTCCCACTCGCAGCCGGCCAGCTCGCCGACCACGATTCCCAGCACGCCGTCGAGCTTGCCGATCTGTTCGAGGTGGAGCAGGGACCGGTCGAGCTGAATCGGTGCGCGGCCGACATCCTCGAAGAAGAAGATGGCGCCGTCCAGCTGGAACTCCCACGGCGTACCGATCGTGTGCTGGAGGTCGCCGAGACAGCCGCCGACGATCCGGCCGCTTGCCCGCCCTCCCACCAGACCGATGAGGTTGAGTCGCTCCGTATCCGCCGGCACCGTTCCGGTCGTCTGTCCCGATAGCACCTGCAGAAACCGCTCACTGGTGAGCGCGGGCACGGACGGACTCCCGAAGTGGGTCAACGACGGGCCATAGAAAGTCACCAATCCGGCGAACCTACCCAGCGCCGTGTGCAACGCCGTGATGTCGGACATCCCGATGAACGCCCTCGGGTTGCGCCCGATCGCCTCGAAGTCGAGCAGCGGGATGAGCTGCGCGGAGCCGTAGCCGCCCCGCATGGTCAGGACGGCGTCGATCTCCGGATCCCGAAGGCGTCCTGCAGATCGCGGCTGCGCGTCTCGGGGCTGCCGGCATGCCAATCCTGGCGTTCGAGTGCTCCGGCGGCCAGCTTGACCCGATAACCGTGCTCCTCCTGTCGGCGGATGGCGCGCTGGATCTGGGCGCGGCTTTCCGCAGGGCTGCCCGGCGTGACGACGCCGATGGTCGAGCCGGGTGGCGCAGCCTTCGCCACAACGGTGTTCATGACGGGTCCGGTGACGGACCCCGAGGCGTGGTCATGCCACGAGTCTGCCAACCCAGCCCCGGTTCCGGCATCCACCCTGCGGCCGGGCCGGTTCCACCCACGGGTGGAACGCAGCCCAGCACGACCCACCGGCGAAGTGCTCGCGCCGATCCCCGGGTGGACGCATCCGAGACCGCGAACGCCGCACAGTCGACGACATCGAAGCCACGAACCCAGATGGAGAGCTTCATGAGTTCGAAACAGCATCACCTCGGAGGTACCTCCGCCGGGGCCGCAAGCCAGGCGCGCGTACACCGGACGGTCACTGCGGTCGGCCTGGTCGGATCGGCCGCGCTGGTCGCCGTCGGCGGCGTCCTCGCGCCCCCGAACTCCGGTGAACCCGACGAGCTCTACCGGATCGCGACCGAGGCCTCCGGCCGGCTGATGGCCGAGGCGATCGTCATGGTTGTGTCGTCGATCCTGCTGGTCTTCGGCGTGATCGGCGCAGCACGACTGGTGCAGGGCCGGGGCCGTTACCTTGCTCGAGCGGCGGCGCTGCTCGGGGTGATGGGCGCGCTCGGCCACATGGCGTACTCGACGTTCGCGTTGCTGCCGACGCGATCGGCACGCTCGAAGCCATCGACTCCAGCGCCGGCGGCGCGGTCGTGCTGCCGCTCATCACGGCCTACGCCCTCGCTGTGGTGCTGCTTCCCGTCGCGCTGTACCGCGGACGGCTGATCCCGCTGTCGGTGGTCGGGCCAGCGGCCGCGGCGGTAGCCATCGAGGCATTCCCGGCCAGCGCAGTCGACCTCAGCCTCGCCAAGTACGCGCTGGCACTCGCCACCGCCGCGGCCATCGCCGCCCGGATCATGCGGCTGAGCGACGACCAGTGGGCCCCACGCTGCTACCGGGAGGACCGGTCATGGGACGAATTGAGCTCGCTCGGCTGACCAAGCACTACGGCGCGGTGGCTGCCGTCGAGGACCTCAGTGTGACATTGGAGTCAGGCACCATCACCGGTTTCCTGGGCGCGAACGGTGCCGGAAAGTCCACCACCTTGCGGATGCTGCTCGGGCTGACCAGACCGACCTCCGGTCGGGCCACCATCGACGGACTCGAGTACGCCGATCTGCGCAGCCCGGCGCGAGTCGTCGGCGCGATGACCGACCCAGACGTGTTCCACCCAGGCCGGTCGGCCCGCAATTCGCTGCGCGTCCTTGCTCGGGTGTCACGGATACCCGACCGCCGGGTCGACGAGGTCCTGGAGCTGGTCGACCTTGGCGACGCGGCCCGTCGGCGTACTGGCGGGTTCTCGATGGGAATGCGTCAGCGGCTCGGGCTCGCGAGCGCATTGCTCGGAGACCCGGAGACACTGATCCTCGACGAGCCGGCCAACGGGCTCGACCCGGCCGGTGTGCTGTGGCTGCGACGGCTGCTGCGCGGGCTCGCGGCCGACGGCCGGACCGTGCTCGTCTCCAGCCACCTGCTCGCCGAACTCGCCCAGACAGTCGACGACGTCATGGTCATCGATCGCGGGCGCCTGATCATCCACGGCTCGATGGCCGAGCTCTTCGACACGAATGCGTCCGACTCGCTCGAGGACCTGTTCTTCGGCCTCATCCAGGAGGGACAAGGGTAATGAAGGACTTGATCGCCGCCCAGGCGCTGAAGCTGCGCACGCTGCTGATCTCACGGGTCGTCCTCGGGGTCGCGGTCGTGATCTCCGCACTCGGAGGCTTCTTCCTCGGTGATGCAGGCGGGGATGTGACCTCGACCGCCGCCGTCGTCGTGTCCGGCCAGCCCATGTGGTTCCTTGCCGTCATCGTGGCCGTGCTCTCGGTGGCCGGGGAGTTCCACCACCGCACCATCCGCACCACCGTGCTGCAGACTCCGCAGCGGTCCAGGGTGATCGTGGCCAAAGCCGTCGTGGTCGCCACTTACGGCTCGATGATCGCCGTGGTGGGATCGGCAGTGAGTGTCATGGCCGCCGTCGTGACGATGCGGCTGAAGCACGACATACAGATCGACTGGAGCTTCGACGTCGTGACAACCGTGCTCGGCGTTGCCGCCCTCGGCGCAGCGTGGGCCGTGCTGGCAGCCGGTGCCGGAGCGTTGCTGCCCAGCAGTACCGTCGCCATCGTCGCCGTACTGGTCTGGAGGCTGGTGCTCGAGGGCATCCTGCCGATAGTCACCCGGGCTCCCGGCATCGCCAAGTGGCTACCCGGCCACGCGGCCGACGCCGTGCTGTCTGACGGCGCGCTGTCCGACGGCGGCCCGACGCTCCTGCAGCCATGGGCCGGCGCCCTTGTCTTCGCGGCGTACACCGCGATCGTCGTCCTCGCGGGATCACTCGCATTCGTACGCCGCGACCCCGCCTGAGCGTTCTCAGCAGGACTGGACCGAGCATCGCCGGAAACATCGCGGACACGGCCTCTGACAGAGCTGCCATGGAACGTCGGATCGTCCCGCTCTGACCTGCGCAGATGTGGTCAGCCGAGGCCCTTGAGGAGCTGGCGGCCATGACGATTCGTTGGACCTGGTTGGTGCCCTCGTAGATCTGGGTGATCTTCGAGAGGCGTGAAGGATCCCTGGTCCCCGCAAACTCAAGGAGCTTCTGACCTGCGGTTTCATCACCCAAGGGTTTCCGCCACTAGTCACCAGTTGCCGATGTCCGACGGAGCAGCAACGGAGCAGGAGGAGCGTCAGCTCCCGCGTCGCACCCCTCGAGCTGGGCGGGAATTGACGGGAGGTCGAACCCCTAACCACCGCTTTCTGAGCCCAAACCGCTCATCGCCTGCGATCAGCCCGCAAGAGCGCTCATGACCTGGGCTTATGCCTAACTGAGCATCTCACCGACACTCAGCATTATCACTCTCTGCCGCTGAATCACGTGAGTTAAGACGTGAGTGCTCCGCGGGCCCGATGTGCGCCAAGACGCCCATCGAGTAACCGGCGACACCCGGTCGTTCCTCGTCCGCACCTTCCGTGGCAGCGAGGGCCGCCGGCTGGGCCGGACGCTGCTGTCGGACAAGTTCACGCTGATCGACAACCTGGACGCGCTTGACGGACATCGATATCCCTAGTCATAATCATGGTTAGTCAATTTCTTGGGTAGGGAATGCTCATGGGCCTTCGGCACGCAGTACTGGCAGCGTTGTGCGACGACGAGTACAGCGGCTACCAGCTGGCCAAGGCCTTCGATGTCGGGGTGGCGAACTTCTGGTCCGCCTCATCGCAGCAGCTGTACTCCGAGCTGACCCGGCTCGAGCAGGCCGGGTTGATCAGCGGCCGCGAGGTGGTCCAGCTGGACCGGCCGAACAAGCGGGTGTTCACAGTGACGCCGGCCGGGCTCGAGGAGCTGGCGAAGTTCGCGGCGGCGGATTCCAAGCCGCTGTCGTTCCGCGACGACCTGCTGGTCAAGATCCAGGTGATCGACCAGCTCGATCCGGAACCGGTGATCGCCCAGCTCGAGGAGCGGGCCGCAGAGGCGTCGGCCAAACTCGAACTCTTCGGCCAGATCCTGCTCCGGCTGCGCGGCGACCTCGACGAGCAGACCTATCTGCGGCGGGGTGAGCAGATCGGGCCTTACCTGACCTGCCTGGGCGGCATCCGGTTCCAGCAGGTCGTGCGCGACTGGTCGACCACGACCGCCGAAGTGCTACGCCAACGGAGGGGAACGTCATGACTTACCAGCGCTATGTCGCCCTGGGAGACAGCCAGACGGAGGGGCTCGGCGACTGGGACGGGAGCGCCGGCTATCGGGGTTGGGCCGATCGGCTGGCCGATCAGCTGGCTGAGGCGAACCCGGGCCTGCAGTACGCCAATCTCGCTATCCGTGGCCTCGGAACCGCCCAGATCCGGGCTGGGCAACTGGAGCCGGCCCTGGCCCTGCAGCCCGACATCGCAACCGTGTTGGGCGGGATGAACGACCTGATCCGGCCGGGCTTCCGCGCTGCCGAGGTCGTCGCGGACCTCGAGGAGATCTTCGTGGCTCTGACGGCCGCCGGTGCGGTGGTCGCCACGGTCACGCTGCCTGACATCGGGAAGATCGCGCCGCTCGCCAAGCGCCTGCGACCCCGCGTGATCGAGTTCAACGCCCGGATCACAGCCGCCGCGGACAGGCACGGCGTACTGGTGGCCGACACCTTCCCGCACGCGTTCGCCACCGACCCGAGAATGTGGAGCGCGGATCGCCTGCATGCCAGCCCACTTGGTCATGCCCGTATCGCCGCCGCGATGAGCCACGTGTTCGGCCTGCCTGGCAGCGACGACGCCTGGACGCTCCCGTTGGAACCCCAAGCCCGCCCGACACCCTGGCAAGCCACCCGCACCGAGCTGGCCTGGATAGCCTCCTTCGTCACCCCCTGGGCCTACCGTCGCCTTCGAGGTCGCTCCACCGCCGATGGCCGGACCGCCAAACGCCCGCACTTGACCCCGGTCGCCCTCCCCTGACACTCACTGGCGGGAGCCTGGTCAGGTGAGGGTCCGCCAGGGGCTGGGGGTGGTGAGCGGGCGAAGAAGCGCAGGATGCCGGGGTTGAGTAGCAGCAGTACAGCCGTTGGCGCTAATCCCCAGATTCGCTGGTCAACCGGCCTGACGCTACGGTTCCGCCGTGCCGGTGGAGTTCTTGACTGATGAGCGGGCCGAGTCGTACGGGGCGTTCCGCCTGGAGCCGAGCCGTCCGGAGCTGGAGCGGTTCGTCCTCCTCGACGATGAGGACCGCCGGTTGATCGGTAAACGCCGTGGTGATCACTCGCGGCTGGGGTTCGCGTTGCAGGTTTGCATGGTCCGCTACGTCGGGTTGTTCCTGGTCGATCGGCTCGATGTGCGGTGGCCGGTGGTGGAGTACCTCGCCGAGCAGCTCGGCCTGGCGGACCCGTCGGTGGTGAAGATCTACATCGATCGGGAGAAGACCGCCTACGAGCATGCCTGGGAGATCGAGCAGGCTTTCGGCTACCACAAGTACGACGACCCGGATTGGGGCCGCAAGTTCCGCACGTTCCTCTACGGCCGCGCCTGGACCCATGCCGAAGGCCCGGTCGCATTGTTCAACCACCCGACCGCGTGGCTGCGGCGCCATCGGGTGCTGCTGCCAGGGGTGGGCGTGCTGGCGCGGCAGGTGTCGGCCGCGCGGACCGCAGCGGAGGATCGGCTGCACGCCACGGTCGCCCGCGCGACGTTCCGCGCGCATCCTGCACTGCCGCCGGCGCTGGTCGGGCTGCTCGCGGTACCCGACGGTGAGGGCCGATCGGAGCTGGAACGGCTGCGGCGGTCGCCGACGCGCTCGACGGGCACGGCGATGGCGCAGGCGCTGGATCGGGTCAACGAGATCTCCGCGTACAGGCTGGCCGGGTGAATTTGTCGCGGGTGCCGGTGAACCGGCTGGCGACGCTGGCGCAGTACGGGATGTAGAGCAAGGCTGCGGTCCTCGAGCGCACCCCAGAGCCGCGGCGTACGGCGCTGATGACCGCGGTGGTCCGGAATCTGGAGGCGCAGGCGATCGACGACGCGCTGGACCTGTTCGTGCTGCTTATTGCCACCCGCAACGAACTCGCCGCCCAAGGCGTCGTGGCGGGTGAGAACAGCGACGCCACGTTGTGCTCGCAGGAGCGGATCTGGTCGATCCACGCCAAGAAGCGTGGCCCCAACCGCAACGTCGGCCCACCTGTGCACGACGACCTGGTGAAACGCGGGTTCACCGAGCTGGCGCCGAACTTGGTCTGGCTGACCACGCCGCTTCACCCATCAGCCGCCCCGCCTCTGCCAGGCTCGAGGTCCAGCAGGAACCAGGCGGCACTGTTCGGGGCCAGCTTCTCGCCGGCTTCGGGGTCGCTGGCGATCAGCAGGGCGCCGTCGACCGGGTTGCAGACCGGTTGCGACGAACAGTTGACGACGCAGGCGAACCCGTCGCCGCGAGTGAACGCGAGAACGCCGGGCTCCGTCGGCAGCCATCGCAGGTCGTCGGACCCGATCACCGGGATCCGGTGCCGCAGCGCCAGCGCCTCGCGATAGAGGTGCAGCATCGAGTCGCCACTGCCGAGCAACAGGTCCGCCGCATGGTCCGCGAACCAGTCCGGCTGCGGTAGCCACGCCGTTTCCGGAGTTCCGTCCGGTGAGAACCCGAAGGACTTGTGTGCCGCTGTCCACGGTAGCGGCACCCGACAGCCGTCCCGGCCCCGCCGAACGCCGCCGCTGCGGTGGAACATCGGGTCGGTCAGCACGTGCTCCGGCAGGTCCGTGACCTCCGGCAGCCCCAGCTCCTCGCCTTGATACAGGTACGACGATCCCGGCAGCGCCAACATCAACAGGGCCGCCGCACGCGCCCGGGCCAGGCCGAGGTCGAGATCGCCGGGTCCGACACCTGGTGCTCCCCCGGCATACCGGGTGACGGACCTCGGCATGTCGTGGTTGTTCAGCACCCAGGCGACTGATGAGCCGGACCCGGCGATCGTCGCGAGCCCCCGGTCGATCACGTCGCACAGCGCCTTGTCGTCCCACTCGGTGCGGAGGAACTCGAAGAAGAAAGTCTGGTGCAGCTCGTCCGGACGCTGGTACTGCGCGACCTGCTCCGTGTCCAGTAGGCCGACCTCGCCGACCAGAACCCGCTCCCGGCCGGTCCGCCGCGTGTACTCCTGCGCGATCGCTCGCCAGCTGCGCCACACATCGTGCACCTCGGGCTGGTTCCAGGCGTGGGGGTTGACCGGGTCACCGGTGAGCTCGTCCAGGCCGGCGTGCTCGTGGTCCGGCAGGCCTTCGGCCTTGTGCAGCCCGTGCGCGACGTCGATCCGCAGGCCGTCCACGCCGCGGTCGAGCCAGAAGCGCACGACCTCCTCGAAGTACGACGAGACATCCGGGTGCCGCCAGTTGAAGTCCGGCTGCTCGGCGGCGAACGTGTGCAAGTACCACTGGCCGTCCGCGACCCGCTGCCACGCGGGGCCGCCGAAGATCGACCGCCAGTTGTTCGGCGGCAACTCGCCGTCCTCGCCCTGCCCGTCAGCGAAGTGGAAGCGGGCCCGCTCCGGGCTGCCCGGACCAGCCGCCAGGGCCCCGGTGAACCAGGGGTGCTCGACCGAGCAGTGGTTCGGTACGACGTCGACGATCACCTTGAGGTCGAGCCGGTGGGCATCCCGGATCAGCCGGTCGAAGGACTCGAGCGTCCCGTACTCCGGATGCACGCCGCGGTAGTCGGAGATGTCGTACCCGTGATCGTGCTGCGGTGAGGGGTAGAACGGGTTGAGCCACAGCCCGTCGACGCCCAGACTGCGCAGGTACGGCAATCGGGCGCGGACGCCGTCGAGGTCGCCGATACCGTCACCGTCGGAGTCGGCGAAGCTGCGCAGGTAGACCTGGTAGATGACCGCGTTCCGCCACCAGTCGTGGGTGCTGCCCGAGAGTGGCGGGCAGGTCGGTTCGGCAGACATCGGGCACCTCGGCAACGTGGGTGGGACAACGTTGTCAGTAACGATCCCGGTGCGGCGCCGCCCGAACATCGGTACACCTACGGATTTGGCTACGTACTTACCGAAAGATCTGGCAAAACTAGCGCTCGAGGTGGTCGGTGACCCAGCGGGCGATCTGGGCGCGGGAGCTGAAGCCGAGCTTGGTGAGGATGTGCTCGACGTGGGTCTCGGCGGTGCGCTGCGAGATGACCAGGCGGGCGGCGATCTCCCGGTTGCTCAGGCCCTCACCGACCAGCCCCGCGATCTCGAGCTCCCGCCGCGTCAGGCGCCCGGCCATCCCAGGCTTCGCGGCCCCGTCACGTTCGGTCTCCTCCCCCAGCGCCAGCGCGACCGCCTGCTCGAACGAGTACGCCGCGCCCTGCGCGAAAGCGGCGTCGAAGACCTCGTCACCGACCGTCGACCGGATCCGCTGCTCGGTCTGATCGTCGAACTGGCTGTACGGCGTCATCCCGACGACATACGCACCATTCGACCGCCACACCGCCCGGGAGGCGCCCATCAGCCGGGCCGCACGCTCGTCGGGCGCATCCGACCCGGCACACCACGACAGCGCCTGCACGCTGAAGCCCATCCCGGTCCGGTCATTCACCGGCTGCCACAGCCGGATCGACTCCCGCAGGGAGAGCGTCGCCTTGTCGAACTGGTTGTGATCCCGCCACTGGACGAGGCCGATAGTCCACAGGGCGTACCCCTTCGCCGAGTCCGCGCCACGGGACTCGGTCAGCTCGTACGCCTGCCGGCCGAAGTCCTCGACCCGAGGATCGCCGAGGAAGAAGGTTGCCGCAGACAACAAGATCAGAACGTCGAACTCGCCCTGCACGTCCCCGACCGCGCGGTGTCCGACCAGACCGCGCTCGAGCTGGGCGACGGCTCCGACGAGATCACCTTGCAGGATCAGCATGTGACCCGACAGCTCGGCGATCCGAGCCCGCATGTGATCGTCGTCGTACCGCTCGGCAAGCTCCTCGTACTCGGTCAGCAGCCGGGTCGCCTGCTCGGCCTCATCCAGGAACGAGGCCAGGTAGCTGCCCGCCCACAGGCCCTTCGCCCGGGTCGGTGTCTGTTCCGGCGCCGCGTCGATCGCCCGGCTGAGGTATCGATGGCCCTCCCGCAGGAAGCCGGCGAACCAGAACATCCAGATCGGCGCCGCGATCTCCAGCGCGGCCGGACCTTCGCCCGGCTCGGCCAGGCAGAAGTCGAGCGCGGCGCGGAGGTTGTCGTGCTCGCGACGCAGCTGCAGGTACCAGTCGGCCTGCCGCGGGCCGAAGCTCTCCGCCTCCCAGCGAGCCGCCAGCGACCGGTAGTAGTCGCGGTGCCGGAACCGGAACTCACGTGTCTGCCCGGCCTCGGCGAGCCGCAGCCCGCCGTACTGACCGATCGTCGTGAGCATGTCGTACCAGGCGGCCGTGTGGGCGGTACCCATCATGCGGGTGATGATCGACTTGTCCACCAGTCCGGCCACTAGGTTGAGCACCGCGTCACATGGGATGCCGTCTCCCGAGCACACTTCCTCCGCGCCCTCCAGGTCGAAGCCGCCGGCGAAGACCGACAGCCGATCCCACAGCATCCGCTCGGCCGGCGAGCAGAGGTCATAGCTCCAGCCGACAGCTGCGTCCAGCGCCCGCTGCCTGGCTGGTCGGGCTTGCCGTCCAGTCGCGAGCAGCCGGAAGCGGTCCTCGAGCCGATCGAGAATCTGCGACAGCGACAGCGTCCGCATCCAGACCGCCGCGAGCTCGAGAGCCAGCGGCACGCCGTCCAGCCGCCGGCACACCTCGATCACCTGGGCCCGGTTGGTCTCGCCGATCACGAACTCCGGCAGCACCGCGCGGACCCGGTCGGCGAAGAGCACCACCGACTCGTACTGGCCGGCGTCGGCGACCGGCGCTTCCACGGGTGGCGTTGACAACGGGGGCACCGACAGAACCTGCTCCCCCTCCACGCCGAGCACGTGCCGGCTGGTCGCCAGAATCCGCAGCTGCGGCGCGGCCGCAAGTAGCTTGCTCACCAGTACGGCGCACGCCTCGGCAACCTGCTCACAGTTGTCGAGCACCAGGAGCAGGTGCCTATCCTCCAGGTACTCCGCCAGGTCGGCCGTCGGGTTCGCCGACACGCGGCTCAGTTCGAGCCTCTGCGCCAGGGTGAGTCCGAGCAGCGCCGGGTCCCGCAATGCGGCCAGCTCGACGAACCAGACTCCGTCTCCGAACGTCCGTCGTACCTCTGCCGCCATCCGCAGCGCCAGGCGCGTCTTGCCGACCCCCCCGACTCCGGTCAGCGTCAGCAGGCGGCTGCTTGACAGCAACCGCCTCGTGTCCGCCAGCGCACGACGCCGCCCCACGAAACTCGTCAGCTCAGCCGGCAACCGCCCACGAACCGCCGCAGGCCTCGACTCGGCCATGCCTCAGCCTAGGCCCGATCCTCCTGCTTGAGACCGGCTCAAGCCGGTCTCAAGCAGGGAGTGGTCCGCCTCGCCATCGCTGCCTCTGGTTATGGGTGGACCGCAGGCAGCGTCATCACCCGACGGGCTGCCGGGCTCCGTCAACCTGTCCGGAACTGCTGTTCGCCGGCTCAGCCTGCTCGCCATTGCCCGAGTAGAGGACGATGACGTTGATGATGGCCGCAGGGACCAGCAGGCAGAGAGCCACGACCAGCGTCAACGGCGAGACATCGGCGCTTGAGTCGATGAGGTCCCAGCGGCCGATAGCGATCGCCGCGCCGATGCAAGCCAGGAGTGTTGTCTCGAGTACGTTGAGGTGTTCGTTGGCGCGCACGTGGAACCCAGCGGCCATCAGGCTGATGACGGCGAGGCCGATGGCCGCCAGCGGGGTCAGCCACGGCAGCGTTCCGGTCGCCTTGGGCAGCACCAGACCCACGGCGGCGAGGACCTCCGCGACGCCAACGAGGATCACCTGGGCGCGGGGCAGGTCGGCGAACCCGGTCCAGCGGTCGATGCCGCGGCCGAGCACCTTCGGGGCTCCACCCGCGAGAAAGAAGAAGGCAAGGAAGCCTTGGGCGATCCAGAGAACGACGTGCAACGTTGTGTTCATGTTACTGCTCCTTCGCGTACGGGAAGGTCTGGCGGTCGGGTCGTCGCTGCTTCCCTCTGCGGGACGCTTCCTTCCGCTGCCCACCCTGATGCCGAAAATTTGCACGAGAGATAATATGGGAACCGTATCATCTCTGTTCAGCATCAGCAAGCGCGCCGGAGGGCGGCGTCCTCGACGATCCAGTCCTCGGAGTCGTCGCCTGTCGTGGATGACCTCCGACGGATCACGGCGACGTTCGAGCACATATGCTATTGATAAGTTATGGATCTCGTGTAATAGAGTGCGGATACCACCGCCGGGATCTCCGCCGCTCCGGTCCGGCTGTACCGAACGACAGGACGAGGTCGCTCGCGACGGCAAGGAGATCCCGCAAGAGCATGCTCAGCTGCCGCACCTCGAGTCCGGGACTCCCGTTGGCGATTTGTCCCTCGACGGACCCCGTTCCACACAAGCGTGACGTACGGCTCCTCCCGGCCGCCAGACTCGGAGGTGGTGAGGAGTCAGCAGCGTGACCGAACCCGGCGAGGCAGCTCCCTGGCCACGATCACCTTGACCCAGAGTCTCCGACAGGGACAGCAGCGTGAGACCCTCCACCTGCGGCGATCGCCAAGTAATCTCTGGAGGCCTGGAGTGGCCCGAGAGCTAGGCTTCGGCCTCAGCGAGCGTCGCAGTGGCGGACTGGCCAGCGGTGGTAGTGCGTTGGAGGAAGTCGACGAGGAGCTCCAGGTCGCCCTCGGAGTAGTCCGCCAGGACGTTGTCCATCGTGCTGTTCATGCCCGAGTAGAGGTGGAAGACCTCGGCATTGCGGTCGCGGAGGGCGCGCACAGTAACGGCACGGCGGTCGGTGGCCTCCGGGTCGCGCTCGCGGGTGATCCAGCCGCCCCGTTGCAGGCGGTCGAGCACGCCCGTCATCGTCGCCGGATGCAGCCCCGCCCGCCTTGCCACGGTGCTCGGGCTCATCGGGCCGTACCGGCTGATGAGCTCAAGGCAGTCCAGGTCGACGTCCTTCAGTTCTAGGTGCGCGCCGACCTGGTGGTTGAGCAACGACAGCTCGTTGCTCAACTCCCGCAGCAAATCCTTGATCTCGGTCGCCAGCCGCCGGCGGCGTCGCGCCAGGTTGGAAGACCCCGGACTCATAAAATCTGCTCCTCGTGTCGTACGACGTACGCACAATATCCTACTCAGCCAGCGCCGATCTGCACCACGAAGACAGATTGATGGCCCAGCACCACGGACAGAGAGATCAACGCGAAGCTACCAACTCCGTCAGGGAATGAGCACGATCTTCCCCCGCAGGTGACCGGTCTCGCTGTGGCCGTGAGCGGCCGCCGCTTCGGAGAGCGGATATGCGCGCTCGATGTTCAGCTGCAGCGTTCCTTCGAGGACCATTGCGAGCGCGTCCACCACGACGTCTCGGCGCGGGTTCGCGGGCATGAGGGAGAACGACACTCCGTACTCGGGGGCACTGCGGTCGCCGATCGTCAACACGCGTTCGGGCGAGCCGGTCAGCTCGATCGACGCGGGTAACGCGTCACGCCCCGCACAGTCGAACGCCCAATCCACGCCGTCGGGGGCGACAGATCGTACGCGCTCGGCGAGGCCGACTCCATAAGTCACGGGCGTCACGCCAAGAGCGCGCAGGTAGTCGTGATTGGCGACGCCAGCCGTCCCGATGACGTTGATAGCCCGCGTTTTGGCGATTTGCGCGGCGACCGACCCAACGCCGCCGGCCGCAGCATGAACGAGGAGCGTTCCGCCAGGGGCGACAGCGAGTAGGTCAAGTGCGCGCGCCGCAGTCTCGGCAGCGATCCCGATGGCACCCGCAACCTCCCATGGCACCTTCGCGGGCTTTCGAATGAGGCTGTCTGCGATGGCGAACTCACGGTACGAGCCATTCTTCGGCCAGGCAACGACCTCGTCGCCTACTTTCCAGTCGTCGACGCCTTCACCAATCTCGTCGACGACGCCTGCCAGCTCCATCCCGAGAACGTGAGGCAGGGCCGTGGGAAACATCGCCTCCATCACGCCCCGGCGGACCTTGACGTCCAGCGGATTCACGCCCGCGGCGCGCACACCGATGCGCACCTCCCCGGGCCCGGGATGCGGCTCCTCGACATCGACGTACCGGAGCACGTCAGGCGACCCAAACTCGGTGAAGACCACTGCCTTCGACCGGCGTCGATCCGCCATGCGCACGCTCCTCAGTTGTTCGGTCATCAGACAATACTTCTAGCATGCAGAACTATCCTGAGGCAAGAATGGCGTCCTATAAATCAGGAGCGCTGTCCTGCATGGAAGACGACACTGAGCGGTGGCCACGGTCTCTGCTAGACGTGTCGCCCTCGGCCGGGCCGCCGTTGCGGCGCCGCTCTGCGCGGTCGAAGGCGTTGGCGATGCCGTCAGCCAGCTGGGCGCCGTTCACCTCGAGCCGGTCGTCTTGAGGAGGACGCGCGGACTGGGCGCCTCTGTCGCGCTGCTTCGGCGAGCTGGTCGAGGACGACGCGTACGGCGGGGTGACGGGCGCCACCCGGTCGGGTCGGAGCCGACGAAGCTGTCCTCGACGTTCTGGAAGAGGAGTCGGACCTATCCCAGCCTTCTCAGTGCCGGAGGTTCGGTGCCTTTGGGCGTGTACGGCTTGATCGATCGAGGTTCCAGCGCGCTGGAGTAGACGATGCTGGTGGTGATGGATCCGAGCCCAGCCAGACGTCCGGTGACCTGTTCGAGATGAGCCATCGAGTGCGCGATCACCTGGAGGACAAAGCAGTCGGCTCCGGTGACGTGATGAGCTGACGTGACCTCGGGAGTCGTGGCGAGCAGGTCGTGCATCGGCTTGTAGTTGCCGTGCGGGTACTTGAGTCGCACGAACGCGGCGATGCCGTAGCCGAGGGCTTCCGTGTTGATGGACGCGCGGTAGCCCTCGATGACTCCGGCTTCTTCCAGCCGCCGGACCCGTTCGGTGGTGGCGGCTGCGGACAGCGAGATCGCCCGTCCGAGCTCGGTCATCGAGATCCGCCCGTCGGTTTGAAGCACCTCGAGGATGCGACTGTCGGTCTCGTCCAGGCGTAACAAGGGATCTCCTGCTTAGCTGAGGATTCTTCCTCGATATTATCGGTCAGCCCTCGCGAGCGCCAGGATATTTGCCTGTGGTCGGGTGGAGCCAGCGCCGACGATTGAGTCATGACCACTCACGCTGTCAGTGCCTCTGAGCACTTCGCCGCCAAGCTCCGCTACGAGATCGACCCCGCAGACCTCGCAACACTTCGCGGCGGCGGGGCTCGGCCGCTGGTGATCGACGTCCGCAGCCTCGCCTCATGGAAGCAAGGCCGGATCGCGGGAGCCGTCCACATCCCCGGAGATGAGTTGGAACTGAGGGCGGCGGTGGAGGTTCCCCGCGACGCCGACGTGATCGTTTACTGCTGGGGTCCTGGCTGCAATGGCAGCACCAAAGCTGCGTTGGTACTGAGTCAGCTCGGCTACTCGGTTCGAGAGCTGATCGGCGGTTTCGAGTACTGGGCCAGGGAAGGACTGCAGATCGAGAACGAGTCCGGTCGGTCGCGGCTTCCAATTGACGGCCTGACTGCGCCGCTGGTCGGATGACCTCGACCTCCCAAGCACTGAAGCCGACGTTCGGGCGGTCATTCCATCTGTTATGGGCCGGTCAAAGTGCCAGCCTCATCGGTGATCAGATCACGCTGATAGCGCTACCGCTGGTGGCAGTCACGTTCGCACACGGAACCCCGGCTGACGTAGGGCTCCTGGGCGCATGTCTGCGCATCCCTTTCCTCCTGATCGGGCTACAGGCCGGTGTGTGGGTCGGACGGCTCGGGCTCGCCCGGTCGATGCTCGCCGCAGACATCGTTCGGGGCCTCGCCATCGCCCTCGTAGTGATGGCAATCGGCCTGGGCGCAGCGGACCTTTGGCTGCTGGTGATCGCGGTCTCCGCCGTCGGCGTCGCAACGGTCTTCTTTCAGGTGTCGTATCAGTCGTTCGTTCCCGAGATCGTTTCGCAGGAAGGCCTGTGGCACGGGGCCAACACCCGACTCACGTTGTCGGAATCGCTGTCCTTGCTGATCGGGCCGGCGGTCGGTGGACTGGCGATCGGATTGCTGACCCTCCGCGGTGCATTGGTCCTCGACGTGATGACCTATGTCGCCAGTGTGATATCCCTCGCGCTCATTCTGGTTGGTCGTGCGAGCGCCCGGACCCGAGACCCGGCACCTATCCCTCGGATTGCCACCCGGCGGGCTGTTTGGGAGGGGATGCGATATGTGCGCCGTAGTCCGGTACTGCGGGCCATCATGTGGACTGGTGCGGCCTACAACCTAGGCGCGGCCATGTTCGAGACCTTGCTCGTCCTGTTCGGCATCCAGACCCCTGCACGCCGGTCCGACCGAGGTCGGTCTTGCCATCGGCATCGGTGGCATCGGATTTCCCTTGGGGAGCCTCCTTTCGAGTCGCTTCAACAGCCGCGTCGGTATGGGCCCAGCCCTGATCTGGGCAGCGATCCCGTCGGTAGGAGGCATCCTCGTCTCAGCGTTGGCGTTCGGTCGACCTGCGTTGGCAGTCGTTGCCGCCGGCGTGTTCATCGTCGGGATAGGGCAAGGGTGCTTCGGCGTCAACGCAGTCACGCTGAGGCAGCGCTACAGCAGTCCTGAGATGCGTGCGCGCGCCACGGCGGTGCATCGATTCGTGTCCTGGGGAGCATTGCCTGGCGGAGCGTTGCTGGGCGGGTTCATCGGACAAGTCGCCGGACTCCGCTCGGCGCTGGTCTGTGCGTCTGTCATCGCCTCGCTGTGCTTCATCCCGCTGCTCCGCTCACCCCTCCGCAGCACGACACGCTAGCTGGTCCGCGGGTACGCGAATGCCACTGCAGCGAGGGGGTGGGACAGACACCGGACCTCGCGACTTTCGTGGGCATGCGGCTGTAGATGGTTATGAGCTCAACCGCCGAAACGTAGCCGCATGGTCGGCGACCCATCGGGCGAAGGTGCGATCGGAACAGCCGATAAGCCGGCGTACCTGGTCGGTGCGGTCGCCGGCTGCCCCCACTCCGCGCGCGGATCTGGCCATCAGAGCGGTGACGAACTCCTCCGGCTGGCCATTCGCGACCAGTGCACTCGCGGATGTTTCCGGCGGGACCTCCTCGAATCGGAGCGGCCGGCAACTCCGTCGGCCGACGATCCTGGTGGTCAAGGTTGGGGGCTGACCAGTCCTGTCTGGTAGGCGATGACCACCAGTTGCGCACGGTCGCGGGCACCGAGTTTCACCATGGCGCGGCTGACATGGGTGCGTGCGGTGGCTGGGCTGAGGAACAGCTCGGCGCCGATCTCGTCGTTGCTCATGCCCTGACCGACCAGGGCCACGACTTCTCGTTCCCGTTCGGTGAGCACCGCGAGCCGTTCCTCGGCCGTCTTGCTGGCTGTTCGTCGGGCGGTGAACTGTGAGATGAGGCGGCGGGTGATTCGCGGTGCGAGCAGCGAGTCTCCCGCGGCGACAACGCGTATGCCGTGGAGGAGCTCGGCGGGGCCGGCGTCCTTCAGCAGGAACCCACTGGCGCCGGCCTGGAGTCCCTCGAAGACGTACGCGTCCGTGTCGTAGGTGGTCAGGATGAGGATGCGGACGTGCTCGAGTCCGTGTGTCGTGGCGATCTGCCTGGTGGCCTCGATGCCATCCATCTTCGGCATCCGGATGTCCATCAGTACGACGTCGGGCCGGGTGGCTCGGGCTTGCTCGACAGCCTGAGCGCCGTTGGTGGCTTCGCTTACCACTTCGATGCCGTCCTCGGCATCGAGGAGCAACCTGAAGCCTGATCTCACCAGACCCTCGTCGTCGACGAGTAGCACCTTGATTGGGATGTCGTCGAAGGACGTGTTCAATGGCCCGCTCCTCCCACCGGCGCAAAGGGTAGTCGTGCGCTCACCGCGAACCCGCCGTCAGCTCTCGGCCCGGCGTCGAGGTCGCCGCCCAGGAGTGAACACCGCTCGCGCATGCCTGTGATCCCACGCCCGGGTACGGCGGATGTCCCGCCATCGTGGGAGGTATCGCCACGCTCGTTGGTCACACACAACTCGAGGGAGTCGACTCCATAGACGAGCCTGATTGTCACGCGGGTCGAACCGACGTGGCGGATCACGTTGGTGATCGACTCCTGAAGGATTCGGTACGCCGCACTGTCTACCGCGCTGGGCAGTGCCTCGGTCGCCGGCGCACTCTCGAGCTTGATGTCGAGTCCGGCGTGGCGTGCCTGTGCGATCAGTTCGTCGATCTGTCCGAGGCCCGGGTGCGGCACTCGCCCGTCGTGGGCATCGCGGAGCACACCGAGGATCGACCGCATCTCGCGCAGCGCCTGGGAGCTGGTCTTCTCGATGGCCTCGAGTGCCTCGCGTGTCCGTTCGGGCCGTTTGTCGAATAGGTGGGCTGTGACGCCGGACTGAACGTTGATGATGGCGATGGCGTGAGCGACGGTGTCGTGGACCTCGCGTGCGATCCTGAGTCGTTCTTCGTCGACCCGGGCCCGTGCTTCCTCCTCGCGGGTTCGTTCAGCCAGCTCGGCTCGCTCCAGTGCGTCGGCAGCGATCACGCGTCGGGTCCGGACCGACTCGCCGAGGGCGGCACTCATCACCGACGCCCCGATCCGGAAGAACACCCACCCGATGGCGGCCCGTGGCTCGACGTTGGCTGCGGCGACGAGCCAATCGACGGCTAGCACCGCGATCACGGCCCCGGCGATCGCCAGCGACCAGCGGCCGTCGCCATACGCAGTGAGGGTGTAGAGGGCGACGAAGAGCCCGAGCCAGCCGGGCCCGTCCGGGAAGTCCAGGGTGTAGTAGATCAGGCTGGTGAGCGCGATGATCGCGACGACCGCCACCGGGAACTGGCGCCGCAGGACAACGACGACGCCACTTGCGATCAGCAGGATGTATCCGAGGTGGCCGAGGTCCGCGAGGGGCCGTAGCACCGATTCGGGATCCGCTGCCACTTTGGCCAGGGTGCCTTGGACCTGCATCACAGTGATGAAGAGCGCGATCAACAAGTCCAGCGCGAACGCAGGCAGGTGTAACGAGGCAGCGCGGGCTTGCATGTCGCGATCATAGGTCTTCCGGCCGCGGCATGGAGTGCTGTCAGCTGCGCGGGCGACTACGACGAGGAGCGCGGTCCGACCGCGGCACGTCTACGTCGAACTGCGTAGATGGTGTCGTCGTCAAACGGACGACCCGGCCTCCTTGTCGACGCGACGATCGACTCCGTTGCATCACCAACGGAGGCCCTCATGACCGACACGTACCTGCCCGACGATCGCCACACCGGTGCCGAACCGGTGCGCCCCGGACCGTTGGGACGGCTGGCACGCCTGTCCTTCCGCCGGCGAGGGATGGTGCTCCTGGCTTGGCTCCTCGGGCTCGGCCTCGCCATCGGTCTGTCGGCAGGGTTCGGCGACGAGAATGTCAACGGCGCGTCCCTGCCCGGATCGGACTCCGAGCAGGCACAGACACTGCTGAACGAGCGATTCCCGGCTCAGGCCGGCGACCGCGTCGATGTGGTGGTCCGCGCTGATGACGTGGCCGGCAGTCAGGTCCGAGACCGGATCGAGGCGCTCCTCAGACAGATGGACGGCATGCCACACGTCGCGGAGGTCGAGGATCCGTACGTCACCCGTACTGCGGTCTCACCGGATGGCAGGACGCTGGTCGCACGCGTCTATCTCGATGTCACCAACCCCAACGACATGCCGGTCGAGGACACCGGGAAGCTGCTGGCTGCCACTGACGAGGCCGAGGGCGAAGGCCTGGAGATCGCCCTCACCGGCCGGGCGGTTCAGCTGGCAGAAGCGCCGCAGGGCAGCAGCACCGAGATGCTGGGGCTGCTCGCGGCCGCCGTGGTCCTGCTGATCACGTTCGGGTCGCTGGTGGCAGCCGGGCTGCCCCTGGTCCTGGCGGTCGGTGGTTTGCTGGTGAGCTCCAGCCTGGTCGGCCTGGTGGCGGCGGTGGTGGATGTGCCCGACTTCGCGCCGCTCATCGGGGCGATGCTCGGCATTGCCGTGGGCATCGACTATGCGCTGCTGATGGTGACCCGGTTCCGGGAGTGGCGGGCCGTAGGGCTCGATCAGGAGATGGCCACAGTGGCGACACTCGACACTGCAGGTCGGGCCGTCCTGGTCGCCGGTGGGACGGTGCTCGTGAGCATGGGCGGACTCTTCGCGATGGGACTGTCCATCATGAACGGCACCGCTGTCGTGACGATGGTGGCGATACTCGTCGTAATGCTCGCCGCTCTGACGCTATTCCCCGCGTTGCTGGGGTACCTGGGCGGGTCGATCGACCGGTTGCGACTGCCGCTGGGGCGACGCCGTGTCGTACGGGTCTCCGCCGACGGCCACGTGGTCCCGGCGGTCGGCTGGGTGCGCTGGAGTCGGCTCGTGCAGCGGCACAGCGCGCTCGCCTCTGCGGGTGCCATCGCCCTGTTGGTCGTACTCGCCGTTCCCTTCCTCGGGGTCCAGTTCGCCATGCCCGACGCGGGCAACGCCCCCGAGGACACCTCCAACCGGCAGGGCTACGACATGCTGGCCGAGGGCTTCGGTCCGGGCACCAGCGGTCCGCTACTGGTGGTCGCGGACCTCGGGCGGGCTGAGGGCGAGATGGCCCTCAAGCGGCTGCACGCTGAGCTCCAGGCGGCAGCCGGCGTCGCCGCGGTGTCGCCGCCGGTGGTCAACGCGGCCGGCGACACCGCGCTGATCACGGTCGTGCCCACCACGGGACCACAAGACAGCGCCACCGTGGACCTGGTGCACTCGGTCCGGGACACCGTGATCCCGGCCGCCGTCGAAGACACAGGTACGCAGGCACACGTCGGCGGGAGGACCGCCACCACGATCGACGTCAACTCATCGATCGTCGACCGGCTGCCGTATCTCATCGGCGGAGTCGTCATCACGTCGGTGCTCCTCCTGCTCGTGGCGTTCCGCAGCGTCGTGATCGCCGTCACCGCGGCGGTGATGAACCTGCTCTCCGTGGCGGCCGCGTACGGCGTACTGGCGTTCTTCCTCGAAGGAGGTTGGGCTGGCCAACTGATCGGCATCGACTCGCCGGCGCCGATGGCGGGCTACGTTCCGGTGATCATGTTCGCCTTGCTGTTCGGGCTCTCGATGGACTACGAGGTCTTCCTGATCAGCCGGATGAGCGAGACATGGGTGCGCACCCGGGACAACGGCCAGGCCATCCTCACCGGGCTGGCCGGAACCGGCCGGGTGATCACTGCCGCCGCAACCATCATGTTCCTGGTCTTCGCGGCGATGATCGCGCTCGACGACGTGACCATCAAGTCTTTCGGGGTGGGCATGGCGGCCGCGATTCTGGTGGACGCGACGATCGTCCGAATGCTGCTGGTCCCGGCGGTGATGCGGCTGCTCGGCCGGAGCAACTGGTGGCTACCCCGTCCGCTGGAGCGCTGGGTGCCAAACCTGCACGTCGAAGGGCGGCCCGACGCGTACCTGTCCGCCCGCGACGCCGAGACATCGACCCCGGCCCCGGCCCCGGCCCCGGTCGGATCGTGACGCCGATCCGGGCGATCGCCAGTGCGTTCGACGAGATTGGAGGTGGTAGGACGGCCGGCCTGCACGCGGTCAACGCGCTGATCATCATGGCGCTGGTCGGCAGGATCCTCCGGCAGGCCCGAGAGCTCGCGGGCTCCCCACCCTCCCTCCACCCGAGTTCTTTCTGAACTTGGACGACGCGGACCGCCCGGGCAAACACCGCCCGGGCGGTCCCTATTTCGCCGCACAACTCTTCAGAAGGAACACGCGCGGAGCTCTAGGGCGGCCTGGCTTGCCGGCAGTTGCCGGCAGGCCCACAACGCCTGCCGTCACCCAATCGGTCACCACGCTGGGGAGCCGCAGATGCCCACACGAACCGAACTCACACAGATCGCGCTCGACGCGAAGTACGACGGCGAGACGCACGCCTTCGTCGCGCGCAGCCGGCGCGACCGCAACCACCACTACGCCGTACCGGTGTACCCGGGCCAGGACCCGCGCCAGATCATCCGCGCCAGCCGCGACCCGCTCCTGTACTGCATCGCGCTGCTGCACTCGAACCTGCCGTTGCGCGACCAGCGCACCGAGCACCGGCCCTGGCATCCCGAACCCGCACTGATGCTGGGGCAGCCCTGCTTCTTGGAGTGCGGGTCCGTGCGCAACTAGTGCCGGTCAGGGCCTGCTCGTTCCCGGCCAGCACCACCGCGAGCAGCAGCACCGGGCGGCGCTTGTCACTCGCCCGCAGTTGCGGTGGTGACTCCTCAAGCCCGCAGTCGCAGTGGTGACGCGGCTAGGGCCTTCGCGGCGATCACCAGTCCGGCGGCCGCCAGCACGATGTCCTTCAGCACGTACTGCGCCTCGAGCGTCGGCGTGCCCGGGAACAGGTCGCCGAAGAACAGCACCAGCGGCGACATGATCCCCAGCAGCGAGAACCCGAGCACCAGCAGCCCGGTCCGCAGCAGCTTGCCGGTGACGAGGGTGAGCCCGATGAAGCACTCCAGCAGCGCGGCCAGCAGGACGGCGTTCCGCCCGCTGACGATTCCGAGAGTGAGCGTGTCGATGGTGCGCATCACCAGCGCCTCCGCCGGGCTCACCCCCGGAAAGAACTTGAGTACGCCGAACCCGAGGAAGGTCAGTCCGAGGCTGACCCGCAAGATATCGACGCTGTGCCGGCTCAACCAGCCGGCGACCCGGTCTCCCCTGTAAATCAAGGCATTCATAGTCGGTTTCTCCTGTCGCGATCGATGTGCCAAAAGCGTCGCGAAAACCACCCCTCCACCGCGTCGGGCAACCGACGGCACTTGCCTACCTCAGGCGCGGTACGGCCCTACCTCAGGCGCGGTACGGCGACCTACACCGACCTCGCCTGGACGACGTACGACTCAGGGGGAACCCTGAAGCCTCAGGGAGCAGCCGCTCGAGCCTCCGGCCGCATCGGGCGGCTGCACCGCGACGTACTCCTCGACGGGTTGTGGCCGGACCGTGCTCCGATGTCCGATGACTCGAGTCGCGTGGGCCGCCACAAACACCTCGATCAGTTCACCATCCGTACGTGTGCACGGGCGTGGTTATCCCGGCGGTGTCGCGAGATCAGCGGTGACTGTATTGCGGAGTTCGCCGATGCCTTCGATCCGGGTGACGACTTCTTGTCCGGGAGCGAGGAAGATCTGAGGATCGCGTCCGGCGCCGACACCGCCAGGAGTCCCGGTGGCGATCACGTCGCCTGGGAGCAGAGTGATGATTGTGCTGACGTAGGCGATGATGTGGGCGGCGCTGAACAACAGGTCGGCTGTGGTGGAGTGCTGCATCACGACACCATCGACCTGACAGCTGATGTCCAGACCCGATGCGCCGGCGGGCAGTTCGTCCGGCGTGACCAATGCGGGGCCGACCGGCGTGGTGGACTCGAACGTCTTGCCGGCCAGGAATTCTCGTGTCCGGTGTTGCCAGTCGCGCACCGTGATGTCGTTGACGACGGTGTAGCCGGCGACATGAGCCAGCGCGTCGGCCGGTACGACGTGCCGGGCCGACTGTCCGACGACGACGCCCAGCTCCGCCTCCCAATCGAGCTGATCGCTGACCGCCGGGGCCAGGATGGCGTCATTCGCACCGATCAGGGAACCGTCGTACTTGGCGAACAGGGTCGGGTACTGCGGCGTGGGCCGGCCCATCTCGGCGATGTGCGACGCATAGTTCAATCCCAGGCAGATGATCTTGTTCGGGTGCGGCACTACCGGAGCGAGCGACGCGCCCGCCAGTGGCAGACGGTCCCCATCCGCCCTGGCCGCCCATTCCATCCAGTCTTTGCCGCTGGCAAGCAGTGCGCCGACATCGTCGTACTGGAGCAGAACCAGATCGTCCCCGTCGTAACGCGCTGCCGCGGTGCCGCCGGCCGGCAACCGTACAGTGGACAGGCGCATGGCTACTGCACCGCCTGGTAGTTGGGGCCGCCATCGGTGAGCAACCGCTGAGCTTCGGCAAGGACACCGGCCGCGTCCTGGTCGAGGTTCAGGGTCTTACGGAACGGTTGCCGCACATCCTTCTCGATCCGCAGGTACACCTCGTTGCGGTTGCCCTCCGGATCGAAGAAGTAGATCCCGATCGCGTTGCCGTGGGTCACTTCCTGCTGCACTTCGACGCCCTCCTCCCGGAACCGCTGGTGGAAGGCAAGGATCGTCTCCAGCGAATCGACTCGCCAGGACACCTGGTGCGTCAGCTTCGCACCCGGTGGTGCGGTGCGTCCGCGCTGGAGCACGAACTCGTGGTGCTCTTCGGCGGGGCGCGCGGAGAAGAAGACGATCCCTCGCTCCTCGTCCTCGTCGGTGATGGTCAGTCCGAGCACGCGATGGTAGAAGTCGCGCATCGTCGCCAGGTCGTCGACCCAGAATCCGGTGTGCCCCAGGCCAGTGATGCCCATACTGTCCTCCTTGATGACGGGATATCTCGTTCGCAGTAGTTCCAGCACCTCGTCCGCAGCATCGAACACGGCTGCGATGTAGCGGTCGGGCTTGACGAGCAGGAATCGGCCGCGAACAGCAGCCAACTCGCCGTCGATCGATCGGTCGGCGGCGACGGCGACGTCGACGAGGCCGCCGAGCGCCTGGGCAGGTAGCCGATGACCGATCGCGACATCGATCCGGCGCGGCGCCCAGGGTCGCAGCAGGTCCTCGATCCGCTGCCAACTCTCCCGCGGTACGTCGATCCCCAGCACCGACAAGCCCTGCCTGAGTACGCCGTCGACCGGGACGGATCGCAGTCCGGGAGGCACGAGAACCTGAAACGCTGGTAGCTGCGTGCCGGTCAGTCCCTCGCCGCCTGGTAACACCAGACCAGCGGTGTGTCGCGCTGGTGGCCGGAACCGCATCTCCGTGAGGTACCGGCGACCACGCGCCGTGCGCAGCAGCGCTCGAACGAGCAGATCGCGTATGCGTGCACGATTCTTGCTCGTGGTCATGACCACGGTGCCGAGCCGGGCGGAGAACCGGACCATGGCGGCAGCATGTGAGCGTCGCTCCGACTCGTAGGTGTCGAGCAGTTGCTCACCGGCTCGGCCGTGCCACACCTCCGCGATCTTCCAGGCGAGATTGGCCGCGTCCCGAACGCCGGAATTGAGGCCCTGGCCGGCGAACGGCGGCATCATGTGAGCGGCATCTCCCAGCAGCAGGCACCTGCCGCTGCGCCACTGGTCGGCCACGACGGAGTTGAAGGTGTAGATCGTCGCCCGCTCGACCTGTTCGAGTGTGATGGCACGGTACGGCGCCAGAAGCCTCGTGATGAGCGCGAAGTCGGGCGTACTGCGTGCCGCACCCTCGCCAGGCTGCAGCAGGAACTCGTACCGGCACCTTCCTCCGCGACCGGCGACGATCACGGTTGGCCGGGCTGGATTGCCGTGGTGCATGCCGTACCGCTGGTCGTGGGTGTCGCCGGTGGTATCGACGACCAGCCACGGTTCCTCATGGCTGACCCCGGTCATATTGATGCCAGTGAGTTCGCGGACGGTGCTGCGCCCGCCGTCGCAGCCGAGCACCCAGCTGACCGCGACCTGTGCATTGGTCTCGTCCGAACGCAGGCAGGCAATCACCTGGCCGGCTTCCTGAGCCAACGACACCAGCTCCGTGCCGAACCGGATGTCGGCGCGTGGATGGTCGCGAAGCGCGCCGAGCAGCATGCTCTCAAGTTCCGGCTGGGCGAACTGGTTCTTGATCGGGTAGCCGAGCCTGGCCGGCCATGGTCCGCCCGCATGGAACAGCGACCGACCCTTGCGATCGAAGTACCGGGTGCCAGTACCGGGGACCACGATGTCGAGCACTCGGTCAGCGAGGCCGATCGTGTCGAACGTCCGGAGCGACTCATCGTCGAGGCTGATCGCCTTGGCATCGTCGCTCGTCGTGGCATTGCGCTCGACGAGAAGCACCGGAACGTCTCGGGACACAAGCAGGTTCGCCGTGGTCAGCCCAACAGGCCCTGCGCCGACGATCAACACCGGAAGCGACATGATCGGAGCTCCCTTACCGAGCCAGGCATTACGGCGATGTCCAGTGAACGTGTGGGGACGTCCCGGACCCGGAGCAACTCAGGCGCAACGGCATCATGCCCTCCTCGGACGGAACGGTGCTCGTTTCATTTCTCGCTACATAGGGACTGTATTGCAGGACATGGCCGTTGGCAACGACAGCTCAGGTGGCCGGCGTGCTCAGGGGTGACCAGCGCGGCATCGATAGTGGTCAAGCTTTCGAGTCCGGACCCTGTAGCCACCCGGATCGATCACTACACGCCGAGCCGATGGCCCAGGTAACATGTCCTACATGACAGGACAACTTGACCGACCTGCGAGCGGGTACCGCGACCGCAACTCCACCGCGGATCGTGCTCTCGAGGTCCTGCAACTGTTCTCCGACGACAGGTTGGTCTGGTCAGGTAGCGAGATCGCTGCGCACTTCGGTGTCGCGCGCTCAACTGGCTACCGCTACCTCAAGGGGTTGGTCAGCTCCGGCTTCATCGAAGAGTGCGACGGTGGCTTCCGCCTCGGTCCCAGGGTGTTCGAGCTCGCTCGCCTGGCCCGGAAAGGCTTGGGGCTGTCCGAGATCGCCAGGCCGGTCATGCGCGAACTCGCGGACGACGTCGGTGAGACTGTCCTGCTCACTCGTCTCTCCGGCACTGCGGTGGTCTGTCTCGAGTTGGAGGAGAGCACGCACCACATCCGCCTGTCCTACGAGCGGGGCCACGTCATGCCGGTCAATGCCGGCGCAGCGGCCGAGGTGCTGCTGGCTTGGACACCAGCCGCCGACGTTGACGAGATCCTTGCCGCGGCGCCGCTGAAGCGATTCACCCGGCACACCATCACCAGCCCCACCGCACTGCACACCAGGCTCGCGCAGATCCGCCGGCAGGGATTCGCACTGTCCAGCGGAGAACTGGACCCCGACGTCCTCGGCGTTGCCGCACCCATCTGGTCGGCCGATGACAAGGTCGAGGCCGCGATCAGCATCGCCGCGCTCGCCACCCGGGTCCCGGAGAGTAGGACGACGAAGGTCACCAAGGCGGTCCGCAACGCCGCCGAGCGCATCACGACCCGCCTGCAACACATCGACGAGTGATCAGGCGACCGGCTTGGCGATTGCCTTGTTGATGCGCTCGACCGCGGCGGTCAGCCGCTCAGCCACGGTCTTGGCCTGGCTCATGGGCATGCGGCTGACCGGGGCCGCGATACTGATGGCCGCGATCGCGCCGCGGGCAGGATCACGGATCACCATGGCGACCGAACTGACCCCCTCCTCGCTCTCGGAGGCGTTGACCGCGTAGCCGCGCTTGCGCACGGTCTTGAGCTGCTCCTCGAGCTCTGACCGGCGCGCGATCGTGTGGGTGGTCACCGGGGTGAGCTGTTCACTGGGGTAGAGCACCCTGAGTGTCTCCTCCGGAAGCTCAGCGAGCAGAGCCTTTCCGATGCTCGTCGCATGCGCCGGAAGCAGCTTGCCCATCCGATTGGCGACCCGCAGCGCCAGCTCGCTCTCCACCCCGTCGATGAAACGGACCTCCGAGCCCTGCAGCACACCGAGGCCTGTGGTCTCACCGACCTCGGCGGCCAACTCTTCGAGCACCGGCCGGGCGATGCTGCGTATATCCATCCCGCGAACCACCGACAGCCCCAGGTCGACCAGGGTGGGACCGGGCCGGTACGTGCGGGTCAGCCGGTCCTGCTCGGCGAAGCCGTGGTACACGAGCATCGCCATCAGCCGATGCGCGCGCGACTGGGTGAGCCCGAGTGCGTCACGTACGTCCGCCAGGCGCACCTGTTTCTGATCGCGGAAGAGATTCAGCATCTGGAATGCCTTGTCCACCGCCTCGATCGGATACTGCGGGCGCGGGCCTGGCGGCTCAGTAGTCTGCATGACAGACACTTTAGCTGTGACACGCCGCATATCGCGCTCGATCGCGCAATTGCTGAGAACTAAGATCCGGCTAGCAGACCACCTCTTCACCTTGTGGCCCGGATCCCGCTTGCGGCACAGGCGATGGTGTGACCCCGACCGAACCTGGCTAGGGCCGTGGCGGCTCGCAGAAGCCGCGCTCGCCGCGTGCCCGGTGTGCGGGCCAGGCCGTGGCGAACTGCCGGATCAGGTCAGCCAGCTGGGTCGGCTGGTCCAGGGCGATGAGGGTGTAGGTGTCGTCGACCTCGATCAACTTCGACCGGAGGAGAAGGGTGGCGAGGCGCTGGCCGTGCTCCGGCGGCATCACGCGGTCGTTCGCCGCCCAGACGACCAGGGCCGGGCGATCGAAGGACGGCAGCTGTTCGGCGGCTTCATCGAGCAGCTCGGCCTGGGCTGCTGCTGCCCGGAGCAGCCGTACTGCGTCGCGGCGGATCTCGGGTTGCCTCAGCACCGGCTCGATCCACTTGGCGGTGGTGGCGTCCCCGTGCAGGGTCAGCCAGCCGAACGCGATCGGCGACCGCCGGACGATCCTCAGTCGCAGTTGCTGCATGAAAAGCCCGAACATCAGCGGCGAGAGCTTGCCCGCGAGCGCCAGGGTTTTGCCGGTCACCCGAGCCGGGAAGTTGTCGAACGCTTCACACGACACCAGCACAACCCGTCCCACGCGGGCGCTCGTGCCTCGGCCGAGGAGCAGCTGAATGAGTGCGCCGCCGGTGTCGTTGCCCACCAGGACGACATCGCTGAGGTCCAGGACTTCGAGGAATTCCACGACCAAGTGGGCGACCCCGATGAGCGACAGGTCGGCGTCCGGGTGCATGGCGTGCCGGTGTGCGCCGAGAGGCAACGTCGGTACTACGCAGCGGTGGTCGGCCGAGAGCTCGGAGACCACGCCGTGGTAGAGCGACGCGTCCATCAGCAATCCGTGCAAGAGCACGACCGTCGGGCCGGTGCCGCCGGTGTCCTCATACTCGATGGTCCCGGCCGACAGCTCGATCGTCTTCATGGCACAAGGTGGCGTTGGAGGAACGAGAGCTCGGCCGCGACGACCTCTTCGTGGGCGTTGGTGAAGGGGGCGTAATGGCCCCCGCCGACTCGGACGAGCTCCGCGTGGGGGGCTCGTTGGGCGGCTTCCACGGCGGGCGCGGCAAGTGCTGATCGATCTTGCTCGGCGACGACCACGAGCAGCGGAGACCGGATCTGGGATGCGTCGCGGCCGGGGCGGTAGAGACCGAGGCGGAAGGTCGAGCGGGCGGCAACGGTCTGCTGCCACTCGGGGTACTTGTTGTCCTGATCGAGGACGTTGTCGAGCACGTCCGGAGTCGTGAGGAGTGCGACGGTCCCGGGCGGTCCCACCAGCGGCAACAGCCGGGGCGAACGTCCGATCAGCCCGCCCATCGCGTCGAGAAGGCCGAGCGCGGTGGTGCGGAGGAGCGCGGTCGGCTTCTGGTGGCGAGTCGCGTTCCGGGTGGCCGCCGGGCCGTCGGCGTTCGGGGTCTGCGCGATCGCTGCGGCCAGGTCGGGATGACGGGCCGCGACGCGGAAGATGTGCCCGCCGGAGAGGGAGAAGGCCCAGATCGCGAGCTTGGTCGGATCGACCTCCGGCAGCGCCCGGGCGAAGGTGATCGCGGCGTCCCAGTCGGCGAGTTCGTCCTTGATCCGGACCACTTGACGGGGTTGGCCGCCGCTCTCGCCCAGCCGGCGGTAGTCGAACGCGAGCACGCTGAACCCGGCCTGGTGGAACCGCTCCGCGAACCTGTCGGTGCCCGGCTCCTTGGTCACCGCCAGGCCGCCGGTCATGATCACGCAGCCGCCGTTCGTCCCGGGGTAGTGCCAGGCCGCGCACTCGGTGTCGCCGCTGGGGAAGCGGACTTTCACTCGCTCTTCCGGCCGGGGAAGCCCGCCGGCGCCGTTCTCTGCAGTTCGAGATCTCGCCATGAGCTAAAGTGAACCACATGGTTCGCAAACTGTCCATGGACCGCCGCCTCGGCGAAGCTGAGACCGTGAACGCCTCACCCGACGACCCCGCAGCGGCCGGTCGCGCGACTCTTCAGGGCGACCAGACGGCGGATCGAGCGGACGCTGATCGGGCGGGCGGCGAGCGGCTCGGTGGTGACGAGCCGGCGGCGCCCGGGTATCGGCGGTCGGTGGGGTCGCCGCGGGGCGAGGCGCGGCGACGGAAGTTGCTGGGGCGGGTTGCCGACGATCTCGCGGTCAACGGGCTTGCGGACTTCTCGCTGCGTCGGGCAGCGCGCGCGGCCGGAGCGACTCACAAGGTGCTGCTGTATCACTTCGAAGGAGTCGAGGACCTCCTCACCCGTGCGGTCCTCGAGCTGCGGGATCGTCGCATCGGCCGTGCCGTTCTCGCGGCGACCGGCGGGCCGGATCGGCTGTCCTTGGCGGAGTTCGTACGAGCTGTCTGGCCGGTGTTGATCAGTGAGGAATCGTGGGTGCTGGATCAGGCGATCGGCCTGGCGATGTACGACCCCGCCCGCTATGCGCAGCTCGCGCGGGAGGCGTCGAGGCAGTACATGCCCACCCTGCTGGCCGGCTGCCCCGAGGACTGGCCGGATCGACGAAAGCTGGAGGTCGCGGAGTTCATCCTGGCGTCGCTGCGCGGCTTCCTGATCGAGTGGCGGACGAGCGGCGACGCGGCCGGTATCGACGCCGGCTTCGAGGCCTTGGTCCGCGCCCTGGAACGCGAAGAGGCCTGACTGGTGGCCAGTCCAACCGCCGGCCGGTGAATGCGGACTCACGAGTACGAGATCAGCTGCTGCGGCCGGCTACCGAGCCGTTCGGCTCCGCCTTCCCGCACCACCACCATGTCCCCCCAGGTGACATCGTGACTCCGGGCGATCTGGTCATCCTGGTCCGCGGGAAAGGCGTGTGGCTTGCAGATCAGCGTCGTACCGGCCTCGACCTTGTCGTCGAGCCAGTCCTCGTGCCGGTCCCCGGGGATGAACAACGGCCCGTCCACGCCGCCGTGCAGGAGGAAGGTGATCTTCCACTCGGTGCCCGCTGCCACGGCCAGCGTTCGCTCCTTGACCTCACGCCAGGTCGTCCCCGGTCGCATTGCGCGGCAGGCGGCCTCGAACGCCGCGATGTTGAGATCGAAGACCTCCTGCTGCTCGGCAGTCACCGCACCGGCCACGTACGGCTCGGCGACCTGGGCGAAGCAACCACGCACGACCGCGATGATCTCGGTCGCCACGCACAGGCCGTCCTCGACGAGACCAGTCGGAGTACCCACCAAGCGCGGCCGGACCTGCCCCCATTGCCCCGGGCACCAGGCGAGCATCGGCATGCCGCCGAATGGGCCGCCGACCCCGGGTTCGAGCAGTTGAGCGTACCCGGCGCGGTACAACTCGGCCTGGCTCGTCCCCGCTCGATACGCTGCACCGATCGCGGCCGCCGCCGCCTCTGCCACCTGTACGCCGGCCCGCACCGCGGAGATCTCCGCCGCACTCTTGATGTAGCGCACTCCTGCCATCAGAGGGGCAGCGTTGACCACCTCCGCACCTGGCAGGGCCTCCAGAATGCGCGTGACCGTGGAATAGAGCGCATATCCGTCAAGCGCGCGTACGTGCGAGTACAGACTGCCATCCAGGCCGGCGATGCCGACGCGGCTGGGGGTCAGCTTCAGCTTTCGAAGATTTTCGGCCACGGCGCTGCCGTAGGACCACCGGTTGACTCCTTGGTCCGTCGCGCTGATCCTCTGATCCATCCATGCTTTGCGGGTCAGGGCGAGATGGCTGTCCTCACCACCGATCACGATCCACGGATCGCCTTCCAGCGGGAACAGCACGGCACCGGCCTCCTGCGCCAGATACCGTGCGTCGGTGGCGTCAGATTCCGGCAGCACGATCAGGAGGTCGATGCCCTGCTCCCCCATGGCGGCGCGGACGCGTCCCCAACGGAGGTCTCGCTCATCCAGGTCATAGGAGATGACGTTTGCCAACGCGCTCATGAGCCAGTGATCCTTTCTGTAGGTGACCGCAGGTACGGTCGGTTCTTGAGATGCGCCACCTCAGCCGTGCAAGCGGGCACGGGAGCGGACCGGGGCGGGCAGCGGAAGGCCGACGTCGCTGGCCTCCGCCTGACGCAGGCAGTACGCACCCAGCGTGAGGTCGAACAGACCGACGCCCATCGCCTTGAACAAGGTCAGATCGCGACCGTCTGCGCGTGCCACGTCTCCCGGCGCCAGGTCGGCGAGTCTCCGCACCGCCGACCACGCGTCCGGACCCGGCCCGTAGAACGCACGCATCTCCGCGGAGAGGTGCCGGGCCTGCTCCACGCTGTCCGCCACCACCACCGAGCAACGCTTCAGCAGGTCAGGCTGGAACTCGGCGCGCTCTGGAGTGACCGCGCCCATCGCGTTGATGTGGGCCCCTATGGCGGGTAGGTCGGCAGACAGGAACGGCTCGGTTGCCCTGGTTGCCAGGGTGATGACAGGAGCGTCCCGCACCGCATCGGCAACGCTGACTGCCGGCCGCGCCGAGATCGCGAGTTGATCTGTGACCTGGTGGCAGAAGGCGGACGCCTTCGCCGGGTCCCGGGAGTAGGCATGCACCTGGCGCAGCGGACGGACCGCTGCCACCGCCGCCACCTGAGTCAATGCCTGCTTACCGGTGCCGATGATCGCGAGCTCGCCGGCGTCGGGGTCGGCCAACCGAGCGGTCGCTACGCCGGAGACGGCTGCGGTGCGAAGCTGCCCGAGCGCGAACGCTTCGATGAGCGCTCGAAGTGATCCGTCCCGGGCATCGAACAACAACAGGTACGGCGCGGCTCCGCCGGGCGTGTGCGCCCAGGTCTTCGTCCCGGCGAGCCCGTCATCGGTGAGCACGCCACCGATCGCGTGCAGCGTGGAACTCTCCCAGGCTGCGTGTGTCTTCTCCATCGCGTGCGCAATGCCACCGGCCTGCTGACGCAGACCGTCCTCGACGGCGCGGATGGCGGCTGGCAGGTCAAGCATCGACGTGACGTCAGCCTCGGTAAGAAGTCGCGCGGTCACGATGCCGTCACCACCGCTGCGCCGTCGAACACCGAGGGCACCGGCGCGGTCAGCCCCGTGCTGTTGCTGACGAACCCGTGGGCCACAGAGCGTCCGATCAGTAGAAGCACCGCGACGGTCTGCTCCTCCCCGAGCTGCTCGATCGCCACATCGACCTGGACTCCCGCTTCGTGGCCTCGGTCAGCGAGAATCGCCAGAACCAGGTCGCGCGTGCACCTAGCCTCGTCGCTCAGGAATGAGGGGTCACTTCCCTCGCGTCCCTCCGCCGCAGCGATCCAGGCCAGGCCAAACCCGAGGCTGACGGCGAGCCGCTCATGCTGGCAGCGCTCGTAATCGCTTCCCAGCTCGGCCGCGGCCGTCAGGGCGACGACCTCGGCGAGTTCCGGTGGCAACGCCCGTTTCAACGCCTCTGTGAACTCGTGGAACGCCAGCATGGCAGCGGGTTGATGTCCGGCCACGGCGAAGAATTCACCCAGGTATCCCAGTCGCCGGACCTTCGGCCCCAGTGCCTCCTGCAGGGACGCGTCCAGTTGCTCGTAGTCCAGCCGACGCAGCGCGCTGGTCATGCTCACCTCACAGTCATTGTCTGTATCGCGACTAAAGTTCTGTATGTCAGACACCGAGCATCTGCCGTTGCCCCGCCAAGGGCTTCGCTCGATGCAGCCGTCAGGTCGTGGGCGGGAGATTCTTGTCCAGAAAGGCGTAGGTGCGGTCCCAGGCAATCGCGGCGGACGCCTCATGGAACATGTGAGGTCGTGCATCGCAGGCGAACGCATGCCCCGCTCCGGCGTAGACGAGCTGCTCGAAGTCCACGTCGGCGGCGGTCAGCACGCTGTCGATCTCCTCGACCTGCGGCTGGGGAATGGTGGGATCCTCGGCTCCGACATGCAGCAGCATCGGCGCAGTGATGGACGCGGCGCGGTCGAGCACCGCGTGCGGCCCGGCGGCGATGCCCGGACCGTAGAAGACCACCGCGGCGGCCAATCCGGGTGTGGCCGTCGCAGCGGTAAAGGCCGCACGTCCGCCGAAGCAGAAACCGACGATCGCCGTACGGTCCGGCGCGATGCCCTTCGTAGCCAGGACGCCATGGACATCGGCTGTGATCAGCTCTGGGCCGATCGCTGCGATCAAAGGCATGGCAAGAGCGTGTTGGTCATAGGCGAGCTCGGTGATCCCGCTGCGGTGAAACAGGTCGGGGGCAAGCGCGAGGAAACCGCGGGCAGCGAAACGGCGGGCGATGCCCTGGATGTGTGCGTTGACACCGAAGGCCTCCTGCAGCACCACGACCGTTCGCCCGGTCGGTACGGCCGGGTGCGCCTCGTACACCCGCATGGGGCCGTCGGCGGTCTCGAGCGTGGTCCACCGGTTCATGCGGGAACTCCTGCGATCGGGAGGAGCTGGGGAAGAAGTGCGTCGAGCCGAGTCTCCAGCTCGGGGGGCGGCGGTGACATGGGCAGCCGGTGTTCGTTGCTGGGCAGCAGACCGAGGCGGTACATGAGGTACTTGACGGGGATGGGATTCGTGTCCCAGAACACCGCTTGGTTGAGAGTGAACAGCTCGAAATGAAGTCGTCTGGCCATGGCGAGGTCGCCGTCGGCGACGGCTTGGCAGAGCTGGCCGATCGGCGTGGGCGCGATGTTCGCAGCAGCATTCATCAGGCCGGCCGCGCCGAGCGCGAGCATGGGGAAGGACATCTCCTCCAGACCACAGAACAGCCGGAAGCTCGGGCCGAGCTCGGTCAGGAGTTCGGTGGCCCAGGCCAGGTCGGCGGAGGCGTGCTTGACCCCGACGATGTTCGGGGCCCGCCGTACCGCCTCCGCCAGCGCGGCCACCGAAAGGGTGACGGCGCTCCGCCCCGGGATGTGGTAAATCAACACCGGCAGGCTGGTGACGGCAGCAATCTGGACGAAGTACTCGACCAGTCCGCGCTGCGGCGGCTTGATGTAGTAGGGCGTCACGATCAGCACGGCGGCGGCCCCGGCCTTCTCGGCCGCCCTGGTGAGCTCTTCCGTCTCCGGGAGAGCCTGGCTCCCGGTGGCCGCCACCACCGGGAGCCGGGCACCGGCCGCCGCAACGGCGGTCTCGTAGAGCCGAACCCGCTCCTCGACGGTGAGGACGCTGGGCTCGCCCGAGGTCCCGGTGAGCACGATGCCGGCTGATCCCGCGCTCGCCTGCCTGCGCACCAGGGATGCGTACGTGGCGAGGTCGACCTCGCCATGCCGAAAAGGCGTGACCAGCGGAACATACGAACCGCGGAGGGCGCCGGGCGCCAGATCCACGAGAGTGGTCACACTGAGGCCCTGTTGGTCGCCCAACCCGAATGGGAACCGATCAGGATCGGCTGCTGCCGGAGGCTCTCCTGCCACAGCAGCGAGTCGTTGGTCAGATGGAACGGGCTGTCCTGGATGGTCAGTTCGTAGACGTCGGAATCGTGGCTGGCATGGTTGTGGATTGCCCAGCCTGGGGCCGACAGCATCAGGTCACCGGCCTTCCAGTCGTATCGGCGACCAGCCACCGTGCTGTGCCCGCTGCCCTTGAAGTAGTAGTTGATCGCCGCCGCCGTATGGCGGTGCGGACGGTCCACGACACCAGCCGGGCGGATCGTCATCGTGGCGAAGAAGCCATGGGTCGTGCCGTTGGTGCGGCCGGTGGCGGGGTTGTAGAGCAGATACAGCCTGCGACCCCGGTACTTGGCACCTAGCACGTGGAGCTTGTCGAGCTCGGCCTTGACCTGCTTCCAAGGCCACATCAGGGCCGGCGACTCCTGCACCGGCGGCCTGATCACACGTTCGTAGGCCATCAGCCAGGCCCCCTCGTCGCCGAGCTCGAACAGTTCCTCGAACGGGAACTCCGCAGCGTCCTCATCGACCGACCCCGATGAGGCCCCGAGGTTCTTCCCTGGATCGGTGTCCACGTAGTGCACGTTGAGCCGCTCCAGCAGTGCTGCGTTGCTGTAGTTCAGCCGGACCTGCCGTTCTGCGGTGTCGTTGACGTGCACGTACGTCGACATCGAGGGGGTGTTCCAAACGTCGTACCGCTCGAACGAACGGACGACGCGGGGGCCGCCGGCAAAGACGACCGCACCGCCGCCCTCGATGCAGAAAACTACCTGCGCCGAGTTGTGCCGGATCGGATCGGTGCGCTCACCAGGGAGAAGCACCTCGAGGGCCACCTCGATCCCCGGGGCCAAGCCGAGGCCGGCGCTCTCCCGCGGATGCACGATCAGCGAGCGCCGGCGACCGTCGCCGGGCCGCGGCAGGGCCGAAAGGCGATCCACCTCGGCTTCGATCTCTTCCCGGGTTACCACCACGGGCTCCCACAGATCATCCAGACCGGCGGGTTCCACTCCGGTCCGATCGACGAAGCGGGCCTTGCCGGACTCCGCGGCACCTGAGTGTTCGCGGGGCGAAATTCGCAGTTCCGAGCTCATTCGATCTTCCTCCTCAAGGGCCACCCACCCGGCTGAATGCGCGGGTGCGCGGGTGCGAATCAAATTGGCCAGCGTTCCGGCCGGGGCGGTCAGGCGACGATCTCTCCTTCCTTGACCAGCGCGAGGGCCTCGTCCCATCCCGCTGCCCGCTCGATCAACAGCTTGCTGCGGACCAGCGGCAGGGGGAGGTCCATGGCGAACGCCCCGACCAGACGATCGCCTCGGCGGTAGTACGCGAGGAACCGGAAGTCGGCTGCAGCGCCGTGCACGATCCGGACCTCGTCGGCCTCGGTGACGCCGGCGAACTGGATGCGTACGCCGTACTGGTCCGACCAGAAGTAGTTGGAGCCCGCGTACGGCTGCCCGTTGCCCGGGCCGGCCAGCAGATTCGCCGCCGCACGGCGCCCTTGCTCGACCGCGTTGGTCCACTGCTCGGTTCGCATGGCGATGCCGAACAGCGGGTTCCACCACCGCGCGACATCGCCGGCGGCGTACACCGCCGGATGCCCCACGTTGAGGAACTCGTCGCAGGCGATGCCATCCGTGGCGCTCAGTCCGGCAGCTGCGAGCCAACCCGTCTCCGGCACCGAACCGATCCCCGCGACCACGAGATCACCTTCGATGACCCGTCCGTCAGCCAGGCGGACCCGTCGGGACCCGGGTTCGCGGTCAATGGCGCACACCTGCGCGCCACAGATCAGCCTGGTCCCGTTCTCCCGATGCAGCGCTGCACAGATCTCGCCGATCTGTTCCCCGACGACCCTGGTGAGCGGCACCGCCGCGGCCTCCACCACGGTGACCTCCAGGCCGAGCGCACGGGCACTGGAGGCCACCTCAGATCCGATGAAGCCGGCCCCGATGACGACGAGGTGCCGGCTGCCTGCCAGCGCGTCACGCAGTACCCGCGCGTCGCCAAGCGTCCGCAGCACAGGGACGTCGGACGGCTCGCCACGCAAGGTCAACCGACGGGCGGCCGATCCTGTCGCCACGATCAACCCGTCGAACGGCAGGTCGTCGTCACCGGTCCGGACTGTGCGCGATCGAAGGTCCAACTCGGTCACCGACCGGCCCAGCCGCAGTTCCACCGCCAGCTCGGCATAGTGAGCGGCGCTTCGGTACGCCGTCTTGGCCGGATCCTTTTCACCGGTCAGCACTTGCTTCGACAGAGGCGGGCGGTCGTACGGGCCCGCCTCCTCTGCGCCGACCATGGTGATCGCACCGTCGAAGCCGAGCTTGCGCAGAGCCTCAGTGGCGCGCAGACCGGCCAGGCCCGCGCCGACGACGACTATCCGCTTCATTCTGCGGCGGTCCCGTTCGTCGCCGGCTAGTCCGCGTCGATCAGCCGGATGGCCTCGACCGGACAGTTCGCGACAGCCTCGGCCAAGGCAGCAATGTCGACGCCTCCGGTGTCGTCGACAAGGAGTGCTGCACGGCCGTCCTTGTCGATCTTGATCGCCGAGGGCACGAACCCCACGCAGGTGGCGGAGCCCATGCAGGTCTCGCGGTCCAGTTCGATCTTCTTCATCTCGTTCCTCATCCTTGTAGCGACGACATAGGTGCCTCAGGCGGGCTGCGGCGTGGCTTCCGCGCGGGCATGTTCGGCGACCTGCGCCCAGTCGTATCCGGTGATGTCGACCGTCGGGTGGACCGTCTCGCATCCGCCGCAGGTACGGCGCTCGGTCTCGGAGTTGAAGGCCTGGCAGCCGTCCAGATAGCCCTGCTGAACGGGCTGGCTCCCGGCATCGAACTCATACCGCCAGACCTCTGTGTCGCACGACGGGCAGAACCAGGCAACGCCCTCGAGACCAGGGTTGGTCGCCTTGAAGCGCAGAAAAATGGATTCCTCGTACGGCTCGAGTCGGCACGGCGTTCCGGCCGGGACATAGAGGATGTCCCCCATCTCCAGCCGGGTGTGGCGCACGCCCGTGTAGCGCAGATCCGCGCCGGCGGTGCCGACGATCTGCAGGACGACCGTGTCCTTCGCGCAGATCAGAAAGAACGGCTGAGTTCCCGAGCTACGCGACATGTGCACCTGGGGATCGGCGAACGACGGCGCCACCGGCCGTTCGTCCCACGGTCCGACCTCACGGGCAAGGTCGAAAACACTCTGGTACCGGGCCCGCTTGATCATCACGCCACCTCGATGGAAGCGAGCTGCTCCTCAACCGCGGCGAGCATCGCCGTGCGGGCCGAGTTGAACGCGCGGTGCTGGTCGACGTACTCATGCCAGCCCCAGGTGGCGGACGGGAAGGGCGGGCTGACGTGACCGCATTTGCCGCAGGTGCGGAGGTTTTCGTCGTTGTTGAACCTCTCGGTGGCCTGCACAGCTTCGTACACCGTCGGGAAGACCGGGTACCGGTCGTCCTTCCGGCCACCGTGTGCTTCCCACCTGGCGGGATCGGCGCTGAACGTGTGCTTCAGCAGGAATTCCTGGCACTCCGGGCAGCGGATGTGGATCCCCTCGTACTGCTCCTCGGGACTCGCGTCCTCCTCGACCTGCCGCTGAATGATGATCTGGTGCAGGAACGCTTCGGGGTTCTGCGGCTCCGCGAGGAACGAGTTCACCCCGTGGAACTTGGGAGCGACGATCAACATCCCCGTCGGCACCATCGAGAGGTTGGACCCGAGCGTGTAGGCGACCTCCTCTTGGGAGTTCTCATGGAAGAACTGCCCGTACTCGGCCCCGGGCCGGCCTCGCAATGTGACTGCGCAGGCGACCATGTCGCCCGGCCCGGTGTAGGGGAACAGGGGAACGAGCTGGCTGTTCAACGTCATCGCCCGCTCATACGCGTTGACCTTGAGGACCTCTTTGTCCCCCGCCGGGGCTGGGATTGAACCCACGCTCTCGGGCGCGGCGTGCTCGGTGATAGTCACTGCTCGATCCTCCTTTGTCTGGCTGACAGACTTAGTTTCTAACACGCGGACATCCAGACGGCAAGGCTTGACGGCCCTCGCGCGGTCCCGGGTCGAGCAAGAATCTGCACTGGGCTGTCGATGACCCGGCAGCGTGAGCGAGATGTTGACCACTTCGGGCGACCACGTCTTCATCTGGTGGACAGATATTTCTTCTAACCCACGGAACATGAGACGTGTCCTATTATTCAGGCCTGCTTTCCTGTAAAACAAGACAACGGCAGGTGTTGTCGTAGCCTGCATGAAGTGCCCATCAGGTGACAGGAGGCTGTACTCATGACTCGGGTCCGCGAGTTTCTCGACGTCTTCCCCTTCGACGAGCCGCCGAGGGTGCTCGACCGGGAGGAGGATCTGCTGCTGTCGCAGCCGATCCAGCGGCCCGGGCCGCGCTTCCCCGAACTGCCTCCCCTTGAGGCGATCCACATAGGGCAGGAATATGTACCCCTGGAGTTCGCTCTCCCCCGCACTGTGTACCGAGGGCGCCTCGGCAAGGTCGAGTGGCAGCAGATGGATTTCCGCCAGCCCATGTACCACCGCAACCTCGACGTGGACGAACTCAGCTACCAGATCCGCGGCGACCGGACGTTGATGACCGAGATCGGTTCGGTGGAACTGACGGCCGGCGACCTGTGCCGGATCCCGGTGGGGGTCTGCCACGACAATTTCGGCAGGCAGGAGAGCCACCTGCTGTTCTACGTCCCGGCCCCATCGGCCGACGTCCTCACGGCGGTCAAGTACGGCGAGGCGCGGATCCCCCCGTACGACGGTTGGGAGCCGGCCATCGTCAACGAGGTGAACACGGTGCACATGGCCGACGTGACCGGGGGCGAACCACCCGCCGTCGCCCACCCGTCCGACGAGAATCTGATTCTCCGCACAGCAGTCGAAGACTCGGCCAGGCTCGCAGTCATGCGTGTGGATGAGGCGGCCCCGGGGACGACCTGGATCTGGAAGACCACAGGACTGTGGATCGGGATAGTGGATCAGCCGCCTACCGCCGGACTGGACTACCGGCGTCATCGCGACTGTGAAGAGGTCCACTACCAGATCTCGGGGCGGCGGACGCTGGTCAGCCAGCGCGGCGTGATCGACATCGAGCCGGGCGACTTCGTGTCCGTCCCCGCGGGCACGGCCTTCACCAGCATCGCCGACGACGCCAACCGCTACGTCGTGGTCGTCGCCACCGCTCCGTTCGACTGCCTTCAAGAGCCCACTAAGAAGGCCCGCCTTGCGGAGCCGGCGGAACTTGCCGCACTGCGCGACCGCTCTCATGTAAGCACCGATCCTCAGCCGGGCTGACAGATGCCCTAGACGGTTGGTAGATCCTGAACGTGAGCGCCCGAGGTAAGAGACCAGGACGGATGCCGCAAGCGTTGTCGGCATCCGTCCCGGTCAGCTGTACTACTGCACTGCCGGGCCGAGCAGTTCGCCGCCGTCGGCAACGAACTCGCCACCGGTTGAGTAGCTGGCCTCGTCGGAGGCCACGAACAGCGCCAGCCGTGTAATCTCCTCCGGCTCGGCAATACGCGGAATCGCCCAGGTCTTGCTGGCCTCCACCAGCGCCTTCGCCTCCGGCCCGGCCGACAGCCTGGTACGGACGGCAGCGGGGTGGATGGAGTTGACGCGAATGTTGTAGCGGCCGAGCTCCACCGCCGCGGCCTTGCTCAGCCCCCGCAAGCCCCACTTACTGGCCACGTACGACCCGAGCCCAGGCGCGCACTTCATCGCCAGGGCCGAGCCGACGTTGACGATCACGCCACCGCCGGCCTTCCGCATCGACGGCACGACCGCGCGGATGCCCAAGAACGGGCCGGTCAGGTTGACGTCGATCACCCGGCGCCACGACGCGACGTCGGTGTCTTCGATCAGCTCCGCATGACCCGAACCAGTAGGGATGCCGGCGTTGTTGATCAGCACCGACACCGGACCGAACGCGTCCTCGGCAGCGGCCACCGCCGCCGCCCAATCCTCCTCACTGGCGACGTCGAGCCGAACGAAGATCGCCCGGTCGCCAAGCTCGTCCGCGGCTGCTTTGCCCTCCTCTTCAAGCACATCGCCGATCACCACCCTCGCGCCCTCCTCGACGAAGCCACGCGCATGGCTGGCGCCCATCCCGAGCGCACCCCCGGTGACGATCACCGTCTTGTTGTCAAAACGTCCCATGACATCTCCCTTGCGTCAGATCGGATCTCGCGCATGCTCAGATGCGGTACCTGAAGGCACGCCAGGTCGCATCCAGCCCCTGGCCGCGCAGACTGTCGCTGCGACCGTCGGCGATGGGGACCAGGGTGAACACGCCGAACCCGACTCGCACACGCTCGGGGATCCGCACCCCCGTCGCCCGGTAGATCGGCCGCCCATCCACCTGCCAAACGGCCAGTGAGCGACCGCGGTCGAGCATGATCTCGCAGTCCAGAGCTCGGCCGGATCGCCCGCCGAACGGCTGGAACGGGGACTCGACCAGATGCGAGAACTCGTAGCCGGGCTTCGCGCCGAACACCATCCGCTCGTGGAGTGCGAAGACGCGTTCCTCGGTGGCGCAGATGTCGAAGACGCACCCGCTGTCGTCCAGGTCGACCACATTGAGGCTGGCCAGTCCGGCCCGAACGTCCGCGGGGTCGCCGCCGATGTTGCTTACGGCAAGATCCACTCCGAAGACCGCGGGCCCCTCGGCGGGTAGCTCGATCCGCTCCGTGGAGAACATCAGATACTTGACGTTGTCGGCGGCCTGGGACTTGTCGTGCGACAGCGAGAACCGCGGGATCTTCACCCGTACCTGGCCGTCGCCGACCCGTACGTCGGCGTTCGGATCGCAGGGGATCCGAACGCCGCCCTCTGGGAGCGGAAGCTGCTCCGGTGCCCAGCGTGCCGGGACCAGTTCAGGACCGGCAAGCTCGTCGTAGACAACCCAGCCTGGCTGGGTCTGTTGGGATGGAGTGGTCATGGCTTGCGCCCCCAGAGAAGGTCGACGCCACGCCACTCGAACGTCTCGAGTTCGTCGACGAGCCCGTTGAAGGCGCCGGCGACTTCAGTGAGGTTCCAGTACGGGAGTCCATCGAAGGGCTCACCCATGCCCGCCATCAGCTTCCGGACCCAGTACTCGATGTGCACGTCGGTCTGCACCCGCGAGTAGAACGTCTCTGAGAAGGAGATCTCGCCGAGCACGATCCGGCGACCGGGTTTCATCACCCGCAGGAGTTCCGCACCTTCTCGGTGCCAGTCCCCCGCATGGGCCACCGCCTGGCCGACCAGTACGCAGTCGAAGTGCTCGTCCGGAAACTCGTGAGTCTCGGTCCACTCCCACTTCGGCACCTCGCCCGACAGGAACTTGTCGAGAACACGGGAGCGCAGGTCAAGCGAGACGAGTTCGCCCTTCTCCCCGATCGCCGCGGAGATGTCGGCGTCGAAGCCGACGTCCTCGACGGCCTCGCCGACGAGCAGCACCCGGTCACCGTCACGAAGCTCGAGGCTGTCGAGCAACATGTCGCGCGGGACCTTGGCGGGATACCGCCAGAGATACGGCAGGCCACCGAACATGATGGCCGCGCACCAGCGTCGTCGCGTCTGCGGGTCGAAGATGTCCTCGCCCCAGCGTTCGGCCTCAGAGTGCGGCAATGCCTCCCACGGCCCCGGCTCGCCGCCGCTCACGCGGAAGGCTCCAGCGGCAGGTCGCGCGGCATCGGCAGGCCCGCGAACCAGAGGATCTCCACCCGTACGTTGCTGAATTTCCAGCCCTCATCGGTGCGGCGGAGACGGCAGTGATAGATGCCCCCCACGTCAGCGTGCTTGGTGGGTTCGGATTTGTCGGGGATGTGTACCCCGAGCATGTCGCCCCGCGCCGTCGCGATGTCGCCATCCACGGTCACGGCCAGGTTGGTCACGTAGTGCTGGGTACGATCCCAGCGCGTCAGATCCTGGCGCGGACCAGCGGCGATCTCATCGCGCCCGGTCCGGTGCTGGTCGTAGATCTCGAAGACGCCGTCCTCGGCGAAGGTCCCGGCGTACGCCGTCCAGTCCGCCGCGTCGAGCGCTCTGGCGAACTCGAGCAGCAGTTCCCGGATGTCGGACTCGTCCGACAGCCGACGGATGCGATCTTCCATGTCTCCTCCTCAGCGCCCGGCCGAGGGCCGGACGTCGGTACGGATCGGGTGGCTGCGACGTCAGGACGTCGCCGTCCTGGATGTCCGTGATGCACACGGACGCTCCCTCATCGGCGCACAGCTGGGCGATTGCCGGCCCAAGAGCCTGTCCGGCGCGACGGCGGTCGCGGTTCCCGCTCGGATCTTCGGAGTCTGTCAGACAGACTCTAATTCTGTCTACCAAACTTTGCGATCTGCTGCTCCTCGCTGCGCGCCATCAGGCCGGCAGTTCTGGCAGCGTCGGATAGTCGGTGAAGCCTCGCTCGTCGCCGCCGTAGAAGCGCGCCCGGTCCGGGGCGTTGAACGGGCCGCCGGCGGCGAGCCTCTGCGGGAGATCTGGATTGGCGAGAAACAACGCGCCATAGGACAGCAGATCGGTCGTACCGTCCTCGACCAGCACCAGATGCTCAGGGCCGGTATGCCCCGGAGCCGTGCGCGGATTGAGCATGAACAGACCGCCGAACTCCGCGCGCAGCTTCCGGGTGAGATCACGGTCGCCGGTCTCGACCATGTGCAGGTAGGCCAGGCCGAGCGGTCGCAGAGCCTCCGCGAGCGCGAGGTAGGTGGCGTGCGGGTCCGGTTCGGACATGTCGTTGTAGGGGTTTCCCGGCGAAATCCGTAACGCGGTCCGCTGCGGCCCGATCGCGTCAGCGATCCCCCGGATCAGCTCGACGGCGAATCGGAGACGACCGTCGACCGAACCACCCCAGCCATCTGTTCGGAGGTTGGTCGTGGGGTCGAGGAACTGGTGCACGAGATAGCCGTTGGCTCCATGGACCTCGACGCCGTCGAATCCAGCCGCGATAGCGTTCTTGGCCGCGGCGACGAAGTCTGCCAGGGTCTGCTCGACCTCCCCACCGGTCAGGGTCCGTGGCGTCACACATTCCTTGAGACCCTCGGGCGTGAAGATCGACACCTTGGCCGCGACGGCCGACGGAGCCACCGGATCCAGGCCGTCGATCAGCACCGGGTGACCAATGCGGCCGGTGTGCAACAGCTGGGCGAAGATTCGTCCGCCGGCCGCATGCACGGCGTCAGTGACCTCGCGCCAGGCGGCACTCTGCTCGTCGCTGTGCAACCCGGGAGTGTTGGGGTAGCCCTGACCGATCCTGGACGGCTGCGTCCCCTCGGTGACGATGAGACCGGCTGAGGCGCGCTGTGCGTAGTACTCGGCCATGAGCGAGGTCGGCGAGTGCCCCGGGCCGTAGGCCCGGCTGCGGGTCATCGGTGCCATGACGATCCGGTTCGGCAGAGTCAGTCCGCCGACGGTAGCCGAGTCAAAGGCGGAAGGCATGGTGATCTCCTGGGTGGCATGTGTGGGAACTGACTCCGCGGGCTCGCCGCTGCCCGAGTATCAGGCAGCCTTGGCGAGCAGGGTCAGCAAGATCACCGACGACGGCTAAAACATCCACTAAGCTGGCTTGGATGGCGAATATGCACGAATATCGCGATCTGGATCGCCAATTGACTCACGCGCTCCAGATCAACGGCCGCATGTCGCTCAGCCGCGTGGCGGAGGTGCTGGGTGTCTCCGGCCAGACCGTCGCCCGCCGGTACGCACGATTGCGCTCACATGGCGCACTGCGCGTCATCGGCCTGACCAACCCGCTCCTGCTCGGCGAGCTTGTGTGGCTGACGCGCGTGCGCTGCACACCGGACGCAGCAAAGGCCGTCGCCGACGCGCTCGCGCGGCGTCACGACACCTCGTGGGTGCAGCTCACCTCCGGCGGTACCGACGTCATGTGCGTCGTTCGCACCCGGGAGCCAAGCGATGGAGATTCCCTACTGCTGCAGCAGCTCCCCCGGACCCCGCGGGTCCTTGACGTTACCGCGCACTGCGTGCTGCATGTCTTTACCAGCGGCGCTCACGGCGTCCTCGACAACACCGACATCCTCAGCGCAGAGCAGGTGCGGCAGCTGCAGCCGCCGCCGCCGACTGGTAGCCCGCTCGACCTAACCGACGGCGACCATCGACTGATGGCGGCGCTGCATCAGGACGGCCGGGCTCCGCTGGCGGATCTCGCGAAGGTCACCCAATGGTCGCAGACCACCGTTCGCCGGCGGATGGCCGCTCTGCAGGACGCGGGTGTGCTGTACTTCGACGTCGACTTTGATCGCGCACTGCTCGGGCTGCGCTACCAGGCACTGCTGTGGCTGTCGGTGCCACCGGCTCAGCTCCATCAGGTCGGCGGGCAGCTCGCCGAGCACCCGGAAGTCGCCTACGTCGCGGCGACCACCGGCCCGACCAACCTGGTTGCCAGCGTGGTGTGCTCCAACGTCACCGAGCTGTACGCATACATCACGCGGCGCATCGCGGTCCTCCCAGCTGTGACCCACCTCGAGACCGCGCCGGTCCTCCGCACCATCAAGACCGCCGTCACCTTGGGCTTGCCATATCACAGCGCCGCCCACTGACCTCCAACGAACGGGGTCGGACGTAGCGGTCGGACCTGTGGGCCGTATCGCGCGACACAGAAGTCGCTGAGCCGTTGGGCCAGGCCGGCAATTGCGTGCACGGCATGGTGGCCAGGTTCCCAGGCGGCGTACAGGCTGATGTGCACCGGCCCACGGGTGCCCACGATCCTGACCGGGTGCAGATCGAAGCGCGGATCGTCGGAGACCACGGCCACTCCGCGGCCGGCGGCGGCCAAGGCCTGCGCGACCTGGGGGGCGTTGAACTCCAGCAAGGGGCCGTATCCGCGGCCCTCGGCGCTGACCGCGCGATCGAGAGCCTGGCGAGGGTGGAAGTCGTCGGTCAGCATCAGCAAGTTTTCTCGGAGCAGGTTGGCGAGGTCGACTTCGTCGCGGCCGACCCACGGGTGGCCGGCCGGAACATAGGCCCAGACCGGCAGTTGCGCCAGCGGCATACTGCGGATCGCGGCGGGCGGTGGTTCGGTCCCAACCACGAGGTCGGCGCCGCGGCCCAGCTCGGCATAGATCGTGCGGGGCAACGATTCGCGGACGGCAGGCAGTGGGTCGTCAGGTCCGATCGTGGCGACGAATGGTGCGATGACGTCGGTCAGGGTGGTGCCTGGTGCGGCGATGGTGACGCGCTCGAGCCGGCCGGCGGCGAGGCTGGCCGCCGCATCCCGTGCGGCCGCCGCGCGGCTCAGCACCTCCCGCGCGACGGGGAGGAACAGGCGCCCGGCCGCAGTGATCCTCAGCCGGCCCTCCCGCCGGTCGAACAAGGCGATACCGAGCTCGCGTTCCAGCTGGCGCAGTTGCCGCGACAGCGAGGGCTGGGCGACGTGCTGGGTCCGGGCCGCGGCGGTGACAGACCCGGTATCGGCCACGGCGACGAAGTAGCGCAGTGTGCGCAGTTCCACTTGCATGCCTCCCAGGCATCGGCGCAATGCGATTCGAGTCTTGGACAGCATGGCATGGCGAGCCGAGGATGGCGGTGCATCGTCTTCTCGAGGAGTCAGCCATGCGCCAGCCGGTGGAGCAGCACCGCATCCCTGTCGATGCCGACGGCAACCATCTCGTCGACCCGGGGTTCGGGACTCGCGATGACCATGATCGGGACCTCGACACTCGTCGCCGCATGAGGCCGTTCTGGTTGTCCGGCAAGCAGACCTTCGCCGACACAGAACTCACGGTTGAGTCGCCGTGGGACGGATCCGTGGTCGATGCGGTCTGCACCCCGACCGACGTGCAGATCGAGCAGGCAGTCAGCGACCTCCACACAGTCCAGGCCGAGGCGCGAGCGACTCCCGCCCACGTCCGGGCCGCCGCGCTCGACCACGTCAGCGGGCGGCTCGCCGAACGAGCCGAAGAGGTCGCCCGGCTGATCACCGCCGAGAGCGGCAAGCCGCTGATCTGGTCTCGCGGTGAGGTGGCCCGGGCGGCGTCGACATTTCGGTGGGCTGCCGAAGAGGCACGCAGGTTCTCCGGAGAGCTTCAGCGGCTGGACACCGACGCGGGGGCGACCGGCCGGATGGCGGTGGTACGGCGATTTCCGCGCGGACCGGTGCTTGCGATCACCCCGTTCAACTTCCCGCTGAACTTGGTGGCGCACAAGCTGGCGCCGGCGATCGCGGTCGGCGCCCCGGTCCTGGTCAAGCCTGCTCCGGCCACTCCGCTGTCGGCGTTGCTGCTCGGGGAGCTGCTGGCGGAGACTTCGTTGCCGCCAGCAATGGTCAGCGTGCTGCCGGTCGCCAACGACCGGATGCCCGCACTCGTCGAGGACCCCCGGCTCCCGGTGGTGTCGTTCACCGGCTCCGGTCCGGTCGGGTGGTCTCTGCGGACGCAGGTCCCGCGAAAGCACGTCACGCTTGAACTGGGCGGAAACGCCGCTGTCGTGGTGAACGACGACTGGCCGGACATCAGGGCAGCAGCCGAGCGGATCGCGTTGTTCGGCAACTACCAGGCGGGACAATCCTGTATCTCGGTGCAACGGGTGCTCGTGCACAGCGCCGTTTATGAGGAGTTCGTCGACAAGCTCGTCGTGGCCGTATCCGAGTTGCGGACGGGTGACCCGACCGGGGAGGGTGTTCAGGTCGGCCCAGTGATCAACGAGGCCGCCGCCCAGCGGATCATGGCCTGGATCGACGAGGCCGTTCTGGCCGGCGCCACAATGCTCACTGGCGGCACACGCGAGGGGAACAGCGTTGCGCCCACCGTGCTCACCGGCGTACCGCGTGAGGCGACACTGGCGACCGAAGAGGTGTTCGGTCCGGTGCTCACTCTCGAGCGGTTCGACACGATCGACCAGGCCTTGGCCTCGGTGAACGACTCCCGGTACGGCCTGCAGACAGGGGTGTTCACCCGCGACCTTCAGCTGGCTTTCCGGGCACATCGCGAGCTGGAGGTCGGTGGCGTTGTGATCGGCGATGTGCCGAGCTACAGAGCCGAACAGATGCCATACGGCGGCTCGAAGGACTCCGGCATCGGGCGCGAGGGCGTGAAGGCCGCGATGCTCGACCTGACCGAGGACCGCGTGCTCGTGCTCACCGGCCTCGACCTCTGATCGGTACTGTCTGTCGCCTGGCGATGAGACCCAGTACGCCGGAGCGATCGACCCGCTGCGACGCACCTTCCGAGGGCTACTCGGTGTGGGAGCGTTGTGCCGGCAGCTCGGCACGCCCTGATGGCTGTCGAGAACCTCATGACTCACACGCCTTGCGCGAGGCGCGACTGGAAGCCCTCTTGGCCCCGTTCGTGAGACGCGAGACACAGTCACCTCCGATAATGTGATGTTCGTATAATATGGGCTCCGCACGAAGAGGTTTGGAACGCATCATCGCAGAGAAGGGACAGGTCATGATCTTGGTTACCGGCGCGACCGGCGCTGTCGGGCGCGAGGCCATTGGCGTGCTACGAGGCAGAGGCGCCGAGGTGGCTGCGGTCACTCGCGATCCGTCCACCGCAGCACTGCCTGACGGCGTTCACGTCGTCGGGGCGGACCCGTCCAAGCCGCAAACGCTCAGCTCCGCTCTGGATGGCGTCGAGGCCGTCTTGCTGAGTCCGCGCGCTGTTTCGGGCGCTACAGCCGAGTTGCTGTCGATGGCAGCCGATCGGGGCGGCAAGCGGGTGGTTGTACTGTCCGCGGCGACCGTGGAATATCCGGTTGGTCAACGCCGCTTCGTCGAGCAGTTCGAGTTGGCGGAGGAGGCCGCCAAGGCTTCCGGGCTGGCATGGACCTTCCTGCGGTCCGCCGACTTCGCGGCCAACGCCTTGGCCTGGGCGCCCCAGATCCGCGCCACCGGCGTAGTTCGCGGCGCCTACGGTGACGCGGCAACATCGCCGATTCACCAGCGGGATATCGCGACCGTCGCCGCGGACGCGCTACTGAACGCCGGCCACGAAGGACGTTCCTACGTTCTGACCGGACCGCAATCGCTGAATCAGTACGACAAGGTGCGCCTCATCGGTCAGGCTCTCGGCCGAGAGCTCAGCTTCGCCGAGATGCCTCCCGAGCAGGTTCGCCAGGGCATGCTCGCCCAGGGGCTTCCCGAGGAGGTCCCGGATCGCTTGCTCGGCTCACTGGCCGATTACGCACTGAAGCCGGGACCAACCACCGACACTGTTCAACGTCTCCTGGGTCGGCCGGCGCTCTCGTTTGCCGAGTGGGCGTCCGAGAACGCCGCAGCCTTCCGGAACTGAAAGGTCGTATCACACAGATGTCCGCTTCGTCGCAACACCCAGTTGAAGACGCGATCGACTTCACCATCATGTACTCCACCCACGATGCCTTCCGGCGCGATCTCGAGCGCCTCGTGGCCGCCTCGCTGGCGGGCACGGCCCTCACTCCAGCGGCTCAGGCCGGCTGGGAGAACTTCAAGAACCAACTCGTTGTTCATCACACGGTCGAGGATGCCGAGCTGTGGCCACGCGTCGAGCGCGCGGTGGTCGACCGGCCTCAGGACCTTGCCCTGATGAAGGAGATGGAGGACGAACACGCTCTACTCGACCCGCTCCTCAAGGCAGTCGATCAAGCCATGGCACGGGGGTCCGACGATCTTGCCGATCTGACTCGGCAGCTGGCCGACGGGCTCGGCAACCACATGAAACACGAGGAAGAGAGCGCGCTTCCGCTCATCCAGGAAGTACTTACACCCAACGACTGGAGCGCCTTCCGTGGCGCGATGGCTCGCCAGCAAGGCCCCAAGGGCGCCGCGATGTACGTCCCGTGGATCCTCGACGGAGCATCGTCAAGCGAGCGCGAACGCTTCCTCGGCGCGATGCCCTCGCCCATCCGGATCATCAATCGCCTGTTCTGGCAGTCCCGCTACCAGCGGCGAAAGCTCTGGGCGGCCTGATCCGACTCCAGAGTTTCGCAGGTACAACCAAGGATCTCAGCGGTGGTCGGCAGATATGGTTACCCGGCCACCGTGCGACTAGCCATCAATGTCGGCCCAGTGGCCAACCTGGCAGGGCCGGACATCCTGCCTTCGTGCATCGCGAGCGACCTGAGCCCTGTTTCATGGCCTCTCCCATTCCGCTCGGGTTCACGACTCCCGCTCTGTCGGCCATCGCGGTGACCAGACGACCCGGCGAGTTCCCGCTCAGCCATGATCAGCTCCGCGTCATCGGGGTCGACGTACACGACCGCGAGGCGGTCGACCGCGCGCGGTGGCCGGCGTCGATGCCGTGCCCTGCACCCTCGGCGTACCGTTCACCCGCAAGCCCATCACTGTCTACAGCGACGGGACCCTCAACATCAGCGCCGCCATGTCCCAGCACGGCGTCAAGCGGGTCGTCGCGGTGAGCTCGAGCGCCACTTATCCGCACCACCACGACGACGGCGGCTTCCGGGTGAACCGCATCCTGCAGCCGATCGTCGTCGCGACCGTCGGGAAGACGCCGTACGCGGACATGCGCCTCATGGAGCAGCACCTGCGCGGCAGCGACCTGCAATGGACGGTCATTCGTCCCTCAAGCCTGTTCGACGCTCCCACTGTCAGCCATTACCAGGTCTACGAAGATCGGGCGCCCGGCATCCTCACCAGCCGCGCCGACCTCGCCGACCTCGCCGACCTCGCCGACCTCGCCGACCTCGCCGCCAGCATGCTCGAGCAGGTCACCGATATCCGGTTCATCCGCAAGGCGATCGCGGTGACCACCACCGAAGGCACTCCATGCGCAGATGATGCGCGGCGACGCCGTCATTCGAGACTAAGACCAAGCCTGGATCCGTGGATGGCTAGCTGATCCATCGGCGGGCCTGACAGTGGAAGTACCTTCTGGGCAAGGAGAATCGGGAGTATCGGCGTCCTGAATCCTGTCGAGCAGGCCCGGGCGTATGTGGACATCGATTCGCTGCTGCGCCCGGTGTACGGCCGCCAGCTATCTGCCTCGCACCAGCACCCGCCGAGTAGCAGCGCACTGGCGAAGACGCTTGTGTCGGGCCACCGTTGAAGTGCTGTGACTGGGCTGCCGCGGTGAACAGCCGGGCGGCCGAGGGCCGGTCAGTTGCGTGCCAGCAGGTTGGTTGCCGATTGCCCTGCGTCAGTCGTACGTCGCAAGAAATCGGCGAGCAACTCCAGTTCGGAGTCGGCATATGTGGAGCAGACCATATCCATGGAACTATTCATCACTGAGTACAGCTCAAACAGCTCGCCGGCTCGACCGCGCTGAGCGCGGAGCGTGACGGCGCGTCGGTCGGCCGCCTCAGGGTCGCGGTCACGCGTAATCCAGCCGGCGCGTTGAAGCCGATCGACGACGCCCGTGAGCGTGGCGGGATGCAGACCTGCCCGCCGCGCGAGTTCCGTCGGGCTGAGCGGGCCGTGACGGTTGATGAGATCGAGGCAGGAGAAGTCGACATCGCGCATTGACACCTGCGCACCCACCTGATGGTTGAGGAGGGCCAGCTGGACACTCAACTCCCGCAGAGATTCCTTGATCCCGGCGGTCGTCCGTCGACGGAGCCGCACGGCGTCGGCGCCTCCGGATGTCATCGGCTCCATTCGACAACCTTCCTGATTTCCGTATAATATCGGTTTCGCATTATACATGTCGAAGTACATCATGTCTGATCAGAGACCGCACAGAGTGCTAGAGCAGCGTCGCCGTCTGGCCGAGTGCGCCTTGCCGAGCGTTTGTCGAACCGTGTCCGCCGGAGCGGACACGGTTCGGGCGTCGCGGGAAGATGGCCGTCGTGACCGCCCTTGCGTCAAGCCGTGTCATTCGCGTCGTGTACGGCGCCGTCCGTGCTGTTGCCGAGGTCGTCGTGTTGCCTCGGCCGGTACGCAGTACCTGATCGCCGTCATGCTTTGATTGTCAACGGCTTCTTGTCGGGCTCGGACGCGGCGCCACGCTGACCACGACGAGTGAGCGCGGCAACGGTCAGCAAAGTGAACGCCAGCACAGCGCAGACAGTCCGGACGACATGCGCAAGTTGCCAGCGATCGCGGATGTCCGCCCAGTCCGCCGGCGGAGTCTGCACCGACCAGTCCGCCTGATCGCCGTTGATCGGCACATTGATCGCCAGCGACGTGACAAACACCACCACCAGCAGCACGAACGCCGCCAGCACCAGCCATCGATCGTTGCCTCTGGCTTTGATGCTGAGGAACGCGACGATCACGGTGCAGACCAGCGCCGGGATCAATGTGGCAGACGCGAGATTGTCCAGCGAATCGAGCTCGACCAGCCGCACCTGCGTGTAAACCGAAGCGTTGTAAGCCCGCAAGGAGTGCTCGAGGACGAGAACCCCCAGCACGAAGCCAGAGAAGAGTCCGGCGAAAAGCACACTTGACCCACGCACCAGCCTGACGGTCATGCTCTCAGACATGACGGTCACCCGACCGTCTCGGTGGCCGGCGTGGAGCGGATGAGTTGGTCGATCGCAGTCACGAGTTCCGGCGCGCTGTCCTCCTGGATGAAGTGACCGGCGTTCATGATCACGACCTCTCGGGCGCCCGGGATCCCTTCTCGCAGCATCGTCCTCCCACCTCCGACCCCGTAGTCCCGCTCGGCGTGTGCATACAGGAACGGGACGGACGACTTCTTCAGGGCCGACCATGCCGCCCGGTTCGCCGGGGCTGCGGGGTCGAACGGCGTGATCGGGACCAGGAGCGGGAACTGACGGGCGCCCTGCAGATAGGTCTCGTCGGGGAAGGGCGCGTCGTACGCGGCCCGGACTGCCGGATCGAGCTCGGTCACCGTTCCGCGGTCCACAACCTTGCTCGGCTCGAACGGGTTCGCTCGCTGGCTGAGCTGCAGCCAGACAGCAAGCGGGCCTTCGGGGTCCTGATCGCCGGTGGGTAGCGAGGTGTTCGTGGCCACGACGCGCCGGAACCTGTCCGGGTGCTCGGCCAGCAGGCGCAGGCCCAGGAGGCCGCCCCAGTCGTGGCAGACCAAGGTGATGTCGTTGAGGTCCAGCCGGTCGAAGACTATCTCGCGGAGCCAGTCGAGATGAGCTTGATAGGTGTAGGCGAATCGGTCGGTGGGCTTGTCGGACTTGCCAAATCCGACCAGGTCCGGGGCGATGCAGCGATGCCCGGCGGCGACCAGCGGCGGGATGATCTGCCGGTAGAGGTAGCTCCACGTCGGCTCGCCATGTAGGAGCAGCACCGTCTCCCCCGACGCTTCGTCCTGAGCCGGCTGTTCGTCGACGTAGTGGACACGCAGCCTGGCCCCGGAACCATCGCCGGCGTCGATCGCGACGTAATGCGGTTCGAACGGGTAGTCGAGCAGCCCTTCGAAGCGGGCGTCCGGCGTGCGGCGGATGTCGATCGTCATGACGCCTCCGGCTGAAATGCGTCCGCGTGGTCGGCGACCCACTGGGCGAATGTCCGGCCGGGGCGGCCGAGGATCTGCTCCACCTCGTGCGTGACGGTTGCGGGCTGTCCGGCGCCGCGCGCGTACCTGGCCATGAGTGCGGTGACGAAAGCCTCCGGCAGTCCGTTGGCGACCATTCCGCGGGCGGCCGCCTCGGGCGGCACCTCCTGGAAGCTGAGCGGACGGTCGACCACCGCGCCGATCACGGCGACCATCTCCTCGTGGGTCAGCGACTGCGGGCCCGTGACTGAGACCCGACGACCGTCCAGGTCGTCGCCGAGCAGTGCATGACTGATGACGGCGGCTAGGTCCAGTTCATGGATCGGTGCCTCGGCGAAGTTCGCGTACGGCGCTCGAACGACGTCGCCGGCGCGGACCTGGGCGCCGAACACACCGATTGCGTTGATGGCGAACGAACTGGCCCGCACGGCGACCCACGGGAGTCCGCTGCCCACGACCTCGTCCTCGACCTCCTTGTTGAGGTCGCCGTTCATGCGCGACGGCTGGTACGCCGGGTCATCGTCGACGTTGATCGCCGACAGCGTGACGACCCGCCGTACGCCTTTCTCTGCGGCCAGCGCCAGCAACTTCCCCGCGTTCTCACCGACGGCGCGTGGGTGCACGAAGAGCGCATCGACACCTTCCAGCGCGGCTGCGAGACTCTCCGGCCGGGTCAGATCGGCAACGACGGTCTCGACGCCCGCCGGCAGCGGCGCCGTTCCAGCGGTCCGTGTGACGGCACGGATGCCGGCGCCCCGGCTCTTGAGTGTTGCGACGAGCGTTCGGCCAACCAGGCCGGTCGCTCCAGTGATCAGAATCATCCTCGGTCCCTCTCTCAGCTGCCGACTGCAGCACCGATCTCACTTTGGTATTCTGTAAGTCATATTACACGTTGATCGTACTATATGGAGTCAAGGCAGAGCCTAAGGGCTTTCCAGGCAGCGGGTTTGATCTGCGAATGTCTTGATCGCGGCTGCGACCAGTGCGGGGTGGCTGAGTTGGGGGTTGTGGCCGGCGGTGGGAATGGTGGTGAGGTTGGTCGTGCCGTCAGGCGCGGCGAATGGATCCTGGTCGCCCACGATGAGATGTGCGGGCACGCGGCACGAGCGCAGCAGTTCGCGGGGGTTGGATCTTTCGGCTCTCTGTTGGGCGTCGTGTAGCCATTGGGCGGTGCGGCGGGCTGCCCCTGGCCGGCGCAGGTGCGTTGCCGCGGACTCGATTGCGTGGCGGGCAGCTTGGGTTTCCGGTGAGCCGATGCCGTCCGGGTCGAGGCTGGCGGGTCCGAGCAGGGATTGCGCGAGTTGAGCGACCGTTGCGCGTCGGAGCATTGTGGCGCCGATGGGGACGGTGCGCAGGGACCAGGTGGGTCGTTGTTGCAGGAAATAGGGCGAGACGAGGACAACACCCGCTATCCGGTCTGGGTGGTCGGCGGCATACCGTAGTACGGGGCGCTGCGGCAGCGGAGTGGTCGATCACCAGCGGGCGGGAGCGTACCGGGGTCCGGGACGATCGGGCCACCGAGTGGCGGTGCGATCGAGTACGCCGTCCGTGGAATCGGGCAATGCGCGGTCGGCCAAGGCGACGGCTTCGATCGCCGTCAGGTCGCTCGGCCGGTCGTAGGCGGGCCAGGTCAACTCATGCTCGGGAGGGGTTCACAGGAACCGCCTTCGGGACAGCGCCACTGCTCGGTTCGGTCAGGGGGCTCTGAGTGCGGTGGTGTCGAATGCGACCAGGGAGTCCACGACAACTCCGTCGCGGATCGTCATCCGGTCGATGCCTTCCCACTCGGCCGGCTCGTCGTTGACGGTGGCGAATCCGCGCCAGCTGATGAAGAGGGTCTCGCCTTCTTGGGCGTGACCGGTCACTTCGAGGCGGAGGTCGGGGAATCGTGCGATTGTTCCGGCGACCCGTGCGGCCCAGGCGTCCGCACCGGTGATCGGCGCTGCCTGCCCGGGCCACCGGAGCACGATGTCGGGGTGGGTCAGCTCGCGGACTGCTTCAGGGGTCGGTTGCGACCAGAAGGTCGCCCAGCGGTTCACGAAGTCGGGCATCGGATCTCCTTGGTTGTCGCGCCACTCGGGGAGGCGCTTCTCGGCAATTTAGCAACCGATCGATCGGTCTGTAAAGGCGATCGATCGGTTGCTAAGCTGTGGCCATGAGTCCTCGACGATCAGCCATGGATGCGCAGGCGACCCGCTCGAGGATCATCGAGGCGGCTGTTGCGATGGCGTCGAAGGAGGGGTTGGAGGGCGTCACCATCGGCCGTCTGGCTCTCGAGTTGAAGATGAGCAAGGCCGGCATCCTGGGTCATTTCGGCACGAAGGAGTCGTTGCAGCTGGCCACGTTCGACGCGGCGGTGGAGTCGATGCGTCATCAGGTGCCGGACAAAGTCGGGGCTCTTCCCGCTGGTCGGGATCGGCTGTTGCGGTTGTGTGACGCCTGGATCTCGTACCTCGAAGCGCAACAAGCGGCGGCGGGTGGTTGTCTGTTGATCGCGGCTGCCGCTGAGTTCGAGGGACGACCGGGCGCCGTGCGTACGGCGGTGCTGTCCGCGTCGAGTGGTTGGCACGCCCTGCTCACCGGCGAGATCCAGGCCGCCATCGAGACCGGGGAGCTCCCGGCAGACACCGACCTGACTCAGCTCGTCTTCGAGCTCAACGGCGTGGCCCTCAGCGCCAACCAGGCAATCCAGTTGCACCGCGACCGGGCAGCCGGCGAGCGCGCCCGCCGCGCCATCCACAAGATCATCCCCGACTCCGAAGAGACAGGCGCCAGGCCGACCCGGACGCCTACGCGTCGTAGCCGAGCGCAGGTGCGCGGGCGGTAGCACTGGAAATCAGCCACAGGCGCGCGAACCTCTGATGCCGTTGGGACCGCCGGTCCTTCTCACCATGCCGCCTTCGATCGGTGGGTGGAGTGGTATCGGTCGACGAGATGAAGGTCGTTGCCTTCGGCAAGGAGAGAGCCGAGGCCGCCCTGGTGCAACGGCTGGACTTCGTATTGAACCCTCTAGCGGACGCCGAGAAGGCCGGCCTCCGCCGCGCGCCCCAGCTCGCGCTCGCGGCCAGGCGCGCTCGGCCTCGGCAAACTGCTCGACGGCATCGCCGGGGTTGCTGCAGCAGCCGCGACAGCCGGATCACCTCTGCCGCAACACGATCCTTGGGCATCTTGGTGACCAACGGCAGGACGGCACGAAGTGCATTCACCCGGCCACTGATGTGATCCAGCACCCGAGACCACCGCGACAGCTCGGTGTCGATCGCAACATCGACCAAGGGTCGCGCGAAACTCAACGCGCGGCTCAGGCGATCGGCGCCATACTCCGAGGCGAACAGCGATGACGGGTCGTGGCCAGCCGGGAGCTCGGCGCACAAAACGTCGCGAAACACCGCCGACAATGGACCCAGCCAGCGGATCGCAGCCGACCTCCCGGCTGCATCCCCATCGGTCGCCACGATCACAATGTCCGAGGTCGCTCTGTGGCTCAGTAAGTTGCTCTGCTCAACCGACAGTCGCGTTCCGGCACCGGCGACGCCCGCCCATCCGCACCGGGTAAGCCGACTCAACCGGTCAACGGCCAACGCATCGGTCGGCCCCTCGACCAGGACGGGAATGCCGCCTCTCGCAAGGAGTTTCCTCTGCTCCCCCAGGCCGACGAGCGTCTTCGACTTCTCGTAGATCGGTGTCGTGGACGTGTTCAAGTACTTGACCAACTGCCCACGTCCCCTGCCGACAAAGCCGACACATCGGACGCTCTGTCGTGGGCAACGAACATCAGCCGATCCTTGAACTGATCGATCATGTAGCCGTTGTGCGTAACCTTCGCCAAGCCGGCATCAAGCAGAACCTTGTCGTCGAAGCCTTTCCGGCGAAGGTGATCGATCAACCCCGACCACGCATCGGGCGCGTACCCGACCGGTCAGCTCGAATTCCACGCCAGCACATGATCGAGTCGCCGCGCCCGGAGATACTCAACGGGCCAACTAGGTCTCTGCAGCAACGCCCGACGATAGAACGCCGCAGCTTCGCGGTGGGCCTCGATCAGCCTTGCGCGCTCACTCACTGCCCAGCCACCTACGCTGCTTGTCGCGTCCACCCTCGCCAACGCGCATCAGTCCTCCTGCCCTTCGACCGTCGGGTATCAACCACCAACCGTGCCGATCGAACCCGCGCGACAGAACCGGGATCTCAATTCAAGGAGTCCTGGATCAGGCGGCAGTCGCACAGAGCCGCGGAAATCTGCGTAAGGTCGCTGGCCCGCGGTACCGGCCACGGTTCGCGGAAGGAATTCGATTCTCGACACCGGTGTGCTGAGTCAGCGCTCGCAGAAGGGGCGCGGCCGGACTTAGCTCAGGGCTGAGGGACATGCCCTCGCCGCCGCCAAACAGCCTGACCCGCCACGGCCCGAACGCCTACAGAATGGAGCCGCGAAGACGGCGCTCGAGGGAAGCGCCTAAACGAGGAACTATCTCGGCGGGACATCTCGGACGCCCGCTCTAGCTGGTCCGTTGCCGTGGCTGGAGAGCTCCCATGGCGCGTCGAGTCAGCGCCCGCTTCCACCTCGGCGGATACCTCGTTCCGCGCAAGTCGCTGATGGAGCTCTCAGGGATCTGTCGGCCGGGTTGGCACGTCGGTGTACCACTGCCACCAGCCCAGACCGCGCCTGCGCGCATCTCGGCTCATTTCCCCGTCTCATCGAGCTCTGACCTGCACAGATGCGGTCACCCAAGCCCTTTGAGCAACTGGCGGGCCATCACGATGCGCTGGACCTGGTTGGTGCCTTCGTAGATCTGGGTGATTTTGGCGTCGCGCATCATGCGTTCGACTGGGTAGTCGTGGGTGTAGCCGTAGCCGCCGAGGAGTTGTACTGCGTCGGTGGTGACCGCCATCGCGACGTCGGAGGCGAAGCACTTGGCGGCGGCGCCGAAGTAGGTGAGGTCGGAGTCGCCGCGCTCGGAGCGGGCCGCGGCGGCGTAGGTGAGCTGGCGGGCCGCCTCGATCTTCATGCCCATGTCCGCGAGCATGAACTGCAGGCCCTGGAACTCGGCGATCGGCTTGCCGAACTGCTTGCGCTCCTTGACGTACCCGAGGGCGTAGTCGAGCGCGCCCTGCGCGATGCCGAGCGCCTGGGCCGCGATCGTCACGCGGGTGTGGTCCAGCGTCGCCATCGCGGTGCTGAAGCCGGTGCCGGGGGCGCCGATCATCCGGGACGCGGGGATCCGGACGGCGTCGAAGTACACCTCGCGGGTCGGCGAGCCCTTGATGCCGAGCTTCTTCTCCGGCGCGCCGAAGGAGACGCCGTCGTCGGACTTCTCGACCACGAAGGCGCTGATCCCCTTCGACCGGGCGTCCGGGTCCGTCACCGCGAAGACCGTGTAGAAGTCACTCACGCCGGCGTTCGTGATCCAGCGCTTCACACCGTTCAGCACGTACTCCGAACCGTCGGCCACCGCGCGGGTCTTCATCGAGACGGCGTCCGAGCCTGCCTCGGGCTCCGACAGGCAGTACGAGAACATCGAGTCACCCGCGGCCACCGGCGGCAGGTACTTCTCCTTGACCTCGTCCGACCCGGTCAGCAGCAACGGCAGCGAGCCGAGCTTGTTCACCGCCGGGATCAGCGAGGTGGACGCGCAGGCGCGGGCCACCTCCTCGATCACGATCACGGTGGCGAGTGCGTCCGCCCCGGCGCCGCCGTACTGCTCGGGGATGTGCGGGGCGTGGAAGTCCGACGCCTTGAGCGCGTCGTACGACGCATTGGGGAACTCGGCGAGCTCGTCGACGTCGCCCGCGTGCGGGGCCACCTTCGCGTCGCAGACGTCGCGAACGGCCTCGCGGATCGCCTGGTGCTCCTCGGACAGCGCGTACAGGTCGAATGAGTTACTCACGAGTTGCAATGTACGACGAATCGCCCGCCGCCGGGACCCGGCGTACCCGGAAAGTGACCAACAGCGCACCCTCGCGGCGCCCCGTGGCCATGAGCCTGTCATCAGCTGCTCACCGGCATCGGTAGAGTCGCGGGCATGACTGAAGGCACGCCCACCAGCGACCGACCGCTGCGGATCGCGGTGATCGGCACGAACTACCTCGGCGCCAACACCGCCGCCGGAATGGCCGAGTTCGGCTTCGACGTGATCGGCGTCGAGATCGACGAGCATCGGCTGAAGCTGCTCAACGACGGCAAGGCTCCGCTGTACGAACCAGGGCTGGATCCGCTGCTGAAGAAACACGTGGACTCCGGCCGGCTACGCTTCACCAAGGACTACGCCGAGATCGCCGACTGGGCCGACGTGCACTTCATCTGCGTGGGCACGCCGCAGACCGAGGGCAGCGACGCCGCCGACCTGTCCCAGGTGAACTCGGTGGTCGACATGCTCGCGCCGGGCCTGACCCGGCCGTGCCTGGTGGTCGGTCGCTCCACCGTCCCGGTCGGTACGTCGAAGGTGGTGGAGCGGCGGTTCCACACGGAGGCTCCCGCCGGCGAGGGCATCGAGATCGCCTGGCAGCCGGAGTTCCTCCGTGAGGCGCACGGCGTCGAGGACACCCTGCACCCGGACCGCCTCGTCTTCGGCGTCCAGACTCCGGCGGCGGAAGCCAGGATGCGCGAGGTGTTCGCCCGGCCGATCGCCGAGGGCACCCCGGTGGTGGTCTGCAACCGGCCCACCGCAGAGCTGGTGAAGGGCGGCGCGAACGCCTTCCTGGCCACGAAGATCTCCTTCATCAACGCGCTCGCGGAGATGGCCGACGCGGCCGGCGCGGACGTCACCCAGCTGGCCGACGCGCTCGGCCACGACAAGCGGATCGGGCGCGGCATGCTGAACGCGGGCCCCGGGTACGGCGGGGGCTGCCTGCCCAAGGACCTGCGTGCGTTCATGGCCCGGGCGGGTGAGCTCGGCGTCGAGGAGGTGATCACGTTGCTCCGCGAGGTCGACGACATCAACCAGCGCCGCCGCGGCCGGATCGTCGACGTGGTGCACGAACTGCTCGGCGCCGAATGGGTCGGCAGGAAGGTCACCGTGCTCGGCGCCGCGTTCAAGGCCGGCACCGACGACGTCCGGGACTCGCCCGCACTCGACGTGGCCGGCCGGATCCAGCTGCACGGCGCGACCGTCACCGTCTACGACCCGGAGGCGATGGAGAACGCGCGCCAGGTCCGCCCGACGCTGCGGTACGCCGCCTCCGCGGCCGAGGCCTGCGAGGGCGCACACCTGGTCCTGCACCTCACCGAGTGGCCCGAGTTCCGCGAGCTCGACCCGGCCGCGCTGCGGGGTGCCGTCGAGAATCCGGTAGTGGTCGACGCGAGGCTGTCCCTCGACTCGAAGAAGTGGCGCGACGCCGGCTGGACCTACAAGGCCCCCGGCAAGCCGTAGTACCGCAAGAGCTGGGGCTCACGATCCTGTGAGCCCCAGCTCTTGCGTTGAGCTAGGCGACGGCGGCGTTGCGGAGGACGGGGCGGGTCAGGGCGATCAGGCCGAGCAGGACCGAGGCGACGCCGATGCCGAGGCAGACGCCCGTGATGCCAACGCTCGGCACGTCCGCGAACGTGCCGAGCACCGGGTTCATCACCACCAGCGCGAGGCTCTGGCACAGCACCACGACGGACTGCAGGCGCGACTGGTACTCGCGCTCCACCGAGTTCATCAGCAGCGGCAGCACGTGGCCCGTGAACGTCCCGACACCGATGCCGCTGACCACACCGGCCGCGATCGTCAGCGGCAGCGGATCCAGCACCGACAGCCCCAGCAGCCCGACGCCGGCCAACAGCAGTCCGAAGGCGGCGAACATACCGGGCCGCGGGAAGGCGCCGCGGGTGAGGATGCGTAGCGCAATCACGCCGACGCCCAGGCTGCGGCTGGCCACCAGCAGACCAGCGGTCGATGCGTCCCAGCCGTGAGCCCTTGCCAGCAAGGGCAGCAGCAGGGCGTCCAACGGCATCAGCAGACCTGCCGCCACCGTCATCGTGATCAGCAGCGCGCGGGTCAGCGGGCGGCCGAAGGCCATCCTGATGCCGTCCGCGATCGAGCGGAACATGCCCGTGCGGGGACCCGTCTGCTCCGGCGCGGGCTCCCGCAGTACGAGCAGGACGACGATCATCACGCCGAAGGTCAGCGCGTCGAACCCGGACGCCGCCGTCAGGCCCGACCAGCTCACCAGCACGCCGCCGACCGCCGTACCGGTGACGGCGAAGACGACGCCGGTCACCTGGAAGCTCGCCAGCGCCCGCGGCACCTGCTCCGGCGGCACCAGCAGCCGTGGCATCGACCGGGCCGACGGCAGGAAGAACGCGTCGATCACGCCGACGACGAGCGCGGTCGCGAGCAGCAGCCAGACGGGCTCACCGACAGCCAGTGTGGCCGGCACCAACGCCAGCGTGAGCAGGAACATCGCCGTACAACTGGCGAGCAGCACCTTGGGCGCGCCGTACCGGTCGCCGACGGCACCACCGATCAGCAACAGGGCGGCGCGGGGCGCGGCGGCCACGAGGAGCACCAGCCCGGCGGTCCGGCCACCGTGCTGGCTGGCGGACCATCCGATGGCGAACGTCATCGTCAGGTCGCCGAGGAGGGACACAGCGGCGCCGAACAGCCAGATCCAGTAGCGGACCGGGATGCGCTGTGTGTCCGGTTCTGCGGGCGGAGTCACGATCGACGACCTTAGACGACAATGGACGGGATCACACGGCTACCCTGCCCGAGGCTGTGGAAACTGGGAACGGTCAGGATCTACGCAACTCTTCCGCGCCATCACGGACGGTGCTTCCCTTCGCCCGGGCCAGCTCGGCCAGGCTCTCCTGGAAGGCGCTCATCCGGTCCAGCAACTTCTCGTCATGCGTGGCCAGGATCCGTACCGCGAGCAGCCCCGCGTTGCGGGCGTTCCCGATCGACACGGTGGCCACCGGGACCCCGGCGGGCATCTGCACGATGGACAGCAGCGAGTCCATCCCGTCCAGGTACTTCAGCGGCACCGGGACGCCGATCACCGGCAGCGGGGTCACCGCGGCGAGCATGCCGGGTAGATGCGCGGCGCCACCGGCCCCGGCGATCAGCACCTTCAGCCCGCGCCCGTGCGCCGCGCGGCCGTATTCGATCATCTCCACCGGCATCCGGTGCGCGGAGATCACGTCGGCCTCGAAGGGCACGTCGAACTCGACACACACCTCCGCCGCCGCCTTCATCGTCGGCCAGTCCGAGTCGGACCCCATCACGATTCCCACGCTCATGCTGCCAGTCCTCCGTCGGTGGTGCCGGTCATTCGTCGATCGTGCCGGTCAGGTACGCCGCCGCGTGCCGCGCGCGCTCGCGGGTCTCCTCCAGGTCGTCCCCGTACGCCGTGACGTGGCCGATCTTGCGCCCCGGCTTCACGGACTTCCCGTAGAAGTGGACCTTCAGCCCGGGATCACGCGCCATGCAGTGCAGGAGCCCGAGGTGCATGTCCTCCACATCACCACCGAGCACGTTCACCATCACCGTGTACGGCGCACGCGCCGCGGGTGACCCGAGCGGCAGGTCCAGCACTGCGCGCAGGTGGTTCTCGAACTGGCTGGTGACGGCGCCCTCGATCGACCAGTGGCCGGTGTTGTGCGGGCGCATCGCGAGCTCGTTCACCAGCAGCCGGCCGTCGCGGGCCTCGAACATCTCGACCGCGAGGATCCCGACCACGCCGAGCTCCTTGGCGATCCGCAGCGCGGTCTGCTGGGCCTGCGCTGCCCGGTCCGGCGCGAGACCCGGCGCGGGCGCGGTGACCTCGACGCAGATCCCGTCCTTCTGCACGGATTCCACCACCGGGTAGGCGACCGCCTGGCCGTGCGGCGACCGCGCGACCACCGCGGACAGCTCGCGGACGAAGTCGACCTTCTCCTCGGCGAGGATCGGCACCGTCGCCCGGAACGCCTCCTCGGCGGTCGGGTCGTCGGCACTCTCAGCCACCCAGACGCCCTTGCCGTCGTATCCGCCGCGGGTGGTCTTCAAGATGATCGGGAAGCCGCCGATGCGCTTGGCGAAGTCCTCGACATCCGCCTTGGACGCGACCACCTGGTGCGCCGGCGCGGGGGCGTCGAACACGTCCAGCCGCTGCCGCATCACCGCCTTGTCCTGGGCGTGCACCAGTGCGTCCGGACCCGGCCGCACCTTGACCCCGTCCGCCTCGAGCTGCCGGAGCAGGTCGGTCGGAACGTGCTCGTGGTCGAACGTGACCACGTCCGCCTCGGCGGCGAACCGGCGTACGGTCTCGGGGTCGCGGTAGTCGCCCACGGGCGCGTCGGCGACGGCCTGCGCGGCGGACACCGCCGGCCCCTCCGCGAGCACCCGCAACTGGATCCCCAGCGCCACCGCCGCCTCCTGCGTCATCCGCGCCAGCTGACCACCCCCGACCATGGCGACCACGGGAGTCCCGACGGGTAGATCTTTCCGCTCGAACTTCACGGGTGGAGCCTAATGTGCTGACAACAGGCGGTACGCCGGGGGCTGGTTCGGCGCGCGGCGGATTTCGGGGTCGGACCGGTTGCCGGGTACCGTGGGAAACCGCCCTGACCAGTAGTCCGTGTTCACAGAGAGTTTCCTGGACCGTTGAAGATCGTCACAAGGCTGTACCGCCAGGTCGAGCACCTGGTGCACGAAGTAGCCAAGTTCGGTCTGGTCGGACTGCTCGGCATGGTCGTGGACCTGCCGATCTACAACTGGCTCGTCTTCGACAACCCCCTCGTGTTCGGTACGCCGGGCGACGGCATGCTGCACCACAAGCCGCTGACCGCGAAGGTGATCTCGGTCACGGTGGCCACCGTCGCGACGTACCTGGGCAACCGGCACTGGACCTGGAGGCACCGGGAGCGCACCGGGCTGCACCGCGAGTACGTGCTCTTCTTCGTGCTGAACGGCATCGGCCTGCTGATCGCGGCCGCCTGCCTCGGCTTCTCCCGCTACGTCCTCGACCTGCACAACGCGCTGGCCGACAACATCGCCGCGAACGTCATCGGCCTGGGGCTGGGCACATTGTTCCGCTTCTGGTCGTACCGCAAGTTCGTCTTCCGCGAGGAGATCGAACTGGACGAGGCGGAGCACCCCAAGGCCCCGGACAGCCCGGCCGCCCTGGACGCCGAGAGCACCGGCGACCTCCCGGTCATCCGCTGACTCTCACGTCACTGTTCGGCTCGAGCCTCGATGCAGATCAAGGTCTGCTGGCCCGCTGCCACGAGCGACCGCTGCGTGCCCTGGACGCCGAACACCTCCAGTTGGCACACGGTCAGCGTCCGTCCGGACCTGAGCACCTTCCCGACTGCCTCGAGGTGTTCACCTTCGGCCGGTGCGAGCAGGTTGACCTTGTACTCGACGGTGAGGACCGAGGTGTTCTCGGGGAACAGCGTGAAGGCCGCGTAGCCGCCCGCACTGTCCGCGATCGCGCTGGTGGCACCGGCGTGGAAGTAGCCGTGCTGCTGGGTCACCTCCGGCCGTGCAGGCAGCACAATGTGCACCTGTCCTGATCCGATGTGGCTCAGGCGGGCTCCGAGATGAGCCATCAGCCCCTGGCGTTCGAAACTGGCTCTGATGCGGTCCTGCACCTCTGGGGTCGCCTGCTCCCGTCCCTGGTCTTCCACGAATCTCCTCGAGAGACGCCTGCCGGCTTCCCAGCCTCAGTTAGCGGCGATCGTTGTCGTCGGAGCTGAAGAGGGTTTCGGCGTCCGGCTCGGCGGGCTGCTGCTGACGGGGACGGCGTTGCAGGTGCTCCGGCGGGGCCTCGTCGTCGAGGATGCCGTCGCCGGGCTTGCCCTCGGGGCCGCCGAAGAGCAGGTCGGACATCTGCAGGTGCATGTGCTCCACGTGCGGCACGTCCGGCAGGATCACCTGGCCGCGCTCACCGGCGGACTCGATCTGCAGCGTCCCGCAGCCGAGGATCCGGTCGATCAGGCCGTGCTCGTAGGACACGTCGTTGATCCGCATCAGCGGGATGTCGCGCCCGGTCCGGGTGAGGATGCCGTGCCGGGTGATCAGCCGCCGGTTGGTCAGCGTGTAGGTCGAGAAGAACCAGTTCAGGAACGGTTTGGCGCCGAACACGAGCAGCACCACCAGGCCGACCACGCCGATCGCGATCCGGCCCGGGGTCTGCAGGCCGCCCTGAGGCACGATCGCGGCCAGGAAGCCGCCGCCGGCCGCCACCACGAGCAGCAGGAAGACCGGGAAGATCAGCGCCTTCCAGTGCGTCCGGGTGCTGACGACGACGTACTCGTCCTCACCCAACAACTTCGCCGAGATCGCCATGGCTCCAGTCTCACAGTTCCCGGGGCCGCTGTCGCCGCCCGACACGATCAGGCGGGGACGGCCCCACTGATGGTTGAACCTTAACTAATTTGATGCTTCACAAAATGGATACAGTCCGCAAAGATGCGCGAGGGGGTTACCACGCGGGTACGTGGCGTGACCGTCGGGGGGCTGGACAACTAGGAGAGCAGTGATGGGCAACTTGTCGATCCTCGATCGGGAGCACACCGTCGCGCCGCCGGGCTACAGCCGCTGGCTGATCCCGCCGGCCGCCCTGGCGGTCCACCTGTGCATCGGTCAGGCATACGCGACCAGCGTCTACAAGACCTCGATGGTCAAGCACTTCGATGCCGGCCAGACTCAGATCGGGATCATCTTCAGCATCGCGATCGTGATGCTCGGCCTGTCCGCCGCGGTCGGCGGCACCTGGGTCGAGCGCAACGGGCCGCGCAAGGCGATGTTCGTGTCCGCCTGCTTCTGGGCCAGCGGCTTCCTGGTCGGCGCCCTGGGCATCGGGACCGGACAGCTCTGGCTGGTCTACCTGGGCTACGGCGTGATCGGCGGCATCGGGCTGGGGATCGGCTACATCTCCCCGGTGTCCACGCTGATCAAGTGGTTCCCCGACCGGCCGGGCCTGGCGACCGGCCTGGCGATCATGGGGTTCGGCGGCGGCGCTCTGGTGGCCAGCCCCCTGTCGCGCCAACTGCTCAGCCTGTACGACGACGGCTACGACCCGGACAACTCCGCGTCGGTGGCCGGAGGTGGTGCGCTGGTCGCGCTGTTCCTCACCCTCGGCATCGGCTACTTCGTCGTGATGATGTTCGGCGTGTTCAACATCCGCGTTCCCGCCGAGGGCTGGAAGCCGGACGGGTTCGACCCGGCCAAGGTGGAGACGAAGGCCCTCGTCACCACCGCGAACGTGTCGGCCGCGAACGCGATCAAGACCCCGCAGTTCTGGCTCCTGTGGGTGGTCCTGGCCTGCAACGTCACCGCCGGCATCGGCATCCTCGAGCAGGCCAGCCCGATGATCCAGGACTTCTTCCGCGGTGACGACGGCAAGTCGTCGGTCGCGGTGGCCGCCGCCGCGGGCTTCGTCGGGCTGCTGTCGATCTTCAACATGGGCGGGCGGTTCGCCTGGTCGACGACCTCCGACGTCATCGGCCGCAAGCCGATCTACCTGATGTACCTGGGCGTGGGCATGATCGCCTACTTCCTGCTGGCGACGGTCGGCCACAACAGCACGGCGATCTTCGTCCTGCTGGCGGCGGTGATCATCTCCTTCTACGGCGGCGGATTCGCGACCGTTCCCGCCTACCTGCGCGACCTGTTCGGCACCTACCAGGTCGGCGCCATCCACGGCCGGCTGCTGACCGCCTGGTCCGTGGCGGGCATCGCCGGACCGCTCATCATCAACGGCTTCCTGGACCGGGAGGGCAAGCCGGGAACGCTGACGGCCGAGGCCTACCGGCCGGCGTTGTTCACCATGATCGGCGTGCTCGCGATCGGCTTCATCGCGAACCTGCTGATCCGCCCGGTCGCGGCCCGGTTCCACGAGCAGAGCAAGGAAACAGCATCGGAGGCAGCGAAATGAACCAGACTCCCCGTCTCGTCGTCTCCTGGGCGCTGGTCGCGGTACTACTCGGCTACGGCGTGATCCAGACGCTCGTCACCGCGGCCAAGCTCTTCACCCACTAGTACGCAAGTGAGTCACATCGCCGGCGGCCAGCGGACGAGGGCCGTCGGCGGTGTCGACCACCAGGCGGCCGTCCGCGTCCATCTCCTTGGCCGTGCCCTCCAGGAAAGTGCCGTCGGGTAGTTCCACCCGGACGGAGCGCCCGAAGGTGGCTGACAGTTCGGTGTACTCCGGCAGGATCACCGCGGGATCCCCGGCGGCATCCACCCAGGTCTGGTACCGCGTCGCCAGCTCGCGCAGTACGGCGGCCATCACCGTCGCGCGATCCGTGGTCGCGGCGCCTTCCAGGGCGAGCGAGGTCGCCGCCGGGTGGGGGCGCTCGTCCTCGCGCAGGGTGACGTTCAGGCCGATGCCCACGATCGCGGCCGGGCCGTCCACCCGTTCCAGCAGGATTCCCGCCAGCTTGCGGTCCTCCACCAGAACGTCGTTGGGCCACTTCACCTGCGCCGGGATCTCCCCGACACGGCGTACGGCTGCAGCGACGGCCAGCGGGACCAGCAGGCCCAGCCACGGCCAGCGGACAGCCGCGACAGCCGTCGGGCGCAACAGAGCCGACATGAGCAGGGCAGAGCGAGCCGGAGTCGTCCAGGTGCGGCCCAGCCGCCCACGGCCCGACGACTGGTACTCCGCCGCGACCACCAGCCCCTCGGCCACTCCAGCGCGTGCTGCCGCCGCCACGACCGCGTTGGTCGACTCCGTTTCGGCCAGTACGTCGATCTGGCTCCACAGGGAGCCGGGACGGACCAGCCGCGCCTGCAAGAACCGCGCGTCGAGCGGCGGCCTGTCCAGGTCCTCGAACATCAGCCGGTGTTCTGCAGGCCGGCAGCAACGCCTGACACGGTCAGCAGCAGCAACCGCCTGGTCCGGACGATCTGCTCCTCGTCCAGCGAGTCATCCGTCCGCAGCGTCCGCAGGGCTCGCAGCTGGAGGTAGCTGAGCGCGTCCACATACGGGTTGCGCAGCTCGACCGCGCGGCCGAGCACCCGGCGGCCACTGAGCAGCCGATCCCCGCCGAGCACCTTCAGCACCCACTGGGTGGTCAGCTCGTGCTCGTCCAGCATCTGCTGGGTGAGGTCCTGGCGGTCGCCCAGCTCGAGGTAGCGCCCGAGGATGCGCCGGTCCGTCTTGGCCAGCGACATCTCGGCGTTCTCCAGCATCACCTGGAACAACGGCCAGTTCTTGTTCGCGTCCTGCAGTACTGCGACGTCGCCGACGGCGGCCAGGGCGGAACCGAGTCCGTACCAGCCCGGGGCGTTCACCCGGGCCTGCGACCAGGCGAAGACCCACGGGATCGCCCGCAGATCCTCCAGGCTCGACACGGCCACCCCGCGTCGCGCCGGCCGGGACCCCAGCGGCAATTGCCCGAGCTCCTCCAGCGGGGTCACCCGGCCGAACCACTCTGCGAATCCCGGGGCCTTCACGAGCCGGTGGTACGTCGTACGGGAGGCCTCGTCCATGGTCTTCTCGACGACGGCGAACCGGTCGGCCGCAGCGGCGGCACGCTCCTCGATGGCAGGGGTGGAGGCCAGCAGGGTCGCGGCCGTCACCTGCTCGATGTGGCGCTGGGCGATCGCGGCGTTGCCGTAGCGGGCGGGGATCGCCTCGCCCTGCTCCGTGAGCTTGAACCGGCCCGCGACCGAGCCAGGAGCCTGGGCGAGCACCGCGCGGTTCGCGGGACCGCCGCCACGGCCCAGGGCGCCACCCCGGCCGTGGAACAGGGTCAGCCGGATCGCGTTGCGCTGCGCCCACGCGGTGATCCGCGCCTGCGCGTCGTACAGGGCCAGCGTGGCCGAGACCGGACCGACGTCCTTGGCGGAGTCGGAGTAGCCCAGCATGACCTCGAAGCGCCGGTCGTTGGCCGTGAGGCGGTGCCGGACCCGGGTGAGCTGGATCGCGTTGTCCAGCACCTCCACCGAGTTCTGCAGGTCCTCACCGGTCTCGAACAGCGGTACTACGTCCAGCTCGATCGGGCGGCCGTCCATCGCGGCGTCGGCCAGCTCGTAGACGGCCGCGAGGTCCCCGGCGTTGCGGGTGAACGACACGACGTACCGGCGGCAGGCCTCGGGGCCGAAGCGCTGCTGGATCTGGCCGATCACCCGAAGGGTGGCCAGTACTTCCTCTGTCTGGTCGGAGAGCTCGCCACCGCCGAGCACATCCTCGAGCGCCTTCGTGTGCACCGACGAGTGCTGCCGGACCTCGAGCTCGGCCAGGTGGAACCCGAACGAGCTCACCTGCCAGATCAGCTGCTGCAGCTCGCCGTACGCCTGGCGCGGAGCTCCGGCGGACACCAGAGAGTCCTGCAGCACCTTGAGCTCGTGCAGGAAATCAGTGGCGCGGGGGTAGCCGAAGTCGGCGTCCCGGGCCCGAGTGGCGGCCAGTCGGCGTGCCGCGAGCAGCAACAGCTGGCGGTGCGGCTCGGACGGCGACCGGGTCTCGATGTCGGCGATCAGGTCGGGGTTGACCGCGCGGGCGTCCTCCAGGATCCGCCGGACCGGCGCGGACGGCGGAGTGGTCGCCGAGTCCAGGGTGAGGGCGCGGCCGAGCTGGTCCGTGGCGCCCTCGAGGGCGCGCAGTACGTGGTCGGCCTGGATCTGCATGGCCTCGCGGGTGACCGCGGCGGTGACGTTCGGGTTGCCGTCCCGGTCGCCGCCGATCCACGAGCCGAGCCGGACGAACGGCGCTACCACGGGCTGCTTGGTGCCGGCGGTCTCCCCCGCGAGCGCGTCGTCGAGCCGCCGGTAGACGTTGCCCACGACATCGAACAGGGTCTCCTCGAAGACCGCCATCGCCGAGCGGACCTCGTCCAGCGGGGTCGGCCGGCTGGTCCGCAGCTGCGAGGTGCGCCAGAGGATGTCGATCTGCTCGACCAGGCGGCGCCGGTTCTCGGCCAGCTCGCTGTCGCCGGTCCGCGGGTCGCTCCGCTCCTCCAGCAGCGTCGAGATCCGCCGGATGGTCGCCAGTACCGCGCGCCGCCGGGCCTCGGTGGGATGGGCGGTCAGCACCGGGCGGAACTCGAGCCCGTTGAGCAGAGCCCGGGCCTGCTGCTCCCCGGACTCCAGCGAGATCTTCTCGACCGCCTGGGCAAGCTCCGACACCGACGGCGCGTCACCCGCGCGGTCGCGCTCGCGCAGTACGCGGGCGCGGTGCAGCTCCTCGCTCAGGTTGGTCAGGTGGAAGTAGCAGGTGAAGGCGCGGGCGACGTCCTCGGCGCGCTCGTGCGGCCAGGTGGCGACCAGCCGCTCGGCTCCCTCGCCGTCGCCGGCGATGGTCAGCTCGCGGAGCCTCTCGACGTCGTCCAGCAGCGGCTGGCCGGCGTACTCGACCAGGACGCGGCCGAGCAGCTCGCCGAGCAGGCGCACGTCGGCACGCAGTTCCTCGGGGACTTCGAAACGTGCGCGGGTACGGGTGCGGGCGTTCGCCTGACTGCCGGTCTCGGTCACGTTCGCCCACGATATCCGTGGCCGCACACTCTCGCCTCCCAGTCCGACCAGTGAGCGACAACCGTGACCTAGCGTGACCAAGAGTGGGGGTGACGCGACAGTAACGACCTGGACCGGGCGGCCGGGGCTAGACGTTGCCGAAGCCGCCGCCGACGACCTGGGAGACCACCTTGGCGAGCTGGGCCGGGGTCCGGTCGGTGCCGTCGACAACGAGCATCCGGGCGCAGGCCTCGGTCATCGAGGCGAGCATCTCGGCGAGCACCGGCAGGTTCGCGTCCGGCTCGGTGACCCCCGGCAACGATTGCACAAGGGTCAGCCGCAAACCCTCCACCAGGAAGGCGCGAGCGGCCCGGACCCGGTCGGCCACGGCGGGCGCCGCGCCGTACTGGGCGCCGAAGACGATCCGCCAGGACTGTGGCGACTTGGCCGCCGTCTCCAGGAACGCGGTCAGGCCCTCGAGCACATGCTCCTCCGGCGTACCGACGGTCGGGTCGGCCGGCAGCGCGGCCATGATCGAGAGGACCAGGTGCTGCTCCTCGCGGGCCAGCAGCGCGAGCAGCAGTTCGTCGCGGTTGGCGAAGGAGTCGTAGACGACCGGCTTGGTGACACCGGCGGCGTCGGCCACGGACTGCATCGTCGTACCGGCGAAGCCGCGCTCGGAGAAGACCTCGAGGGCGGCGTCCAGGATCAGCGGGCGCCTGCGCTCCGGACCCAGGTGCGCGGCGCGGCGGCGAGGTTCCGCAACCGGGTCTTCAGGGCTGACCACTTGACAAAGCTATCAGGCCGTAGGAAATTCCTACGGTCTGGTAGGAACTGCCGTGGGAGGTCCTGGATGGCCGAACGTGGCAGCGCGCGGTGGCTGGAGTCGGACGACTTCACCGCCCTCGGCAGGGCCGAAGTCACCCGGCTGGTCGACCGGACCTCGGAGCGAGAACTCCGGCATCGGCTCATCGGGGGTGTGCGAGAGGTCGCGTTGGACGAGATCTTTCGCCGGATGCCGGAGTACCCGCGATCTCGGTCCGGACCGACCCGGCCACGCTGCTCAAGATTGTCACCGGCAACGAGGACCCCGTGCTCGCAGTACTGAAACAGCGTCTCTCGGTCCGGGGCGACCTGGCCCCGGCCGCCCGCCTCACCAAGCTGGTCGTCGTCGGCCCGACCGCCTCCTGCTGACCGGCCCGCACTACGCCCGGTGTGGCCATCGTCATCCGGCTGTGCCCGCCAAGTCGGTGCCGGGGAAGTTAGAGTGCCCGCTTATGGGAGAGACCGTGAATATCCACACCACCGCCGGGAAGATCGCGGACCTGGAGCACCGGCTGGACGAGGCCGTGCACGCCGGGTCCGAGCGCGCGGTGGAGAAGCAGCATGCCCGGGGCAAGAAAACCGCCCGGGAGCGGATCGCGATGCTGCTGGACGAGGGCTCCTTCTCCGAGCTCGACGAGTTCGCCCGGCACCGCTCGACCGCGTTCGGCCTGGACGCCAACCGCCCGTACGGCGATGGCGTGGTGACCGGGTTCGGCACCATCGACGGCCGCCAGGTGTGCGTGTTCGCGCAGGACTTCACCGTCTTCGGGGGCAGCCTGGGCGAGGTGTTCGGGGAGAAGATCGTCAAGGTGATGGACCTGGCGATGAAGATCGGCTGCCCGCTGATCGGCATCAACGACTCCGGCGGCGCCCGCATCCAGGAAGGCGTCGTCAGCCTCGGCCTGTACGGCGAGATCTTCCGCCGCAACGTCCGCGCCTCCGGCGTGATCCCGCAGATCTCCCTGATCATGGGCCCCTGCGCGGGCGGCGCCGTGTACTCCCCAGCGGTCACCGACTTCACCGTGATGGTGGACGAATCGTCGTACATGTTCATCACCGGCCCTGACGTGATCAAGACCGTCACCGGCGAGGACGTCACCCAGGAAGAACTCGGCGGCGCCCGGACGCACAACACCAAGTCCGGCAACGCGCACTACCTGGGAAGCGACGAGGAAGACGCGATCGACTGGGTGAAGTCGCTGGTGTCGCACCTGCCGCAGAACAACCTCGAAGACCCGCCGGCCTTCGACGAGCCGGCCGACCTGAAGCCGAGCGAGACCGACCTGGCGTTGGATGCGCTGATCCCGGACTCGCCGAACCAGCCCTATGACATGCACACCGTGATCGAGGCGGTCGTCGACGACGCCGAGTTCCTCGAGGTGCAGGCGCTGTTCGCGCCGAACCTGATCGTCGGGTTCGGCCGGGTCGAGGGCCGCCCGGTCGGTGTGGTCGCGAACCAGCCGATGCAGCTCGCCGGCACCCTCGACATCGACGCCTCCGAGAAAGCGGCCCGGTTCGTCCGGACCTGCGACGCGTTCAACGTGCCGATCCTGACCTTCGTGGACGTGCCGGGCTTCCTGCCCGGCACCGACCAGGAGTGGAACGGCATCATCCGCCGCGGCGCCAAACTGATCTACGCGTACGCCGAAGCCACCGTCCCGATGATCACCGTGATCACCCGCAAGGCCTACGGCGGCGCCTACGACGTGATGGGGTCCAAGCACCTCGGCGCCGACATGAACATCGCCTGGCCGACCGCGCAGATCGCCGTCATGGGCGCCCAGGGTGCGGTCAACATCCTGCACCGCCGCGAACTCGCCGCCGCAACGGAAGCCGGCGACGACACCGAGGCCACCCGCCAGCAGTTGATCACCGAGTACGAAGACACCCTGGCCAACCCCTACATCGCGGCCGAACGCGGCTACATCGACGCCGTGATCATGCCCAGCGAGACCCGCGCGGAGATCATCCGCGCACTGCGCCTGCTCCGCACCAAGCGCGACACCCTCCCGCCCAAGAAGCACGGGAACATCCCGCTGTGATCACCCCGCACCCGACGGGAGGAACTCGATGACCGACTCGACCGAGACCCCAGCCGGCCAGCCACTGATCCAGGTCGTCAAGGGCAACCCGACCCCTGAGGAACTGGCCGCCCTGGTGGCCGTCATCTCCGCCCGAGCCGCCGCTGCGCCCGCGCCTACTCGGTTGCCGGACCACGCGAGCGACTGGGCGTCGTACTGGCGCAACGTACGCCGTCCCCTCCAACACGGCCCAGGTCGTTGGCGAGCCAGCGCTCATCCGTGACACTGGCGCTATGGCCAAGTACGAGGTCAACAAGGCGGCGGTGGAGGCTGCGCGGGGCTTGATCGAGGCCCGGCAGTACGTGCTGGACAGCGACTGGGGCGAGGTGCAGCCCGACGCCGAGGCGCAGAACGCGTTCCTGGACAAGCACGGGTGGGAGCAGTACGCGCTGTGGCATCTGGGGTTGACCGTCGGGCCCAACGACGAGACGAAGGCGCGGCATGCCTTTGTGTACGGGGACTTCCGGCGGGTGCACCGGAGCGGGCTGATCGCCTGCGTGTACCGCGCCGCCGAGTGGCGGCACAAGGATGTCGAGCTGGCCGCACATGACCTGCTGCAGCAGCTCGACGCCAAATCCGGCCTGGAGCCGTCCTCCGGTAGCTGAGGACTAACTCACGCTGGCCGGCGAGGCCTTGTAGGTGTTGCAGCTGGCGGGATTGCCGGTGACGAACGAGCGGCCCATGAAGCGCTTCTGGCTCGCCGGGCTGCCGTGGGTGCCCTTGCCCGGCTCGTCTCCGGCCGTGACGACCCACTTGTTCCATGCCTTGAGCAACGCCCCGTTGATCGGGTAGCTGCGCTTGTTCGCGGCCAGGAAGACCCCGGCGAAACAGTTCGCCTGCAGTTCGGTACGCCGTGACAGCAGCAGTTCGGCGGCGTAGCCGTTCGACTCGTACGACAGCCGCGTCTCCGCCTGCAGGATGCCGGTCAGGTTCTGCACGTGATGCCCGTACTCGTGGGCGATCGAGCGGGCGTACCACATTCGCGCGTAGGCCTTGGAGTCCGCGTCGGGGTACTGGTTGTACGACTTCACGAACACGTCGACCTTCATGTACATCATCTGGTTCGTCGGGCAGTAGAACGGCACGGAGACCGCTCCACCGCCGCACGGCGTGCTCACGCTGGTGCCCGCCCAGTACGACATCGCCGGCGCCTTGAACCGGTACCCCGCCTTGGCCACAGGCGCTGCCCAGGCCCGGTCGAGGCAGGGCTTGATCCGCGCCCAGTAGGCCGCCGCGTTCCTGGCGTTGTTCGGCCGAACGCCGGCTTCCTTGCAGTTGACCGTGCGCTGGACGCCGGTCCTGTACAGCTTGTTGTTCGCGACGATCGACAGGGGCGACGGCGGCGGCGTGGCCGGCTTCGTCGTGGTCGTCGTCGGCTGCGGCTCGCTCGGCTCGTCGGTGGGCTGCGACGTCGGCTCAGAAGACGTCGGCCCGTTCGTCGGCACGTTGTAGGTGGGCTGCGTGTAGGGGGTGTCGTTCGCGTTGTTCCGGATCACGCCGAACATCCACAGGCCGACGACGGCCAGCACGCAGCAGCTCAGGATCGCGATCAGCGGCCCCTTGGAGCGCTTCTTCCGCGGCAACTGCGGCTGCCAGCCCGGCTGGAACCCTCCCGGACCTCCAGGCCCGGACGGCGGCGCGAACCGCGGCCCCCAGCCGAACCCCTGCCCCTGGTGCGGCGCGACCGACGGCGGCCCGTAGCGGTACTGCGGCCGCTGGTACGACGACGGCTGGTACTGCGGCTGCGGCGGCTGCTGCGACTGGTACGGCGGCGCCGGCTGCTGCGGGGACGGCTGCTGCGGGGACTGGTACTGGGGGGACTGGTACTGCGGGGACTGGTACTGCGACGGACCCGGGTAGGGCGGCTGATTCGGCGGATACGGTCCGCTCGGCTGCTGACCGTGTGGCGGCTGCGACAACCCGGTGACCTTTCACTGACCCTGGCGAGCGGCCTCCAGGGACGAACTGACCTACTGGCAAGAGCGACACAGTACCGGCCTCGTGGATCAGTCGCGCGGTAGTGTCGGCCAGGTGACGGACGCGACCACACCGAACAGCCCGATCGACCAGGTCTCCGACCGGTTCCTCGAGGACTACATCGAACTCGTGCCGACCTCGGCCACGTTCATGGGCATCGAGGGCCACGACCACCAGCTGCCGGACTACTCGCCCGCCGGTTTCGACGCGCGGATCGAGCTGAACCGCCGGACCATCGCCGAGGCGACCGCGATCCAGCCGGGCAGCCCGCGCGAGGAGGTCGCCAAGGACGCCCTGCTGGAGCGGCTCGGGCTGGAGCTCGAGAGCTACGAGGCGAGCGTGCCGCAGCACCAGCTGAACGCGCTCACCTCCGTCCCGGCCGAGGTCCGTCAGGTGTTCGACCTGATGCCGACCGCGAGCGACGACGACTGGGAGACCATCGCGATCCGCCTGAACCAGGTCGGTACGACGCTGGACGGCTTCCGCGAGTCCCTGGTCAAGCAGGCCGCGGCGGGACGCGTCTCCGCCGTACGGCAGGTGAACGATCTGGCGTCGCGCATCGCGAGCTGGACCGGCGCCGACGGCGACGACTTCTTCGCCGGGCTCGCTGCCCAGGCTCCTGACAGCGCGGTGAAGTCCGAGGTCGAGGCCGCGGCGGCCGCCGCGCGCAAGGCGTACGACCAGTTCGGCCAGTGGCTGACCACCGACCTCGCCCCGCAGGCGCCGAGCCGGGACGCCTGCGGCCGCGAGGTGTACGAGCTGGCCTCGCGGGACTTCCTCGGCGCGGCCGTCGACCTCGACGAGACCTACGCCTGGGGCTGGGAGGAGCTCGCCCGGATCGAGGGCGAGATGGAGAACATCGCCGCGTCGCTGAACGGCGGTGACCGCAGCATCGCGGCGGTCGCCGAGCTGCTGGACAACGACCCGGCCCGCAAGATCCACGGCAAGGAGGCGTTCCGCGACTGGATGCAGCGGCTCGCCGACGCCGCGGTCGAGGAGCTGGCCGGCACCCATTTCGACATCCCGGACGAGATCAAGCGGATCGAGTGCATGATCGCGCCGACCTCCGACGGCTCGATCTACTACACCGGCCCGAGTGAGGACCTGACCACCCGGCCGGGCCGGATGTGGTGGGCCGTGCCGACCGGCGTCGAGGACTTCGCCACCTGGCGCGAGGTCACCACCGTGTACCACGAGGGCGTGCCCGGGCATCACCTCCAGGTCGCCCAGACGATGCTCCGCACCGACCTGCTGAACCGCTGGCAGCGGATGGGCTGCTGGGTCTCCGGCCACGGCGAGGGCTGGGCCCTGTACGCCGAACGGCTGATGGAGGACCTCGGGTACCTCGAGGAGCCCGGCGCCCGCCTCGGCATGCTCGACGCGCAGGCGTTCCGCTCGGCCCGGGTGATCGTCGACATCGGCATGCACCTGGAGCTGGAGATCCCGCGCGACAACCCGTTCGGCTTCCACCCGGGCGAGACGTGGAACGCGGAGCTGGGCTTCGAGTTCCTCCGCGCGCACTGCCGGATGGAGACGGAGTTCCTCAGGGCGGAGCTGAACCGGTACCTCGGCTGGCCCGGGCAGGCGCCGTCGTACAAGGTGGGCGAGCGGATCTGGCTGCAGGCACGCGAGGAGGCCAGGCAGCGCAAGGGCTCCGCGTTCGACCTGCGGGCCTTCCACCGGGACGCGCTCAACCTGGGCTCGATCGGTCTGGACCCGCTCCGCCGCGCCCTCGCCAAGCTGTGAACCGGCCCAGGTTCGTCCTCGCCTCCGCCTCCCCGGCGCGGCTGAAGACGCTGCGCGACGCCGGGGTCGAGCCCGAGGTGATCGTCTCGGGCGTCGACGAGGACAACGTCACCGCCGAGAGCCCGGGTGAGCTCGCTCGCGCACTGGCGACGCTCAAGGCTCGCGCGGTCGTCTCGACGCTGAACGACCACGCGACCGTGCTCGGCTGCGACTCCGTGCTGGAGATCGACGGTGTCTCCTACGGCAAACCCGGTACGCCGGAGGTCGCGCGCGAGCGGCTCCGGACCATGCGTGGCCGCTCGGGGATCCTGCACACCGGGCACTGCCTGTTCGACACCACGAGCCGGCACGAGATCCGCGAGCTCGCCTCCACCACGGTCTACTTCGCCGACCTCACCGACGACGAGATCGACGCGTACGTGGAGACCGGCGAACCTCTCGTGGTGGCCGGCTCGTTCACCGTCGACGGCCTCGGCGGCCCGTTCGTGACAGGGATCGAGGGCGACTACCACAATGTCGTCGGCATCTCCCTGCCACTGGTCCGCCGGATGCTCGCCGAGGTCGGCATTCCCTGGCCCGCGTTGTGGAAGACCCCCTCGAAGTTCGAGTACGACGAAGCCGAAGCCGCGCGGTACGATGAGTCGCGGGGTGGCCCGGAGCGGGCCCGCGCCGCGGCTGAGGCGGTCCACGAGCTGCTCCCCAAGGGCGGCCGGGTGCTCGAGCTCGCGGTCGGCACCGGCATCGTCGGCGCCGAACTAGTTGCCCTCGGCAATCTCGTACACGGCGTCGACCTGTCCCCGGCGATGCTCCGGCACGCGCGGATCCGGCTTCCCGGCCATCTCGCCGTGGGTGATGCCAACCGGCTGCCGCTCGCCGATCGCCGGTGCGACGCGGTGGTCGCCATCTGGCTCCTGCACCTGCTCGACGACAGCGACCCGGTGCTCGCCGAGGTCGCCCGCATCCTGCGCCCCGACGGCGTCTTCATCACCACCACGGAGAAGTCCGAAGCCACCCGCTACGCCGGCGGCCGCGGCCCGAACGACCAACGCGCCCAGGACGCCCTGACCCTGCTGGTCGCCCGCGCCGCCGCCCACGGCCTCGTCCTCGACGGCGCCACCACCTTCGCCGGCCACAACCAGGCCCGCGGCGGCGGCACCACCCCCGTCTACCCCTTGATCAGATTCCGCCGCTCGGGCCGCTGAGCTGGATCGACTCCGGGGCGGCCTGGTGCCAGGAGTCGAGGAGGATGTCGCGGAGTTCGTCGGCGTCCTCCAGGGCGGACAGGCGGGCGCGGACCCAGCTGGAGGCGGCCTCGTGGGGTGGGACCCAGAACTTCTGGGGTTCGGCGGCGATCAGCTCGTCGCGTTCGAGGCGCGGGCAGCGGACCGCGAACGAGGTCTGGTCGTCGGGCACGGTGACGAACATCCGCCCGGCGACGTCGAAGGTCGGGTGGTTCCAGCGCTGCTTCTCCTCGGTCTGCGGGAAGGACAACGCGATGCGGCGGACATCGTCGGCGTCGAGCAAGGTCACTGCCTTTCGGAGAGCGGGTACCCCATGCTCCTACACCGGACGGCCACCCCATCACAACGGCGACCGGCTCCCGCCAAGCACGCTCGACGGGAGCCGTTCTTCGCTGCATTGATGGCCTGGGGATCCCCGGATCAGCGACGCCGCCCCGGCAGTAGTAGCGCGAGGACCGCGCCGACGGCGACGGCGGCCGCTCCGACCCAGACCGCCGGGACCAGGCCGTCGACGTACTGGTCGGGGCTGGCGTACGAACCGGCGGAGGCGAAGACCGAGGCCAGTACGGCGACGCCCATCGCGACCCCGACCTCGCGGATCGTGTTGTTCGTGCCCGAGGCGACCCCGCGGTCCGCGTCGGAGAAGCTCGCCATCACGACGCTGGCGGACGGCGCGAAGGTGAGCCCCATGCCGACTCCGGCGAGCACGAACGGAGCGACGTACGAGCTGTAGCTGACGTCGACCGTGGTGACGGCCGCGATCCAGGCGAGTGCGCCGGCGAGGAACACCTGACCAGTACCGATCAGGGTCCGCGCGCCGACCCGGTCCACGACCAGCCCGGCCAGCGGCGCGATCACCATCGGCGCCATCGTCCACGGCAGCGTCCGGATCCCCGACTGCAGCGGCGTGTAGCCCTGCACCACCTGGAAGAACTGCGCCAGCAGGAACACCGAACCGAAGACGCCGAGCGAGAAGGTGAAGGCGATCGCGTTGGCGGCGCTGAAGGCGCGCACCGAGAACAGCCGCAGCGGCAGCATCGGCGAGGGCGTGCGGTGCTCCCAGACCAGGAACGCGATCAGCAGTACTCCGCCACCGATCAGCGCGGTCAGGATCCGCCCGGAGGACCAGCCGTCATCGGCGCCGTGCACGACACCCCACACGATGGACAGCACGCTCGCCGCGGACAGCACCAGGCCGATCGGATCGAGCCGCTTGCTGCCACCGCGGGACTCCTTCAGCACCCGAGCGGCCAGCGGTACGGCGATCAGCCCGACCGGCACGTTCAGCCAGAAGATCCACTGCCAGTTGATGCCGTCGACCACCGCTCCACCGACCACCGGGCCGACCGCGACACCGAGGCCGGAGATCCCGCCCCAGATGCCGATCGCCGCGCTCCGCTGATGAGCCGGTACGGCGGCCGCCAGCAGGGTCAGCGACAAGGGCATCACGGCGGCGGCGCCGACGCCCTGGATCGCGCGGGCCCCGATCAGCATCCACGGCTCGGTGGCCAGTGCACAGGCGGCCGAGGCGAGCGTGAACAGCGTGATCCCGAGCAGGAAGATCCGCCGCCGGCCCAGCCGGTCGCCGATCGCGGAGGCGGTCAGCAGCAGCGCCGCGAAGGACAGTGTGTACGCGTTGATGAACCACTGCAGGTCCGTCAGCGAGGCGCCGATCTCGGTCTTGATCACCGGCAGCGCGTTGGTCACCACCAGGTTGTCCAGCGTGACCATGAACGTCGGAATGCCCACGACGGCCAGCACGGTCCCCAGTGAGCGGCGGACGGCGGGCTCGCCGGCGGCCGGGTCCACCGGCACCAGGTCGTCGGGCTCGAGGGCGGTCGATGTCATCGGAATCTCCTTGTTGTTATCGACTGATAACTACGTCTCCTCACAAAGTATGCATCGACTGATAACATGTCAAGGGACTTCACGAGAGGACAACCATGACGAGGATCCGTCTGACCGCCGCCGAGCGCAGCGAGGAGGTCCTGCAGGCGGCCGTGCAGGCCTTCGGCGCCTCCGGCTACGCCGGTACCAAGACCGACGAGATCGCCCGCCTGGCCGGCGTGTCCCAGCCTTACGTGATCAGGCTGTTCGGCACCAAGCAGCAGCTGTTCCTGGCCACCACCAACCGGGCCTGCGACCGGATCGAGGAGGCGTTCCGCAAGGCTGCCAAGCAGCAGGCGGACCTGGCCAGCCTCGGCGAGGCCTACCACGAACTCCTCGACGAGCGGGACCTGCTGGTCGTCCTCCTGCACGGGTTCGCCGCCAGTGCCGACCCGGCGATCGGCGAGACCGTCCGGAAGAGGTTCGGCAACATCGTGCGACTGGTCCGCGACGTGACCGGCGCCTCGCCCGAGGAGGTCCGCGAGTTCATGGCCACCGGCATGCTGCTCACCGTGATGGCCGCGATGCAGGTCACCGGCCCCGACCCGGTCCGCTGCGCCTGGGCGGCCGACCTGCTCGCCACCCTGGGCGACGAATACGGGCCCGATGCCGACGCCGGCTGACCAGCCGGCGCGTAGTAGGCCGGGCCTGCTCAGCGCTCGGTGAGCGACTGCCCCGACGCGAACCAGACCGCCGCCGTCGCACCGATCAGCGCGCCGACCGTCACCAGCAACGACCCCGGTACGTCGGCGCCACGCACCAGCGCGGCGGCGATCGCGACCACCGGCGCGAGCAGCGCCGCGATAGTTGCCGGCAGCACCCAACGCCGGAGCGCACGCCGGCCGGCCCGACCGTACGACGGGAGCTGCCCGGCGAAGGCGGTCGCCAGATGCACCACCAGCAACGCGATCGCGGTCACCACCAGCGCCCAGGTGAGGTCAGCGGGTGCCCTGACCACCCAGCCGCCGGCGACCACGGCCAGGAACACCAACGCGGCCGCCGAGTCCGGCAACACCACGGCCACCAGCAGCATCGCAGTACCGACGATGGGGACCAGCGGCATCTGGTCCCACGACTGCAGGGCCGGCACGACCAGCGCGACCGCTCCGGCCACCGCGATCGCCACCCGGGCGATCCACGACGCCTGACTGGCGCCGCGGAGTTCGGCCAGCAACCGGGTGATCCTCTCCGCGGCCGTCATGAGCGGATCCTCGGGGCCGCGGACAACCTGGACGCGTCCCGCAGTACTTCGTCGAGGGTGCCCGCGCCACGCCAGCGGACGGTCGGTACGCCGAGGTCGCCGAGCCGGTCGAGTTCGCCGCGGCGCTCCAGCAGGCGGATCCGCCAGGCCAGCGGCCAGGCCTTCGCGTCGTGGTGTTCCAGGTCGATCATGTCTCCCACGTCGGGCGGCAGGGTGTCGACCGCGATCACCGTGCAGCCCGAGTGCACCAGCGTGACGATGTAGCCGAGCATCGTCCGGCGCAGCAGCGGGCTGAGCACGATCACCAGACTGTCGGCCCGGATCCGGTGTCGCCGGGCGAGCTGGCTCTCGTCCTGCTGACGACCCTTGCGGTCGGCGTGCACCAGGACGTCGAGGATCCTCCGCAGGTGCGCTCGCCCGCTGCCCGCCCGCACTCCGCGGACCGCTGTCCCGGTGTCGATCAGGCGGACCCGGTCGCCGTGCCGCAGGTAGTGCTCGGCGACCGACGCGGCCGCCCGGACGGCGGTGTCCAGGCTGCTCGACCGGCCGTCGATGCCTTCACTGATACCGACCTCGCCACCGGTGTCCAGCAGGATGACGACCTCGGTGTCCCGGTCGGACCAGGTCGAGGTGACATGCAGCTCGCGGGTCCGCGCGGACACGGCCCAGTTGATCCGGCGCAACCGGTCGCCGGTGCGGAACGGCCTGACCCCGGCGAGCTCGGTCCCCTCACCCGGCCGCCTCGACCGGTGGAGCCCCACCAGCCCGGCCGGACGCGGTACGGAATCGACTGCCTCGAAGCCCTCGCGCAGCGGCAAGGTGCTCACGGCAAGGGCACCTCCGGACGTCACCGGCACGCGGTACGCACCGAGGACCGAGGTCGCGATGACGTGCGGGTGGGCCAGTTGCCGCAGGCCCCAGCGTTCGGAGCGCAGGCCGACCTCGAGCGTGACGTGGCCGTCGGTGACCGGCTCGGCGATCGCGGCCTGCGCCGGGTCGTACCGGAACCACTGCGTGCGCGCGAGCGCCATGACGATCAGGTCGATGTCCGGGTCGAGCGTCCCGGACACAGCCACCCGGTACGTCGTGGCCTGTCCTTCGAAGAGGACATCGGCGTCGAGCTCGGTGTGGACCTCGGGCTGCTCGGTCGGGCGGAAGTACCGTCCCCAGGCGGCGAGAAACGCCAGCGGGAGGCCGAACACGGCAGCATCCGGGCGACGCGCGAGCACGGCGATCAACAGCAGCACACCGGCCAGGCTGACCGCTCGGACCTGCGCATGCGTCGGCCGCCAACTCACCGCCGCCTCCTCCCTGCCTGCCTCTGGACCAGTTTTCGGCTCGCTGCCGGGCGCCGACGACGGTCGGCGGGGCGGGGACCACACCGAGCACCGCCCGTACGACGGTCGCCCCGGTCACTTCGTGCAGCCACAACTCCGGCCGCACGGTGATCCGGTGCGCCAGCGCGGGGATCGCGACCGCCTTGACGTCCTCCGGTACGACGTAGTCCCGGCCCTGGATCACGGCGTACGAGCGAGCCGTCAGGAGCAATGCGAGCGAGCCGCGAGGGGACGCGCCGACGAGCACCTGGGAGTCCCGCCGGGTCGCCGCGGCGAGCTCGACGCAGTACCGGCCGACCGTGTCGTCGACCGTCACGGTCTCGATCGCCTTCTGCGCGGCGAGCAACCCGGCCGCATCGGTGACAGGCTCGACGAACTGGTCCTCCGAGCGGCGGATCATCCGGCGCTGGAGCACCTCCCACTCCTCGGCGGCGGTCGGGTAGCCGAAGCCGATCCGCAGCATGAACCGGTCGAGCTGGGCCTCGGGCAACGGGTAGGTGCCCTCGTACTCCACCGGGTTCGCCGTCGCCAGCACGTGGAACGGCACCGGCAGCGGGAAGGTCTGGCCCTCGACCGTGACCTGGTGCTCCTGCATCGACTCCAGCAGCGCGGCCTGGGTCTTCGGCGGCGTCCGGTTGATCTCGTCCGCGAGCAGCAGCCCGGTGAAGATCGGGCCCGGCCGGAAGACGAACTCCGAGTCCCGCTGGTCGTAGACGAAGGCGCCGGTCACGTCCGACGGCAGCAGGTCAGGGGTGAACTGCACCCGGCGGAACTCCAGCCCGAGCGCCTGCGCGAACGACCGCGCGGCCAGCGTCTTCGCCAGCCCCGGGTAGTCCTCCAGCAGCACGTGGCCGCCGGCCAGGATGCCCGCGAGCACCAGCTCGAGCGCCTCGCCCTTGCCGACCACGGCCTGGCCGACGCGCTCGAGCACCTGCTTGCTCAGCGTCGACACCTCGGCGAGCTCCAGTTCCCGATCAGTCACGGTTCCTCACAGCTTCTCGATGGTCTGGACTGCCAACTCGATCTCCGCGAACGACGCGGTGCCTTCCTCCGTGCCGGTGATCAGGTTCCACAGCTGGTCGCCGGTCACCTCCCGGGCCCGCTCCGGCTCGAGCTCCGGGTCGATGCCGTGCCGGTGCACCAGCCGGTCCCGGGTGAGCTCCAGCAGCAACGGACGGATCCTGCGGACGAACGTCTGCGACCCCTCGCCAGCCCGGCGCTCCCGGGACGACTCCTGCACCCAGGTGGCCAGGAACTGGGTCCGGGTGTCGTTGCTCCGGCTGCGCAGCGCGGCCCATTTCTCATCGTGCCGCGAGGGCCAGGACGTCTCCAGGAGCTGCGGGAAGATCAGCCGCAGCGCGACCGAGCCGAAGCCGAGCGCCAGGGCCATCGCGACGAACCACACCGGCCGCGGCTGGGTGCCGGCCAGGCTGAACGCGGCGACCAGCAGCAGACCACCGACCACGGAGATCAGCAGATGCTGGAGTAGGACCTTGTTCATTCTTCCCACCTGTTCGGCTTCGGCCGGGTGGTGGTTCTCGCGCCGGCCTTGTCCACATCCTCCGCCTCCACTTCCTCTGCGCGGGCCGTCTGCGCAGCAGATCTCCTCGCGGTGGCTGCCACGGCGAGGTCGTCCCGGAGCCGGAGGAGAGCGGCGCGTGCCTCGGCACGAGCATCCTCGCTCGAGCCGTGAGTGGAGTACCGCGCCTCGCGGTACAGCTGGGCCAGCCGGAGCAGCTCGGGCTCGGAGATCCCACCGACGCCGAGCACTCGGACGGTGAACTCGGCCGGCGTCTCGGACGGCTCCCGCGCTACGCCGGCGGAGGCCGCCGCGTCCTCGAGAGCCACCCAGCACGCGATCACCGCGTCGGTCGCAGTACCGGAGTCGACTGCTGCCAGGCCCGACTCGACTGCTTCGGCCAGCCGCTCGGCCTTGATCCGTTCCCAGTCGGCGTCGTCGGGCTCGACCTCCGGCAACTGAACCTTCCGGACCACTCGATAGAGCGCCCGCAGAAGGAACAGCACGATGAGGGCGCCGAGCGCATAGACGAGCGTCTGCCAAAGAGCCTTGAGCCACTCGGGCATCTCGACCGGCTTGACCTGCCGCGTGCTCGGCGGGGCGATAGGTGTCGGCGCACTCACCGAATCAGTCGGCGCCTGGGTCGGCAGCGGCCGGGGGGACGACGAGAGCGTGCTCTCGCTGGCCGGCCGCACCGAGCCGCCGGCCGAGGCCAGCACCACCAGCGCGACCGTGGCCACCCCGAGCATCAGCACAACAGCCGCGACGAGCGCGCTACGACGGCTCGGCTGCATTCGGGAAGCGTATACCGGGCTCAGATCAGAAGCCTGTGTCCAGCCACGGAACGCGATCCCCCAGGAACGCGCGGGACATCGCTGCCACGGCTCCCGGCGTGCGCTCCTCGACCAGACCGGCCGCGTGCAGCAGTCCGAGCGACGGCTTGCCGAGGTATACCGCGCCGAGCTCCCGTACGCCGAGGACCAGGTCCGGCTGGCGGTCGGTCTTCTCGCAAGTCGCACCACCGGGTCCACCGGCGAGCTGCCAGGAGCCGGTGTTCCACGGGAGGAAGTCGTCCTCGATGCCCACGACGACGTCGATGTCGGTCGCGTAGGTCCGCGCAGCGAGCGCCCGACCGACATCAGCCGGGCGGACCCACACCCCGTCGCTGGTCCTCGCCCTGGCCGCCCTGGGGTCGAGCAGCAGCGACAGCAGCGGGTCGTCCGACGGCAGCCCCTCGTACGTCGTCTCGCGCAGCAGGTCCGGATCCAGCAGGAACTGCCAGAGCGCGACATGCGCCGCCAGGTCGTTCGAGTGCACCCGGGAGACGTCGATGAACCCCTTGTCGGTACGCCGGCTCCGGTAGTACGCGTAGCCGGCGAGCTCACCGTCCCGCTCGGCCAGCACACACCGCAGCGGCGAAGCACCCTGAGTGTCGGTGACCACGTTCTCGCCGATGACGTACTGCCGCCACGCCTCCGTGCTGTGCTGGATCATCCCCGGCCGGGTGACCGCCTCGGCGTTGTGGAACTCGGTGCACCGCTCGAGCGACTCGGCCGGATCGGCGAACCGGACCCGCACGTCCTCGACACCGGCGACCTTGCGGAGCTCCCGGGACTTCCTCTCGATGGTGACGTGCTGATGATCCGAGGCCAGCCCGTAGCCGAACCGTCCGTAGATCACCGGCTCACTGGCCGTCAATGCGGCGACCGGCTCGACGCCACTCTCGTACACCTCGGTGAGTTGCTTGCGCATCAGGTCGCGCAGGATCCCGCGCCGCCGATGCGTCGGGCTGACGCCCACCAACGTGACCCCCGCGACCGGCACCTCCGCGCCCGGAGCCGTCATCCGCAACGAGAAGGCCGACGTGTGCCCGACGAGCTCCTTCCCGTCGGTCGCGACGATGCTCCGCTCCTTCTCCCAGACGTCCCGCTCCAGCTCGAGCTGCACGTCACTCCAAGGCGCCGCGAACGACAGGTTCAGCAGCCCCAGCAACTCGGTCCACTCACCCTCGAACCGCCCGATCTCAATCGTCATACCCCCTCCCTACCAGACCCCCCGATCCCCCGCTCGCCTTTTCGGGTCGGGCTGACCGCCGTCTGGAAGTTGCGGATCGGGTAGTCGGCGCCGTTGGCGAACGTCCTGCCACCACCGGGACCACCCGGCCGGGTCCGCGCCGTCACGGCCCGGCTCGCCACCGACTTGTTGCCTGCAGCATCTTTCGCCTGGACGGTGAACGAGTAGCCGGTGTCCGCGGTGAGCCCGCTGACGCCCTTGCCAGGCCACTGCCCGCACGGAACCTGCTCCAGCCTCAACTGTTAACTCATCCGTCGCCGCACAGAGCCGTGAGTGACGAGCCGTGCGACGTGCGGAGAACAGGAGAATTTCCCGGCATATTGAGGAAAACTGGAGGCAGGGCGGGAAATGTGGTGGACCCCCGACCCTGGACTGTTGAAAACCGTTTTCATATAGTGGGGGGATGGCCGCCCAGATGAAGACTCCGCTGACCCTGCTCGTCGGGCTCTCGACGACGCTTCGCGACCCTGTGCTCGATGCCATGCTGGACGCCGCCACGGTGGCGGTGGTGGTGGAGCAGGATGAGTTGCCTGGCCGCGGAGTGCTGTCCTGGCGGGTGTTCGACGGCTCCGGCGCGATCGAGGCCGGTGAGTTTGCCGTGGGCGACGATTGCGGCGCCTGCCAGTTGATCGAGTCGCTGCTGCCGTTGCTTGAGGCACTGGTCGCGCGCGGACACTGGCAACACGTAGTACTGGCTGCTCCGCCGGCGATGGAGGCGCGGCCCTTGGTGAACGCATTGGTGGCGACGTTGCCCGACGTACGGGTCGACACGGTCACCTGCGTGGTCGACGCGGTGCTGCTGGTCGAGCAACTGTCCGGCGACGAACTACTCGATGAACGCGGCCTCGCGCTCGGACCACCTGACCGGCGCAACGTCGCCGAACTCACCGCACGGCAGATCGAGTACGCGGATGTCTGCGTGCTCGCGAACGCCCATCGCAGCGCGGCTCCCGAGCGTCTGCACAACCTCCTGACGCATCTGAACCCCCGTGCTACGGTCGTGGACGCCGACCCCGCCGGAGTACCGGCCGGGCCTGTCGCGCGGACCGGGTTGTTCGACTTCGCGGCGGCTGAGGCGTGGGCGGGCGATCTGGCCGCGGAGGATCGCCTGCAGCCCAGCGGCGACGGGGTCACCACCGTGTTGTGGCGGTCGACGCGGCCGTTGCACCCCACGCGGCTGAACGACGCGCTCGAGGACATCGTGGACGGCGTGGTTCGCAGCCGGGGCGTGGTGTGGCTCGCCAACCGGCCGACGCAGCGGGTGCGCTGGGAGTCGGCCGGCTTCAGCGCCTCCCTCGGCACACTCGGTGAGTGGTCCGACAGCGAACACCTCGCCGAGTGCTCGGTCGTCGCCACCGGCGTGGGGCTGGACCCGGCCCGCCTGCAGGCGATCCTCGACGCCTGCCTGCTGACCGAGTCCGAGCTAGCCACCCTCGACTGGCAAGCCCTCGAAGACCCCTTCGCCGGCGTCTTCTGAACGCCTACTCGCGGACGGTGGCGAGGTGGGCGGCGGCGACTCCTCGTAGGTGGTCGAGGTCGGAGGAGACGGTCGCGTACGTGTACCCCTCGGCCAGTCGTTGCCGCGCCATCTCACCGCTCTGCGTGTGGATGCCCGCGGCAACTCCGGCGTCCGCCGCGACTCGGGCGATCAGCGCGATCGCCTCGTCGAACCGCTCGGCCACGTCCGGATCCCCGGGGAACTTGCCACCCACCGCCAGGCACAGATCCGACGGGCCGACATAGATCCCGTCCAGCCCGGGCGTCGCGCAGATCTCGGCGACGTTGTCCAGCCCGGCACGCGTCTCGATCATCGCGAGCACCACGGTGGCGGCGTTCGCCTCCGCCGGCGTCGGCCCGATCCGCAGCCCGGACCGCGTCGGCCCGTACGACCGGATCCCCGACGGTGGGTACCGCGCCGCCCGGACCGCCTGCGCCGCGTCCTCCGCGGTGTCGATCAGCGGGACGATCACCCCGGCCGCGCCGGCGTCGAGCGCCCTCCCGATCGGCGTCGCGTTGTTCGCCTCGACCCGCACCATCCCGACCGTCGCGCCGTCCGCCGCGTCGATCGCGATCAGCCCGTCGAGAATCCCGCGGGTGCTGAGCAGGCCGTGCTGCGCGTCGAGCACCACGTAGTCGTACCCGACGCCCGCGATCCGCTCCGTGGCGGCGGGCGCGTCCAGAATGACCCAGTAGCCGACCGCGGGCCGGCGGGCCCTGAGGCGGTCGGCGAAGTCCTGTGAGCTCATCGATCCTCTTTCAGCCGCGCCACGGACAGGTGAGCCGGGCGACGGCGGTTCAGCCGAGCAACGGGAGCCGGACCGCGGAGGGTCCCAGCATGTCCAGGTCGTCCTCGTCGAGCGGCACCCGCCCCGTTGCCTTCAGCACGTAGGTGGTCGTGTCCCACCCGATCACATCCCAGGCCTCCGGGCCGAACAGCCCGTCCAAGGTGCGGGCAGTCACCTGCAGTCCCTCCGGATCGGGCTCGGGCGCGTCGGGCAACTCCACGATCAGGTCGAGGTGATGCACGATCGCCTCGACCACGAGCGTGGCGGCGAAATCCGTCGCTCGGAGCACGTGTCCCTGCGTCTCGATCCTGCGGCCCTTCTCGGCCAGCGCGACCGCGCCCGCCCGCACCGCCGCCTCGGACACGCCGCGCCAGTGATCGACCAGCTTCTCGGACGGATGCCGGTACGCCGACGCGACCGTCCGCACGAAGCTCGTGTCCGGCTCGGGAACTCCCTCGTCCCCGTGCGGGAAGTCCCGCCAGTAGCTGACGAAGTCCCGGTCCGTCTCAGCCACCGTGGGCGTGGCGAACCCCATCAGCGCCCGCTCGGCGTCGTACAGGAGATGGACGAGCAGCGGTCCGACCGCCATCCCGGCGCACCGCGTGTTCCGCGCGAAGTCCGCATCCGTCAGGCCCTGCGCGACCTCGGTCAGCCGCCCGTACGTCCGCCCGAGCGTCGCCGCCAACCCCAATGGCAACGCCCCTAGCTCCGGTGCCCTCATCGAGTCTCCCTCGGTCTTGAATGAACATAACTCCGGCCACGCCCATCCGTGCCATCATGCGGACCCATGAAGCCGCCCTTCACCGTGCAGCCGGGTGCCGCCGGAATCCCGACCGACTGGGAGGCCGTCGAGTCCTGGCTCGGGCTACGCCTCCCCACCGACTACCGCGCCTTCGCGTCGGAGTACGGGCCGCTCGATGTCGGGGAGTACCTCTGGCTGCACGTTCCCTGCGTACAGGCGGGGAGGTTCGACTACGGGGTCTGGCTGAAGGACACGCATCGCCGCTGCCGGAGTTCGGCGCGGAAGCTCCCGCCGTACGCGCCGCTGCTCTTCCACCCCGAGCCCGGCGGACTGCTCGCGTTCGGCGAGACGAGGTCGGCGGATTGCCTGTTCTGGGACACGAGTGCCTCGGACGAGCCGGATCGGTGGCCGGTCGTGGTCTACGTCCAGGACGAGGTCAACGCCGGCCGGAATCCCTGGCGGCACCTCGGACTCACGCTCACCGAACTGCTGGACTCGCTCTTCCGTACCGGTGTGCCGCTGACCGATGCGCGCACGCTTGGGCCACTCCCGGCGACGGCTGGGCGTACTGCGTTCCTGCCGACACCAACCGCCTGGACACCGCCGCTCCCGGACCCGCCCGAGGACCCGGTACGCCGTACCGCGCTGACGGAGGGCAGCGGACTCGACGCGCTGCGGCGCCTCGTTCCTCCCCCGGCTCGTCCGTACGTCGGACTCGGCGACTGGGACGAGTTGTTCGATGCCTTGGGCACTCGGTTGCCCCGCGAGTACGTGGACCTGATGGAGATCTACGGCGGCGGCGCCTGGTCGTCGTGGCTCAACTTCATCACCCCCCTGCGAGTGGAGGCGACGCAGGGCTACAAGGGGTTGCCCGACTTCGTCGAACAGATCCTCGACGGGTATCGCAGCCTGCGCGCCGACCATCCGCAGTACCAGCCGCTCGCCGTCTGGCCGGAGCCGGGCGGTTTCCTGCCGTTCGCCGACTCGATCGACGGCGACGTGCTCGGCTGGCTCACGCTCGGCGAGCCCGACGACTGGCCGCTCATCGTCTATCCGAGGTACGAGGAGCAGGGGCCGCCGCTGCCCGGCCGGCTGATCGACACGCTGCTCGACTGGCTCCGGGGACGGCCGATCCCCGCCTTCGCGAACATCGACGAGGGCGAGGACCCGCTGGACTACTGCACCTTCGAGCAGTGGGACGCCACGAGCTACCACTGACCGCGTCGCACTGCTGACGCCGTACTGCGGCCTGCCGGCCTTCTAGACCGGCGGTACTCCGTGGCGGCGGTTGGAGAAGTGGCGGTCCTTCGTCTGGGCGGCGGCGAGCCGGGCGATCAGCTCGTCGCGGACGTGCTCCGGCTCGACGATCGCGTCGATCACCAGGTCGGCCGCGAGGCGGAGGATGTCGATGTCGGTCTCGTACTCCTCGCGGAGCTTGGAGACGTACTCGACCCGCTCGGTCCCGTCCGGGATCTCCTGGATCTTGTTGTAGTAGACCGCGTTGATCGCCGCCTCCGGGCCCATCACCGCGATCTTCGCGGTCGGCAGCGCGATACACGCGTCCGGCGAGAAACCCGGTCCGCACATCGCGTAGAGCCCAGCGCCGTAAGCCTTCCGGACGATCACCGACACCGTCGGCACGGTCGCCTCCGAGACCGCGGTGATCATCTTCGCGCCGTGCCGGATGATCCCGGCCCGCTCGACCTCGGAGCCGATCATGAAGCCCGGTACGTCGCACAGGTAGATCAGCGGCACGTTGAACGCGTCGCACAGCCAGATGAACCGGGCCGCCTTGTCCGCCGAGTCGACGAACAGCACGCCGCCCTTCACGGCCGGCTGGTTCGCCACGATGCCGACCACCTGGCCCTCGAGCAGGCCGAACCCGGTGACGAGCTCTGGCGCGTACGCCGGCTTGATCTCGAAGAAGGTGTCGGCGTCCAGCACCGCGTCGATCACGTCGTGGATGTCGAACCCGATGCTCTCCTCGGCCGGGACCAGGTCCCGGGTGAAGTCACGCCCGGCCGGCGACGCGTCGTACGAGGGTGGGCGGGACTGCCACGAGCCGGGCAGGTACGAGAAGTACTGCTTGGCGAGGTCGATCGCCTCGGCGTCGTCGGAGGCGAGCAGGTCGCCGCAGCCGGAGACGCTGGTGTGCATCCGGGCGCCGCCCATCTCCTCCAGCGTCACCTTCTCGCCGACCACCATCTCGGCCATCCGGGGCGAGCCCAGGTACATCGAGGCGTTGCCGTCGACCATGATCACCAGGTCGCAGAAGGCCGGGATGTACGCGCCGCCCGCGGCCGACGGGCCGAACAGGCAGCAGATCTGCGGCACCTTGCCGGACAGCGCGACCTGGTTGTGGAAGATCCGCCCGGCACCGCGACGGCCGGGGAACAGGTCCACCTGGTCGGTGATCCGCGCGCCGGCGGAGTCGATCAGCCAGAAGATCGGCAGTTCGTCGCGGATCGCGACCTCGGTGATCCGGACGATCTTCTCGACCGTCCGCGCACCCCACGAACCGGCCTTGACGGTCGGGTCGTTCGCGACCAGCAGCGCGGGCCGGCCGTCGACCAGCGCTCGCCCGGTGACCACGCCGTCCGCGGGCAGGCCGGGGTTCAGCGCGTTGGCGAGCTGGGCATCCTCGACGAAGCTGCCCTCGTCGACAAGCAGCGCGATCCGGTCCCGGACGTACAGCTTGTTCTGCGAGGCGAGCTTGGCCGCCGCCTTCTCGGGCGGCCCCAGCGTCGCCTCACGCGCGACCTTGACCTCGGTCCAGTGATCCCTGCTCATGCAGTCATCCTGTCACTCTGCCGGCTGGTCACTCGACGGGAAGGCCGAGGCCGCGGGCGATGAGCATCCGCTGTACTTCGGACGTGCCCTCGCCGATCTCGAGGATCTTGGCGTCCCGGTAGAACCGCGTCACGGGGTACTCCTCCATGAAGCCGTAGCCGCCGAAGACCTGGGTGGCGATCCGGGTCGCGGTGACCGCGGACTCGGTCGCGTAGAGCTTGGCGACGGCGGCGGCCTGCTTGAACTCCTTCATCGGAGCCCCCGCGTCCTTCAGCGCGGCCGCCCGGTAGACGAGCAGCTCGGCCGCGTCGGCCATCACCTTCAGGTCGGAGATCTGGAAGGCGACCCCCTGCTTCTGGCCGATCGGTACGCCGAACGTCTTGCGCTCCCCGGCGTACTGGATCGACATCTCCAGGCACGCCTTGATGCAGCCGAGCGCTACCGCGCCGATGGCGACCCGGCCGTCGTCGAGGGTGGCGAGGAACTGGCCGAACCCCTTGCCGCGCTCGCCGAGCAGGTTCGCCTCCGGTACCCGGCAGCCGCTGAACGACAGCGGGTGGGTGTCCGAGGCGTGCCAGCCGAGCTTGTCGTACGCCGCCTCCGCCACGAAGCCCGGTGTACCGGTCGGGACGATGATCGTCGAGATCTCCGGGCGGCCGTCGGCCTTCTCGCCGGTCCGCGCGGTCACGGTGACCAGCGAGGTGATGGTCGAGCCGGAGTTGGTGATGAACTGCTTCGAGCCGTCGATCACCCACTCGCCGTTGTCGAGGACGGCCTTTGTCCTGGTCGCGCCCGCGTCGGACCCGGACTCCGGCTCGGTCAGCCCGAACCCGGCCAGCCTGCGGCCCGCGACGAGATCAGGCAGCCACTGCTGCTTCTGGGCGTCGGTGCCGAAGGTGAGAATCGGGTTGATGCCGAGCCCGACCGCGGCCTCGAGCGTGATGCCCATCGACTGGTCGACCTTGGAGATCTCCTCGATCGCCACGCACAGGCTGGTGAAGTCCCCGCCGGACCCGCCGAACTCCTCCGGCGCGGTCAGCCCGAACAGCCCGAGCGCGCCCATCTTCTGGACCACCTCGACCGGGAAGTAGTGCTTGCGGTCCCACTCGGCGGCGTGCGGCTCGATCTCGGCCCGGGCGAAGTCGCGCACGCTGTGGGCGAACTCGCGGTGCTCTTCGGACAGCTCGTACGACATGACTCTCTCCCGGCCCTCGTGATTGACGCTTACGTAAACGTAAAGCACGATGGGGTGCGTGCACAATGTTCCGGTGCCCCTGGATTCACAGACGTGGTCGATCGCCGAGCTGGCCGCCGAGTACGACGTCACCCTGCGCACGATCCGGTTCTACGAGGACCGCGGCCTGCTCACCCCCGAACGCCGTGGGACGGTCCGCGTGTACCACCCCCGCGACCGGGTCCGCCTCGGCCTGATCCTGCGCGGCAAACGCCTCGGCTTCTCCCTCGACGAGATCGCCACCATCGTCGACATGTACGACGCCGAACCCGGCGAGGAAGGTCAGCTCGTCTACCTCCTCGACCAGATCACCACCCGCCGCGCGGAGCTCGAGCAACGCCGCCAGGACATCGACGAAACCCTCGAAGAACTGGCCGAGGTGGAACGCCGCTGCGAAGCCGACCTCAACACCCTCCGCACCAGGTAGATCGCGGGACGCGGAGCCATAGGCGTGAGGCGACGCAGGGACTACCGTGAACGGGCCGCCGCACACGAGGCGGAGGGGGAGGAACCCGTGAGCGAGACCGGTATGACATCGTCTGCACCGACCGGCATCGAGGGGCCGCCGTCCTACTCGCTCGCGACGGACGAGGTTGTCGCCGCGGCCGGGTCCGACGCCGTTTCAGGGCTTTCCGGGACCGAGGCGGCAAGCCGGCTCTCGTCGTACGGCCCCAACGAGATCGCGGCGGAGAAGCCGCCATCGATCCGGGCCATCGCGGTTCAGCAGCTACGCGACCCCATGAACCTCATGTTGGTCGCCGTCGTGGTCGTGAGCCTGCTGCTCGGGGAACTCTCGACCGGGATCATCGTCGCCCTGCTCATCCTGCTGAACGTCGGACTGGGCACCCGCCAGGAGCTGACGGCGCGGGCGAGCGTCGACGCCCTCGCCAAGATGCAGGTACCGCAGGCGCGGGTGGTCCGCGACGGCGACCTGACGCTGGTCGCGGCCACTCAGGTGGTTCCGGGTGACATCGTCCAGGTCGAGGCGGGCGACATCGTGCCCGCCGACGGCCGGATCGTCCGGTCCGCGACGCTGGAGGCGCAGGAGGCGGCCCTCACCGGGGAGAGCGCGCCGATCGCCAAGGACGCCGGCACGTTGACCTCGACCGATGTCGCGCTGGGCGACCAGACCAACATGCTGTTCCAGAACACCTCGGTGACCCGGGGCACCGGCACGATCCTGGTCACCGCGACCGGGATGCAGACGCAGATGGGCCAGATCGCGACGATGCTCACCTCGGTGACCCGCACCCGGTCGCCGCTGCAGCGGGAGCTGGACTCACTGACGAAGATCCTGGGGATCGTTGCCTGGGGGTCGGTCGCGATCATCGTGGTGGCCGGCCTGCTCCGCGGGGTACCGGGCAAGGACGTGCTGCTGCTCGGCACCGCGATGGCCATCTCGGCGATCCCGACCGGCATGCCGGCGTTCGTCTCCGGCCTCCTCTCGCTCGGCGCGAAGCAGTTGGCCGCCGCGAAGGCGGTGGTGAAGAACCTCACCGATGTCGAGACTCTCGGCGCCACCAGCGCGATCAACACCGACAAGACCGGGACCCTGACGTTGAACCAGATGATGGTCTCGACGTTGTACGCGAGCGGGACGTGGTTCACCGTCGACGGAGAGGGGTATCGCAAGAGCGGCGCGATCCGTTCGGTGGCCGGCACCCCCGTCCCGGACTTCACCCGCCTCGGCCTCGGACTGGCCCTCGACAGCGACGCCGTGGTCGATGACGACGGGTCGGTGATCGGCGACCCGACCGAGGCGGCGCTGGTGGTGCTGGCGGCGAAGCTCGGCATCGACGCGGAGGAGACCCGGCGGGCCTACCCGCGGCTGTCCGAGGTTCCGTTCGATTCCGAGTACAAGTTCATGGCGACGTTCCACCGAGTGAAGATCGACGGTGTCGAGCACGTCATCGAGCTGGTCAAGGGTGCGCCTGACGTCGTCGTCGCGCGCTGCAGCCAGGCGGGGGGACCGCTCAGCGGCTCGCAGGTCCCGATCGCGGAGTCGCGGGCCGGCATCGACGAGGCCAACGTACGGATGGGGCAGAGAGGCCTGCGGGTCCTGGCGTTCGCGGCCCGCCTCGTCACCGACGACGAACTGGCCACGATGACCGATGATCCGATGTCCCTGACCCAGGGGCTGTCGTTCGTCGGGATGGCCGGAATCATCGACCCGCTGCGCGCGGAGGCGAAGAGCGCGGTCAGGATCGCGCTCAAGGCCGGCATCGACGTACGCATGATCACCGGTGACCATGCGGTCACCGCTCAGGCGATCGGCGAGGACCTGGGCCTTGGCCCCGGAGCGGTCAGCGGCACCGAACTGCGGGCGATGACCGACGAGCAGTTGAAGCAGCGGTTGCCCGAGCTGCACGTGTTCGGGCGGGTCACCCCCCAGGACAAGTTGAGGCTCGCCCGGGCCATGCAGGAGCAGGGCATGATCGTCGCGATGACCGGCGACGCGGTCAACGACGCGGCAGCCCTCAAACAGGCGGACATCGGGGTGGCGATGGGGAGCGGCAGCGAGGTGACCAAGCAGGCCGCGCGGATGGTGCTCACCGATGACAACTTCGGCACGCTCGTGCACGCCGTGGAGATCGGCCGGCGCGTCTACGACAAGGTCGTCTCGTACGTGCGCTACCAGATGACGCAACTGCTGTCGCTGGTCTTCCTCTTCCTCGCCGCTTCGGTGGTCAACATCAACGACGGTGTCGCGATGACTCCGCAGATGGTGCTGTTCCTGCTGTTCTTCGCGACGGCGGTCGGTGTCGTCATCATCGCTGTCGATCCCGGTGATCCCGACGTCATGCACCGTCCACCGCGTGACCCCGCCGTCCCGATCACGAACCGGAGCGCCGTGATCATGTGGATCGGCTATGCCCTCGTGCTGTTCATCGCCGCGCTGGCACCCCTGGTCGCGGGGCCGGACGAGCCGAGTACCACGCAAGGCAGCGTGTCGATGACCATGACCTTCGTGGTGATGGGTCTGGGGACCACGTTCAACGCGCTGGTCAACCGCCGCGACCCGACCAGCGGATTGACCCCACCGATCATCAAGGCGCTGGCGATCGGCCTCATCCCCGTCGTCCTGCTCTTCCTGGCGACCCAGCTCCCCTCGCTCCAGAAGGGGCTGCTCACCGTCCAGCTCAGTCCGCGCCAGTGGCTCACCTGTGCCGGCCTGGCCGCGCTTCTCCCGATCGTCGTCGAGGTGAGCAAGGCGATCAGGAGGCGCCGGCAGCCGAAGCCGGCGACGCTCGACCCGGAGTACGCCGTCGCGCCGGCTCGTGCCCGGAGCACGTCCCAGGCGTAGATCCCGGAGGAGGCACGGGTCAGACGGCGTCCCCGGGGAGATGGACCACGCGCACCCCGGCAGGGAGTGCGGCGCCACCGGCGAGCAGCGCGCCGTCCAGCCAGGCCTCGATCAGCTTCGCCAGCTCCTCCGGGTGGCTGAAGTTCACCGCGTGCGCCGCCTGTTCGACGACCGCGACCGCCAGCTGCTCGGGAGCGAGCCGGACCACCTCGCCGACGCGGGACGGAGACGGCATGAGCGGGTCCCGGCCACCCAGGACGGCCAACGTCGGGACGGGAGTGTGCAGTAATCGCTCCAGTGACGGGAAGAGGGTCAGCTCGTGGAACAGGCGCAGGCCGTTGACCGGCCCGAACCTCAGGTAGTCCGGAAGCGCGACCGGGGCCATCCTCGGGCTCTCACGCATCACGTCCAACGCCAGCTGGCCCAGCCCGCGGGCCAGCGGCTGGTTCTGCCCGCCCCCAGCGGGAGAGACCAGGACAAGGCGGTGGACCCGCTCAGGCGCCTCGTGCGCCACCTCGAGCCCGATCGGACAGCCCATCGAGTTCCCGACCAGCACTGCCTTGTCGATGTCCAGAGCGTCCAGGATCGCCAGCAGGGCGCCGGCCAAGGCGCGAACGTCAAGGACGTGGTCGCGCCGCTCGCTGCGGCCGTAGCCCGGCAGGTCCGGGACTACGTTGAGCCGGCGGCCGGCCAGGCTGCGTGCCGTGGGCATCAAGTACGTGCCAGAGATGGCAAAACCGTGGATGTGGACGAGGGGCACGCCGCTGCCACCCACACTGCGCCGGACGTGGACGGACCTGCCCTCGACGCGCACGTGCTCCGTAACCCATCCGTCGTCGGTAGCCATGGCGGATTCTCTCGCGGCCGGGACGGGTCCGCCAGGGTCCGGCCTCATCCGGGAGGGGTGATGCAGAACGCTCCCCCAGGCGTTCGACTGGTGGTCGCACGATCCCGTGAACGGCAGTGCCGGATCCAGCCGGTAGGGGGCAGCGGATGACATCTCGCGAGCAACGGATCGCCGATTTCATCCAGGCGTTCCGCGTCGAGCCGGGTTCGAAGGTCAGGCTGCCCAAGGACTTCGATCCAGCCTTCAAGGGCACGATCCGTTCCAAGAAGGAAGGCCGTCGGCTGCTGGCCGAGGGGACGGAACTGCTGGCCGAGTATCAGTCGCGGCTGTACGCACAGCACACCCACGGCGTGCTGGTGGTGCTGCAGGCGCTCGACGCCGGCGGCAAGGACGGCACCATCCGGCACGTGATGACCGGGGTCAATCCCCAGGGTGTGTCGGTGCACAGCTTCAAGGTCCCCTCCAGCGCGGAGCTGGATCACGACTATCTGTGGCGCTACGGGCTGCGCCTGCCCAGCCGCGGTGAGATCGGCATCTTCAATCGCTCGCACTACGAGGAGGTGCTCGTCGTCCGCGTGCACCCAGAGCTCCTCGACCGGCAGAACCTGCCCCGCAGCGCCCGCGGCCAGGGGATCTGGAAACAGCGTTTCCAGGAGATCAACGAGTGGGAGCGAACCCTCAGCCGCAACGGCATCAAGATCGTGAAGCTCTTCCTGAACCTGTCCAAGGAGGAGCAGCGGACCCGCTTCCTGCGGCGGATCGACCTCCCGGACCACAACTGGAAGTTCTCCTCGGCCGACCTCCGCGAGCGGGAGTACTGGGACGACTACCAGCGGGCGTTCTCGAAGGTGCTGTCCAACACCAGCACCGAGTGGGCCCCGTGGCACGTGATTCCCGCCGACCGCAAGTGGTACGCCCGCATCGCCTCGGCCGCGGTGATCGCCAACGCGATGATCGAGATCGATCCTCGCTACCCCACGATCGACAGCAACGCACGACAAGCGCTCCTGGAGGTCAAGAAGACCCTGGAGGCACAGTCGCCGGAGGGGGCGGCGCCCGATCCGTTCGAAGCCGGGTAGGCCGAGGTCGTCATCCAGAGGAGTTCAGGTCTGTTCCGAGAGCGTCGCGGAGGGCGGCTCGGGTGGTGATGCCCAGCTTGGGGAAGATTCGGTAGAGGTGGCCGCTCACGGTGCGCGGTGAGAGGTAGAGCTTTGCGGCGATCTCCTTGTTCGTCAGACCTGAAGCGGCGAGGGTCGCGATCTGGAGTTCCTGGCCGGTCAGGTTGGAGATGTCCGGAGCTGACTGGCTGGAAGCGAGCCCGGCGGCTCGTAGTTCCCGTTCGGCTCGGGCGGTCCAAGGATCGGCGCCGAGCGTCCTGAACGCGGTGAGAGCCCCCTGGAGTTGGACCTTGGCCTCGGTGAGCGCCCGGGCGCGGCGCAGGCGCTCTCCGTAGACGAGGCGCACCCGGGCGACGTCGAATGGCCATTGATCGACCGTGGGAAGGTTCAGCGCTTCGTCGAACAGCGCGGGAGCATCCTGGTCCGCGGCCGCCATCGCAGCGGACCCCGCAGCCAGGATCGCTAGTCTGGGCGAGAGCTCCGACAGTCTCGCGTCCTGCATGGCGCGTACGTGGCGGTCGGCCTCGGCCCGTCGGTCGGTACGCACGGCGGCTTCAACGAGGTCCATGGTGATCCACAGACAGTGCGGAACGTGTGAGGCGAGGGTGCCGGCGGGGCTGACCGTGGTCGCGTGGTGGTACGCGCTCTCGAAGTCGCCGCGTCCGAGGTCGCCGAGGACGAGGGCATGGTGAGCGAAGATCCTTGCCGTGCCGACGCCTCGCGGACCCGCCCAGCCGATCATCTGTTCGGCCAGCGCCCGGCTCGTCTCGAACCTGCCCATCACCGCGGCCAGCAGCGCCTGGTGATAGCGGAAGTACCAGCCGAAGAATCTGCCACCGCCCTCCTCGGTGAGCGAGAGCCCTTCTGCGGCGGGTTCCGCGGCCTCGTCCCACCTGCCTCGGTGGAAGTCGTCGACGCAGATGTCCATGAGTGCCACCAGGTGCCTTCTGGCCGGGCCACCCTCGCGGCCCTGCAGAACCGCGCGCCACAACGGCTCGCGAAGCTCCGCGAGACGGTCGGCGTACCACGCGGCCTCCGCGAGGCTCTGCACCTGATGAGAGTTGGTCCCCTCGCGAGCAGCCTGCAGCGCGGCCTGGAGACGAGGAAGCGCGGCGACGCCCGTGCGTGCCGGATCGGCGACCATGTCCAAGGTCAGCGTGAGAGACGGTGGGGGTTCGTGCGAGAGCCGCCCGAGCGCGGCGTACAGCGGCTGCCACAGCTCGCTGCGGCCACCGAAGAAGCAGATCAGCAGCAGCGTCGCGAGTCCGTTGACGAGTTCGACGGGGTCGGCATCGCCACGGTCCTGGCTACCCTCGATGGCGCTGACCATCATGCGGTGGGCGGTGTCGATATGCGCGTCGCTGTTGAGCATCACCAGCGTGGCGGCGGACGCATAGTGCAGCGATGAGCTCGCCTGGCTGCTGGCTCGCCGGCTGCCTTCGAGCAGTTCCGCCGTACTCCGGACCTCGCCTGTCGCCTCTGCGCCGATGTACGCCGCCGCTGCCAGCCGGCGTCCGCGCTCGGCAGGGCTGGGGCTGAGATCGGAAGCGCGCGTGAGCAGCGCGACCGCGGACGTGTAGTCGCCTCGCGCGACGATGGTGTGAGCTGCCTCCTCCAGGACCGCCGCGACCTGCTCGTCAGGCTCGACCGTGGCCTCGCCGAGGTGCCAGGCCCGGTGCTCGGGCTGGTTCACGAGGACCGTGGCCAACCTGCGGTGTGCCGAGCGGCGTTCTGCCGAGGTCGTCGCCTCGACAACCGCCGAGCGGATGAGCGGGTGCCGGAACACCACCCGGTGCGAGTGCTCCTTCACCTGCACCAGCCGGTCACGCTCGGCCGGCGCCAGGTCGTCGATCCGGTACGCCCCGTCGTTCGCGGCCTCGAGTACCGCGAGGTCGCCCGTGCCCTCCAGGGCAGCCGTGAGCAAGAGCTTCTTCGTCGCGTCGGGGAGTTTCGCCACGCGGGACACGAAATGCCTCTGTAAGTGCTGCCCCAGCGGCAGTACTGCGGGGAGCGGCTCGCCCGCGGTGCGTTGCGACTGGCTCAGGGTCCTCGGGAGCTCGAGCAGTGCGAGTGGGATGCCTTGCGCCGTGTCGAGAATCCGAGCCTTGACCGTCGAGTGGAGATCCGGGAACCGAGCTGTGAGGAGTTGGCCCGCGGCTGTGTCATCCAAGGGCTTCAGCTCGTACTCCGGCAGTCCCGCGCGGTCGAAGAAGCCCTGGTCCTCGCCGGTTCGGCTGGCCACCAGCAACCCCGCTCTGCTGCCGGCGAGCCTCCTGGCGACGAAGCTCAGGACGCCTGCGCTGGCCCGATCGATCCAGGGCATGTCGTCGACGATCAGCAACAGCGGCGATCGGGCTGCCGCTCTGCGCAGGAGGACGGCGGCGGCGTTGGACACCAGCAGCTGGCCAGGGGGCGGGCCGTCGCCGAACCCGAGAGCCACCTGCAGCGCGTCGCGCTGTGCGGTGTTCAGCTGGTCGAACTCGTCGGCGAGCGGGTACAACGCCTGGTTCAGCGCGGCGTAGCTGAGCTGACCCTCGAGCTCGGTGCCCGCGACCCGCAGTACGGTCGCTCCCGACGCCCGGGCGTAGTCATCAGCGGCGTCCAGCAGCGTCGACTTGCCGACACCAGGTTCTCCCGAAACCACCAGAGCCCCGCCGGTGACAGCGGCCTCGCGCACGAAAGTGCGCAGGAACTCCAACTCCGGCAGCCGTCCGACGAGCAGCGCGGGCGGGAAATCTCCTGGCGCGGCCGGAGGTACGTCGTGACGGCCACCCTCAATCGGCGTCATGACTCACCTCCGTGATCCGTCAGCTCCAGTGTGCAAGGAGTGCCGACAAACCGGCCGCACTTACTCAACCACAGCCGATCGAGTCAGATGACTCATCCGCAGCAGGCAGCCGGAACGCCACAGTGGTCTGGCCCCAACACGGGCCACCAGGTTCGTCGAGAGTTGATCGAAGAAAGGCACCACCCATGTCACACCACCTGGACTCACCGCTGGCACGTCAGGATGTCCGTCTCGACATCACCGACCTCTACGTGTTCCGTGGCGAAGTCGGCACCGTCCTCGCCATCAACGTCTGTCACTCACTCGCCGGGGACATCCCGAACCCGGGCTACCACCCCGAAGGGATGTACGAGTTCAAGATCGACCTCGACCACGACAGCGTCGAGGACCTCACCTACCGGTTCGTCTTCGGAGAACGCGACGACGAAGGCCGGCAGCCTGTGACCGTGCACCGGATCACGGGCGAGGCGGCTACCGACCCGTTCGCCGCGGGCACGGTCGTAGCCACCGGACAGACGGAGCAGACGCTGGCCGGGGACGGCGGACTTCGCGTGTGGACAGGGAAGGCCGGCGACCCGTTCTGGATCGAGCCCGACGTCCTGCACGCCGTCGGCCACGCCTTCCAGGACGGGACCACGATCGACCTCGGGACCTGGACTCCCGACCAGGCGAAGAACCTGTTCGCCGGGCACACCGTCTACTCGATCGTCCTCGAGATCCCTGACACCGAACTGCTCGACCCGGCGCGGACAACCCGGCCGATCGATGTCTGGGCCGTTGCCAGCCTGGCCACGGACGCGGGCGGCTGGCGCTCGATCAACAGGATCGGGCTGCCGATGATCCACCCGCTGTTCACCCAGTTCAACGAGAAACTCGGAGACGAGCTCAACGGCGGCGGGCCCAGCGAGGACCTCGAGACCTACGGGAAGCTGCTGAGCTACGAGATCGCCGGCGTGGTTCGCGCGTACGGCACGGCTGAGGACCCGGACGCGTACGCGACGTCGGTCGTCGACCGGTTCCTGCCCAATGTCCTTCCGTACGTCGTGGGCACACCTGCCAGCTTCGGCTTCAACTCCTGGAACGGCCGATCGCTCACTGACAACGCACCCAACGTCATGTTCTCGATCGCGGCCAACACGCCGGTCTCCCTCGGGATCGGCAAGGAATCCGTCACCTCGAGGCCGCGGGCCTCCTTCCCTTACGTCCCGGCGGCGATCTGAAGCACCGGCGGCACCGAAGTACGAAAAGAATCCGACGAGACGAGCCACACCGGACGCGACCACCCGCGTCCGGTGTGGCCGGGGAGCGAGAACCAAGTGACCGGCAACTGGAGCAATGCCCCGAGAACCGCTGACCCGAGAACCGCTGACCTGAGAACCGCTGGCCGAAGCCCAGTGCGGCTGGTGATCCTGGCGATGGGAGCGTTCATCCTGCTGCTGCACGTGGCCGGGTGGGGTGTGCTCGTGGGGCTGGTCGCGCCCGGGCACTACAGCCTCGGCGTCCAAGGCGGGTTCGGGATCGGCCTCGGGCTGACCGCGTACACGCTCGGCATGCGGCACGCGTTCGACGCCGACCACATCGCGGCGATCGACAACACGACCCGCAAGCTGACCGCGGCCGGGCAGCGACCGGTATCCGTCGGGTTCTGGTTCTCCCTCGGCCACTCCAGCGTCGTCTTCGGCCTGTGCCTTCTGCTCGCCCTGGGCGTCCGTTCACTGGTCGGCCAGGTCGAGGACGGCTCCTCGACGCTCCAATCGACCACGGGCCTGATCGGCACGGCCGTGTCCGGCGTGTTCCTCGTCGCCATCGGCCTGATCAATTTCGTCGTACTCGTCCGCATCGCAGGGGTCTTCCGCCGGATGCGGCAAGGAGAGCTCGACGAGACCGAGCTCGAAGCCCAACTCGACCGCCGCGGCCTGCTCAACCGGCTGCTGCGCCCCTTGACCAAAGCCGTGCGCAAACCGCGCCACATGTACCCGATCGGGCTGCTGTTCGGCCTCGGGTTCGACACCGCGACCGAGGTCTCCCTGCTCGTGCTCGCCGGCGGAGCCGCGGCCTTCGCCCTGCCCTGGTACGCCGTCCTCGTCCTGCCCATCCTCTTCGCGGCCGGGATGAGCCTGCTGGACACCATCGACGGCTGCTTCATGAGCTACGCCTACGGCTGGGCGGCGATCAAACCAGTCCGCAAAGTCTTCTACAACCTCGTCATCACCGCGCTGTCCGTCACCATCGCACTCGGCATCGGCACCATCGAGATCCTGTCCATCGTGACCGACCGGCTCGACATCAAGTCCGGACCACTGACCGCCATCAGCCGACTCGACCTGAACGGCGTCGGCCTCGTCATCACCGGCGTGTTCATCGTCACCTGGGCAGTCGCGCTGCTCGTCTGGCGCTACGGCCGAATCGAGGAACGCTGGACCATCCGCCCAACCGACCGGGCCCACTAGTCCAGTTGGTTGGCGAGGCAGGCGAGACCTGGAGCGAATCTTTCCAATAATGCACAACTATCTTGTATAGGAGACGCTGCGCGACTACAGTTCAGGTGCATGACCACTCAGTTGACCAACGACGCCCATCGCCACATCGGTGTGATGCCGGCGTACCCGTTCTACGGCGGGGCACCTGTTAATCCGGACATGTCGGCACGCGCGACCCTGGCGGAGCTCATTGCCGACCTCGACCGTGAAGGCACTGAACGTGCGCTGGTCCTCCCCAACTACGGGGTGCCTGACGCCAAGGTGTCATTCGGCTTCAACCAGTTGGTGCTGGAGGCCGCTGCGAAGGACGACCGGATCAGTTGCGGTCTGTGGGTATCACCGCGGCCCCAGGACGCCGAGATGACGGCAAAGGCCCTGGAGCTTGCGGGCGAGCCCGGCGTGAAGGCGCTCAAGACGAGCTTCCTGCTCGGTGGGAGCGTCGAGGACCCGGAGTGCCAGGCGCAACTCGACAACATGTTCGCAGTCGCCCGGGAGCACGACCTAGTCGTCCACTTCCACACCTCGCCAGGCGCGGCCTCGGACATCGACAAGGTCGGCCAGCTCGTCGACAAGTACGGCGACGACGCGAAGATCCACCTGGTCCACTTCGGCGGCGGCATCAGCGGCCACATCAAGCTGATCAGCTCCCGCTTCTTCGACTGGATCGAAGCCGGCAAGCAGGTGTACACCGACACCAGCTGGGCGGTCGGCTTCGCACCGCGCTGGCTGGCAAGCGAGATCGAGCGCCGGGGCATCGGCCACGACCGCGTCCTCTTCGCCAGCGACGAGCCGTGGGGTGACTACGCCGGCGAAGCTGCCCGTCTCGCGGCGGCAACAGGCGACGGCGAGCTGGGTCGACTGATGTTCGCCGACAACTTCACCACCCTCTACGGCAAGTAGCAGCTCCCCCGGCACCCCAGCGCGCAAGATCCTTGGTCTTCACACACCGATGATCAGCGGTGGCCGCGGCCTTCCCGCAGCCGGTCCCCAGGCAAGATCGCGCTGTCTGGCTCGAGCACCAGGTCGCGCTGATACCAGGTGCCTGGCTTACCGCCGATGTGGGCTGGGTCGGCGCGGCCGACGGGGACGAACCCGGCTTTGGTCAGCACCTTTTGGGACGCGACATTCTGGTGGGTCGTGGCCGCCCGCAAGGTGCGCAGCCCGTACTGGGTCGCCGCCAGTTGGCACACTTCCCCGACGGTCGCGGTCGCCACGCCGCGGCCGGCGACGTGCTGCGCGACCCGGTAGCCGAGTTCCGCGGTGTGGTCCTCGATGTCGACCAGGTTGAACCTGCCGAGTACCGAGCTGTCCTCGGCGACGAGCACGTGGAAGGCGCAGATGCCCGCCTCCTGCTCAGCCAGCAAGGCGTCGAACCTGTCGGTGAACTGGGCGAAGAAGTCGTCGCCGCGGTCGGAGATCGAGGCGGCGAAGTAGGCGCGATTCGCCAACTCGAAGGCCAAGACCGCCGGGGCATGACCAGGATGCAGCGGCTTCAGCTCGGGCATTGCCTAACCTTACCCAGGCGGTACGCCGAAGCCACATGGTTTTTCACCAGCGGCAGACAGCCCCAAGCCCAAGGCACATACCGATCCACGACTGGACTACTAGTTCCGCGTAGCCCTCGGACACCACACCCGGAGATTCCTGGCTGGCGGGCTCGACTCACCCACTCGCGCGTTGAGCTTCTTCTCCGAGCACCTCCGTGAGACCGTTGGCGCACTCGCCGTACCACTGGAAAGCCTGGAGAGTAAGGGGGATGCCGACCTTGGACACACCACCCTCGGATACCTTGTCGAACAGTTCCGTTCTCGGGCGGCTTCTCGAGGAGATCTCCTGGGAAGGGGCCAAAGTCCGCGGTTACCGCGAGGGAGGCCGTGGGCGGGAGAATGTGCTGACGGCCGAGGTTCTCGGGTCACTGACCTACCTGCCGCGTTCGACCTTCCTCGCGGCTGTCTTCCGCGCTGCCCACGGCGCCGACAAGACGCGCGAGCTGATTGCCGTCGAGGCCGAGCTAGCCACGGTCACCTTGCTGCCCGACGAATCGCGCCTGGCTCCCGGCGGCACCGTCGTGCAGCCGGACGGACTCCTGACCACGCCGAGCTGCCATGTCCTCCTCGAAGCCAAAGGGATGGGCAACTCCGCATTCCAGTCGGAGCAGCTGTCACGGGAATTCGCCTGCGTCGCCCGCGACGCCGGTGATGCCCGACCGCTGCTCCTTCTAATCACGCCCGCGCCGCCGCCGTTCGCTGTAAGGGGCCACGGTCGGCTTCCCGTCGAGGAGGCAATCGGCCTGTACCTCGAGCCAGTCCTGGCCCGCACTGCCGGCTTGGACACCTCCCTCGACAAGTTGCTGGCCCGGATAGCGGAGACGGTTGCGTGGATCACCTGGCACGAACTTCAGACAGCGGTGGTCAACGCTCAGATCGACCTGGCTGCCCTGCCGGTTGGCGTCGCCGGGACGGTGCAGCGCCTCCGCGACGACCTGGTGAAGGCCATCGATTGGCACAGCTTGAGGTAACTTCCCGATGGCAGGTGCGACGCGATGCGGGGCGCAGTACAAGAGCTGTCGATTCGGGCGGGGCGTGCTCGTGTAGGGGGTGAGAGGCCGGCAAGGAGGCCTGCTGCCAACCCTAGGAGTGTGTGATGGGCGAGATCGTGGTGGTCTGCAATGTGACGCTGGATGGTGTTATGCAGGCGCCGGGGCGGGCGGATGAGGACACCCGTGGTGGGTTCGAGTACGGCGGGTGGGCTGTTCCGTACAGCCAGGACGCTATGGGGCGGGTGATGGGCGACCCGGAGGCGGCGCCGGCGGCGTTGCTGCTCGGGCGTCGGACCTATGAGGATTTCGCTGACTTCTGGCCGAAGCAGAAGGACAACCCGTACACCGAGGCGCTCAACCGGCAGCAGAAGTACGTCGTCTCGAACACGCTGGCCGAGCCGCTCCCCTGGGCGAACTCCACTGTCGTCAAGGCAGCGGACATCCCCGCCCTCAAGGAATCTCAGAACCTGATCATCCTGGGCAGCGGCGCCCTGATCAGCTCGATCCAGGGTCAGATCGACGTGTACAAGCTCCTCATCCACCCACTGGTACTGGGCACCGGCCAACGTCTCTTCGACCCCGCTGCGCGCCAGGACCTCGAGCTCACCGACAGCGTGACCACAACCACCGGCGTCATCATCGCCACCTGCCGCCCCGCGCGGTAGCCCAAACCGGCTGACACCACAGGAGGTCGAAATGTCTTCTCAATCAGTGCTCTACATGTCGATGTCCCTCGACGGCTACATCGCGGGTCCGAACGACGAACCGGGCAATCCCGGCGGTGACGGCTTCTCCCGGCTGCACGATTGGTGCATCGGGCCGGACGGGGAGGTCAGGCGGCCGTTGGGGCCGGCCGGGCAACTGGTCGACGACATGTACGAGTACGGCGCCGTGGTGGTCGGCCGGCGTACCGCGGAGCAGGTCGATCACTGGGGTGGTGATCGCCACGGCGTACCGATCATCGTGCCGAGCCACCGGCCGCCGGGTCCCTCCGTGGCGAACTATCCGAAGGTGACGTACGTGTCCGACGGGATCGCGAGTGCGATGGCTCAGGCGAAGGCTGCTGCCGGCGACAAGTTCGTGCTGGTGCATGGCGCGTACACGGCACAACGGGCGCTCGAGGCCGGAGTACTGGACGAGTTGCAGATCCACCAGGTCCCCGTGCTGTTCGGCGAGGGTCTCCGGCTGTTCGACGTCCTGCCGTCGCGCATCGAGCTGGACATCGTCCGGGTGATCGATACCCCGGACGCCACCCACATCCGCTACCGCGTCCGCCGCTGACTCCCTAGACGGCCACCGCCGACAGGACCCGCGCCGCGTCGTACCGGGCCAGAGCCAGCCCAGCCACGCGGGGGTCCGCGCCGAGAGGCGCGCTGACCGGCAGGTCGCCGGCGATGCGCCGCACGCGATCCGCGAAGAACCCGGGCGCCAGCATGTAGGTAGCCACAGCAACCCGCCCGGTACCGCGGGCTGCGGGGCCGGTAGTCCGAGCGAGAACGGGTGCGAGGCGTTCGCCGGCGCCGGAGACGTAGCCGACCTCGACGGGGCGGTCGATCAGGGCGGAGAGCATCGCGGCGGTGGCGGAGCAATCGAGGAGCGCTCGGCGGTCCGAGGACCCAGCGGCGGCGAGAACAACCTGATCGATCTCCTCAAGACCGACCGACCGCGGATCGAGACTCTCCCGCAACCGATCGGCAAGAACCTCAGCCAACAAAGGATCGGGCCCCAGCGCCGCAGCAGCCTGCACCTGACCCGGACGGCGCGCAACCTCGCCAAGAACGTCCACAGCTACGTGATACCCACTGCTCAACAACAACGGCACTACGACCGCCTGGTTGCTGTCAGCAACAACCCGGTCCACGAGCGAAGGCAGCGCCGGCACATCCACGTCCACGAAGCCGAGTGAGATCGGCATCTCCGGTCGCTGGGCCGCCATCAGCCGCACGAGCGCGTGGATCGTCCGGATCCCGCGAGGATCCGCGGTCCCGTGCGCTGCCGCGATCAGGTCGACGCCACCTACAGCGGCCGTCATGTGGGCACGCCTGCCGATTCCACGGCCAGGCGATACCCCCGCCGCACGACCGTCCGTACCAACTCGGGGCGCCCAACCGCGGTACGAAGCCGGTTGACCGTCACCTCCACCGCATGAACGTCTTCAGCACCGGGCAGAACAGCCAACAAAGCAGGCCGAGACACGACATCTCCACCAGCCGCCACCAACGCAGCCAGTACTGCGCGCGGCCCCGGCCCGAGCGGCAACACAACCCCATCCAGCACCGCGGCGGCGCCGCGAATCACCAACTGCCCAAAGGCCGTCTCGACCGAGCGAGCATTGTCGTCCGTCAGCCGATCCGTGACGATCCGGATCAACGCACCGAGCCGGAAGCGATCAGGCACCAACGGCTCCAGCCCCAACGCCGCGAACGGCCCCGCGGTGATCGGCCCGACGCAGGCGTTCAGCACCCGCCCGGTCCGCAGCGCCGACACCAACGCGTCGTACTGACCCGTCAGCGCGGCCGCATCCAGCAAGGCCTGCGCACCCGGCGCCGAGGTATGCACGACAGCATCGACTCCACCCGCACAGATCTGCGCGATCACCCGCTCGACGGCGGCCGGATCCGGCGCCGGCCCCCAGCGATAGACCTCGAGTCCGCGCACCGAAGCACCGACCGCACGGAGTTCGTCCTGCAGCGCGGGATCCGACAAGCCGTGCAACTGAACGACGATCTTCCGACCGGCGACACCTTGGTCGCGCAACCAGTCGACGACCTCGGCCGTCGTCTCGGACCGGGCGGACCAGTGCTCGACCAGCCCGGCCGCGCGGATCGCGCCGCGTGCCTTGGGACCACGCGCGAGCAGCCGCGACGACTCCAGCGTGGTCAGCAGGTCCGCCGCGAGACCGGCGGTGTCCGCGGCCTCGACCCAACCGCGGAACCCGACCGCGGTGGTGACCACCACATCGTCCGGCGGGTTCGCGATCACTCGCCGAGTGGCCTCGATCAGCGGCTGGTCGTCGGCGGCCGGCACGATCTGCAGCGTCGGCGCGTGCAGCACCTTCGCGCCCCGGCGTTCGAACGACGCGATCAGGTCGTCCGCCCGCCGGTGCGCGGTGACGGCGATCGTGCAGCCGCTCAGCGGACCGGGCCTAGTCACCGACGATCACCTGGCCGTCGGCCACCCTCACCCGGTACGTCGGGATGCAGACCTCGGGGTCGTCCAGACAGACACCGGTGCGCAGGTCGTACACCTGCTTGAACATCGGCGACGCCACCGTCGGCACGTCACCACGGCTGCCCACGATGCCGCGCGACATCACGTTCGCCCCGCTCACCGGGTCCTGGTTGCCCAGGGCGTACAGCTCGCCGTCGTAGGTGCGGAACAGGGCGATCTGGCGATCCCCGACCAGCGCGGCGACACCTCGCTCCGGCAGCAGCGCGTCGTACGCGCAGACCGGTACGGCGGTGATCGCCGCCTCCGTCATCGGCGACAGGGTCATCGACGTACCTCCAATCGGGGGCCGGCGAGCAGCACCGGCTCCAGTTGACCGCGTTCGGCCGGGGTCGCCGGCCGCGGTTGGTTGCGTTCGACCACGTAGCGCAGGTCGGCGTCGGGCTGGTCCGGCGCGTTCACGAACGAGACGAACCGGGCCAGCTTGTCCGGGTCCTGCAAGGTGGCCTGCCACTCGTCGACGTAGGAGTCGACGTGCGCGGCCATCGCCGCGTCCAGGTCGGCCGCGATGCCGAGGCTGTCGTTCAGCACGACCTCGCGGACGTGGTCGAGGCCACCGTCGATCTCGTTGATCCAGACGGCCGTCCGCTGCAGCCGGTCACCGGTGCGGATGTAGTACATCAGGAACCGGTCGATTGCCTGCAGCAACTGTTCGTCGGTGAGGTCGGAGGCGAGCAGCTGGGCGTGCCGCGGCGTCATCCCGCCGTTGCCGCCGACATAGAGGTTCCAGCCGCTCTCGGTGGCGATCACCCCGACGTCCTTGCCGCGGGCCTCGGCACACTCGCGCGCGCAGCCGGAGACGCCGAGCTTGAGCTTGTGCGGCGACCGCAGCCCGCGGTACCGCAGCTCCAGCGCGATCGCCATCCCGACGGAGTCCTGTACGCCGTACCGGCACCAGGTAGAACCGACGCAGGACTTCACCGTGCGCAGTGCCTTGCCGTAGGCGTGGCCGGACTCGAACCCGGCATCCACCAGCCGCTGCCAGATCGCCGGCAACTGCTCGATCCGGGCGCCGAACAGGTCGACCCGCTGCCCGCCGGTGATCTTGGTGTAGAGGCCGAAGTCGCGGGCCACCTGGCCGATCGCGATGAGGCCCTCCGGCGTCACCTCGCCACCCGGGATCCGCGGTACGACGGAGTACGTGCCGTCCTTCTGGATGTTCGCCATCACGTGGTCGTTGGTGTCCTGCAGCGTCGCGCGCTCTCCGTCAAGCACGTGGCCGGCCGGGTCCAGGCTGGACAGGATCGAGGCGACCACGGGCTTGCAGATGTCGCAGCCGCGGCCGGTTCCGTGCCGGTCGACGATCTCACTGAAGGTGCGCAACCCGGTCACCCGGACCACGTCGAACAGCTCCGCCCGGGACAGTGCGAAGTGCTCGCACAACGCCTTGCTGACCTCGACACCGGCCGCGGCCAGTTCGGCGTTGAGCAGGTTCTTCACGATCGGCAGACACGATCCACAGCTCGTACCGGCCTTGGTCTTGCCGCACAGCGACTTCAGATCGCCGCATCCCTCGTCGCGCACCGCGCAGCGGATGGCCCCGGCCGCGACGTTGTTGCAGGAGCAGACCGGCGCGTCGTCCGGCAGTTCCAGTTGCGCGGGCTGCGATCCCTCCGGCAGCAAGAAGGACGCGGGGTCGGTGCCGAGCTCACGCCCCACCATCGGTCGCAAGGCCGAGTACGCCGACGCGTCGCCGACGAGGATTCCGCCCAGCAACGTGCGGGCGTCATCGGACAGCACCAGCTTCTTGTAGACCCCCGCCACCGGGTCGGCGTACACGATGTCGAGCGCGCCCTCGGTGGCTCCGAAGGCGTCACCGAAGCTGGCCACGTCGACACCGAGCAACTTGAGCTTGGTCGACGAGTCGGCGCCGGGGAAGGTCGCCTCGCCACCCAGGAGGCGATCGGCCACGATCTCGGCCATCGCGTAGCCCGGGGCAACCAGTCCCCAGACGCGTCCCTCGATGCAGGCGACTTCGCCGATCGCCCAGACACCCGGCACCGAAGTACGGCAGGTGTCGTCGACGACCACACCACCGCGCTCTCCGATCTCCAGGCCGGCGGCCCGGCCGAGTTCGTCGCGCGGCCGGACACCGGTGGCGAAGACGACGACGTCCGCGGGCAGATCCGGGCCATCGGCAACTGCCATCGCACGGGCCGCGCCCTGTGAGGTCGTCTTCACCCGGGTGACCTGGGTCGCGGTCAGCACGTCCACGTCGAGGCCGCGGATGAGCCGGGCGAGCGCGCTGCCGCCGCCCTCGTCCACCTGCAGTGGCATCAACCGCGGCGCGAACTCGACCACCTTCGTTGCCGCACCCAACGCCCGCAGGGCGCCGGCCGCCTCCAGTCCGAGCAGGCCGCCGCCGACCACGACACCGCGAACCTCCTTGCCCTCGGCCCGCAACCTCTCGACGTACACCCGGAGGGCGGCGACGTCGTCGATGGTCCGGTAGACGAAGCAACCATTGACGTCGCTGTTCTTGACCGGCGGGACGAAGGCGCTCGAGCCGGTCGCCAGGACCAGTTCGTCGTAGCCGATCACGTCGCCGCGAGTGGTCTGCACCGTGCGCGCCTCGGCGTCGAGAGAAGCCACCGTGACACCCTTGCGCAGGGTCACCGCCGGGTCGTCCCAGAGCTCCGGCTCACCCAGCGAGAGGTCGTGCGGGTCCCGGCCGGAGAAGTAGCTGGTCAGGGCGACCCGGTCGTACGGCAGCCGCGGCTCCTCGGCCAGCACGGTGATGCGCCACTCGATCCCGGTGTCGCGGGACCGCAGTGCTTCCACCAGCCGGTGCGCGACCATACCGCCGCCCACGATCACCAAATGCCGGGCCTTCTTCAGCTCTGTCATGGTTGCCCTCCTGGTCGGCACGGGTTCGGTCTCGCCGCGCCGGAGCCGGTCGAGAAGGTCACCGACAGCCCCTGTGCAGCTGCCGCAACCGGTGGTCGCTCTGGTTGACGCCGCGATGCCGGCCACGCTGTCGGCACCCGCTTGCCACGCCGCCTCGATCGCGGCCCTGGTCACGCCGTTGCACCGACAGACCGTCAATGCCTTGCGCTTCGGCGGTTCAGGTGCCGCCAGCAACGAATCCGCCCGCACCGGCGTCTGCCGATCGGCCAGCAGGACGAGTTCGGCGGCCACCTCCGGCGCACTGATCGCCACGGCCGCCCGCACCACGCCGTCCCGCAGTACCGCCCGGACGTAACGCTCGCCGTCTTCCAGCCGGACGGCCTCGCCTTCTTCGTCCCGACCGCCGAGAATCAGTACGTCGAGCCCGCCCGCGGTGATCCGGACGACATCGTCCAGCCCGTCATCGATGGGCTCGTCAACCAGCAGTTCTCCGAAGACAGCCCGGCCGCTCACCGTCACGGAACGGAATCGGCCGTCCTTGAGCTCGATCCCTTCCACCGCGGCGTTGAGGAGTACCTCGATGCCGAGCTCACGAACAGCTCGGGTGATCCGCCGTCCCGCTGTAGTCCGAATCGCCTTGTCCAGCAGGGTTTCACCGGCGTGCACCACCGTCACCGCGACCCCGCGCTCCCGCAGAGTGGCGGCCGCCTCGACGGCTCTCACCCCGCCGCCCAGCACCACGGCGCGCCGTACCTGCTGCCCTGCTGTCTGCGCGGCCGCCTGCGCGGTCCCGCGAGCCGGTACGAACCCACCGCCTGACGCCGACCCGGCGGCCTGCACGGCCAGTCGGCTGCGAGTGGAGAAGTCGGGCGACGTCTCAGCGGTCAGCTCCACCGCGCACACCTTGAACTCCGGCATTCGCGAGACCGGATCGAGCGCGTCGTTGGTCAGCTCGTTCACGCTACCCTCGCCGCCGAAGTGGAACGGCACGAACACCGTGTCCGGCCGTACGTCGGAGGTCACCCGCGCCGGCAGCACCATCGAACCCCGAGTGGTCCGCAACCGGACCGGCCGCCCGTCCACGATCCCCAACTGCGCGGCGACCCGCGGATGAATCTCGGCGAACACCTCCGGCTCCGCCTCGGCCAGTTCGGCGACCCGCCTGGTCTGCGCTCCGCTCTGGTAGTGCTGTAGCAACCGCCCGGTCACCAGGTAGTACGGCGCGTCCGGCCGCAGGTCGTCGGCGACCGCCCGGTGATCCACGACGACCACCCGCGCCCGGCCGTCCGGAGTACCGAAGCGGTCGGCGAAGAGCCGCGGCGTACCAGGGTGCTCGTCGGACGGGCAGGGCCAGAAGACGACCTCGCCGGCATCCAGCCGGTCCCAGCTGATCCCCGAGTAGTCGGCGATCCCACCTGCACTCGCGACCCGCAACTCGTCATACACAGCGGCCGGATCCGTCGAGAACGGCACCTCGGGACGCAGCCGCTCGGCCAGCCCTGCGAACACCGCGAGATCGCTCCGCACCTCGCCAGGAGCCTGTACTGCGACCCGCCGCCGCAGCACCCGTCCTTCCAGGGAGGTCATCGTGCCCTCCTCCTCGGCCCACTGCGTGACCGGGAAGACGACATCGGCGAGCAGGGCGGTCTCGCTCGGGACCACGTCAGCCACCACCAGCAGGTCGAGCGCCGCGAGTCGCTCGCGGACCGAGGCCAGCTTCGGCGCCGATACCACCAGGTTGCTGCCGTGGACGAGCAACGCACGCGGCCCGTCCGGCGTACCAAGCCCGTCGATCAACTCGACCGCACTGCGGCCGGGCCCGGGCAGTTCGTCGGGGTCCACACCCCACACGCCCGCGACGTGGGCGCGCGCCTCAGGGTCGGCGATGCTCCGGTAGCCCGGGAGCTGGTCTGCCTTCTGGCCGTGCTCGCGACCACCCTGACCGTTGCCCTGCCCGGTGATGCAGCCATAACCGCTTCCGAGCCGACCTGGCAGCCCAAGCGCGAGGGCGAGGTTGATGCAGGCCGTGACGGTGTCCGTGCCCTTGCTGTGCTGCTCGGCACCCCGGCCGGTCAGGATGAACGCCCCCGCCCCGCCATGGACCGGAGCAGCCGCCGCCAAGACCCGCGCAGCCTTCCTGATCGTCACAGCCGGTACGCCGGTGACGCGCTCGGCTCGTTCCGGCCACCAGGCAGCGATGGAGCGGAACAGCCCGTCCGGGTCATCCGTCCGCTCTGCCAGGTACGCGGTGTCTGCCAGGCCTTCTTGCAGGATCACGTGAGTCAGCGAGAGCACCAGAGCCAGGTCACTCCCGGGAGTCGCCTGCAGGTGGATCCCGGCCCCGTCTTCGCTCAGCCCGGCGGTCGCAGTACGGCGTGGGTCGACGACCAGCAGCCCGCCCGCGTCCCGGGCACCGGCCAGATGCGCGACGGCCGGCGGCATCGTCTCGGCGAGGTTGCTGCCGACCAGCAGGATCGCGCCGGCGCCGCCGAGGTCCGCCAGCGGAAACGGCAGGCCGCGATCGATGCCGAAGGCCCGGTTCGTCGCGGCCGCCGCGGACGACATGCAGAAGCGGCCGTTGTAGTCCACGTTCGAGGTCCGCAGGGTGACTCGGGCGAACTTGCCGAGCGCATAGGCCTTCTCGTTCGTCAGCCCGCCACCACCGAAGACCGCGACCGAGTCGTTGCCGTGCTCGCGCTGCAGCGAGCGGAGCCGGTCGGCGACGAAGTCCAGCGCGTGCTCCCAGGTCGTCTGGACCAGAGTTCCGGAGTCGTCCCGGACCAGCGGCTTCGTCAGCCGGTCCGGCACCGTGAGCACCTCGGGAGCAGTCCAGCCCTTCCGGCACAGCCCGCCCCGGTTGGTCGGGAACTCACGCGGCTGCACGGTCACGGCGCTCGACCCTGCACCCGGCCGGTCGGCCGGGTGCAGCGTCGTCGCGCACTGCAGGGCGCAGTACGGGCAGTGGGTGTCGACTCCCGTCACACGCGCTCCTGGCTGAGCGGGCCACCCCGACGCAGGTAGCAGAAGTAGGTCAGCCCCAGACAGACCACGTAGAAGGCGCAGAAGCAGTAGAGCGCCGGGACGAGTGAGCCGTAGTGGCTGCTCGACATCGCGAAGCCGCGCGGCACCAGGAACCCGCCGTACGCACCGACCGCCGAGGCGATCCCGATGCAGGCAGCGGCCTCCCGGCGGGCCCGGACCAGGTCGGGCCCGCCGTCGAGGTCCCGGGTGGTCTGCCGGAACACCGCGGGGATCATCCGGTACGTCGAACCGTTGCCGGCGCCGCTGGCCACGAACAGCACCAGGAAGCTGAGCAGGAACCCGGTGAAGCTCTCCGCGTTCAGCGCCACGATCGCCGACAGGATGCCGATACCCATCACCACGAACGCGCAGACCGTCACCCAGGCGCCGCCGACCGCGTCGGACAGCTTGCCGCCGAACGGCCGGGACACGGACCCCACCAGCGCGCCGAGGAAGGCGATGTGGGCCACCGTGATCTCGGGGAACGTCGTCTTGATCAGCAGCGGGAACGCCGCCGAGAAGCCGATGAACGACCCGAAGGTGCCGATGTAGAGGAACGAGATCACCCAGGTGTGGGGCCGCTTCGCCGCCGCCACGGAGGCACGGAAAGATGAGGTCGCCGCGGTCAGGTTGTCCATCACCCGCCAAGCGAGCACCGCCGCCAGCAGGATCAGCGGGACCCACATCAGCCCGGCCCGGTTGAGCGTCAGCCCGGCGCCCGCGACGATCACGATCGGCACCAGCAACTGGACCACCGCGACGCCCAGGTTGCCGCCGGCCGCGTTGAGGCCCAGCGCGAAGCCCTTGTCCCGCTCGGGGAAGAAGAAGGAGATGTTGGTCATGCTGCTGGCGAAGTTGCCGCCGCCCGCACCCGCGGTGGCCGCGACCAGCGCCATCAGCCAGAACGGCGTGTCCGGCCGGCTGACGAAGTACGCGAGACCGAGCGAGGGGATCAGCAGCAGCAATGCGGACACTATCGTCCAGTTGCGCCCGCCGAACCGCGGTACGGCGAAGGTGTACGGCAGCCGCAGCGTGGCTCCCACCAGGCTCGGCAGCGCCACCAGCCAGAACATCTGGTCCGTGCTGTAGCCGAACCCGGCGGCCGGCAGGGAGACGACCACGATGCTCCACAGCTGCCAGACCGAGAAGCCGAGGAACTCGGCGAAGATCGACGGCCACAGGTTCCGGCGCGCCACCCGGCGTCCCTTCGCCGCCCAGAACCCGGCGTCCTCGGGGTCCCAGACGTCGATCCAGCGCCCGCGCCGGGGCGCCTCGACCGTACCCACCGCGCCGGCCTGGTCGCGTGGAGTAACGACCTCCGGTCGTGCCTCGAGCGTCATCGTTCGTCTCCGATCATCCGACCTCACTGATTAGGCCAGGACGCTATGACCGGGGTGTTTCCGAGCGGTCATCTCGTTGTTACGCCGTCGAAACGGCTCCCGCACACCTCCCGTGGGCCAGTGAGAGAAGTCGGTACTGTGCCTGTCTACGAACACCCGACGAGGGGGTCCTGGTGGAGCAGCAGGAGACGGCGCCGCGGCACAAGAACAGGCGCTGGGCCTGGCGGGCGGGGATCGCCGCCGTGCTGATCGCGTGGCTCGTGGTGGGCTCGCTCGGCGGTCCGACGGTCGGCCGGCTGAGCGAGGTCCAGGAGAACGACAACGCCAACTTCTTGCCCAAGCAGGCCGAGTCCACCCTGGTCGCGAACGAGTCGGCCAAGTTCATCGACTCCAAGGCCCTGCCGTACTTCGTCCTGATCGTGCGGGACAGCGGGATCACCCCGGCCGATCTGCAGAAGGCGAACGAATTCGTCGCCACCGTGCCGACGCTCGACCTCGGTAACGGCAAGACCATCGGGGACTATCTCGCCTCGCCGGTCGGGGCGGTGATCCCGTCGGAGGACAAGAAGGCGCTGCTGATCACCGTCGAGCTGGACGGGGACCGGGCCGACGAGGTGGTCAAGGAAGGCGAGACCGTACTGTTCGCGGTCGCCGACCAGATGCGCCAGGAGATCAAACAGACGCTGACCCCGACCGGCCTGCAGGTCTACGTGACCGGCCCCGGTGGCGTCTTCGCGGACTTCGTCGTGGCCTTCGGAGGGATCGACGGCATCCTGCTCGGCGTCGCACTGGCCGTCGTGTTCGTGATCCTGCTGGTCGTCTACCGCAGTCCGGTGCTGCCGATCGCCGTCCTGCTGACCGCCGTCTTCGGCCTGGCGCTGGCCGCCCTGGTGGTCTATCCACTGGCCAAGAACGACGTGATCGAGCTGAACGGCCAGAGTCAGGGCATCCTCTTCATCCTGGTCGTCGGCGCCGCGACGGACTACTCCCTGCTCCTCGTTTCGCGGTACAAGGAAGAACTGCACGACTTCGAGAGCAAGTACGACGCGATGCAGGTCGCCTGGCGGGCCTCGATCGAGCCGATCGCCGCGAGCGCCGCCACCGTCATCCTCGGCCTGCTCTGCCTGCTGTTCGCCCAGCTCGGCAGCACCAAGGGCCTCGGCCCGGTCGGCGCCATCGGCATCGCCGGCGCGCTGGTGTCGTCGATGACCTTCCTGCCCGCTGTCCTGCTGGCCTTCGGCCGCCGGATCTTCTGGCCGGCCATCCCGCGTCTCGACCACGTGCACGCCAAGGATCAGGTCGGCGGTCGCAAGCTGTGGGGCCGCGTCTCCGGTCTGGTCGGCCGCAGCCCGCGGAGGGTCTGGGCGATCACCGCGCTGGCGCTGCTCGCCTGCTGCGCGTTCCTGCCGACGTTCAAGGCTGAAGGTATCTCGCAGGAGGAGCTTTTCCTCAACGAGGTCGAGTCGGTCACCGGCCAGGAGGTGCTGGCTCAGCACTTCGACGCGGGCGCCGGCACTCCCGTGCAGATCCTCACCCCGGTGGACCAAGCCGATCAGGTGGTTCAGACCGCTTTGAAGGTGGACGGTGTCGCGGCGGCCTCGGCCTCACCCGCGCCCGGTGTCCCGCCGAAGGTGGTCGAGGGCAAGGTCCTAGTGCAGGCGACGCTGAAGGTCGCGGCCGACTCCCCCGAGGCCACGAAGGTGGTCGAGCACCTGCGCACCGAGCTGGACACGGTCAGCCCGGACATCCTGGTCGGCGGCAACACCGCGATCAACCTCGACGTACTGGACGCGAGCAAGCGGGATCTCCGGGTCATCATCCCGACCATCCTCACGGTCATCTTCGTGGTCCTGATGCTGCTGCTCCGGTCGGTCGTCGCGGCCGTGCTGCTGGTGATCTGTAACGTGCTGTCGTTCGGCGCCACGGTCGGGGTCAGCGCGCTGGCGTTCAACCACATCTTCGACTTCCCGGGCGCGGATCCGTCCATCCCGCTCTACGCGTTCGTCTTCCTGGTTGCCCTGGGCATCGATTATTCGATCTTCCTGATGACCCGGGTGCGGGAGGAGTCGATCGAGCAGGGCACCAAGCGCGGCGTACTGATCGGACTCGCCGTCACCGGTGGCGTGATCACCTCGGCCGGGGTCGTCCTGGCCGCCACGTTCTCGGCGCTCGCGGTGCTGCCGATCCTGTTCCTGGTGCAGATCGCCTTCATGGTGGCCTTCGGCGTGCTGCTCGACACGACCGTCGTCCGGTCGCTGCTGGTGCCGGCCCTCGCCTACGACATCGGCCGCAAGGTCTGGTGGCCGAGCAAGCTCTCCCGAGCGAAGGAGTGAGATGGAGACCTTCGAGGCAGTGATCCAGGAGGCCAACGGCGGCGGCGCGTACGTCGAGGTGCCGGCCGAGGTGCTCGACGCGCTCGGTGGCGGTGGTCGCATCCCGGTCCAGGCGACCTTCGACGGGATCGCCTACCGCGGCTCGATCGCGTCGATGGGCGGCTGCATGGCGCTCGGCGTGCTCAAACAGATCCGCTCGGACCTCGGCAAGGGCCCCGGCGACTCGGTAGTCGTAACAGTCACCCGAGACGACGCCGAGCGAACAGTCGAAGTACCGGACGACCTGGCCGCCGCACTCGCTGCGGCAGGTGCACGGGAGGCCTTCGACAAACTCAGCTTCAGCCACCGCCGCGAACACGTGAACGCGATCACCGAAGCCAAGAAACCCGAAACCCGCACCCGCCGCATCGCCAAGGCCGTGGAGATGATCAAGCCCAGCTAGTGCCGATCCATTGGGGTCCTTGCTATTGGTCGGTGAGTGGGCGGGTTCCGGTGTGGTCGACGCGGAACTTGAAGCCGTGTTTGGTTGTCCACTCCAGCCCACCGTCGTCGAGGCGGCGTACCCGCCAACCGCCGTGGGTCTTGACCCGGTGGCTGTAGCGCCGTAGCGGGGTGAGGTTGCCTGTACTGGTCTGCCCTGGCGGCCCGGTTGCACTGAAGTCGAACGGCGCGATGTGGTCGAGGTCGACGCTGTCGGTGGTCTCGGCGGCGCCGAACACGAACTGCTCGATCGGGTGGGTGAGCTTGACCCGCTCCCGGATCCGGCGAGGGATCTCGTACGCGTCGACGCTGAGCTTGTCGTTCAGGTCGACGACCGGCTTCACGACGATCTGGTCATGGCCGAGCAACTCCTCCAGCCGGGCCGCGAAGACGGGACCGAAGCGCTCGACCCGCGCGACCCCACCGCCGGCCAGCAGCGTCTCGTCGGTGATATGCACATAGATCGTCGTCCGGGCAGGCTTGCGCCCGGCGCCGCCTGCGCCCTGGTTGCTGTAGGCACCGTGTTTGATCGCCGCCAACTTCCTCGCGATCTCCTGGCGCGCGGCACTGTCCATCTCTGGACCAGCAACTCGAGCCGGTTCAGCGGTCTCCGCGCAACGGTCGTCCGCTGCCCCTGGATCAGGTAGGCCAGCCGAACACGACGGGCGGTCGTACGCCGGATCACTGGGGTGCGGCGGATCCCGATCAGCCTCATCGCTCTCGCCAGGCTCATCAACAACAAACCATCCCGTCGCCCCCTCCTCTCCACAACCCGCAACATCACCGGCCGGTCTCCCCTGAGTCTGGCCAAGCCCCTGACCCCCGACGACCCTCAAACGCTCGGCATGCTCGGCATTCTCGGCGGCCTCCACGGCACTCCCGGCGTGCGACGCGGGCTGGTCGGTGCTATCTGCAGCCCCGTCGGCCGCCCCCACGGGCCGCAGCATGCGATCTGCGTCCTCGCCGGTCAGCGGCACAGACCGGCCGGCGGAATCCACGTCCTCGTCAGCCATTGGCGCAGCCAAGCCGGTGGGAGGGGCAGCGTAGTCGGTGTTGGGTGGCGAGGGGGTCGCCGCGGGACCGGCGCTGGGCTCGGCTGGAGTGGCCTGTGGTGACGCGGGTGCGGTGGCCCCGGGCGCTGCGGGCGTGGCGGTCTGGGGCGTGGCGGTCTGAGGCGTGGCGGTCTGAGGCGTGGCGGTCTGGGGTGTGGTGGTCGTTGGCGTGAGGTGGTGGGCGACGGCCAGGAGTTCGTTGGTGAGGGCCGGGTCGGCGATGATCCCGATCGCCTTGGCTTTGCGTTGCGGCAGGGTGTCGGTGTCGCCGAGTTGCGCGAGGGCGTCGGCGATCTGGCGGATGGTTGCCTTGAAGTGGATGACGTCGCCTGTCGCGGCGCGCACATACAAGGTGGTGGTGCCGTGATCATCGGCGCGACCGGCCCAGACACCTCGCTCTTTGGCGTTCGCCTCGGCGGTGGCACGGGCTGCTTCCGGGTCGGCTTGCTGGACGGCGGCCTTGACGATCTTTTCCAGGCGCACCGGGGTAACAGTGTCGATGATCGAGGCGACCTGGCGGTCCACGATGGCAGCGGCCTCCATCGACAGCGCCAGGCAGGTAGTCGCGATGGTGCAGGCCTTCCAGGGCTCGCCGTGACCGCCCTTGACCTGAGCCCAGATGCGCGGCAGGCGGTGGCGCAGGGCGAGAGCTTGGCCCATGAAGTTCGCGGCCGAGCCTGCCGACCGGCCGATCATCGCCCCGAACTCGGCAACCGCGAACTCGGCGACCCCGGGACAACCTGGTCCTCCGTAGACGCGACCGCGTTCACCGCCCGGCAAGGACACATGGCCCGGGACCATCGCCGGATCAGGATGCAGATCCGCGAAGTGTTGCGCGAGCTCGAGAAGTTCGACATCGGCGCGAGTGCGCAGCGCATACGTCTCGGCGGCCGAGGTGAGCGTCTCGGTCGCGGTCAGCGTGCTGATATCTCTGTCGAACATGCGTTCGATTCTAGCCTGAGTCATCATCGCTCGCAAATCGCTCCTCCTTCGTTTCGTCTTATCCACAAGGGAAAAGTCAAGACGGCCGAGCACTGTCAAGCCACGTAAGCTATAGGAGAAGGCATGGACAAGGTCGCGCTTGGGACAGCCGCAGCTCTTCCCGGGCTGGCGAGACGCGGCGCGTGACTGCAATGGGACGGAGGGAAAGTGGATGAGGAAGGTGGATGAGGACGGTGGATCAGGAAAGCGCTCACTGGACGAGCGGTTCTGGGGTGCAGGATTGTGTTCACCGGCGTGGAAACACCGCCCGGAGACCGCCGGCAGGATGTTCTACCGGTTCCGGGACCTCACGGTCACCACCCCGCCACCTCTCGATGAGGCACTAGTCCAGCCGGTCAGGGGCGTTTGGCGGCGTGGGTGGCCAGTTCGGTGCGGTTGGATATGCCTAGCTTCGTGTAGATGTGGGCCAGGTGGGTTTTCACTGTGCCTCGGCTCATGAAGAGACGGGCGCCGATCTCTGGGTTGTTCAGGCCTTCTACGGCGGCGGCGACTACGTCTCGTTCGGTCGGGGTCAGGCTTGCCCAGCCGGTTGAGGGGCGACCACGCGCACCCCGGGTACGGCGTACGTAGGCGACGGCTTCGTCCAGGTCCAGTTGGGCGAGCCGCTCGGCGTCCTTCGGGCGGTTCGTCTGCTCGGCCAGGAGGGAGAGGGCATCGAGGCTGTCCTGCCAGTAGAGGCGCAGGCCGTGGTCCACGCGCAAGGTGAGGGACTCGTGCAGGAGGTCGGCCGCCTTGTCGGGGTCCTCGTCGAGTTCCAGATAACCCTGCTGCTCCAAGGCATCCGCCAGGATCCGCGGCAGGTCGTAGCGGCGGGCAAGCACAACCGCACGATCCAGCGCTTCAGCAGCTTCGTCGAGCCGGCCAGCCTGGCGCAGCGCAGTGCCGAGCGCGGGCAACGTGACCGCCGGGATGTAGGTGTCGGCGATAGGCCCCTCCGTCGGGACGTCGCGGCGCAGCCAGTCGATCGCCTTCTCGTACTCGCCGTTCCAGCGGTACAGATCGCCCATCACCTTGCCGAGACTGGGAACCCAGGTGCCGGCGTTCTCGATCAGCCGCAGGAACGGATGCATCAACTCCAGCGCCACGTCCAGTTCGCCAGACCGGCCCAGGAGTTGCGCAACCTGCCCACGCGCCATACCGACCCGGTGGAGATCCCCGAGCGGCTCCGCGATCGCCAGTGCCTTCCGCGCGGTCTCGACCGCCAGTGGCAGTTCGCCTGTCGAAGCCAGGCTGTCGGAGAGCAGCGTCACCATGGCGGTCGCGATCCCGCGCTCACCCCGGGCGATCAGACCCTCCGACACGCTCTCCAGCAACTGACGAGCCTCGGCGTGCCGATCCCACAGGACGAGCAGCAGACATTCCAGGCCGAGGTTCGCATCCCTAGCCACCTCGTCGCCGATGGACTCCGCCAGCAACCGGCCTTCCTCACAGCGATCCCAGGCACCCTGGAAGTCCAGGTAGTAATTGCGCACCGCAACCATCGCGAGACACCGGGCCCGCAGACTGTCATCCCCCAGCTCGGTCGCGAGCTCCAGACCCCGCTGGGCAGCGTCGTACTCGAACGGCGCGGCCGTGTCGGCGACTGTCGCATACCCGTAGAGCAAGCGGGCCTGGAGCAACGACCTGTCGTCAGGACTGCTCTCGATAGCCCGACGCAGATACCCGATGCCCTCCTGCCCGGTCCCCTGCAGATTCCACAACCACGGAAGCGCCGCCGCCAGCCGACGCCCCTTGGCTGTTTCCGAACCGGACAGGCCATGATCGAGGGCTGCGCGGAAGTTCTCGCGCTCCGGCTCGATCACCGCCCGCCAGGCGTCGCGGTTCCTGTCCAGCTCCGGTGCGGCCTCCTCGGCGACGCGCAGGAAGTAGTCGAGATGCCGATCGCGGAGACCATCGAGCCCATCCGCCAACCGCGTCGCGGCGTACTCGCGGATCGTCTCGAGCAACCGGTACCGCGCGTCCGCCGCCACCACGAGCGACTTGTCCACCAACCGCCCGATCACCTCTCGTACTCCGGTGGTTCCGCAGACAGCGGAGGCGGCATCGAGCGTGAACCCGCCGGCGAACACGGCCAGCCGGCGGAACACCTCACGCTCGTCGGAGTCGAGGAGGTCGTAGCTCCAGTCGATCGACGAGGCCAGCGTTTGTTGCCGCGCGGCCACACCCCGCGTACTGCGAACCAACAGGCCGAACCGGTCGTCCAAGCCAGCCTCGATCTGCTGCGGGGTGAGCGTGCGGAGCCAGGCGGTTGCCAGTTCCAAAGCGAGCGGGATGCCGTCCAGCCGCGCGCAGATCGTCCTGATCGCCTGCTCGGCTTCCTCGTCAGGGATGAAGCCCGGTCCGGCTCGCTCGACGAACAGGGAGACAGCCTCACTCGAAGTCAGCGAGGGAACTCGCCAGACCACCTCACCGGCAACGTCCAGCGGCTCCCGGCTCGTGGTCAGCACGGTGATCTCCGGGCAGGCGACCTGCACGGTGACCACGAACTCGGCCACGCTGTCGAGCAGGTGTTCGCAGTTGTCGAAGCAGAGCAGGGCTTTCCGGTTGCTCAGCTGACTCGCGATCAACGGCCCGCTGCGCCCGGAGGATTCGGCCAGCACCCCGACAGCCGAAGCCACCACCTCAGGTACCTGCCCACCGTCGGTGACCGGTGCAAGGTCGATCCACCACACCCCGTCCGGCCACCGATCCGCCAACTCAGCGGCGATCTGCGCCGCCAGCCGCGTCTTCCCGCTACCCCCGGGGCCGGTCAGCGTCACCAGGCGGTTCCCCATCACCTGTGCCCGCAGCGCGCCGAGCTCCGCCTGTCGCCCGACAAAACTCGTGAACATCACCGGCAGGTTGTTCGGCACGCCGTCCAGCGAACGCAACGCCTCACCCGCCTGTCCCTGTACGGCGAAGACCCGCTCCGCGGCGCCCAGGTCCCTCAACCGATGAAGCCCCAGATCCACGAACAACCCGCCCACGGAACCCGCGTCCGCCGTACCGGCTGTAGCTGCGGCGATTTCGGCGGTGAGGGCGGAGAGGAGGAGCTGTCCCGGGTTGGCGATCTCGTTCAGGCGTTGGGCGTGGCGGACGACGTGGCGCTCGGTGATCCCTGTGGACACGGCGATCCGGACCAACTGCCCGGCCGGTAGACCCGCGGTCGCATCGCGGAAATGCCGCGCCGCAGCAACGGCTTCGGCCGGATCCTCGAACACAACCACCGGCCGCGCCACGTCCCGCAGTACGGGTCGGCCGCCGGCCAGTGACTCACCGACCAGTTGCTCCAGCCGCTCCAGCGCCGGCGCGATCGGCGGCCCGCTGTCCGGCGCGTACGACACCGCCACAGCAGCCACAGTCGCCCCACCCATGGACCCGAGTGTGCCAGCCCGCCCGGCCACCGCACTCCCACTCGCGCCTGGGACGCGCGCTCGCACTAGCGTTGTCCGCGCGCGACTTGTGTCGAGTCGCCTGTGCCATGGGAGTTGGCTAGGGTCCGAAAGCGGGGGTCGAGGAAGTGAGGAGCCCATGGCAGAAACCACATCCACAGACCAAGCCGATCGGTTCAACCTGCCGACCAAGAACCTGCCCGCGCCCCAGGTGCGGGACCTACCCGAACCACCGACCCAGACCTGGAAGATCGTCGGACCCGGCATGGTCGGCGCCGGCGTCGGGCTGGCCTCGGGCGAGTTCATCCTCTGGCCGTACATCTCGTCCCAGGTGGGACTGGTGTTCCTCTGGGGCGCCGTCGTCGGGGTGTTCGTCCAGTGGTTCCTGAACATGGAGATCGAGCGGTACACGCTGGCCACTGGTGAGACAGCGTTGACCGGCTTCAACCGGTTCGGGAAGCACTGGGGCCTGTTCTTCGCGATCATGACGTACTTCGCGAACCTCTGGCCCGGCTGGGCGACCTCGTCCGCGGCGATGCTGACCTACCTGTTCGGAGCGGGTGATCCGCGCTGGATCGCGATCGGCATCCTGGTCGTGATCGGGTTGATCCTGACCCTGGCGCCGGTCGTCTACGTGATGCTCGAGCGGCTGATCTTCGTCAAGATCCTGGCCGTCGCGCTGCTGGTGATCCTGGCGCTGATCTTCGCGATCCGCGACAAGACCTACAGCGCGCTGGGCGACGCTGTCACCCACCCGGAGTTCCCGGTCGAGACGCTGGGCTTCGCGCTGATGATGGGTGCGATCGCGTACGCCGGAGCCGGCGGCGGGCAGAACCTGTGCCAGAGCAACTGGATCCGCGACAAGGGGTTCGGCATGGGCGCGCACGTGCCCCGGCTGACCTCCCCCGTCACCGGTGAGCCGGAGGCGGACCCGACCGCGAACGGCTACACCTTCCCGCCCGACGAGCAGAACCTGGCCCGCTGGCGGCGCTGGTGGAAGTTCGCCAACGTCGAGCAGTTGATGACGTTCGTGCTGATCACCGTGGTGACGATCGTGTTCACCTCGATGCTGGCGCACGCCACCTTGTTCGGGAATCCCGCGGTGGAGAACAAGATCAGCTTCCTGAAGATCGAGGGCACCACGCTGCAGACCCTGGTGGGCGACTGGTTCGGCTACCTGTTCTGGGCCATCGGCGCGTTCGCCCTCTTCGCGGCCGCGGCCGGCATCGTCGACTACACGTCCCGGCTGGCCTCGGACATGATCAAGTCCCGCTACCTGCGCACGTCCACGATCTCCGAGTCCAAGCTGTACTTCGGCCTGGTCTGGGGGCTCGTTGCCTTCGGCATCATCGTGCTGCTGGCCGGACTGGACCAGCCGCTCGTCCTGCTGGTCATCTCGGCCTGCACCGCCGGCACCATGATGTTCGTCTACTCGGGTCTGCTCTGGTGGATGAACTCCCGTGCGCTGCCGCGGGCGATCCGGATCACCAAGGTCCGCGCGGCGGTCATGCTGTTCTCCTTCCTGGCCTTCGGCTTCCTGGCCGTCTTCACCATCATCGACCAGGTCAAGAAGCTCTGAGGACGAGAACCTCCGAGACCGGGGTCTGCCGAGCACAGCGCCATCGCGCCCGGCGGACCCCGGTCTGGTCCTGGCGGTCGCCGATCAGTGGTCGTAAGGCTGGGGGGCGCCGTTGACGGTGGTGAAGAGGGAGTAGAGGGAGGTGGTGGCGGTGAGGAAGAGGCGGTTCCGCTTGGCGCCGCCGAAGCAGAGGTTGGAGACGGTCTCCGGGACCAGGAGCTTGCCGAGCAGGCCGCCGTCCGGGTGGTAGATGTGCACGCCGTCGCCGGCCGCACCCCAGATCCGGCCCTCGGAATCCAGCCGGATCCCGTCGAAGCAGCCGTTGCCACATTCCGCGAACAGTTTGCCGCCGCTCAGCCCTGACTCCGTCACGGTGAAGACGCGGATGGTCGCTTCCTCGGTGTCGGTGATGTAGAGCAGGCTGCCGTCGTTGGAGAAGGCGAGCCCGTTCGGCCGGTTGAAGTCGTCCGCCACCTTGCTGAGCACACCGTCCGGGGTGATCCGGTAGACGTGGCACCCCTCGGTCTCGATCTCGCCCTTGTGGCCCTCGTAGTCGCTGTCGATCCCGTACGCCGGGTCCGTGAACCACACCGTCCCGTCGGCCTGGACGACGACGTCGTTCGGGCTGTTCAGCCGGTGGCCCCCGAAGTTGTCCGCGAGCACGCTGACCTGGCCGTTGTGCTCGGTCCGGGTGACCCGGCGGTTGCCGTGCTCGCAGCTGACCAGGCGGCCCTGGTGGTCCAGCGTGTGCCCGTTCGTGTTGCCGGCCGGCTCCCGGAAGGCGGAGACCTGGTACGACGTCTCGTCCCAGCGCAGGATCCGGTCGTTCGGGATGTCGCTCCAGAGCAGGTACCGCCCGGCGGGCGAGTACACCGGCCCCTCCAGCCAGCGGCCCCCCGTCCACAACCGCTCGAACTGAGCGTCCCCGCGGATCCCGCTGAACCTGTCGTCCAGCTTCTGGAACTCGGCGGGCACGGTTCCGGCCAACGGCTCGAGCAGGGTCATGCGGGCTCCTCACGATCGATCGCGCGCGGGTGACTGCGTTGTCACCCGCGATCGTACGGCTGGGGGGCCCCGTCCGTCGTGAGCAGCCAGGAATAGACCGAGGTCGTCGCGGTGACGAACAGGCGGTTCCGCTTGGGTCCGCCGAAGCACAGGTTCGACACCACATCGGGGAAGAGCAGTTTGCCGATCAAGGTGCCGTCGGGGTCGAAGCACTGCACGCCGTCGTGGGTCGCCGCCCAGATCCGCCCGGCGGCGTCCAGCCGGATCCCGTCGAACATCCCGGCCTCGCAGAGCGCGAACACGTCACCCCCGGCGAGTCGCCCGTCGTCCTTCACGTCGAACCGGCGGATATGCCGCGCCGGAGTGTCGACGACGTACAGCCGCGTCTCGTCGAGGGAGAAGGCGAGGCCGTTGGGGCGGATGAAGTCGTCGGCCACGACTGTCAGTTCGCCGTCCGTGGAGAGCCGGTAGACGTGGCAGCCCGCGATCTCCTGCTCGGCCGCGTGGCCCTCGTAGTTCGAGGTGATGCCGTACGGCGGGTCGGTGAACCAGATCGAACCGTCGCGCCGGACCACGACGTCGTTCGGGCTGTTCAGCCGCTTCCCATCCAGGTGTGAGGCCAGCACGGTGATCGAGCCGTCCACCTCAGTCCGGGTGACCCGGCGGTTGCCCTGCTCGCAGCTGATCAGCCGGCCGGACGCGTCGAGGGTGTTGCCGTTCGTGTACCCGGCGGGCTGGCGGAAGACCGAGACCGCGCCCGACACCTCGTCCCAGCGGAGCATCCGGTCGTTCGGGATATCGCTGAAGAGGAGACACCGCCAGGCCGGTGAGTAGACCGGTCCCTCGAGCCAGCGGCCGCCGTCGTAAAGGCGCTCCACGTACTCGTCGCCGCGGGCGACGGCGCCGAACCGCTCGTCCAGCGTGACCAGGTCGGCCCGGAGCCGGGCGGGTCGTTCAGCCAGCGTAATGGTCATGATTTTCCTCGCAAGTCCGAATGTGATCCTGCTATTGTTCTACGACACAAGATCAGATTCAGCAAGAGGTGCCGATGACTGTAGATCAAACCGACCGTGAGCTGCTCGCGCGCTTGCAGGAGGACGCAACCCAGTCGTACGCCGCGCTCGGCCAGGCCGTCGGGTTGTCCGCAGGGGCGGCCCACGAGCGGGTTCGGAAGCTCAAGGCGGCAGGGGTGATCCGCCGGACCACGGCCGAGGTGGATCCGGCCGCACTCGGCGCCGGAGTACTGGCCTATGTCCTGCTCGACGCGGAGAGCTGGATGGGCGACGACGCGACCGCCGACGCCCTGCGCGCGATCCCAGCCGTCGAGGAGGCCCACATCATCGCCGGCCCCGCCTCGATCCTGGTCAAGGTCCGCACCATCAGCACGGAACAACTCCAGGCGACTCTGCGCGCCCTCCATCAGGTGGATGGCGTGACCAGTACTCAGACAGTCGTGGTGCTGGAGTCCTTCTTCGAACGGCCACCCGCGGTGATGTGATCAACACCCTGTCACTGCTGAAGCCCGCTTGACCCTAGACTCAGGCGTTGCCGAAGGGAGTTCAGCTGTGTCTGACAGCAAGCGCATCAGCAAGGTCCTGGTCGCGAACCGGGGCGAGATCGCCGTCCGGGTGGTCCGCGCCGCCGCCGACGCGGGTCTGGGCAGTGTCGCGGTGTACGCGGAACCGGATCGCGACGCACTGTTCGTCCGGCTGGCCGACGAGGCGTACTCGCTGGACGGCGCGACCCCGGCGGACTCCTACCTGAACATCGCCAAGATCCTGGACGTCGCGGCCCGCTCCGGCGCGGACGCGGTGCACCCGGGGTACGGCTTCCTGGCCGAGAACGCCGAGTTCGCCCAGGCCGTGATCGACGCCGGGCTGATCTGGATCGGCCCGCCGCCGAGCGCCATCGATTCCCTCGGCGACAAGGTGAAGGCGCGCCACATCGCCGAGAAGGTCGGCGCCCCGCAGGTCCCCGGTACGCCGAACCCGGTGGCCGACGCCGCCGAGGTGGTCGCCTTCGCCACGGAGTACGGGCTGCCGATCGCGATCAAGGCGGCGTACGGCGGCGGCGGTCGCGGCATGAAGGTCGCGCGCACGATGGCAGAGGTGCCGGAGCTGTTCGAGTCCGCGACCCGCGAGGCGATCAGCGCCTTCGGCCGCGGCGAGTGCTTCGTCGAGCGCTACCTGGACAAGCCGCGGCACGTCGAGACGCAGTGCCTGGCCGATGCCCACGGCAACGTCGTGGTGATCTCCACCCGGGACTGCTCGCTGCAGCGCCGCTACCAGAAGCTGGTCGAGGAGGCGCCCGCGCCGTTCATCTCGCCCGAGCAGCTCGAGACGCTCTACACGTCGTCCAAGGCGATCCTCCGCGAGGCCGGGTACGTCGGCGCCGGCACCTGCGAGTTCCTGATCGGCCAGGACGGCCTGATCTCCTTCCTCGAGGTGAACACCCGGCTGCAGGTCGAGCACCCGGTCAGCGAGGAGGTCACCGGCATCGACCTGGTCCGGGAGATGTTCCGGATCGCCGACGGCGAGGAGCTCGGTTACGACGACCCGGAGATCTCCGGGCACTCGATCGAGTTCCGGATCAACGCCGAGGACCCGGGCCGAGGCTTCCTGCCCGCACCGGGCACGCTGACCAAGTGGCACGCGCCGTCCGGCCCGGGCATCCGGCTCGACGGCGGCTACGACCAGGGCGAGACCGTGCCGGGCTCGTTCGACTCGCTGGTGGCCAAGCTGATCGTGTCCGGCCGCGACCGCACCCAGGCGCTCGAGCGGTCCCGCCGCGCGCTGAAGGAGTTCGTCGTCGAGGGGATGCCGAGCGCCATACCGTTCCACGCTGCCGTCGTGTCCGACCCCGCCTTCGTCGGCGAGGACGGTTTCAAGGTGCACACCCGCTGGATCGAGACCGAGTTCGACAACCAGATCCCGCCGTACGACGGCGTGCCCGAGCCCGGCGAGGAGCCGGGCGAGCGGGAGAAGGTCACCGTAGAGGTGGGCGGGAAGCGGCTCGAGGTCGTGCTGCCGGCGGGACTGGGCGCGTCCGCGGTCGCCACCGGCAACGGCGCGAAGAAGAAGCCGGGCCGGCGCGCGAGCGGCGGCGGCAAGGGCGCGGCGACCTCGGGCGACTCGCTGACCTCGCCGATGCAGGGCACCATCGTCAAGATCGCCGTCGAGGAAGGCGCGACCGTTGCCGAGGGCGACCTCATCGTCGTCCTCGAGGCGATGAAGATGGAACAGCCGCTGAACGCCCACAAGGCCGGCACGGTCACCGGACTGTCCGCCGAGGTTGGTGCAACGGTCGCGGCCGGCGCGGCGATCTGCGAGATCAAGGACTGAATTACAGGGGTTTCTCAGGGTTTGGTTGTAGCTTTCCTCGAGGATCGCCCCGCGGTGAGGAGAACTCCGGATGTCCAAGAAGACCCATCAGCATCAGTTGGCCCAGCGGAAGGCCCAACGGATGGCCGAGCGGGAGGCCGAGCGCGCCCGCCAGCGGAAGATGCTGACGATCACCATCACGGCGATCGTGGCGGTGGTCGTGGTGATCGCCGGTGTCTTCGTGATCGCCGCCAACACCGGCGACGACACGCCGGCCGCCGGTGACACTCCGAGCAGCAGTCCGAGCGCGCAGACCTCGCCCGGTCCGGAGAACAAGCCGAAGTCGATCCCGACCGCGCTCGCGGCGCCGAACAAGCGCCCGACCCCGCTGGCGGCCCAGGTCGACTGCACCTTCACGAAGTCCGCGGAGCCCGCCAGCAAGCAGGTCAACCCGCCGCCGAACGGCAAGACCAAGGCCAGCGGCACGTCACCGGTCGCGCTGAACACCTCGGTCGGCGACGTACGCCTCACCCTGGACAGCAGCCTGGCGCCGTGCGCGGTGAAGAGCTTCCTCAGCCTCGTCGGGCAGAAGTACTTCGACAACACCACCTGCCACCGGCTCACCGTCGAAGGCCTCCAGGTGCTGCAGTGCGGCGACCCGTCCGCCACCGGCAGCGGCGGCCCCGGCTACAGCTTCAAGGACGAGGTCTTCCCCGAGCTGAAGTACGGCCGCGGTGTGCTGGCGATGGCGAACTCCGGCCCCAACACGAACGGCTCCCAGTTCTTCATCGTGTACGGCGACGCGGCCGGGCTGAGCCCGGCGTACACGGTCGTCGGCACGGTCGACGCGACCAGCCTGAAGGTGATCGACAAGGTGGCCAACGCCGGCGTCGTCCCGGAGCCGGGCGGAACCCCGACCGACGGCAAGCCCTTCCTCGAGGTCAAGATCAAGACCGCCACGGCGGCCAGCTAGCAAGCAGACCAACGCCCCGCCTGCCGGTACTGGCAGGCGGGGTGTTCGGCTTTGGCAAGGCAGATCGGACGGTTCAGGCGAGTTCGTCGTAGCGGCTGCGGGGCCAGGCGAGCAGCGCGTCGATCTGGATCATGCCGGACTGCTCGAGCAGCGTGACCGGGCCCTCGGCGAAGTGGAAGAGGCCGGTGGCCGGATCGCGGACCTCGCTCCAGGCGCGGTCGGAGTACGCCTGCATGGTCGCCTGGTACCTGCTGTCAGGGGAGACCGAGTCGAGGATCAGCAGGTTCTTGAAGTAGATCGAGTTGAACCGGGTCGGCTGCTTCCAGAGCCGGTCATCGGTGTTGTAGAAGGCCAGCGATGCCTCCGCGAGCGCCTTGGCGTCGTTGAGGTACTTCTTGTCGTGCGTTGCCTTGTACAACAAAGTGCCGGCGCCGAGCATCACGCCCTGGTTGTAGCTCCACTGCGTCTTCTCGATCGTCCCGGCCAGGTCGATGTGGTCCCAGTACAGACCGTTCGGGGCCAGCATGCACTGCTGCGCCCAGGCGTACATCCGCTTCGCCCAGGTCAGGTACGACTCGTCCTTCGTCAGCAGGTAGAGGTGCGCGCCGAGTTCCGCGCCCGGCCCGTTCGAAACCGTGTTGCGGTCCTGGCTCCACGGCGCCTGGGTCCAGTAGACGCCACCCGCGCACGGGTGCGCCGGATCGGTGTCCCAGCCGTGCACGACGAGCGCGAAGATCTCCTTCGCCCGGGCCAGCGACGAGCGGTCACCAGTCCGCTGGTAGTGCTGGATCAGGTTCAGGCCGATCCACTCGTTGTCGTCGTAGAACTTGTCGCCGCCCTGGCCGAGCGGCGGGCGCACGTACGAGTCGTAGCCCTTCGGCGTGGTCGTCGCGTTCCAGTAGGGCTCGTAGCCATCGAGCCGGTGCTCCGCCTCGGCGGACCACTTGCTCCCGATGCCCGGGATCCCCGCCAGGTTCTCGGCGGCCACCACGGCCTGCGAGTACGGCCAGACGTAGGAGTACGGGTTCTGCTGGGTGTTCGGGTACTCCTCCAGCAGCAGGCCCGGGCCGGCGGAGAAGTACTTGTTCAGCGCCTGGTACGACGCGGTGGCGCGTGCGGCCGGGTTCACGGTCATCTGGGCATTCTCTGCGGTCGGCGCTGTCTTAGCGGCTGGTGCCGCCTCGGCAGCGGGGGCGTGCAGTGCGGCGAGCATCCCGGCGGCGAGCAATCCACCGGCGATCTTCCGAGTTGATATACCAAATTTTCTGGCCATCGACCTGCTCCTCCTGGGGCGGCAGCGGTTGACATCGATGTCAGTTTCTAACCGCCGCAGGGATTCCGCGTCAATGGCTCGCGGTCAGCCGATTTCCGGTTAGCTTGATATATCAACTGTCAGCGGCCGCTGGTGGAACGAAGGTGAACCAGGCCGAGCGGAGCCCGAGTTTCGACCGGACCTGGTCGCCGGTGAACACCCGCATGCCGCTCGAGCCGACCGCCTCGACCGTCACTACGCGACCTCCCGTGGGACCGACACCGGTCCGCTTCGTCACGCGCAGACTGCGCAAGGCCCCGACCCCGAAGGCGGCCTGCGCTGGTCTTGCTCACCGACCAACTGGCGTACGGATTCTTGTTGCCCGGGTACGCGTCCCAGCCGTCCACCTTCATCACCTGGTACGCCGGGCTACCTGCGGCGGTGGCTCCGCCGTTCGACGAGGAGAACTCCGCGATGATCGGGTTGCCCTGGTAAAGGCGGATCTGGCCGGCCGTGGCGGTGATCGCCGTGTTGGTCGCGGTCTGCTCCGAGTTGTAGCCGCCGTAGACCTGGCACGAGGTGGTGTCACACAGGTCGTAGATCCGCGCGGTGTTGCGTTTGCGGTAGTACGCCGAATAGGTGCGTGCGGCAACCGACTGCGCCTGGAGCGCGGCAGGTTTCCAGCTCACCAGGGCTTCCCGCGGAACCACGCCGCGCAGGTAGCTCTCCAGCGGCAGGACGTTGATCGTGTCCAGGTGCGCGCCGGCGATGTCTCCCGACCGGAGCGCGCCGCGGTACCTGACCACGGACCCGCTGGGCAGGATCAGCGAGATCGCCGTAGGCCCTTCGAACTGCGCCATCCCCGCGAGGGTCTTCCAGAGGGTCCACGCCTTCGTCCTGGCGTTGTACGACCTCACCGTCGACCCGTGCTCGCCGTACGGGTCGATCGACCACTGGTTCCGGGTGGATGCCGTGGGCAACGTGGTGACCTGGCCCGCCTTGAGATCGCGGGTCCGCAGCTGGTTCGCCGCCACGACCCGGACACCGTCGGTGGTGTCCGCGGTGATCCGAATCCGGATACCACCCGTCACCTTCCCCACCGTCGTACCGGGGTAGTAGAAGTCGAGGATCTGCTTGACCGAGCGTCCGGCGATCGCCGCGCCCTGAGCGCCGTACTGCGACATGCCGCGTCCGTGACCGTAGCCGCGTCCGGTGATGGTGGTGTTCGCCTGCTGGTCGGCGGGCAGCGCCTCACGCGCCTCGGCCGTTGCGCTGAGCAACGTCGATACCAGGACCAGGGCAACCATCGCGCGCTTCATGAGAGCGCCTTGTACTGGACGTAAACCTTGCGGTCGGCGGTGTGATAGACCATCGACCCGCCCTGGAAGTTCTGCCGCTTGCCACCCTTGACGGCGTACATCTCGGTGATCGGCAGTCCCAGCCGGCTGTCCCCCAGTTTCCGGTAGAGGGTGCGGAACGAGCCCATCACCGAATGGGGGCCGGTGGCAACGGACCAGTGGATGTCCCGGACGCCGAAGTAGGTCGCCCGTCCGGTCCTGGTCGCATGGTCGCCCCAGACCGGCTGGCCGACCACCGGGAACCCGCCGAGCCGGAGGGCGAAGCGGTAGATCTCGGTGGCGACGCTCTTGCCCATCAGGATGTGTGTCCGCTGCCGGAGCCAGGGCAGGGCGGCGTACAGATTCTTGCCCGGGCAGGCGGTCGCCGTGGTGTCGCGATGGCCCGAGATGCTGAGCAACTTCGTGCCGGCCAGGATGAGGGTGGTGCGGGGCGAACGGTAGTTGGCGTCCATCTTCCAGGCGATGATCCTGGCCGTCATCTCCAAGGACGCGGCCGAAGGCGCTGCGGTCTCGTAGTTGCCGATCAGCGAGACGCCGAACGAGTTCGCGTTGTACGACCCGGTGTGCGCGCCGAGCACCGGCAGATGCATCCCGCCGTACCGGCCTTCGAAGGCGCGGCCGAACCGGTCGACCAGGAAGTTGTAGCCGAGATCGCACCAGCCGCGGCTCTTGACGTGGTACGCGTACATGCCGCGGACCATCGCCGCGACCTGGGTGCGGGTGTAGTCGTTCCGGTCGACCGTGTGGTGCACGAAGGCCGCCTGCACGGTACTGGTGTACTTCGGCTTCGCACAGGCCGCGCCGTTGTAGTCGCGCAACCGCTCGTCGGCACCCCAGCCGCGGCGGGTGACGACAGGCGGCATCGCGTACGGCGCGGCGCTGACCGCCAGGGGAACTGCCTGGGTGGCAGTCGACGGAACCGCCTGCGCGGTGGCCGGCGGTTCCGCGTCGGTGGCGAGAGTGCCCGGCTGGATCAGGGCGACCCTGGCGTCGCGGATCGTCGGGGCGGGGCCAGCCGGGGCAGGGCCAGCCGGTGAAGGAACGGGGCCAGTCGGGGAAGATGGCTCATGGGTCAGCCTTCCGGCCAGGGCGTCACTGATGTGGTCCCAGACCTTGCGGGGACAGCAGTAATCGATTATGCGCACGGCGTGACTGGGAACCCGTGCATTGTCGTCACCCTGCGTGGCGTTCGACCGGCAGCTAGAATTACTGCTGAAATCGCAGTGACTCGAACGCAGGGACCCGAAGCGCAGGGATCCGAAGCGCAGTACCGAGTGGGGTGAGGCGGGATGACCAACCGGTTCCGGCTGGAGGATCTGTCCTGCCCGCTGTCCACGACCGTGCAGCACGTCGGAGAGTGGTGGACGCTGCTCATCCTGCACGACGCCTTCGACGGCTTCACCCGCTTCGACGAGTTCCAGCGCAACCTGAAGATTTCGTCGAGCATGCTCACCACCCGGCTCAGAACCCTTGTGGAAGACGGATTGCTGGAGCGGCGGCAGTACCAGGACAAGCCGCCGCGGTACGAATACGTCCTGACCGAGCTCGGGCTGTCGCTGCGTCCGGTGATCATCACCCTGGCCGCGTGGGGCAACGAGCGGCTCGGCCCCGAGGACCGGACGATGATCCTCGTCGACAGCGAGACCGGCAAGGAGGTCGAGCCGGTCGTGGTCGACCAGGCCACCGGCCGGCGGATCGACGGACCGGACTTCGTCTTCACCTCCGGACCCGCGGCGAGCCCGGCCATGCGGAAACGGTACGAAGATGTGCGATCGCGCTGATTTTCAGCAGATTCTCAGGAGATTTCGGTCGGTTTCCTGATCCCGGTAGGCTCAATGCACTACTCGTCGAGGAAGGCGCGTCATGGAATTCATCCTGTTGATCGCGGTTGTCGTGATCGCCGTACTGGCTTACCGCTCGTACCGGCGCACGCAGCTGCAGACCAAGAAGAGGGACGAGATCAGCTCGGCCGAGCTCGCATCGGTCAAGCGCACCGCGGACGAGGACATCACCAAGTTCGGCGAGGAACTGCAGGACCTCGACCTGGACATGGTCGGCAAGGACCTCGGCGACGGCGCCCGGCAGGACTACCAGCGCGCCCTCGACTCGTACGAGGCGGCCAAGGAAGCGGTCGGCAAGGTCACCGAGGCCGAGCAGATCAAGCACGTGATCGAGATCCTGGAGGACGGCCGCTACGCGATGGCGTGCGTCCGCGCCCGGGTCAACGACGAGCCCCTGCCGCAGCGGCGCCCGTCCTGCTTCTTCAACCCGCAGCACGGCCCGTCCGTGGTGGACGTGATGTGGTCGCCCCCAGGCGGCGCGCCCCGCGAAGTACCGGCCTGCGCCGCTGACGCCGAGCGCGTCCGCGCCGGCGCCGAGCCGGACGTCCGCAAGGTCATGGTCGGCCCGCAGCGCGTCCCGTACTGGGAGGCCGGCCCGGCCTACTCGCCTTACGCACAAGGCATGTTCGGCGCCCTGGGCGGCGTGATGACCGGTATGTTCCTCGGCACCATGCTCGGCGGCATGTTCGCCGGCGGCGGCTACGGCGACTACGCGGCCGGCTACGACGGCGGAGGTGACGGCGGCGGCGATGGTGGAGGTGACGGCGGCGGCGACGGCGGAGACGGCGGCGGCTTCGACTTCGGCGGCGACAGCGGCGGCGGCGACTCCGGCGGCTGGGACTTCGGCGGCGGCGACTTCGGCGGCGACTTCTAACCCCTACAAACAACACAGCCGGTGGCGGACCTCGTGATCCCCACCGGCTGTTTGTTTTCTGGTACCACGCCCCACGCGGCTCCTGCGTCGCGGTCAACGGTGGGAAGGGCGGCTATCGACGGGACCGATCGACTCTCGACGGGACCCCGAACAGCCCACCCTGCATGGCTAAATCCGTCCATGCACCCCACCTCGTCAGGCAGCCGAGGCATTGCTGTACCAAACGACGGGTAGATGTCGCCCTCGGCGTCAACCCCACGCCGGCCAAGGTGGTTCAGGCATGCAGAAAACGCAATACTTCCTGTCGGTGCGTACGCCGCTCGCCCGTCCTCAGCAATTGCTGCTCGGCGTACCACCTGACACTGACCGACAATCGCCTCGCACTAGTCTGAATCGTCCGGGTCAGCCGGACCCTCGAGACTGGAGTACGCGATGGATCTGCACCTGGCCGGTAAGACCGCGCTCGTCACCGGCGCCAGCAAAGGCATCGGACTGGCCATCACCCGGGGACTGCTCGACGAAGGTGTGAAGGTCGTCGCCGGCGCCCGGTCCGTCGACGGCCAACTGGGCTCGCTGCCGGTCGAGACTGTCTCCGTCGACCTCAGTACGCCGGACGGTCCCGCGGACTTCGTCGCCGAGGCAGTGACCCGGACGGGCGGGTTCGACATTCTGGTCAACAACGTCGGCTTTGTGCATCCGCGACCGGGTGGGTTCGTCTCGGTGACCGACGAGGACTGGCTGGCGACCTGGACGCTCGACTTCCTGTCGGCCGTGCGGACCACGCGAGCCGCGCTGCCTCACCTGCTGGAGCGGACCGGGACGATCGTTACCGTCTGCTCGGTCAACGCGATCCTGCCCGATCCGCTGGTGATCGACTACAGCGCCGCCAAGGCCGCTTCCTCCAACTTCTTCAAGGCGTTGTCGAAGGAGGTAGGGCCGCAAGGCGTCCGGGTGAACACGGTCAGCCCAGGGCCGGTCTCCACGGATCTCTGGCTCGGCAAGGGCGGAGTGGCCGAGACGGTCGCCGGCGCCGTCGGAGGCGAACCGGACGCCGTCGCCGCGCAGGCCGCGGCTGGCTCCGTGACCGGGCGCTTCACCACCCCGGAGGAGGTGGCCGCACTGGTCGTCTTCCTGGCCAGCGACAGGGCCGGCAATCTCACCGGCGCGGACATCGTGATCGACGGCGGCCTCACGCCCACGCTCTGAGCTCAGGGGTGGTGGTTCTCAGCTCCACCTGCAGAGCACCACGAAATTCATGACCGCAGGTGGAGCCGTCGGGCGGCCTCGGCGATCGAACCGGAGACCGAGGGGTAGACCGTGAACGACTGGGCCATCTGGTCGACGGTCAGCCGCGCGCCGACGGCCAGGGAGATCGGGTGGATCAGCTCGCTGGCCCGGGGCGCGACCACCACGCCACCGACGATGATGCCGGTGTTCGGCAGGCAGAAGAGCTTGATGAATCCGTCCCGGACGCCCTGCATCTTGGCCCGGGCGTTGTCCGCGAGCGGCACTTTGACCGCCATCGCGGTACTGCCGCCCGCGTCCACGACGGCCTGGGTGAGCCCGACGGTGGCGATCTCGGGCGCGGTGAAGACGTTGGAGGACACGGTCGACAGGTTCAGCGGGGCCACGGCGTCACCGAGCGCGTGCGACATCGCGATCCGGCCCTGCATGGCCGCCACCGAGGCGAGCATCAGGACGCCGGTGCAGTCGCCCGCGGCGTACACGCCCCGGGCTGTCGTCCGGGACACCTTGTCGACCGTGATGAAGCCGCCGTCGCCCAGCGACACGCCCGACTCGACGAGTCCCATGTGCTCGGTGTTCGGCAGCGAACCGACGGCCAGCAGCGCGTGCGACCCCTCCACCTTGCGGCCGTCCGTCAGGGTCACCACGACCCCGTCGCCCTGCCGCTTGACCGACTCGGCCCGCGACTTGCCCAGCACTGTCATGCCGCGCCGCTTGAAGACGTCCTCCAGTACTGCGGCCGCGTCCTGGTCCTCGCCCGGCAGTACCCGGTCGCGCGATGACACCAGCACCACGTCGCTGCCGAGCGCGTCGTACGCGCTGGCGAACTCGGCGCCGGTGACACCGGACCCGACCACGATCAGCCGCTCGGGCAGTTCCTCGAGCTCGTAGACCTGCTCCCAGGTCAGGATCCGCTCGCCGTCCGGCTCGGAGCCCGGGAGGATTCGGGGCCTTGCACCGGTGGCGATCAGCACCACGTCGGCGTCCAGCCGCTCGTCGTCGACCACCACGGCCTCGGGACCGTCCAGCCGGCCGCGGCCGTGGATCACCCGGACCTTGTCGTCGGCGAGTCGCCGGCTGATCCCCTCCGACTGGGCCGTCGCCAGCGCCTTGACCCGTTTGTTGACGACGGAGAGATCGACACGCACCGAGTTCGCCGGATCGTCGTCTCCGTCATCGAGGCGGACACCGAGCTCACCGGCCTCCTCGACCTCGGTCATCACCTCGGCCGTGGCGATCAGGGTCTTGCTCGGCACACAGTCCGTGAGCACGCAGGAACCGCCGATCCCGTCGGAATCGACAACCGTCACCTCCGCTCCCAGCTGGGCGGCCGCACTCGCCGCTTCGTACCCGCCAGGACCGCCACCGATGATCACAACTCGCGCCACGAGACGCCATTGTTCCGTATCCTGTGACGTCGTGACCCTGTACGCCGCGTTTGCGTCGAATCTGGACCCGAACCTGATGGCCGAGCGGTGCCCGTACTCGCCCCTGCGCGGGACCGGGTGGATCGTCGGCTGGCGACTCACCTTCGGAGGCGAGGAGCTCGGCTGGGAGGGCTCGATGGCGACCGTCGTCGAGGACCCGGCCGACCCGGTCAACCAGGTCTTCGTCGCCCTGTACGACGTCCACCCCAAGGACGCGGAGCGCCTGGACGAGTGGGAGTGGATCGACCAGGGCGTCTACCGCAAGATCCAGGTGCGGGTGCAGACCCTGGACGGCGAGCAGCTGGCCTGGATGTACGTGCTGAACGCCTACGAGGGCGGCCTGCCCTCCGCGCGCTACGTGGGCATCCTCGCCGAGGCAGCAGAAGCCGCGGGCGCCCCGGACGACTACGTGGCGGATTTGCGCTCGCGGCCCTGCCAGTCCTCGGGCCACTGACTCGCCCGCCCGGTGACTCCTCGGGTGGTTGGTTAACCGGGCGGTATCGTGCGCTCGTGACCGTCAACGATGCCGTTCTGACCCGTACCGCTGCCCAGGCCTGGCTCGCCGAGGACCCGGATCCCGACACCCGCGCCGAGCTCCAGCAGTTGCTCGACGCCGGTGCTGAAGCAGACGCTGAACTGGCCGACCGCTTCTCCGGCACCCTCGAGTTCGGCACCGCGGGTCTGCGCGGCGCGATGGGCGCTGGGCCGAACCGGATGAACCGGGTCGTGGTGGTCCGCGCCGCCGCCGGCCTCTGCGCCTACCTGAAGGCGAACGGCCTCACCGACGGCCCGGTCCTGATCGGGTACGACGCGCGCCACAAGTCCGACGTGTTCGCCCAGGACACGGCCGCGGTGGTCCGGGGCGCCGGGATCGACGCGGTACTGCTGGACCAGCCAACGCCGACCCCGGTGGTGGCGTTCGGAATCCGGCATCTGAAAGCGGTTGCCGGGGTGGTTGTGACGGCGTCGCACAATCCCCCGCAGGACAACGGCTACAAGGTCTATCTCGGCGACGGCTCGCAGATCGTGCCGCCGGCCGACGTGGAGATCGCCGCCTCCATCGCGGCGGTCGGCCCGCTGGCGTCCGTGCCGCGCGGTGACGACTGGCAGACGGCCGGCGACGACCTGCTCGACGCCTACCTCGACCGGATCGCGACTCTGGTACCGGCGGACGCTCCCCGATCGTTGAATGTGGCGTACACGCCGTTGCACGGGGTCGGGCGCGCCCTTGTGGAGCGGGCGGTGCAGCGGGCCGGGTTCGCAGCACCGGCTGTGGTGGCGTCGCAGGCGGATCCGGATCCGGACTTCCCGACGGTGTCGTTCCCGAACCCGGAGGAGCCGGGGGCGATCGATGCCGCTCTGGAGCTCGCTCGGGCCGAGGGCGCGGACCTTGCCGTCGCCAACGATCCCGACGCCGACCGGTGCGCGGTCGCCGTACCGGATCCTGCTGCTGAGGGCGGGTGGCGGATGCTGCGCGGGGACGAGCTCGGGTCGTTGCTGGGCGAGTTCCTGCTGTCTTCCGGGGCTCAGGGGGTCGCGGCCTGCTCGATCGTGTCGTCGTCGCTGCTGGGGAAGATCGCGGCGGCGTACGGGATCCGGTACGTCGAGACGCTCACCGGGTTCAAGTGGATCGGGCGGGTGCCGGAGCTGGTGTTCGGCTACGAGGAGGCGCTCGGGTACTGCGTCGACCCGGCGGCGGTGAAGGACAAGGACGGCGTGTCGACGCTGGTCCGGGTACTCCAGCTCGGCGCTCAGGCGAAGGCCGAAGGGCGGACGCTGCTGGACCTGCTGGACGATTTGGCGAAGAAGTACGGGCTGCACGCGACGGACCAGCTGTCCGTGCGGGTGGACGACCTGAGCCTGATCGCCGCGGCAATGGATCGCCTCCGCGCCACCCCGCCCACGGAACTCGGCGGCCACTCGGTTGAGCGCGTGGACGACCTCAGCCACGGCACCGAAACCCTCCCACCCACCGAAGGCCTCCGCTACACCCTGTCCGACGGCGCCCGAGTAGTAGTCCGCCCCTCCGGAACCGAACCCAAACTCAAGTGCTACCTGGAAGTCGTAATCCCCGTCTCAGCCAACGACGTCCCAGCAGCCCGCACCCAAGCCGCGGTGGAACTGGCAGCCATCAAACGCTCCCTCGCCACCGCCGCCGGCATCTAGCCCAAGCCCCCGAGGGCATGAACCGGGTGGGGGCGCGCCTGGTTAGTGGGCGGCGGCGGCTTCGGCTTGTTCGGCTTGGAGGGAGGACTGGAGGGACGAGTGGAGGAGGCGGAGGGTGCTGGTGGACTGCATCAGCGCCTCTCGCTCGTCGGGGTTGCGGTTCGCGAGGCTGGTGATCTCGTCGATGCTGGCCGCGATCCGGGCGATCCGGTCCGCCACGGTGCCCTCACCGCTGCTGGCCCGGCGGACCGCGTCCGAGGTGATGGTCCAGACGTCCTCGCGGTCGTTCGTGCGGCGGGACAGGTCGACCATCTGGCCGAGCGCGGCCAGATCGCTGTCGATCTGCGCGCGCTCCACCGGCATGGTGATGTTGGCGGTGCCCTGGCGCAGCCGGGTGACGTGCCCGGACAGCTCCGACCAGCTGCACTTGCCGCCTCTGATCTTGTCCAGCACCTTCGTGTACTCGGTGTTGAACTCGTCGTAGTTCACGATCCTTGACTCCTGCCGTTCGTCGGTCGACCAAGACTGTAAGGCGTGCGGACCCGAAACACGGTAGCCACACGATCGCAGATCGTGAACGTGTCGGCAAAACGCGAAAGCCGCCTGAAACGCCAACGCGTGCCAGGCGGCTTGGTTACTCGCGAATCTACGCTTTGTCACCCGCGAATCTACGCATTGCGCGTCAGGATACGCGGCTGGAGGTCGCCGCGAAGGTATTGCACCGGCTCGCGGTGGCCGTGGAGCTGGTCGCGTTGAAGCCCGCGGTGGACCACCAGTTGTGGTTCGACCAGCGAGCCATTAGGCCGGTTGCGATGAGGAGACCGCGGCGGGAGACCCGGGTCAGCGCAGGAACTCCGCGAGCACGGCGATGACCGCGAGCACGGCGACGATCGTGAGCTCGGGCCGCGCCCAGCTGGTGACGACCTCGCCCTCGGAACTCTGGCCGTACAGGTTGACGTGGTTGTCGATCCGGTCGACCACGAACTCCGCGCGCGAGATCGAGCTCTCCGGGCTCAGCTTTCGCCCGCCGACCCGCTGCTTGCGCAGGTCCCGCATCACCAGTTGCACGCCCGGCGCGCGCAGCCGCGCGTTCTCGGTGTGCACCCGGAGGATGTCGGTCACGTCGACGTCGGTGATCTTGCCCCACGGCACGGTGTGATCACGGATGTGGTTACGGATCAGCAGGTTCTCGGGGCGGAGCGTGACGGACGGACGAACCAGACCGACGTAGGCGAGCACCATCAGGATCCCGATCAGGGCCGCGACCTCCAGGCCGCCCAGGGTGCGCCACTCCAGCACGATGTCGATCAGCCCGATCACCCCGATCGCCATCACCACGACGCCGGTGATCCGGTTCGACGTGGACAGGTACCGCTCACTCTCGCTGGCCTTCGGTTTCACCCCGACAAAGTAGCCGCCACCTGGTCACCGGCCTAGAACCAGCCACCACTCTGGACCGTCTTGTGACCGGAAACGCGGGGCTGGGAACGGCATTAGACTGCCAGGTGTGACCACTACCGACACTGGCGTCGACAGTCTCGCCGACGTGACCTCGTCCGAGGACCGGCTGCGCCGGTTCCTGCTGGGCCTGCCGGGCGTCGACCAGGTCGGCGCCGAGGCGCGGGCCGCCACCTTGAGCACCCGGTCGATCAAGACCACCGCCAAGGCCTACGCCCTCGATCTGGCCATCCAGATGATCGACCTGACCACGCTGGAGGGCCAGGACACCCCGGGCAAGGTGCGGGCGCTGTGCTCGAAGGCTAAACGCCCGGACCCGGCGGACCCGACCGCGCCGCAGGTGGCCGCGGTCTGTGTGTATCCCGACCTGGTGGCGACCGCGAAGTACGAGCTGCGCGGGTCGGGGATCAACGTGGCGAGCGTGGCAACCGCGTTCCCGAGCGGCCGTTCCAGCCTCGCGATCAAGGTGCAGGACACCCAGGACGCGGTGGCGGCCGGCGCCGACGAGGTCGACATGGTGATCGACCGGGGCGCCTTCCTGTCCGGGCGGTACGGGCTGGTCTTCGACGAGATCACCGCGATCCGCCAGGCGGCCGGTGACGCGCATCTCAAGGTGATCCTGGAGACCGGCGAGCTGGTCACCTACGACAACGTCCGGCGGGCCTCCTGGCTGGCGATGCTGGCCGGCGCGGACTTCATCAAGACCTCCACCGGCAAGGTCTCCCCCGCGGCGACGCTGCCGGTCACGCTGGTGATGCTGGAGGCCGTCCGGGACTACCACGAGGCGACCGGCCTGCACATCGGCGTCAAACCCGCCGGCGGCATCCGGACCGCGAAGGACGCGATCAAGTACCTGGTCACCGTCAACGAGACGGCCGGACCGGATTGGCTGGACCCGGAGCTGTTCCGCTTCGGCGCCTCCAGTCTGCTGAACGACCTGCTGATGCAACGCACCAAGCTGGCCACCGGGAACTACCCCGGCCCCGACTACTTCACGCTGGACTGAGGCATGAGCAGATTCGAGTACGCACCCGCGCCCGAGTCGCGGGCGATCGTGGACATCAAGTCGTCGTACGGGTTGTTCATCAACGGCGCCTTCACCGAGGCCACCGACGGCAAGCCGTTCAAGACGGTCAGCCCCGCCTCCGAGGAGGTGCTGGCCGAGATCAGCGAGGCTGGTCCGGCCGACGTCGACAAGGCGGTCAAGGCCGCCCGCAAGGCCTACGACAAGGTCTGGGGCACGATGCCGGGCCGCGACCGGGCGAAGTACCTGTACCGGATCGCCCGGCTGATCCAGGAGCGGTCCCGCGAGCTGGCCGTGCTGGAGTCGCTGGACAACGGCAAGCCGATCCGCGAGTCCCGCGACGTCGACCTGCCGCTGGTCGCCGCGCACTTCTTCTACTACGCCGGCTGGGCCGACAAGCTCGAGTACGCCGGCGCCGGGGAGAACCCGCAGCCCCTGGGCGTCGCCGCGCAGGTGATCCCGTGGAACTTCCCGCTGATGATGCTCGCGTGGAAGATCGCGCCCGCCCTCGCGGCAGGTAACACCGTGGTGCTGAAGCCGGCCGAGACGACGCCGCTGACCGCGCTCGCCTTCGCCGAGATCTGCCAGCAGGCCGATCTGCCGCCGGGCGTGGTGAACATCATCACCGGCGCGGGCCGGACCGGTCAGGCGCTGGTCGAGCACGAGGGCGTCGACAAGGTCGCGTTCACCGGCTCCACCGCCGTCGGCCGGGCGATCGCCAAGTCGGTGGCCGGCACGGACAAGAAGGTCACCCTCGAGCTGGGCGGCAAGGCGGCGAACATCGTCTTCGAGGACGCGCCGATCGACCAGACCATCGAGGGCATCGTCAACGGCATCTTCTTCAACCAGGGCCACGTCTGCTGCGCCGGTTCGCGGCTGCTGGTCCAGGAGAGCGTGTACGACGAGGTGCTGGCCCGGCTGAAGCGCCGGATGGGCACCCTGCGGGTGGGTGACCCGCTGGACAAGAACACCGACATCGGCGCGATCAACTCCGCCGAGCAGCTGGCCCGGATCCGCGAGCTGTCGCAGGTCGGCGAGGACGAGGGCGCCGAGCGCTGGTCGCCCGAGTGCGAGCTGCCGACCCAGGGCTACTGGTTCGCGCCGACCGTGTTCACCGGCGTCTCCCAGGCGCACCGGATCGCCCGCGAGGAGATCTTCGGGCCGGTGCTCTCGGTGCTCACCTTCCGCACCCCGGCCGAGGCCGTGGAGAAGGCGAACAACACCCCCTTCGGCCTGTCCGCCGGGGTCTGGACCGACAAGGGCTCCCGGATCCTGTGGATGGCCGACCAGCTGCGCGCCGGCGTGGTCTGGGCCAACACGTTCAACCGTTTCGACCCGACCTCGCCGTTCGGCGGCTACAAGGAGTCGGGTTACGGCCGCGAGGGCGGCCGCCATGGTCTGGAGGCCTACCTTGCCCACTAAGGACAGTGCCCGCCTGGACGTGCGCAAGACCTACAAGCTGTACGTCGGCGGCGCCTTCCCGCGCAGCGAGTCGGGCCGGTCGTACGTGGTGAACAATGCCAGGGGCAAGTTCCTCGCGAACGCCTCGCAGGCCTCCCGCAAGGACGCCCGGGACGCGGTCGTCGCGGCCCGCAAGGCGTTCGGCGGCTGGTCCGGCAAGACCGCGTACAACCGCGGCCAGGTGCTCTACCGGATCGCCGAGGTGATGGAGGGCCGGCACGAGCAGTTCAGCGCCGAGGTCGCCGCCGCCGAGGGGCTGTCGATCGGCAAGGCCCGGGCCGTGGTGGACGCCGCCATCGACCGCTGGGTCTGGTACGCCGGCTGGGCGGACAAGCTGGCCCAGGTGGTCGGCTCCAGCAACCCGGTGGCCGGCCCGTACTTCGACTTCTCCTTGCCTGAGGCAACTGGTGTGGTGGCGGTGCTGGCCCCGCAGGACTCCAGCCTGCTCGGCCTGACCAGCGTGATCGCCCCGGCGATCGTGTCCGGCAACACGGTCGTCGCGGTCACGTCGTTCGAGCGTCCGCTGCCGGCGGTCACGCTGGGCGAGGTGATGGCGACCTCCGACCTGCCGGGTGGCGTGGTCAACATCCTGACCGGCTCGGCGTCGGAGATCGGGCCGTGGCTGGCCGGTCACCTGGACGTGAACGCGATCGACCTGGCCGGGGTGACGGATCCCGAGGAGGCGACGGCGCTGGAGGTCGCGGCGGCGGAGAACCTCAAGCGAGTGCGCCGACCGGTCGACGAGGACTGGACGGAGTCGCCCGGCCTGTCCCGCCTGACGCAGTACCTCGAACTGAAGACCGTCTGGCATCCCATCGGCGTCTGATCCCGCCCTGATGCTGTTCGCCGCGAAGCCGATCCCGGACGACAAGGTGGCCGTGGTGTCACCGTCGGGTGGACTCCCCGAGGTGTTCCCCGCGCCGTACGAGCTGGGCCTCCAGCGGCTCCGTGCCTTCGGGCTGGAGCCGGTGGAGTATCCGGCGACCCGGAAACTGCGGTCGACGCTGGAGGAGCGGGCCGCCGACCTGCACGCCGCCTGGTCGGACCCGCAGGTCCGCGCGGTGATCGCCAGTATCGGCGGCGACGACCAGATCGCCCTGCTGAAGTACCTCGATCCGGCGGTCTTCCGGGCGGACCCGAAGCCGTTCTTCGGCTACAGCGACAACACGAACATGCTCAACTTCCTTTACTCGCAAGGGCTTCCGGCGTTCCACGGCGGCAGCGTGATGGTGCAGTTCGGCCGCGGCGGCGCGATGCATCCCGACAGCGAGCGGTCGCTGCGAGCCGCGCTCTTCACCTCCGGGGACTTCGAGCTGGCTCCCGCGACCGGCTGGACCGACCGGGATCGCGACTGGGCGAACCCCGTCCACCTGGAGACCGAGCCCGACCTCTTCCCGGGCGAGGGCTGGAGCTGGCACGGTCCGTCGACGCCGGTCAGCGGGCCACTCTGGGGCGGTTGCCTGGAGATCCTCGACTGGCAACTGGCCGTCGGCCGCTGGATGCTCCCGGTCGAGGAGTACTCCGGGGTCCTCTTCTGCGAGACCAGTGAGGAACTCCCGAGCGACACCCAGGTCTACCGGATACTCCGCAACTTCGGCGAACGCGGTCTGCTCGCCCGCTTCGACGCAGTCCTCTGGGGCCGCCCCAAGACCTGGGAACTGGACCACCAGACCACTCCGGACGAAGGCGCCGCCTACCGCGCTTCGCAGTACGCCGCTGTGGCGCGGGCGCTCGCGGAGTACAACCCCTCCGCGCTGCTGGTCACCGGGCTGGACATCGGCCACACCGATCCGCAGGTCGTCCTCCCCTACGGCGGCAACGTCTCCATCGACCCTGCCGCGGAGCGGATCACCGTCACCTACTGATTGATGACCTGCGCTTCTTGACGCCCACGTCTCGCCTGCTGATCATTGCCCGACGAAGAACCAGGCGGCGGCCAGTGCGAGCAAGAAGAACACCGGAACCAGCAGGAGCAACAACCCGCGCCTGGTCCGGCGCACCTGTGCCGCCTGCGCGACCGTCGTACTGAGCTCGTCGTCGTTGCTGACGGCGGTGCGCTGTCCTGCCAACAGGGGCGCCTCCTGCTCGAGCCGGTAGGCCTCGACCTCCAGACGATCGGCAAGGGTGTCCGCGCGCTCCCAACGGTCGCCGACGCGGTAAGCGAGCGTGCGGGCCAGGATGTCGTCGACCTGGCCGAGCGAGTCGTGCAGCAGCGGCCGCAGGCTGGGTGGGTTGAGCTCCGGGTCGCGCGCGAGCACGTCGTTGATGGAGGACGCCACGAAGGGCGCCCGCCCGGTCATCAGCGCATACGTCACCGCGCCGACGGCGTACACGTCCGCCCGCTCGTCGAAACCATCGCTCCCGCGCGCCTGCTCAGGAGCCATGTACGACGGGGTGCCGACGGCCTGGGTCAGTCCCGACGCCTCCGCGGCGCGTTTCGCCAGCCCGAGATCGGCCAGCACGATCCGATGCGTGCCGCCGCCCGACTCGCTGCCCTGGTTGGGCCGGAGCAGCAGGTTCGCCGGGGTGATGTCGCGGTGCACGACACCCTCCTCGTGCAGGGCGGCGACCGCTCGCGCCAGGTCCGCGCCCCACCAGAGCGCGTCGGCCGGGTCAGTCGGGCCATGGACGAGCACCTCGGCCAGGGACCCGCCGCTGACGAAGTCCATCACGAAGTACGGGCGGCCGTCGGGCAGTTGGCCGAGGTCGAAGACCCGGACCACCCGGTCGCTGGCGATCCGGCGCATCAGCCGGGCCTCGGACAGGAACCGCTCGCGGACGTCAGCTCGGGAGGCCCAGTTGTCCGCCAGCACCTTGACGGCCACGGCCACGTCGAGGTCGTCGTCGTACCCGCGCCAGACCGTCGCGAAGGCGCCTGCGCCGATCTTCGACTGCAGCCGATACCTTCCGATGACATCCATCCCGGCTATTGTCGGTGACTGGGCGGATCTAGGCGAACACCGACGCGACACGCAGCAGCTGGGGGAGCATGAACGAGGACCTGGAACACCTCGCGGCGAGGGCGGCGGCCGGCGACGAGGGGGTCGTCCCCGAACTGCTGCAGGCGATCCGTCCGCAGGTGCTGCACCGGGTGTCCAAGTTCCTGCCGGTCCGCGAGGATGCCGAAGAGGCCGCGCAGGACACGCTGCTCCAGGTGGCGACCAAGATCCACACCTTCAAGGGCACCGGCAGCTTCGCCGGCTGGCTGACCGTGGTCGCGACGAACTGCGCCCGGCAGACCTACCGTTCGCTGAAGCGCCGGTCCGTCGAGCAGTCCGCCGAGGTGCTGCCGGAGTCGGTGGACCCGCGGACCACCTCGGTGATCGCCGGCTCGCGGCTCGACCTGCTGGAGGCGCTCGAAGCGCTCGAGTCGAACCACCCGCAACTCGTCCAGCCGCTGGTACTGCGCGACCTCGGCGCGATGACCTACGTCGAGATCGCCGACGAACTGGCCGTGCCGCTCGGCACCGTGAAGGCCCGGATCCACCAGGCCCGCAAGGAAGTCGCCGAGCACCTCACCGTCCGCTGAAGCGGCTGCGCACCACGACCGCTCGCCGCAGGTCGTCGGCCAGGTCGGACACCGACCGACGGATGCTCGGGGCAACGGTGTCGTCGGCGACCAGCGCCTCGGCCTGCTCGATCACCCGCTGGTCCACCGCGAACCGCGGGAAGATGCGCGTGGTGGTCAGCGAGATCGCCATCCCGGCCCGGTGGTCGGCGGTGCCGGCGATCTGTTCGAAGAAGCGGTCCACGTACGGCGCGGTGAGCTCGGCCTGGGCGGGATGCCAGAAGCCCTCGCAGGTGGCGAACAACTCGTTCACCCCGAGCGCGGGATCCGTCATGATCCGGGTCCAGGCTGCTTCCTTGCCGCCGGCGGTCGCCGCGTAGCACCTCGCGGCCTGGGAGACGCCCTCGGTCGACTGGTCCCGGGCCAGCTCCGCGTCGATGTCCGCCTTGCCGGACGCGCCCAGCCGGACGAGCCGCAGTACCAGTGACCAGCGGAGATCCGCGTCGACAGTGAGGCCTTCGGGGATCTGGTGGCCATCGAGCCAGCCCTTCAGCAGCTGCTCGTCCGCCGTGGTGGCGATGACTCCGCGCGTGATGGCGAGCTGGAGGCTGCTGCCGGGCGGCGTCTGGGCGAGCCGGGCGGTCAGTGCGTCGGCTGCCTGCGCGCGGTACGACTCGTACGGGAAGAGGTAGACCCCGAGCAGGCGGTCCTCCAGCCAGCGCAGCAACGACCCCACCGCGATGTCGCTGTCCTCCTGCGCCAACGCCGCCAGCAGGATCTCGAAGGCCTGGTTCGGATCCAGCTCGGCGTCGGCGGTCGCGTCGCGGATGCTGTTCCAGATCACCGCGCGGGTGGTGCCGTCCTCGATCCTCGGCAGGACCGTGGGCAGGTTCGCGAGGCTCTCCGCGTCGAGCCTGATCTTGGCCCAGGTGTCGTCGGCCGCATCCGGCACGATCACCTTCAGCGCGGGATCGAGCTCCATGTCCACGTGGTCGCCGTCCAGCAACACCTGGGCTGACGTGCCGCGGCCCTGCTCGTCGTACCCGCCGACCGTGAACTGGTGCGGACGGTCTGCCGGGTGGTCCGCGGGCGCCTTGCGGTGCACGCGGATCCCGGTCTCCGTGCGCTCGGCGCTGATCGTGTCCAGACCGGCCGTGCGCAACCACTGCGCGGACCAGTTCGGCAGGTCCTCGGCACCGGCCTCGGTGAGCTTGCCGATGAACTCCGCCAGGTCCGCGTTGCCGAACTCGTTCGCGTCGATGTGCGCGTTGACGCCCTTCAGGAACACCTCGTCGCCGAGGTAGGTGGCGAGTTGCTTGAGCACCGCGGCGCCCTTGGCGTAGGAGATCCCGTCGAAGTCGTCGAGCGAGGCCCGCGCGTCCTTGATCGCGTCAGCTGCGACCGGATGCGTCGACGTCCGCTGGTCCGCCAGCAGGCCCCACCACTTGCGCACGAACGCGAAGTCCGTCCAGTGCCCGGCGTGATCCGTCGCGTCGTGCGAGACCCGGTGCGCCATGTACTCCGCGAAGGACTCGTTCAGCCAGAGGTCGTTCCACCACTTCATCGTGACGGTGTCGCCGAACCACATGTGCGCCATCTCGTGCACCACGATCCGCGCCCTGGTACTGCGTTCCGCGTCCGTCACCTTCGACCGGAACACCAGGCTGTCCGCGAACGTCACGCAGCCCGGGTTCTCCATCGCACCGAGGTTGAAGTCGGGCACGAACACCTGGTGGTACTCGCCGAAGGGATAGCGGTACCCGAACATCCGGTGGTACTCGTCGAACGCCTGGGCCGTGGTACGGAAGAGGTCGTCCTTGTCCTTGTCCAGGTGCTCCTTCAGGCTCTGCCGACAGGCCAGGCCGAGCGGGATGCCGTCGTGCTCGGAACGGATCAGGTGGTAGGGACCCGCCACCAGCGTCACGAAGTACGTGGAGAGCGGTTTGGTCTCGGCGACCTTCCACTGGCCGGGCGCGGTCTGCGTCGCCGCCCCGTTCCCCAGCACGATCCAGTCCTCGGGGCACCGCACCGACATCGTGTACGGCGCCTTCAGATCCGGCTGGTCGAAGCAGGCGAAGTACCGCGGGGCCGACTCCAGCGAGGACATCCCGTAGGTGTAGACCCTGCCGTCGGCGGCATCGACCGTGCGCTGCAGCCCTTCGCCATCCGCCGAGTAGGCCATCCGGCTGGTGACCACCAGTTCGTTCTCGGCCCGCAACCCCTCGAGCGGCAATCGCCCGTCGACCAGACCACCGACGTCGACGGGGACATCGTTCAGCGTCACCGAGACCAACTCGTCGGGCTTCACGTCGACGAACGTGTTCTCGGCCGACGCGGCGAACCAGATCCGGCTGACCGAGCCGAACGTGGTGTCCCCGGTGGTCAGGTCGAACTCGAGGTGGTATCCGCGAACGGTGACGGCGGCGGCCCGGATCCGGGCGTCCTCCACGGTGAGAGCAGGCATACTCCGGACGCTAGCAACCCGGTCTAAACGGGCGGGAGCTCGGACCGGTCGCGCTCATGGCGGAGGTACAGTCCCGTCGCGGTCGACACGCTGGTGAGCAGCCAGACCGCCACCCCGGCATCGTCGGCCACCCCGATGATCGGCAGCAGTTCGGGGAGGATGTCGATCGGCGAGACCAGGTAGACCAGCGCGAGCACCCACAAAGCCATCCGGCTCTTGGGCAACCCGGCGTAGCCCTCCTGACGCGCGGCCCGCAGCAGTCGGGGCAGCGCACGGGCCCGTTCGAAGAAATCTCCGATGGGCACCGGCTCTCCCCTGGCCACCCGCCGCCGACGACGCACCCGCAGCAGCAGGCCGAGGCCGGCCACGGCAGCCCCCACGACGAGCAGGCCCACCCCGGCCGCGGCCGCGGGCAAACCGGCGACATCGGCATCCCGGAACACCAATGTCGTCAGCCCCATCAAGCCCAGCAACCCACCGAAGTACAGCATCCACCAACCCTAGTGCGCCCCAGCCCAACAGGCAGGGAGGTCGAGTGGCGGCAGCAGGTCTACCCGGCGGCGAGGTGGATGTGGTGGGCGAGGGACTTGGTGGCGGTGGTCGGCCGGTGGGCGGAGTGGCAGAGGAGGTGGGAGCGGGTGGACCACGGGTCGGTCAGCGGGCGGATGTCCAGCAGAGGTCCGGGCGGCACGGAGCGGAGCGGGACGACGGCAAGGCCCACTCCCGCGGTGGCGAGGGTGATGAGGGCGTGGAGGGTGGGGACGAGGGTCCGGTAGCGCGGGACCGGCGCGTGTGGGCCGAGGTGTTTGTCGATCCAGCCGCGGAGGGCCGCATCGGCGGGTAGGCCGACCATCGGGTGCTCGGCGACGTCGGCGTACGAGAGTGACTGCCGCCCGGCGAGCACGCCACCGGACTGCCCGATCACGACGAGCGAGTCGTCGGCCAGGAGTTCAGTCCGCAATGAGGTCGAGCCGGCCTCGTCGTCCGACACGATGCCCAGGTCGGCCTTGCCCTCGCTGAGCAGGCGCAGCGACCGCGGCGTGCGCTGCTCGGACACCGTCACGTCGTGCTCCGGATACTCCCGCAGGAACGACGCCAGTGCGGCCGGCACCAGCCGATCCATGGCAGACGTCCCGGCGACCAGCACGAGCGGCCGGGACCGCGCCGCGGTGTAGCTCGCGACAGCACTGTCGAGCCGAGCAGTCTGAGCCAGTACTTCGCGCGCGTGGCGGGCCAGCGTCGTACCGGCCGGCGTCGGCCGCACTCCGCGCCGCTCCCGGATCAGCAACGCAACCCCAGCTTGGGATTCAAGCGCCCTGACCCGCGCGCTGGCCGAAGGCAGACTGAGATGCATCCGAGCCGCTCCCGCCGTGATCGAGCCCTCGGCAACGACGTTCACGAAGAGCCGCAGATCGTCCAGGTCGTAGCGCATCTCACCAGCCTAAGTCTGAGCCATAGGCTGACCTCGGAAATGACGCATTGTGCGACCCGGTCCACACCATCGATGCTCGAACCGTGCTGACCGACGAGGACCGCGCCCGGATCGCGATGGCCCACGAGGCCTGCCAGGTCGCCGACCTCGCCCGCCTGGCGATCACCACCCGCGACCCGGCCTCAGCCCTCGCCCAGGCACACCAACTCCTCGCGACCGCCCACCACGTCCTCGAAGCGGCCCGTGCCTACGCCCACGGCATGAACCCACCCGAGAGCTTCGCCGCGACCCACCCGGAGGAAGCAGCCGACGACATCGCCGACTGGCTCCTCCGCCACCGCGGTGGGCCAGGCTCAGTCGATCAGGCCTTTGACGATCGCCGTCATCCGGTCGACGGGGATGGCGAAGCCGATGCCGATGTTGCCGGAGCGGCTGGAGGTGCCGAGGGTGGCGATGGCGGTGTTGACGCCGACGACCTGGCCGGCCGCGTTGACCAGCGGGCCGCCGGAGTTGCCCGGGTTGATGGCCGCGTCGGTCTGGATCGCCGTCTGGCGGGTACCGCTCTCACCGAAGCGGGCCTGGCGGTTGACCGCGCTGACGATGCCCGCCGTCACCGTTCCCTCCAGCCCGAGGGGTGAGCCGACGGCGAGCACCGGGTCGCCCACCCGGAGCTCCGAGGACCGGCCGAGCGTGAGCGCCCGCAGGTCCGAGGTGTCACCGCTGACCTGGAGGACGGCCAGGTCGTTGTTCGAGTCCACCCCGATGATGTCGGCGTCGAGCGAGCGCCCGTTCGACAGGACCAGTGACACATTGCTCGCTCCTTCCACCACGTGGGCGTTCGTGACCACGTGTCCCTGCCGGTCGATCGCGAAACCCGAGCCGGTGGCCCGGCCGGCGCGGACGGACACCACGCCGGGCAGCACCGCCGCCGCGGCTGAGGAGATCGACGACCCCGATCCCGACGGAGCCGAGGCCTGCGGCAGTTCCACTGGTGCGACCGCGGCGGGCGAGTCGAATGCACCACCCGTCACCGCGCCGGCCAGTCCACCCGCCAGAACGGACAACGCGATCCCGGTCGCCAGCACCCGCCCGGTACGGCGTACCGGGGTCGGGGCCGTCACCCCGGCCTGAGGTGCCGCCGCCGGGGAGGGGGGTGCCGGCGTGGCGGAGGCCGGGGTGACGGGGAAGGGGAAACCGGTCGGCGGTGGCTGGGGCGGGGCCGCCGGCGGTGGTCCGGGCTGGTAGTGCGGCCCGCGGAAGGGTTGACCGAGATGTGGGCTCACAGCAGGCTCCTGACGTACAGCACTAGGGCAGACGCGAGAACCAGAGCAGCGATGCCAGGCCGGCCAGCAGGGCCACGGCCAGGGCGATTCCCGCCACCAGATTGGTGATCTCGCGTTCCTCGGTGGTCCAGCCGATCGACGACTGGAGATCGGAGTACACGTCGCGCAGTTCCTCGTCGCTCTCCGCGGCGTAGAAGGAACCGCTGGTCGCCTCGGCCAGTCCCCGCAGGGACTCGGTGTCGGCGGGGACCGGGATGGACCGGCCTTCGATGTCGACCGTGCCCTCCGGTGTTCCGTAGGCGATCGTCGAGACCGGTACGCCGGCCTCAGTCGCCGCCTGGGCGGCCTCCTCGACGGGTCGGCCGGAGGTGTTGCCACCGTCGGACAGCAGCACGATCCGGGTCGGCGGCGGGTCCTCGGCCGCATCGGCGTCCAGCGACCGGACGGCCTGCAGGCTCGTCATCACGGCCTCCCCGATCGCGGTGCTGTCGGTCAGGGTCAGCCCGTTGATCGCGTCGACGGTGGCCTGGTGGTTGGTGCTCGGCGGCGTCACCACGTTCGCAGTACGGGCGAACGAGACCAAGCCGACGTTGAACTGCTCGGGCAGGTCGTTCACGAACTCGGTCGCGGCCTGTTTAGCTACCTCGAACCGGTTCGGCTCGACGTCGGTGGCGGCCATCGAGTTCGAGATGTCCATCGCCACCACGACGGTCGCCCGTTCCCGCGGCACCCGGACGTCGGTGACGGGCCGGGCGATCGCGATGGTGAGGACGGTCATCGCGGCCAGGAAGGCCAGTGCGGGCGCATGCCGTCGCCAGCCGGGCCGCTGCGGTGCCACCTTCTCCAGCATCGGCAGCGTCGCGAACCGTACCGCGTACTTGCTGCGGCGGCGTTGTGCGACCAGGTAGGCCACGACGAGCGCCGCGACCACCAGCAGCAGCCAGAGCCACAGCGGTTGCTCGAATTTCATCGGATACCGGTCCTCCCTCGAGGGGTTCGGCGAGTGTTGGCCCGGCGGCGTGCGGTGGCGAAGGCCGCCACGTCGCGGACCCAGTCGGTGTCGGTTCGCAGTACCAGGTGGGCCGCGCCGGCGGCCCGGATCGCCTGGGCGGTCTGCGCGCGTTGCTCGGCCATCGCCGCGGCGTACCGCTCGCGCAGCCGCTTCCTGCCGGTCTGGACCTCGCGTCGCCGGCCGGTCTCGGGATCGACCAGCGTCAGCAGGCCCACTTCGGGGAGCTCGAGCTCACGGGGGTCGAGGATCTCGACGGCGATCACCTCGTGCCTCGCGCCCAGCCTGCGCAGCGGATCCGCCCAGCCCTCGCCGTGGAAGTCCGAGGCGACCACTCGCAACCCGGGCCTGGGATGCTCGCGGTTGAGCCGGGTGATCGCGTGGCCGAGATCGGTGACCGGGTGCTCCCCCGGCTCCGGCCGCGGCAGGGACAGCAGCGTGCGCAGGGTACGCCGCAGCGCCGCCACTCCGCCGACGTCCGGGATCCGCCTGACTTCATTGCCCAGGGCAACACGTACGCCGAGCCGGTTGCCGGGGCGGTCCGCGAGCAGCCCGACGGCTCCGACGACGGCGACGGCCAGATCCCGCTTCTCGCTGAGCGCGGTGCCGAAGTCCATGCTGGCGGACGCGTCCACCAGGGCCCAGGTCTCCAGCTCCCGCTCGGCCAGCGGCGCCCGGACGTGCGGTTCGAGCGAGCGGGCCGTGACGTTCCAGTCCATCCGGCGGACGTCGTCCTGGCCGGCCTGGTACGGCCTGGCCTCGTTCGGCTCGCTGCCGGGACCGCTGCGCAGGCCGGTGATGTCGCCGTGCAGGAAGCCCTCGAGCTTCCGCTTCACCGACAACTCCAGCGAGCGCAGCGCCCGCTCCCGCCCGGCCAGCAGGTCCGGACCCGTCATGCCGCCGACCCCTGGACGCCGACCCCGCCGCTCGGGTCGAACCCACCGGTGCTGTTCACGCCCGGACCGGGTGGCGTGTCGTCAGCCGGTACGACGTGCGGTTGCTCGACGGCGTGCACCACCCTCGACACCACCGCGCGCGGGTCGACCCCGTCGGCGAGCGCGTCGAACGTCAGCACGAGTCGATGCGCCATCACGTCGTGCGCCACGTCGTACACGTCAGCCGGCAGCACGTAGTCCCGGCCCCGCAGCAGTGCGAGGGCGCGACCGGCTGCCACCAGGCCGAGCGTGGCCCGCGGGCTCACGCCGAAGTCCAGCACCCCGCCGAGATCGTCGATCCCGTACTGCTGCGGAGCCCTGGTCGCGTGGACCAGCCGGACGACGTACTCCGCGACGGCGTTGTGTACGAAGACGTCTTCCGTTGCCTCCTGCAACTCACTGACCATCGCGGGCGTGAGTACTGCGTTGGCGTGCGGCCGGTGCGAGCTCATCCGCTGCAGGATGGTGAGTTCCTCCATCGGTGTCGGATAGTCGACCGTGATCTTCAGCAGGAACCGGTCCCGCTGCGCCTCGGGCAACGCATAGACACCCTCGGACTCGATCGGGTTCTGGGTCGCGAGCACCAGGAACGGCTCGGGCAGCGGGTAGCTGACCCCGCCGATGCTGACCTGGTTCTCGGCCATTGCCTCGAGCAACGCCGACTGCACCTTCGCCGGCGCCCGGTTGATCTCGTCGGCGAGCACGAGGTTCGCGAAGATCGGGCCGAGCTCGGTGTCGAAGCCCTCGGCGGACGGCCGCCAGATCCGGGTACCGACGATGTCGCCGGGGACCAGGTCGGGGGTGAACTGCAGCCGGGCGAACCGGCCGCCGATCACCTCCGCGAGGGTCCGGACGGCGAGCGTCTTGGCGACGCCCGGAACACCTTCCAGCAGGCAGTGTCCGCGGGCCAGCAGGCCGACGAGCATCCGCTCCACCAACTGGTCCTGGCCGACGACGACCCGCTTCACCTCGAAGAGGGCGCGCTCGAGCACTGCGGTCATGCGTTGCCCTCCGGGTCGGCCTGGCTCTGCTCAGGCTGGCTCTGCTCGGGCTGGGTCGGCTGGGACCCCTCGGTGCCCGGGCTCTCGGTGCCTGAGCCGTTCTTCTCGGGGCAGTCGCGGCCGTCGCGCTGGGCGCCGCTGCCGTTCTGGCCCTGGCCGGGCCCGGTGCTCGGGTCGGCGCCGGGACTCGGGGTGGTCGCGCCGTCCTCGATGGTGACGTAGCCCTGCTCGGGCGCGGGGTCGTTGCCGGCCGCATACGCGATGCCGCCGACGCCGAGCGCGGCGGCGGCGACCGTAGTACCGAGCAGGAGACGTTTGCCGGAGAGGTTCATGCCAACTCCTTCTGACTGAGGTTGATGGGGTTCAGATCATCAGGAGGGCCCGAAAACGACCGGAAAGCAGAGCGAAAGTCCGCCGAAAGAGCTCACCGGGACTTGCGGTCCGCACGGCTACCTTGGTCTCGTGCGATTACTGGTGGTGGAGGACGAGGAAGGTCTGGTCAGCGCGCTGCGCTCGGGACTGGGCCGGGCCGGCTATGCCGTGGACACCGCGGAGAACGGCGCCGTGGCGATGGAGAAGCTCGCGACCACGGCGTACGACCTGGCGATCCTGGACATCACCCTGCCCGACACGAGCGGCCTCGACCTGTGCCGTGCGGTACGGCGAGGCGAGATCGAGGTGGCGTCCGGGCGGGAGTTGCGGGTGCTGATGCTGACTGCGCGGGCTTCGCTGGCGGACCGGGTCCGGGGGCTCGACGAGGGCGCCGACGACTACCTGACGAAGCCGTTCGCCCTGGTGGAGTTGCTGGCGCGGATCCGCGCGCTGCTCCGGCGGGACGTGACGAACGGGACCACCCAGTTGCACGTCGGCGACCTGGTGCTGGACAGCTCGCGCCACCTCGCCACCCGCGCGGGCCGGGAACTGCCGCTGACGTTGAAGGAGTTCGGCGTACTGCGGTATCTGATGTCGCGGCCCGGGCACGTCGTGTCGGCCGAGGAACTGCTCGAGCACGTGTGGGACGAGAACGCGGACCCGTTCACCCAGAGCGTCCGGGTGACCGTCGGGACGCTGCGGCGCAAACTCACCCTGGAGGGCGAGGATCCCTTGCTGGAAACGGTGATCGGGCGCGGCTACCGGCTCAGAGGTGACACATGAAGCTCCCACCGTGGACCCAGACGATCCGCTTCCGGCTCACCGTCGCGTACTCCGCCGTACTGATCGGCCTGTCGGCGCTCGTGCTCGGCGGCCTGTACTTCGCGCTGTCGGCCTATCTCGATCCGACGCCGCTGGACCCGATCACGGTCAACAAGGTCTACCGCGACCACGAGGGCAACCTGAAGGCCAAGCAGGGCCAGACCTTCCAGGCCGCGGAGTTGTCGAGCATCGAGTCCGCGGTGAACTACAAAACCCTGCAGACGTTGAGGAACTACTCCGCCGCCGGGATGGGCGCGCTGTTCCTCGTCAGCCTCGGCACCGGCTGGTGGTTGTCCGGTCGCGCACTCCGGCCCGTCCGGCAGATCACCGCGACGGCGCAGGACATCTCGGCCACCGACCTGTCCCGGCGGATCGCGCTGCAGGGACCGCGGGACGAACTGCGCAACCTGGCCGACACCGTGGACGACATGCTCGGCCGGCTGGAGTCCGCCTTCATCGCCCAGCGGCAACTCGTCGACGACGCCTCCCACGAACTGCGCAACCCCCTGGCGGTGATCCAGGCCAACGTCGACGCGGTACTGGCCCACGACGACACCCCGCCGGACGATCGCGCGCAGGCGACCGCGATCGTCAGCCGCGCGATCCAGCGGATGACCCGGCTGGTCGAGGACCTGCTCGCGTCGGCCCGCCGCTCGTCCCCCGCCTTCGTCGACGCCGACGTGGACCTGGCCGCGATCGCTGGTGAGGCCGCCGAGGAATACGCCCTGCTGGCGGCCGATCGCGAACTCCACCTGGTACGCCGGCTCGCGCCCGGCCCGATCGCCGCCGGAGATCCTCAGGCACTCCGCCGGGCGGTGGACAACCTCCTCTCCAACGCGGTCCGGCTGGCTCGCGGCGGCAGCGAACTCGTCCTGGCCGTCGGAAGCCGCAACGGCTGGGCCTGGATCGCCGTCCGCGACGAGGGCCCGGGCATCGCCGACGAGGACGCAGACCGCGTCTTCGACCGCTTCTTCCGCTCAGGTCAACGCCAACCACCCGCGGCCGTCGCCTCGACCGGCCAACGCCGAGCCGGCCTGGGCCTCGCCATCGTCCGCCAGATCGTCGAATCCCACGGCGGCTCCGTAGCCCTCCACTCCGAACTAGGCATAGGCAGCACCTTCACCCTCTGGCTCCCCGAACGCTCCCTGACCAACACCACCCGCCGAACCCCCACACCCCCCACCGAAGACCCCCTCGGCCCCCGCCACTGAACCGCCTGGCGGAGGTTCGCAGGTCAGGTCCTGGGCCAGAGCTGGACTACGCCGAAGTAGACAAAGAAGACAGCACCGACGAACCACAGGCCACCAAGCCAATAGTCGAGGCCCCAGTCGGCCGCCTGCATCCGGTACGGATTCTCCGGGTCGTAGACGACCTGAATCTCCTTCCCGACCTCGGCGTCCAGATAGTTCACCGTGTCGTTCTCGATGGTCTGCCCAGCCTTGGTCACATAGCGGACGTCGATGCGCGTCGTCTTGCCTCCGTGCTCGTCCAGCACCGTGGCGGTCACCACTTCTCCACGCTGGTCGAGCCAGTACGTGTCCAGATTTTCAGCGACCCCGAGGCCGGTGAGGACCAGCGCCGCCACAAGGCACATGACGCCATCGACGTTGAAGGCGAACCGCCGCTTGCGTCGGTTCGCCCGATTCGTCTGCTTCACAGCAAGTCGACGTCGACCGCCGCCTGCGCGTTCCGTCGGGTCAGGACCCGTCTCTGTTCGCGGCGAGCAATGGGCGAGTGCCGGCTAGTACTGCGGCGTACAGCTCGCGAACCCTCGCTGCCTCGGTGTCGGTCATGGTTGAGGATTCGGGTTTTCCAGAGGCTACTTCCCAGGTGGGGAGCTTGCCGGTGAGGGCCCAGGTGGCCTGGCGGGCGGCGCCTAGCGCCACGTATTCGCCTGGTTCTGGCAGGACCACCGGCGCACCCAGCAGAGCGGGAGCAAAGGCCTGTACTGCGCGGGAGCGGGCTGCTCCGCCCAGGAGGAGGATGCGGTGAACGGGGATGTTCTGGGCGCGGAGGGCATCCACAGCGTCGGCCAGGCCGCAGAGCATGCCTTCCACGGCGGCGCGGGCCATCGTGGCGGGTTGTGCCGTCGCGCGGGTGAGGCCGTAGATCAGGCCGGTTGAATGCGGCAGGTCCGGGGTGCGCTCGCCGTCGAGGTACGGGAGCATCACGAGGCCTGCGCTGCCGGATGAGTTGAGGGCAGCAGCGTCGAGTTCGGCGAGGTCCATGCCGACCAACCGGGCCGTCGCCGACAGGACGCGAGCCGCGTTCAGGGTGCAGACCAACGGCAGGTAGCCGCCGGTGGCGTCGGCGAAGCCGGCGACGAAACCACTCGGGTCCGTCGTCGGCTCAGCGCACCTGGCGAACGCGGTGCCGCTGGTTCCCAGGGAGACAGCGACGTCGCCGGGCTGGAGATCCAGGCCCAGGGCGGCGGCCATGTTGTCGCCGGTGCCGGCGGCCAAGGCGATGCCGGTAGACGTCCGGCCGACGATCTCGGCGGGGTCGGCGACCCGTGGCAGGGTCAGCGGCCGGCCGAAGGCGAGCTCGACCAGATCCGGTCGGTAGGAGTTGGAGGTCGGCGACCACCAGCCGGTGCCGGAGGCGTCGCCGCGGTCGGTGGTGAGGTCTTCGATGCCCGAGCGATCGGCGGCCAGCTTGTGGGTCATCCAGTCGTGCGGCAGCGCCACAGCCGCGGCCCGGGCCGCGGCATCCGGGGCAGCGCTGCGAACCCACCGCAGCTTCGTGACGGTGAAGCTCGGCACCGGCACTGAGCCGGTGGCGGCAGCCCAAGCCTCGGGACCGCCGAGCTCCGAGACGAGCTCCTGGGTCGCGTCGGCCGAGCTCGTGTCGTTCCAGAGGACTGCCGGGTGGACGACGTCACCAGAGCCGTCCAGCAGGACCATGCCGTGCTGCTGACCTGCTACCGAGATCGCCTCGACGCCGTCGAGCAAGCCGTCGGACGCGATCTCCCACGCCTTCCACCACTCGGCCGGATCGACCTGGGTGGCGTCGGGATGCGGCGCGCGGCCCTCCCGCAGTACCTCGCCGGTGGCGGCGTCGACCACAAGGACCTTGGTCGCCTGGGTGGAGCAGTCCACTCCGGCGACCAGTCTCTGCTGACTCATGTTGGGCCCTTCTTCTCAGAGCGGCAGGCTCGAGCCAACGGTAACCGCACCCACCCAGCCGTCAGCGGGCCAGGTCTTCGAGGGTCGCCCGAGCGCCGCGCTCGTGCAGCGAGGCCAACGCCGACGTGTAGGCCCGCACGAAGCGCTCGTCGTCGGCCAGGTCGCCGAACAGGTCCCGGTCGGAGATGAAGACCAGCGGATCCTCCCGGTTCCGCTGCGCCCGCTCGACCAGCCTGTCGCGCAGCCGATCCACCACCTCGATCGGCTCGCCCTGCTCGTCGGCGCCTTCGGCGTACCGGGCCCAGGCGGCGACGACCAGCGCGGCCCGCTCGATCCCGCGACCCGCGGCGAGTTGCTCGCGAACGACGGGCAGCAGCCACTTCGGGATCCGGTCCGAGCTCTCCGCGCAGAGGCGGGCGAGCGTGTCGCGCACCTCCGGGTTGGCGAACCGCTCGATCAGCTGGTGCTTGTACCGGTCCAGATCGACGCCCGGCACCGGCGGCAGCGTCGGCGTCGCCTCCTCGTCCATGTAGGCGAGCAGGAAGTCCACGAACAGCTTGTCCTGGCACACCTCGTGCGCGTAGCGGTAGCCGGCCAGGTACCCCAGATAACAGAGCGCCTGGTGGCTCGCGTTCAACAGCCGCAGCTTCATCAACTCGTACGGCTCGACGTCGGTCACCAGTTGCACGCCGACGTCCTCGAACGGCGGCCGGTCCCCGCCGAAGTCGTCCTCCAGCACCCACTGGGTGAACGGCTCGCAGACCACCGGCCAGCCGTCCTCGATGCCGAACTCGTCCGCCAGCGCCTCCTTGTCGGCATCCGCGGTGACCGGGGTGATCCGGTCCACCATCGAGTTCGGGAACCGCACGTCGCGCTCGATCCAGTCCGCCAGCTCGGGGTCCTTCAGCCGCGCGAACGAGGTCAGCATCTTCTTCGCCACGTGCCCGTTGCCCGGGATGTTGTCGCAGGACATCACGGTGTACGCCGGTACGCCGGCCGCCCGCCGCCGGGCAAGCCCCTCGACCACCAGCCCGAACGCACTCGTCGGCACCACACCCGGTTCCAGGTCGTGCTGGAGGCCGGGATCGTCCGGGTCGAACTCACCGGTCACCTGGTTGACGTGATATCCGCCCTCGGTGATGGTCAGCGACACGATCCGGGTGGCCGGGGCCGTCATCCGCGCCAGCACCGCCTCGGGGTCGTCCGGCGCGTACAGGTACTCGATGATCGAGCCGATCACCCGCGGCTCGAGCGTCCCGTCCGGGTGCTTGATCACCAGGGTGTAGAGCCCGTCCTGCGCCTGCAGCACGTCCCGCATCCGCTGGTCCGCCGGCATCGTGCCGACCCCGCGGATGCCCCATTCGAGCGCTCTGCTGTCGTTCATCAGCCGGTCCAGGTACATCGCCTGGTGGGCGCGGTGGAACCCGCCGACGCCGAAGTGCACGATGCCCGGGCGGACCGCAGTACGGTCGTACTCCGGCATGGCCACCTGGTCGCTGAGGGCACCTATCTTGGCCTGGCTGAGCATCTGGGTCACTTGACGGCCCCCAACGAGAGTCCGCGGACGAGCTTGTCCTGAGCCGCGAAGCCGGCGATGAGCACCGGGAGCGACACGAGGGTCGCGGCCGCGCAGAGCTTGGCAAGGAAGAGGCCCTGGCTGGAGATGAATCCCACCAGGAAGATCGGGGCCGTCGCGGCACGCACCGCGGTGAGGTTCACCGCGAACATGAACTCGTTCCAGCTGAAGATGAAGCAGATCAGGCTGGTGGCCGCGAGCCCCGGCATGGTGATGGGCGTGATGATCGAGACCAGGGTGCGGATGAAGCCCGCACCATCCACCTGTGCGGCCTCGAGGATCTCGACGGGCACCTCGGCCAGGAAGGAGCGCATCATCCACACCGCGATCGGCAGGTTCATCGACGTGTAGAGGATGACCAGCGTGAACACGTTGTCGAGCATCCCGAGATACTTGACGATCAGGTAGATCGGCAGCAGTGCGGCGATCAGCGGCAGGAACTTGGTGGACAGGAAGAAGAACATCACGTCCGTCCACTTCTCGACCGGCCTGATGGACAGCGCGTACGCCGCCGGCACGGCCAGCACCAGCACCAGCAGCGTCGAGACGATGCTGGCTGTCGCCGAATTGATCAGGTACGGGGCGATGTCACGGTCGAACAGCGCGCTGTAGTTGGAGAAGGTGATGGGTGCGAAGGGCGACGGCGGGTTGGTTGCCGCGTCGGCCTCGTCGTGGAACGAGGTGAGCACCATCCACGCAACGGGCAGGAAGAAGAGCAGGGTGACGATCCAGGTGCCCACCGCCCACCACGGGGAGACGGAATTGCGGGGGTCGTCCCGGCGCCTGCGCCGGCGGCCGCGCTGGTTGGTCACGGGCCTCTCGGTCTGAGGTTTGTCCACCACGGTGGTCATCGGGAGACCTCCTCCTGGAACAGGGACGAGATGGTGCGCAGCGCGAAGGTGGCGACGATGATGGTGGCGATGACGGTCACCACGCCGGCGGCAGCAGCCTCGCCGTACTCGTACTTGCGGAACGTGGTCAGGTAGATCTCGTACGGCAGGTTGGTCGTGGCCGAGCCAGGTCCACCCTGCGTGATCGTGAAGATGGCGTCGAACGTCTGCAGGACGTAGATCGAGCCGAGAAGGGCGGCGAGCTCGATGTACTGCCGCAGGTGGGGCAAGGTGATGAACCGGAAGGTCTGCAGGCTCCCGGCACGGTCGATCTTGGCGGCCTCGAGCACGTCGCCAGGTTGCGACTGCAGCCCGGCCAGCAGGATCAGCATCATGAACGGTGTCCACTGCCAAACCAGAGCGGCGATCACCGAAGGCATCGGCCAGCGTGACACGTAATCGATCGTCGGCCCCTGGTCGGCGCCGAAGAGTTGCCAGATCCAGTTGAGGACACCGTTGAACAGGCCGTAGTCCGGGTTGTACAACGCGTGCTTCCAGAGCAGCGCCGCGGCGACCGGCATCACCAGGAACGGGGCGATCAGGAGGGTTCGCGCGAGCCCGCGGCCCGGGAATCGCTTGTCCAGGAGGATCGCCAGCAGCAGCCCGATCAGCACACTGATCACCACCACCGATGTGGTCAGCACGACGGTGTTGACCACCGCGTTCCTCAGCCGGGCATCGCTGAACACGGTCGCGTAATTCTTCAGGCCGGCGAACGACTGGTATTCCCCCAGTCCCAGGAAGCTCTTCTCGCCGGGTTGCAGGATGTTCCAGTGCAGGGTGGAGATGGCGATCGTCAGCAGGAACGGGATCTGGGTGATGATGATGGTGAAGATCAGCGCGGGGAGCAGCGGACCCCTTCGGCGCCATTTCTCGCGGCTGGTACGAGGCTGGGTCATGCCGGCGGGGGCCGAAGTGGCCAGAGCAGCCATGGTTCCTCCAGGTGAGATCTCACGGATCGCAAGGTCCCGAATCGGGGGCGAACCGGATGCACCGGTCCGCCCCGAGCGGGTCTACTTCTGCTTGCCTGCCACGTCCTCGGCCAGCTTCTGGCCCTTGGCGAGCGCCTCGTCGACCGTGCCTCGGCCGGCGATGGCCGCGGCGACGTCCTGGGTCACCTTGGTGCCGAGGTCCTGGAACTCCGGGATGTCGACGAACTGGATCCCGACCGTCGGCCGGGGCTGCACGCCGGGGTTGGTCGGGTCGACCTCCTGGATCGAGTTCAGCGTCATCGCACCGAATGCGGCGGCGGCCTTCTTGTACTCCGGGATCTCATAGGTGCTGGCCCGCTTTCCGGCCGGGACCCGGGACCAACCGAGCTTCTGGCCCGCCAGCTGCTCGTAGCCCTTGCTCGATGCCCAGAGCATGAACTTCGACGCGTCGTCAGCCTTCTTCGTGGTCTTCGGCATCACCCACGCCCAGGTCCACAGCCATCCGGAGGTCTTGGTCTTCACCACCGGGGCGAAGACGTAGCCGACCTTGCCGGCGACCTTGCTGACGCTGGGGTCCTCGAGCGAACCGGCGGCCGAGGTGGCGTCGTACCACATCGCGACCTTGCTCTGGCTCATCGCGTTCAGGCACTCGGTGAAGCCCGCCTGCGAGGCGCCCGGCTCGCCGTGGGCCTTGACCAGGTTGACATAGAAGTTGGTCGCTTCCTTGAACTCCGGGGAGTTGACCTGCGCCTGCCAGTCCTTGGTGAACCAGGTGCCACCAAAGGTGTTGACCACCGTGGTCAGGGCCGCGCCCAGCTCGCCCCATCCGGGCAGACCGCGCAGGCAGATCCCCTTCATGCCGGGAGCCGCGCCGTCGACCTTCGCGGCCATGTCGGCGACCTGCTGCCAGGTGGGACGCTCGGGCATCGTGATGCCCTTGCTCGCGAAGATGTCCTTGCGGTACATGAGGAACGACGACTCTCCGTAGAAGGGCAGGCCGTAGAGCTTGCCGTCCTCACCGGACAGGGATTGCACCATCGGCTTGAGCAGGTCGGCCTTGTCGAAGCTGGTGTCGGCGTCCGCGTAGGAGCCGAGCTCGTGCAGCCAGTCGTTCTTGGCCCAGATCGGCACCTCGTAGGCGCCGACGGTGGCGACGTCGTACTGACCGGCACCGGTCGCGACGTCCTGCGTCACCTTGTCACGCAGCTCGTTCTCGGGCAGGACGGTGTAATTCACCTTGATGCCGGTGTCCTTGGTGAAGCTGTCGGCGGTGAGCTTCTGGATGTCGACCATCTGCGGGTTGCCGACCATGAGGACGTTGATCGACTTCGCCTCGCCGCCGCCACCGCCGCCGCCACCACCGCCGGCGCCCGAGCAGCCAGCCAGGGCCAGCCCAACAACCGCCGGCAGCGCCAACGCGATGGTCCTCCCCCTCGTGAACTTGCTGCGCATAGCTACCTCCACGTCTTCTCGGGCATGGTGCTCCGTCCGCTCAGATGAGCATGACCCTGCTCATGTATGAGTCAACTGGCGCGCGAGCGCGTTGTCAAGAGTCTGTGCAACACTAGGGCGCAGGCATGCTCATATGAGCGGGGAGGTCAAATGGAGCCCAGCACCAACACCTACGGGCCGTCGCAGCTCGTCCTCACGGCGTCGATCGCGCGCCGGTACTACGTCGACGGCCGGTCCAAGGTCGAGATCGCCGACGAGTTCCGGCTCAGCCGGTTCAAGGTGGCCCGGCTGCTCGACCAGGCCCGCAGCAGCGGGATGGTGCGGATCGAGATCAGCCACCCCGGCGCCATCGACCTCGACCTGTCGGCCCGGCTGCAGGAGCGCCTCGGGCTCCGGCGGGCGATCGTGGTGGACACCCCCGAGGAGGATCCCGCCGCGCTGCGGCTCCAGCTCGGCAAGGCCGCCGCCGACCTGCTCACCGAGATCGTCACCGCCGAGGACGTGCTCGGACTGGCGTGGGCCCGGGCCGTCACCGCGATGACCGAGCAGCTGACGTCGCTGGCTCCGGCACCCGTCGTCCAGCTGACCGGCGCGCTGACCCGACCGGACGTCGAGGCGAACTCGGTCGAGCTGGTCCGGAACGTGGCCAAGCTGTCCGGCGGACCGGCGTACCTCTTCTACGCGCCGCTGGTGGTGCCGGACGCGGCCACCGCCCGGGCGCTGCGGCAGCAACCCGAGGTGGCCGACGCGATCGGGCACTTCGACTCCGTCACCAAGGCCGTGGTCGGGCTGGGGTCGTGGGCGGCCGGCCAGTCGACGCTGTTCGACGCGATGGACGAGAAGGCCTGCGACCAACTGCAGCGTCGCGGGGTCGTGGCCGACATCTCCGGGGTGTTCGTGAACGCCGACGGCGAGCCGGTGCAGAGCCGGGTCACCGACCGGGTGATCGCGATCAACGCGGCACAGATGGACGCGATCGACGAGGTGATCGCGATCCCGTACGGGATGGCGAAGGTCGAGGCGGTCCTGGCCGCGGTGCGGAGCGGGCTGGTCAACGGCATCGTCACCCACGGCCCGCTGGCGAAGGCGCTGCTCGGCGAGACCGACTGAACCGCGATGCCCGCCGTCGAGACCGTGCTGGTCGGTGGCACCGCCAACCGGGGACTGGTGGTGCGCGTCGGCGACACCGTACGCCGCCCGCCACGGCCGAGTGGCCCCGCCGTGCAGGCGCTGCTGGAGCACCTCCGCCGGGTGGGGTTCAGCTCCGGCCCCGACGGCGGTGCGCCGATCTTCCTCGGGGTCGACGAGCAGGGGCGCGAGGTGTTGTCGTACCTGCCGGGCGAGACGGTCACCGCGCCGTACCCGGCCTGGTCGATGACCGACGAGGCGCTTGCCAGCGTGGCGGACCTGCTGAAGCGGTACCACCAGGCCGTCGCGGACTTCGACCCCGACGACCACCCGTGGGCGGAACCCGTGCCCCCGGAGTACGTGACCGACCTGGTCAGCCACAACGACCCGAACCTCGACAACATCGTCTTCCGGGACGGCGTGGCCGTGGCTCTGATCGACTTCGACCTGGCCGGCCCGGGCTCGGCCCTGTGGGACGTCGCCGCCGCGATCCGCCTGTGGGCACCCTTGCGCCCCGATCCGGACATCACCGATGCCCGCCACGGCCGCGTCCTGACTCGCCTGCGCCGGTTCGCCGACGCCTACGGCCTGGACGAGGCGGACCGCACCCGGCTGATCGAAGCCGCCGCCGCGAACCACACCTGGTGCATGGACTACGTCCGCCGCGGCGCCGAAGCCGGCCACCCGTGGTTCCGCCAACGCTGGACCACCGGTGAAGCGGACCTCACCACCCGCACCGACCAGTGGTTCGAAACCCACCACACGTCCCTCCACCGGGCGCTCTTCACCTGACCTCGAGCCATCGCGGAGCCCCAGGTGAGGAAGAATGGCGCCGGTGAGCGCGCGGGTGGTGTTGTTGGCGGGGCCTTCGGGGGCCGGGAAGTCCCGGCTGGCCGAACTGGTGAGGCTGCCGGTGGTCCGGCTGGACGACTTCTACCGGGACGGCGACGACGCCGCGATGCCCCGGTCCCCGCTGGGAATCGTGGACTGGGACGACCCGGGCTCCTGGGACGCTGACCGGGCGGTCGCAGCGCTGGAGACCCTTTGTACGACGGGGTCCGCGGACATGCCGGTGTACGACATCGCGGTGGACGCGACCGTCGGGCATCGGCCGGTGGTGACGGACGGATCACCGCTGGTGATTGCCGAGGGCATCTTTGCCGACCAGATCGTCGGAGCGCTGCGCGAGCGTGGCCTGCTGGCCGCGGCGATCTGCGTCTACCACCACCGTCTCGTCACCTTCGTCCGCCGGTTCCAGCGCGATCTGCGGGAGCACCGCAAGCCGCCGTTCACCCTGCTGCGGCGCGGGTTGCTGCTGCTGAAGGACGACCCGCGGGTGGTCAAGCGCTGCATCGACGCCGGGTGCGAACCCCTGCATCCGAAGCCGGCCCGGCACCGCATCACCGCACTGCTGTCGGCTGCCAACGCTGAGTGATCCCGGCGGGCCTGATCTCGCTCTGTGTGTCCGCGGATTGGTCAGGATTTGCCTGGTGTTCACCTTGGTCTGGTGGGCTCTCGCCCTCACCCCCTGGACTGGCGGAGGAATCGTGAGGCGTCACGCGCCTGGTGTTGCCGCTGTGCTGTACGTCGGAGTGCTGGGCGTCGGAGTGCTGGGTCTGACCGGGTGCGGGGGCAACGCGGGGGGCACCACCACGCAGGTGCAGGTCGCGCCCGCCGCGCCGACGGCTGCTCCCAAGGCTGTACCGAGTAGCAGCCTGGCGCCCCTGGTGGTCGTACCGGGCGGCTATCTGAAGGGCTCCGCAGCGGATCCTGAGCAGCTGAGCGGGCCGTTCACCGCCGAGTTGTACCTCGACACCCTGTCGCCGATGCCCGCGGTGGACCGGGCGCTGCTGCTGAACGCGTCCTTCACCGAGGGATACCAGGTGTTCCGGGTCAGCCCGGACCGGCAGAAGCGCTTCACCCTGCAACTGTTCAGGACCGGCTCCAGGGCGAAGGCGGCCGACCTCCGGCAGGGCTTCTGGAAGCAGGACGTGCACAGCCACTCGTTCGCCGTACCGGGTGTTCCGGGAGCGTTGACCGACGCCCGGGTGGAAGTGGTCGGCTCGTCGGACCAGATGGAGGCGGTCGCTCAGACCACCTTCGTCGTCGGCACTCTCGTCGTCGACCTCACCATCCGCCAGACCGGCAGCCTGCAGAACACTCCCATCCCCGACACCGCGCTGATCACCACCCTCGCCAAACAGCAGAAAGACCGGCTATCCCGCAAGTCCGGCTGAGTCCTGCCGGCCTCGCGCTCAGGCGGTGATGCGGTCGATCACCAACGGCGTCAGGGTGTGGGCGGAGGAGATCTGGATTGCGTCGGCCAGGGACTCCAGGGCACGGTCGAAGCGTCTGGTGTCGTCCGCGTGCAGGGTGAGCAGTGCCTGACCCTCGGAGACCTGATCACCCGGCTTCGCGTGCATTTCGACGCCTGCGACCGCGGAGACCGGGTCTTCCTTGCGAGCGCGACCGGCGCCCAGGCGCCAGGCGGCAACACCGACAGCCAGGGCGTCCAAACCACTGAGGACACCTGTGGATTGCGCCTTCACCACGTGCTTTTCCGGGGCCACCGGCAGGTCGGCGTCCGGGTCGCCGCCCTGGGCGGAGATCATCCTGCGCCAGGCATCCATCGCAGTACCGTCGCGGAGCTTCTCGGCCGGATCGACGTCCGTGACGCCGGCCGCGGCGAGCATCTCGGCGGCCAGGGCCACCGTCAGCTCGACGACGTCGGCGGGCCCGCCACCAGCCAGCACCTCGACGGATTCCCTGACCTCCAAGGCGTTCCCGGCGGTCAGGCCGAGCGGCGTCGACATGTCGGTGAGGAGGGCGACGGTCTTCACGCCGGCATCGGTGCCCAGGGCAACCATCGTCTCGGCCAGCTCGCGGGCGTCGGCCAGGTCCTTCATGAACGCGCCGGTGCCGACCTTCACGTCCAGCACCAGCGCACCGGTGCCCTCGGCGATCTTCTTGCTCATGATCGAGCTGGCGATCAGCGGGATCGCCTCGACCGTCCCGGTCACGTCACGCAGCGCGTAGAGCTTCTTGTCGGCCGGGGCCAGGCCGTCGCCGGCCGCGCAGATCACCGCGCCGACGTCCTCGAGCTGGTGCATCAGCTCGTCGTTCGACAGCGCTGCGCGCCAGCCGGGGATCGACTCCAGCTTGTCCAGCGTGCCGCCGGTGTGGCCGAGTCCACGGCCGGACAGCTGCGGCACCGCGACGCCGCAGGCCGCCACGAGAGGGGCCAGCGGCAACGTGATCTTGTCGCCGACGCCACCGGTCGAGTGCTTGTCCGCGGTCGGCCGGGACAGCCTGGCGAAGTCCATCCGCTCCCCGGAGGCGATCATCGCCGCGGTCCAGCGGGCGATCTCGCGCCGGTTCATCCCGTTCAGCAGGATCGCCATCGCGAGCGAGGACATCTGCTCGTCCGCGACCGCCCCGCGGGTGTAGGCGTCGATCACCCAGTCGATCTGCTCGTCGCTCAGCTCGCCCTTGTCCCGCTTGGTCCGGATCACGTCGACGGCGTCGAAGGACATCACTTCTCCAGGTTTTCGGGGCCGAAGGCGTCGGGTAGTAGCTCACGCAGGGGACGGCTGCCGCCGGCGGACTCCAGCAGCAGGTTCGGACCGCCGTGCTCGTGCAGCAGTTGACGGCACCGCCCACACGGAGTGAGCAGTTCCTCGTTGTGGTCCACGCAGGTGAACGCGACCAGCCGGCCTCCCCCGGTGCTGTGCAGCGCGGATACAACCCCGCACTCCGCGCACAGCGTCAGCCCGTAGGACGCGTTCTCCACGTTGCATCCGGCAACGATCCGCCCGTCGTCGACCAGCGCCGCCGCCCCGACCGCGTAGCCGGAGTACGGCGCATAGGCGCGCCGCATGGCGCTGACCGCCGCCTGCCGCAGCGACGGCCAGTCCACCGCGGCCGGCTCATTCGGTGACGTAGGGCTCACCGTCCGCCTTCGGGGCCCGGACCCGGCCGACCAGACCGGCAACCGCGATGATCGTCGCCAGGTAAGGGGCCATCAGCAACAGCTCGCCCGGGATCGGGGTCTGGATGATCTGCAGCTGCGACTGGAGCTGGGTGGCGAAGCCGAAGAACAGCGCGGCCACCATCGCCCCGATCGGGTTCCAGCGGCCCATGATCAGCGCGGCCAGCGCGATGAACCCGTTGCCGGCCGTCATGTCCTTGCTGAAGGAGCCGGCGTACCCGACGGTGAAGAAGGCGCCGCCGAGGCCGGCCAGCACCCCGGCCCACAGGACCGCGGAGTACCGGACGCGCTTGACCCTGATGCCGACCGTGTCCGCCGCCTTCGGGTGCTCGCCGACCGCGCGGACCCGAAGACCCCAGCGGGTCTCGAAGAGCACGAAGGTGACCACCGCGACCGCGATGTAGGTCAGGTAGACCAGGATCGTCTGGTTGAACAGGATCGGGCCGAAGAACGGGATGTCGCCGAGCAGCGGGATCTTCACCGCCGAGAGCACGTCCGGCGTGTTCATCGCCGCCGCGTCCTCCTGCAGGAACTGGTCGAACAGATACCCGGTGATACCGGAGGCGAAGACCACCAGGACAACGCCGAGAACCACCTGGTTCACCAGATACTTGATCGAGAAGACCGCCAGCAGCACGGCCATCAGGACACCCGTCAGAGCGGCCGCGATCAGCGCCGCCGCCGAACTGCCCGTCGTACTGGAGACGACGGCCGCGGTGAAGGCTCCGACCAGGAACTGGCCCTCGATCGCGATGTTGATGACACCGGCCCGCTCACACAGCACACCGGCCAGCGCGCCGAGGATCAGCGGGGTGGCGAAGTTCAGCGTGCCCTGGAACTGGTTGGCCAGCGGGAAGGTCTTGCCCGCCGCCGCCCAGCACAGGAACGAACCGATGAAGCAGATGCCGAGCAGGGTGGCGAGGTAGCCGGAGTACGACTGCGGGACCCGCCGCATGACGTACGCCCCCGCGGCGATCACGCCGAGGATCCCGAGGATCAGGGCGGTCGCCTGGGCCGGCACGCCGAGCAGGTTGTTCTGCAGGTCTCCGGAGACGAGCTGGAAGGTCGCTTTGCCGCCGTTGGTGAAGATCGCCAGCAGCAGGCCGATCAGCGCGAACACCAGCATCAGGCTGCCGACCCGCAACCGCCGGGTCCGGTCGGCCGGAGCCTCGATCGCGGCCGGTGCCGGCACCCGCACGGTGTCGGGAGTGGTGGTCGTCTCGCTCATCCGTTCCAGCCTTTCGCGAGGACGGCGCCGGCTCCGCGTTCCTTGGGCAGGAACGGGAAGATCGAGCGCACCAGCGCCGGGGCCGCGACGAACAGCACGATCACGGCCTGCAGGACGGTGGTCAGGGTCAGTGGCGTCTGGGTCTGCAACTGCATCTGCAGGCCACCGGCGTTCAGGGCGCCGAAGAGCAGGCCCGCCAGCACGGTGCCGAGCGGAGTACCGCGGCCCAGCAGGGCGACGGTGATCGCGTCGAAGCCGATCGTCGCGGCGACCCCGTCCGTCAGCGGCAGGTCGGTGCCGAGCACCTGCTGGCTGCCGGCCAGACCGGCGAGGGCACCGGCGATCACCATGGCGATCACGTAGGCCCGGCCCACCGACATGCCCGCGGTCCGCGAGGCGTCGGCGTTCGCACCGACCGCGCGGAGCTCGAAGCCGACTGTCGAGCGGTTCAGCAGCCACCAGACGAAGACGGCGGCCAGCAAGGCGAGCAGGAAGCCGGCGTGCAGCCGGGTGTCACCGAACTGCGGGAACTGCGCGTTCGGCTTCACGATCGGGCTGATCGGATCGTCGCGGCCGGGCCGCTTGAACGTCGTGGTGGTCAGCAACCACACCAGCAGGTAGATCGCGACATAGTTGAGCATGATCGTGACGATCACCTCGTGAGCGCCGGTGCGGGCCTTCAGCACGCCGACCACGCCACCCCAGAGCGCACCACCGATCAGACCGGCGATCACCGCCACCAGCAGGTGCAGGCCCGGGGGCAGGTCCCAGGCGAAGCCGACGTAGGAGGCGAAGATCGCGCCGATGATCAACTGGCCCTGGGCGCCGATGTTGAACAGGCCGGCGCGGAACGCCAGCGAGACCGCGAGGCCGCCGCAGATCAGCGGGGTGGCCTGGGTCAACGACTCGGCGATCTGATCGACGCCGCCGACCGCGCCGAGGAACAGCGCCTTGTAGGCCTCGCCCACCGCGGTCAGCGCCGCCGAGACGGTGTCCATCGGCGCCGCGCCGAAGTAGCCGGCCGCGGCCTTCACGTCGTCGTCGCCGATGATGATCAGGATCGCGCCGACGACCAGCGCCAGCACGATCGCGCTCAGCGAGACCAGACCCTGGACCGCCCAGTTCGGCAGGCCGCTGCCGGACTCCTTCGCCGGCTCGGCGGGAACCGGTGTCTGCTCCGGCTCTGTGGCCGTGTCGTTGCTCATCTAGATGGTTCCCAACGTCGTCGGGTTCTCGGTTGCCACGACCTCGGCCTCGCTCTTCGAGGCGCCGGCCATCATCAGGCCGAGCTCGTCGCGGGGGGTGTCGGCCGGTACGACGCCGACCACCTTGCCGCGGTACATCACCGCGACCCGGTCGGCCAGCGCGGCGATCTCGTCCAGCTCGGTGGAGACGATCAGCACCGCGGTGCCGTTGTCGCGCTCCTTCACCATCCTGGTGTGCAGGAACTCGATCGAGCCGACGTCCACCCCACGGGTCGGCTGCGAGGCCACCAGCAGCTTCAGCGGCCGGGACAGCTCGCGGGCCAGCACGACCTTCTGCTGGTTGCCGCCGGACAGCGACGAGACGGCCAGGTCGGTGGACTGGGTGCGGATGTCGAACTCCTCGACCCGCTCCTGCGCGTTCTTCTCGATCTCGTCGGTCCGCAGCGAGAGCCCCTTGCCGAATGGCGCCCGGCGGACCATGTCCAGCACCAGGTTCTCGGCGACCGTGAAGGAGCCGACGAAGCCGTCATGGGCACGGTCCTCGGGGACATAGCCGATCCCGGCGTCGAGCCGGTCGCGCGTGGTCCGGCCGGTCAGGTCGTTGCCGTCCAGCGAGATCCTGCCCGCGGCGATCGGGGTCAGCCCCAGCAGCGCCTCGGCGAGCTCGGTCTGACCGTTGCCCTGGACACCGGCCACGGCGAGGATCTCGCCCGCCCGGACCTCCAGGTCGACGCCGTCGACGGCGGTGAAGCCCCGCTCGTCGATCACCGTCAGGCCCTCGACCCGCAGTACCGTGTCGCCGGGGGTGGCGGGGTCCTTGTCGACCACCAGGTCGACCGCGCGCCCGACCATCAGCTCGGCGAGTTCCTCCTCGGTGGCCGACGGCTCGGCGCTGCCGACCACCTTGCCGCGGCGGATCACGGTGATCGTGTCCGCGATCGCCTTGACCTCTTTGAGTTTGTGGGTGATGAAGACGATCGAGGTGCCGTTCTCCTTCAGCTGCCGCATCACCGCGATCAGTTCGTCGATCTCGGCCGGGGTGAGCACCGCGGTCGGCTCGTCCAGGATCAGCACCCTGGCGTCGTTGGCGAGCGCCTTGATGATCTCCACCCGTTGTTGCACGCCGACCGGGATGTCCTCCACGAGCGCCTCCGGGTCGACCTGGAACCCGTACCGCTCGGACAGCTCGGTGACCAGCGCGTCCGCCTTCTTGCGATCCAGTACGCCGACGGCGCGGGTGTACTCCCGGCCGAGCATGATGTTCTCGGCGACGGTGAACACCGGGACCAGCATGAAGTGCTGGTGCACCATGCCGATGCCCTGGGCAATGGCATCGCTCGGCGAGCTGATCCGCACCTTCGCGCCGTCGATCACGATCTCACCGGAGTCGGGCTGCAACAGCCCGTAGAGCATGTTCATCAGAGTGCTCTTGCCGGCCCCGTTCTCGCCCAGCAGGCAGTGGATCTGGCCCGGTTCGATCACCAGGTCGATGTGGTCGTTGGCGACCAGGGAGCCGAAGCTCTTGGTCAGCCCCGAGAGTTCGAGATGCATGCGGGCGCCCCCTTCATTGACTACAGCCTTCAGACGGCGAGCCAGGGAGACAACCCCGAAGGGGCCGTCTTCCTGGCTCGCACCGTACTACGCGGTTGCGTCGCGCGTCGTCAGGACGCCTTCGGCTGCACCTTGGACTCGATGGTGATCTTGCCGCTGATGATGTCGGCCTTGATCTGCTCCAGCTCGCTCTTCACGTCCGCCGGGACCTTGGAGTCGAACTCGTGGAACGGCGCCAGCCCCGTCCCGCCGTTCTCCATCGTGCCGATGAACTGGCTGTTGTCGAACTTGTTGTCGACCACGGACACGACCGCGTCGTGAACGGCGACGTCCATGCCCTTCTCCACGCTGGAGATCAGCACCGAGCAGTACTCCGCGGCGCTCACGCAGCCGTCAGTGTCGACCCAGATCGCGTTCACCTTGCCGTTGCTCGCCTTGGCCGCCTGCAGACCGCCCAGGCCGGACGGACCGGCCACCGGGAAGATGACGTCGGCGCCCTGGGTGATCAGGTTCTGCGCGGTGTTCTGGCCCTTCGCCTTGTCCTCGAAGTCACCGGTGAACAGACCGGCCTGCTTCGCGTCGTCCCAGCCGAGCACCTGGACGTTCTTGCTCTTCTGCTTGTTGTAGTACCGCACACCCTCGGCGAAACCGTCCATGAAGATGGTCACCGTCGGGATCTTGATGCCGCCGTAGGTGCCGACCTTGCCGGTCTTCGACATCGCCGCGGCCAGGTAACCGGCCTGGAAGCTGCTCTGCGCGGTGTTGAAGGCGAGCGGCTTGAGGTTGGCGATCGGCTTGGCCGGCGCCGAGTCGACGATCGCGAACTTGATGTCCGGGTTCGCCTGGGCCGCCTTGTCGGTGGCGTCCTCGAGCTTGAAGCCGACGGCGACGATGACGTTGCACTTCGCCTGGACCATCGCGTTCATGTTCGTCGGGTAGTCGTTGTCCGACTTCGACTCGGCCTTGACCTCGGTCAGGCCCTTCTCCTTGACCGCTGACTGAAGACCGGCGTACGAGGTCTGGTTGAACGACTTGTCGTCGAAACCACCCGAGTCGGAGACCATGCAGGCCTTGAAGTCCTTGTTGGCGTCCCCGCCACCCGCCGTGTCCTCGGTCGGCTTGCTGCCACAAGCGGCGACGGCGAGCGTCACCGCACCCACGATCGCCAATCCCCGCACGTAGTTCTTCACCGAACGTCTCCTTTATCGACCGAAAACCTTTTACCCGGCACGCCTTCCCCAGCGTGCCGCATCCGCAGACTATAGGGGCCGCTACGCCCTTCTTGAACGCCAAGACGCCCTCGATACCGGAAAGTGACCGGCGCGTAGGTCAGACCGCCGCAATTCCTTCATTATGTCGAAGACCCGATCACGGACAGTGACCGAAAGGTGCGGCAGGTCTTCACCGGGTGTAAGGACCATCCGGGCCGGATGAGATGATCCCCGGCATGACGACTTCGCATCATCCGGCGCATGCCGACGTGAAATGGCGCGTTGCCCAGGTGCGGGAAGAGGTGGTCGCGGTGCGGCGTGACCTGCACGCCCACCCCGAGCTCGGCTGGCACGAGGTCCGCACCACGGAGGTACTGCGGCAGCGGCTGACCGCCGCCGGACTGTCGCCACAGGTGCTCCCCACCGGTACCGGCCTGATCTGCGACATCGGCTCGGGTGACACCTGCGTCGCCCTGCGCGCTGACATCGATGCCCTGCCCGTCCCGGATGCGGTCGACGCCCCCTGGCGCTCGGGTATCGAGGGAGTCGCCCACGCCTGCGGGCACGACGTCCACACGGCTGCTCTGCTGGGCGCCGGTCTCGTGCTGGCGGGGATGGCAGCAGACGGGCTGCTCGACCGGCGGGTGCGGCTGATCTTCCAGCCGGCGGAGGAAGTGATGCCCGGCGGCGCGCTCGGAGTGATCGCCGCCGGCGGGCTCGAAGGGGTGCACCGGATCTACGGACTGCACTGCGACCCGCGACTGGAGGTCGGGCAGATCGGCCTTCGGGTCGGCGCACTGACCGCCGCGGCAGACCGGATTCTCGTTCGCCTGAACGGTCCTGGCGGTCACACGTCGAGGCCGCACCTCACCGCCGACCTGGTGTACGCGCTGGCGACCCTGGTCACCGAACTCCCGGCCGCGCTCTCCCGCCGGGTCGACCCGCGCGCGGGGATGTCGCTGGTGTGGGGGCGGATCACCTCGGGGTCGGCGGCGAACGCGATCCCCGCTCGCGGCGAGGTCGAGGGCACGCTGCGCTGTCTCGACGTGAGCGCCTGGCGGCTCGCGGCCGAGTTGATCCCGACGCTCGCGGCGCAACTCGCCGCGCCGTACGAGGTGGAGGTCGACACCGAGGTCACCCACGGCGTACCGCCGGTGATGAACGACGCTGCCGCGATCGAGGTGTTCAAGACGGCCGTCGAGCGCACGATGGGCAGCGGAGCGGTCGCCGCGACCGATCAGAGCCTGGGCGGCGAGGACTTCGCCTGGTACCTGGAGCATGTGCCGGGCGCGATGGCCCGGCTCGGCGTACGGCCCGCCGGCGTCGAGACGGCCGCCGACCTGCACACGCCGGGGTTCAACCCGTCCGAGGACGCGATCGCCCTCGGCATCACGCTGCTCGCTACCTCCGCGTTGCTGGACTGACTCGGCTAGAACGTGTCGGCGGGGACGTACGCGCCCCAGACCTCGCGGAGGGCGTTGCAGACCTCGCCGACGGTGGCGCGGGCCTTGAGGGCTTCCTTCATCGGGTAGAGACAGTTGTCCGAACCGCGGGCAGCCGTCTGCAACTCGAGCAGCGCCTTGTCGACGGCTGCCTGGTCACGCTCGGCGCGGAGCCGGGCGAGCCGGTCCACCTGCTGAGCCTCGATCGCCGGATCGACCCGGAGCGGCTCGTACGGCTCCTCCTCGGCGACCTTGAACTTGTTCAGCCCGACGACGACCCGCTCGGCGGAGTCGATCTGCTGCGCGATCCGGTACGCCGAGCGCTCGATCTCCTGCTTCTGGAATCCCTTCTCGATGGCCGCGACGGCACCACCGAACTCCTCCACCTGGTCCATCAGCTCCCGGGCGGCGCCCTCCACCTCGTCGGTGAGCGACTCGACGACGTACGAGCCGGCGAAGGGGTCCACCGTGGCGGTCACGTCGGTCTCGTAGGCGAGCACCTGCTGGGTCCGCAGCGCGAGGCGGGCGGCCTTCTCGGTGGGGAGCGCGATCGCCTCGTCGTAGGAGTTGGTGTGCAGGGACTGCGTGCCGCCGAGCACGGCCGCGAGACCCTGGATCGCGACCCGGACGAGGTTCACCTCGGGCTGCTGCGCGGTCAGCTGTACTCCGGCCGTCTGCGTGTGGAACCGCAGCATCAGGGACTTCGGGTTCTTCGCGTTGAACTCGTCGCGCATCACCTGGGCCCAGATCCGCCGGGCCGCGCGGAACTTCGCCACCTCCTCGAGCAGCGTCGTCCGGGAGACGAAGAAGAAGGACAGCCGCGGCGCGAAGGTGTCCACGTCGAGGCCGGCCGCGACCGCGGTACGGACGTATTCGATGCCGTCGGCAAGGGTGAAGGCGATCTCCTGCGCGGGCGTCGCACCGGCCTCGGCCATGTGGTAGCCGGAGATCGAGATGGTGTTCCAGCGCGGCAGCTCGGTCTGGCAGTAGGCGAAGATGTCGCTGATCAGCCGCAGCGACTCCTTCGGCGGGTAGATGTAGGTGCCGCGGGCGATGTACTCCTTCAGCACGTCGTTCTGGATCGTGCCGGTCAGCTTGTCGCCGGAGACGCCCTGCTCCTCGGCCACCAGTTGGTAGAGCAGCAACAGCAGCGAGCCGGGCGCGTTGATGGTCATCGAGGTGGACACCTGGTCCAACGGGATCCGGTCGAACAGCAGCCGCATGTCGTCGATCGAGTCGATCGCCACCCCGACCTTGCCGACCTCGCCGTGCGCGATCGCGGCGTCGGAGTCGTACCCCATCTGGGTCGGCAGGTCGAACGCGACGGACAGCCCCATCGTGCCCGCGTCGATCAGCTGGTGGTACCGCTGGTTCGACTCGGCCGCGGTCCCGAACCCGGCGTACTGCCGCATCGTCCAGGGCCGTTGGGTGTACATCGTCGGGTAGACACCCCGGGTGAACGGGAACTCCCCGGGCGCACCCAACTTCTCCGCGGGGTCGAACCCCGCGAGCCGATCGGGCCCATACACGGGCTCGAAATCCCACCCGGACTCGGTTTGATGGCTCATCCCCCCACGGTAGTGGGACCACGCCCCCACTGGTATGCACCAGCCAGGTGAGATCGCGCACGCCACCCCGGTGCGTTCCAGCACATCCCTGGGATAGGTTCACGGCTCCCCGCCCATCTGGAAGGACCCCGCATGTCCCTGCCCCAGCCCGCTCCTCGCCGTACCTGGTGGCCCTTCGTGGCCGGAGCCGTCGTCCTGCTGGTGATCGCCGTCGTCGCGGCTTTCGCAGTACTGCGCGACGACGCGTCGGCTACGACCGAGCCGACCAGCAGCGACGTGGTCCTCGCGGACGGCGTGACCGCTGGTGGTGAGCTCGTCGGTCAGTCGCGGGCGCTGGCCGACGCGTTGAGCGGACGGGGGATGGAATGCAGCGCGCGCTTCACCGGCGCGGATGGCGGGCAGGCCGGCTGCTTCACCTTCCGGGCAGCGGACCAGTTCGTTTTCGAGGTCGTCTTCCAGCATCAGCCGGACGGCACTGTGATCGGCTTGAACGTCAAGGTGGAGGGGCCCAAGCGGATGGAAACCGGCCCGGCCCTGAGGGACCTCGTCGGCATCGTCGCTCGAGTCGTCTTTCCCGCGGACCAGGCCGAGCTGACCACCACTTTCCGAACCTCGGTGGGAGGAGCGTTGTCCTTCTCCTGGGGCGACTTCGAGATCGTCGGGATCGGCCCGCGCGGCAGCCTCAGCGCGTCCAAGGCCGGCAGCACCCCGATCAAGGTGCCGGTGCTCCGGCTCGACACTCCCGAGGCCGATCTGGCCGACGGCCTACGTGCCGATGGGTTCAGCTGCACTGGCGACAACCAGAGCTGCCAGGGCAAGCCGGGCCTGAGGGTGCAGATGATGGGCCCGGACACCGGAATCACGTACTTGGTCGTCGGCGGGCCGACCCAGCAGGCTTTCGGTGACCTGCACGCCAAGGTCTTCGGTCACCTGCGTGGTGATGCGACCGAGCCCCTGCGCCGCTGGCTGGCCGAACACCTCGACGGGCGGTCGCATCTCGCCTACGTGGCCGGCTGGCGAGTCGAGCTGCGAGTGCTTCGCGGCAAGCCGGAACTGACCGTGAGGAACGAAGAGGTCTGGCAAGTACCTGAGTGAGGTCAGTCCCACCAGAAGGACCAGGTGTTGCGGCCCTGGATCGTCTCGGCGTACTCGAGCAGGTTGCCTGGTCCTTGCTCCACGTTGTCCGGGCAGAAGACGACGTGCTCGGCTGCGACCTGTACCGCGTGCTCAGGTGTCACCGGAGGCGCCGCCACGCTGAGGTCCATGGTGTCGAAGCCGACCCGCACCAGCCGTACTCCGAAGCGCCCCTCCCAGCTCCGGAGGATCGCGAGCAGCGGAGCCAACTCGTTCGAGTGGTTCATCGGGCCGCTCCACCCGACCACGGCCGGCAGGTCCGCGCTCCGGGCGGCCGGTGCGAGCAGTAGGCGAGAGTCCGGGCCAAGGCCGAGCTCACCGGCGAACCACACGGCGACCTCGCCAGGTTCCGCCATCGGCTCGCCGGCCGCGGCCAGGCCTGGGAACTCCTGACCGAAAGGCTTGAAGTCGTCGAAGGGGTCGTCGCCGAAGAACTCCGCCTCGCCCTCGACCGGGGTCACCAGCCCGGTCCAGATGTCCCGCATCACTGTCAGCGGATCCATGTCGTCGATGTCCGCCACCGGCTCGACGAAGAGCCCGTCGGTCCAGGCCTGCGCGTCGGTGATCACCGGCCACAGTCCGGTCCGGAGGTGCGCCGCGAGCAACCGCTGGTACAGCTCGGCATCGGGCGGGCCCTCGCTCAGCCAGAACAGCGGCGGTCCGCCGGCGTCACCGACCAGACGGCCAGGCGGCAGATCGTCGGAAAGGGAGGCGGTCAGGTCGGCGGGCACAGCAGAATCCTCCCATTCGTCGTCGGGTGGTCAGCTGCGGGCCGCTGGTTCCTCGACAGAGCATCCTCATCAGCGAGCCGAACCGCGGAGCCTTCCGTCTTTTGCTCGCTGGTGAGATTCCTTCTAATGTGATCGTGTTTCGGGGGAATGACCTTCGTACCTTGTACAGCTTCACGGCCGGACTCGGCCGGGACACCTGAAAGCGGAGTATCGATGCGCCTGCGTGGAATCGCCCTTGGGGGCTTGGCCCTCATCACCATGGTCTCGACCGGGGTGGTGCTGGCCGGGTCCAGCTCCGCGGACGAGCCGGAGCTGCTGAAGAGCGTCGGGACCCAGCTGCCGGTGCAGGACTTCCGGGCGATCGAGCTCGACGAGGATCGTGGACGGCTGTACCTGGCGCAGGGTGCGGGAAGCGATCTGCCGCTGGTGGTCACGGACCTCGACGGCGTACTGAAGACCAAGGTCCCGGCAGTGACCGGCGCCTCCGACGTCGTGCTGAGCGACGACCGCGGCACCCTGCTGGTGACGCAGGACTTCGACCATGTCACTGCGGTGGACGCCGACACTCTGGTGCCGTCGGCAAGGTACGACGCTCCGGCCGGCGCCTGCGTCTACAGCGCCGAACCGGCCGGCGACAAGATCGTCGGGGCGTACGTCGACTGCGGCATCGGGTCGGGCGGCCTGCTGGTCTGGTCGACGCCGAACACGGCACCCGTCGTCTACACAGGTGGACCGAACTACCACCCGGTGATCGACGCCAGCCCTGGCGGCCGCGGCCTCATCGTCGCCGGTGACACCGGCTACTCACCCGTCAGTACGTACGTCATCGACGTCTCCGGTGCCACCCCGACGATCGTCAGCAAGCGCGACAACACCGGCAGCAACCTGATCGACTACACGCTCAGCCCCGACGGCACCGAGGTCGTCGAGACGGTTGGCAGCCCGTACGAGCACCACTCGTACCGGCTGCCCGACCTGTCCGACGCCACCGTCTACCCCAGCGGCGTCTATCCGGGTGATGCCGCCTGGTCGGGCGACAGCTCCACTGTCGCCGTCGCCCGCTCCAACACCGGCTCCAACGACGCTGACGTGCTCTTCTACGCCAAGGGCAGCACCACCCCGACGTATGCCGTCGACTTCCGCCGCGGCGACGTGCTCTGGCAGGGCACCCTGCTGGTGAACTCCACCGGCACCCGCGCCTGGGCCGTCACCTACGACGACGTCTACCAGAACACCCAGCTGCTCCACTCCTTCGGCCCGTCCCACCCGCCGAAGGCCCCCACCACAGACATCGACATCAGCGCCCGCACCGGCTCCGGCAAGAACAAGAGCACCGCGTACGTCACGGTCACCTGGACCTCACCGATGTCCCGCCCGGGCGGCTCCACCAACCAGCAGTTCCTCCGCGTCTACGCCAGCACCGACGGCGCCACCGAACGCCTCATCGGCAACCCCGAACTCACCGCGACCGGCACCTTCACCACCACCTACGCTCTCCCCCGAGGAACCACCACCTTGACCGCCCGCTACACAGACTTCGAAAACTGGTACCCCTCCGCCTCCCCCACCACCAGCCTCACCCGATGACGCGAACTCACCTGCAGGTCGGGCTCCATACCGCCGCACGTCCGGGGCCGCCTACGTGAGCTGTCGACGGCGCGGCGGCGCCCGTCGCTCTCCCCTCGCCGATTTCTACATCGGTGCGCACGCCGCGATCTCCGGCCACCGTCTACTCACCCGCGACACCGACCGCTACCGCGGCTACTTCCCCGCAGTCCAACTCATCAGCCCGATTTAGAGTCAGCACGAAGCCTGGCGTTCAGGGGTGGTTTGCCGGTGGGTGGTTACTGGTTACTCCCTGGTCATCAAACGGCCGCAGACGCGTCTACCGGGCCTCGACGACGTGTCACGAGACAGTCGCCGAGGGTTCATGCGAGGTGGGGAACCTCCGGAGTGTGCGCATAGTGATGGTCGCCGAGTCCTTCCTGCCGCAGATCAATGGCGTCGCGAACACGGTTCGCCACGTCGCCGACCGGCTGCTGGCCCGCGGGCACCAGTTGCTGATCATTGCCGCCGGCCCCGGTCCGGACAGCTACCACGGCGTCCGGGTGCTCCGGGCCCGCAGCTTCGGGATCCCTGGCTACAAAGAGTTCCCGGTCGGACTGCCCGACCCCGCGATCGAACGGGCGATGGCCGACTTCAAGCCAGACCTCGCTCACCTGGCGTCTCCCTTCATCCTCGGGGCCTACGGCCTGCGCAGCGCGCGACGGCTCGGGCTGCCCACGGTCGCCGTGTTCCAGACGGATCTGGCCGGCTTCGCCCGGCAGTACCCCTGGTTCGCCAAGGCGGACCGCGGCGTACAGCGCTGGGTACGCCGGGTCCACTCGCGGGCGGATCGCACGCTCGCACCGTCTTCGGCCTCGATGGCCCAGCTGATCCAGGCAGGTGTCCCGCGAGTGCACCACTGGGGCCGGGGCGTGAACCTCGACCTCTTCGATCCGGCCAACCGCGAAGAGCAGTGGCGCCGCGAGATCTCCCCCGACGGCAAGCCGATCGTCGGATACGTCGGCCGGCTCGCGGCGGAGAAGAAGGTACGGCGGCTCGCCGAGCTGAGCGAGCTCGACTGCCACGTGGTGGTCGTCGGCGACGGCCCGGACCGCGTGTCCCTGGAGAACTCCTTGCCCAAGGCCACCTTCCTGGGGATGCGCCGGGGCACGGACCTGGCGTCGATCTTCGCCGGGCTGGACGTCTTCGTGCACACCGGCGAGCACGAGACGTTCTGCCAGACCATCCAGGAGGCCCAGGCCTCCGGCGTCGCCACGGTGGGACCGGCCGCCGGTGGACCGCTCGACCTGATCCGCCCCGGCGACACCGGCCTGCTCTTCGAACCGGGCCAACCGGGTTCGCTGCGTCAGGCGGTCGAGCGTCTGCTGGGAAATCCGGCCGAACGCCAGGCGATCGCGAAGGCCGGACAGCGCAGGGTGCAGACGAGGACCTGGCCGGCGGTGGTCGACGACCTGGTCGACCGGCATTACGCCGAGGTCCTGCTCGAGGTCGCGGCCCTCCGACAGGCCGCCTGATGCTCCGGATCGCGCAGCTGGCCAACTTCGTCGGCCCGACCTCGGGCGGCATGCGGACCGCGATCGAACACCTCGGCCAGGGGTACTGCGAGGCCGGCGCGGAACGGATCCTCATCACTCCCGGGGAACGCGACAGCGTCACCGAGACCGAGGCCGGCACGGTGGTCCGGATGAAGGCCCCCAAGGTCGGCGGCGGCTATCGCCTGATCACGGATCCGTGGCGGGTGATCGACGCACTGGAACGCTTCCGGCCCACCACGGTGGAGATCTCGGACAAGTCCACTTTGTTGCCGGTGGCAAGGTGGGCGCGGAAGAACGAGATCGGCTCGGTCCTCTTCAGCCACGAGCGACTCGACGCGATGCTGTCCCTCCGCACTGGCCGCCAGCTGGGTGTAGCCGCCGGCGTCGGAGCCCTCTATCGCCTCCTGAGCCGCACGTACGACGCTGTGGTGGTCACCTCCCGCTACGCGGCGGCCGAGTTCGACGAGGTCACCACGCCGCTGGTCCGGATCCCGCTGGGCGTCGACCTGGACACGTTCCACCCGTCCCGGGCGACGCCGGCCGACGACGGCATCCTCAAGCTCGTCCACGCGGGCAGGCTGTCCCGCGAGAAGAGCCCGCACCTGGCCGTCGCCACTGCCGCCGAGCTCCACCGGCGCGGTGTCCCGCTGCGGATGGACGTCTACGGCTCGGGACCACACCTCGACGAACTCATCGCGATCGCCGGCCGGGCCCCCGTCGTCTTCCACGGGTACGTCGATGGCCGGGTCACCCTGGCTCGTCACCTGGCGGAGGCGGACATCGCCTTGTCGGTCTGCCCGGGTGAGACGTTCGGCCTCGCGGTACTGGAGGCGCTGGCCGCCGGAACGCCGGTGGTCACGGCCGACACGGGTGGTGCTCGCGAACTCGTGGACGCGACCTGCGGGCGCTGGGGGAGGCCGGCCCCCGCGGCGCTGGCGGACGCAGTACTGGAACTGGCCACCGTGCCAGGTCGTAGAGCTGCAGCCCGGCGAAGGGCTGAGCTCTACGACTGGGAGTCCTGTGTGCGGCACATGCTCAAGCTGCACACCCGTCTGGCACTGGGACGGCTAGCTGCTTAGGTCAGGTGGTCGTAGTCGCCGCGGGCCCAGGCCGCGTGACGGTCGGCCGAGCGGCGGACGACGGCGCGGGCGTCGGTCGGGATCGAGGCGCCGAAGTTGCCGTAGAGCCGGTCGTAGGAGAACACGTCCAGCGATTTGGCCACCCGGTCGACGACCGCGCCGGACAGCGGGATCCGGTTCGGGTAGCTGCGCATGAAGCTCACCGAGGTGCGGTCCGGGTTCGCGAAGATTGTGTCGCCGGCCAGGATCACTCCCTTGCCCTCGGCCCCGTCCGCCCAGTGCACCACCGCGCTGCCCGGGAAGTGCCCGCCCGGCTGGATCAGGGTGATGCCGGGCAGCAGGTCGAGCGTTCCCGACCAGGTCCGGATCACCGGGTCCTGCCGGGCCACCCACTCCTTGTCGGCCTCGGAGACGTAGACCGGGACATCACCCAGCCGGTGGCTCCACTCGACCTGGACGCCGTACATGTGCGGGTGGCTCGCGATGACGGCGGCCACGTCGCCCAGCTCGCGGACCCGGGCGACGGCGTCGTCGTCCAGGAAGCCGATCGGGTCCCAGAGCAGGTTCCCCTCGGGCGTGCGGACGATCATCGACTGCTGCCCGATGCCCGCGCCGGGCTCGGAGGTCACGCCGTGCAGGCCGGGCTCGACCTCCTTGAGCTTCACCTTGTACCCCGCGGTGGACAGTTCCTCCAGCGTGGTCCAGTGCTGGCCGTCGGCGGGTACCCACTGCCGCTCGTCGGCGCAGATGGCACACACGTCGACCTGCTCCGAGTGCTCGACCGCGCAGGTCTCGCAGATCCAGAAACTCACTGTCATCGCCTCCCCAATCGTGTCCTGGCTCACGCTAGGCCGCGAGAGGGGCGTCCGCCATGGTCCAATCGAGCACCGGGCCGGCAGGCCACTTCGACGGCTCGCGACCCTTGCAGAGAGCGATGTCACACGGGAGCGGGCCAGAACGGGCGCGGAGCGGCGATAGCATCAAGAACGGCCTGGTTCCCTTCCGGGCCGAGCCGATCGCGGCCCCTTTGCTGACCTGACGCCCCGGAGTCGCCGCGCTCACCGGCTGAGGTCTGTCGTCCGATCGGAGGATCGGTTTGCCCAGCAAGCCGCTGAAACTCATCCCAGGGACCCTCTACCGCGGCCACGAGGGCATGTGGTCCTGGGTAGCGCACCGGATCACCGGCGTCGGGATCTTCTTCTTCCTCCTGGTGCACGTGCTGGACACCGCCCTGGTGCGGGTCTCACCGGAGGCCTACAACGAGGTCATCGGCACCTACAAGAACCCGATCGTCGGACTGATGGAGGTCGGGCTGGTCGGGGCGATCCTGTTCCACGCCTTCAACGGCATCCGGCTGATCCTGGTGGACTTCTGGGCCAAGGGCCCGCGCAACCAGCGCAAGCTGATGATCGGCGTCGGCGTCGTCTGGGTGGTCCTGTTCGTGCCGTTCGTGATCCGGCATCTGACCCACGTGTTCGGAGGCTGAGATGACGACTCCCGAGATCGCCCAGCCCCGGTCGTCCAGCCGGGCCCGCTCGCTCAAGGGCGGCGGCCGGAACCGGTCCGGCCAGACCAACTTCGAGCTGTACAGCTGGCTGTTCATGCGGCTGTCCGGGCTCGCCCTGGTGGTGCTGGTGCTCGGCCACCTGTTCGTGAACCTGATGCTCGGCGGCGGCATCACCGCGCTCGACTTCGGCTTCGTGGCCGGCAAGTGGGCCAACCCGCTCTGGCAGGTCTGGGACCTGCTGATGCTGTGGCTGGCGATGCTGCACGGCACCAACGGCCTGCGCACGATCATCAACGACTACGCCGAGAAGGACCAGACCAGGTTCTGGCTGAAGAGCCTGTTGATCACCGCCACGATCGTGATCGTCGTGCTCGGCACCCTGGTCATCTTCACCTTCGACCCCTGCCTCGACCCCAGCTCCACGCTGTCGGTCTGCAAGTAAGGACAGTTTTCAGATGCAGCGGCATCAGTACGACGTCGTGATCGTCGGCGCGGGTGGAGCGGGTATGCGCGCGGCCCTGGAGTCCAGCAAGCGGACCCGGACCGCGGTGCTCACCAAGCTCTACCCGACCCGGTCCCACACCGGCGCGGCCCAGGGCGGCATGTGCGCCGCGCTGGCCAACGTCGAGGAGGACAACTGGGAGTGGCACACCTTCGACACGGTCAAGGGTGGCGACTTCCTGGTCGACCAGGACGCGGCCGAGGTGATGTGCCGCGAGGCCGTCGACGCGGTGCTCGACCTGGAGAAGATGGGCCTGCCGTTCAACCGGACGGCCGAGGGCAAGATCGACCAGCGCTTCTTCGGCGGCCACACCCGCAACCACGGTGAGGCCGTCGTCCGGCGGTCCTGCTTCGCGGCGGACCGGACCGGACACATGATCCTGCAGACGCTCTACCAGCAGTGCATCAAGCAGAACGTCGAGTTCTTCAACGAGTTCTACGTGCTCGACCTGCTGATGGTCGGCGGTCGCGCGACCGGTGTGGTCGCCTACGAGCTGGCCACCGGCGAGCTGCACATCTTCTCGGCCAAGTCGATCGTGTTCGCCTCCGGCGGCTTCGGCAAGGTCTTCCGGACCACCTCGAACGCGCACACCCTGACCGGCGACGGGATGGGCATCGTCTGGCGCAAGGGCCTGCCGCTGGAGGACATGGAGTTCTTCCAGTTCCACCCGACCGGTCTGGCCGGGCTCGGCGTACTGCTGTCCGAGGCCGCTCGCGGCGAGGGCGGGATCCTGCGCAACAAGGACAACGAGCGCTTCATGGAGCGGTATGCGCCGACCGTGAAGGACCTCGCACCGCGCGACATGGTGGCCCGGGCGATGGCGAACGAAGTACGCGAAGGCCGTGGCTGCGGCCCGGACGGCGCGTACGTGATGCTCGACCTGACCCACCTGGAGCCGGCCCACATCGACGCGAAGCTCCCGGACATCACCGAGTTCGCCCGCACCTACCTGGGCGTGGAGCCGTACACCGAGCAGATCCCGGTGTTCCCGACCGCGCACTACGCGATGGGCGGCATCCCGACCAACATCAAGGGCGAGGCGCTGGCGAACAACGAGGACGTCATCCCCGGCCTGTACGCCGCGGGCGAGGTCGCCTGCGTCTCCGTGCACGGCGCGAACCGGCTGGGCACGAACTCGCTGCTCGACATCAACGTGTTCGGCCGCCGCGCCGGGATCGCGGCCGCGGAGTACGCCGAGACCGCCCCCTTCGAGGAGTTGCCCGAGCAGCCGGAGACCTTCGTGGTCGACCTGATCGAGGGGATGCGGAACGCGACCGGCGACGAGCGGGTGGCGGCGATCCGCTCCGACCTGCAGGCCACGATGGACCTGAACGCGCAGGTCTACCGGACCGAGGGCTCGCTCAAGCAGGCGCTGACCGACATCGAGGCGCTGAAGCTGCGCTTCGCGAACGTGGCCGTGCAGGACAAGGGCAAGCGGTTCAACACCGACCTGCTCGAGGCGGTCGAGCTGGGCTTCCTGATCGACCTGGCCGAGGTGCTGGTCGTCTCGGCGCTGGCGCGCAAGGAGTCCCGCGGCGGGCACTTCCGCGAGGACTACGACAAGCGCGACGACGTGAACTTCATGCGGCACACGATGGCCTACCGGTCGATCGATGCTGAGGGCAACGTGAATATCCGGCTGGACTACAAGCCGGTCGTCCAGACTCGCTACAAGCCGATGGAGCGGAAGTACTGATGGACGTCAAGGTCAAGATCCTTCGGTACAACCCCGAGGTCGTCGACGAGGCCGAGTGGAAGACCTACTCGGTCACCCTGCAGCCGACCGACCGGGTCCTGGACGCGCTGCACAAGATCAAGTGGGAGCAGGACGGCACGCTGACGTTCCGCCGATCCTGTGCGCACGGCGTCTGCGGCTCGGACGCGATGCGGATCAACGGGCGGAACCGGCTGGCCTGCAAGACGCTGATCAAGGACCTGAACCCGGAGAAGGAGATCACCGTCGAGCCGATCAAGGGCCTGGCGGTGCTCAAGGACCTGGTCGTCGACATGGAGCCGTTCTTCGACGCGTACCGCTCGGTGATGCCGTTCCTGGTCACCAGCGGGCACGAGCCGACCCGGGAGCGGATCCAGTCGCAGGCCGACCGGGACCGCTTCGACGACACCACCAAGTGCATCCTGTGCGCCGCCTGCACGACCTCCTGCCCGGTCTTCTGGTCCGACGGCCAGTACTTCGGCCCGCAGGCGATCGTCGGCGCGCACCGGTTCATCTTCGACAGCCGCGACGAGGGCACCGAGCAGCGGCTGGAGATCCTGAACGACAAGGAGGGCGTCTGGCGCTGCCGGACCACCTTCAACTGCACCGAGGCCTGCCCGCGCGGCATCGAGGTCACCAAGGCCATCCAGGAGGTCAAGCGGGCCTTGATCTTCCGGCGCGTCTGATCCAACCCGCTTTGCGTCCGAAGAACCGAGGGCTCTGACCCTCAGTTCTTCGGACGTTACGGTTTGTGCCGCGGTCAGGGGTGCATGCGGGCGCCCTTGAGGGTCTTGTCGACGGCGTTCTTCGGGCCGTACAGGGCGATGCCGACCAGGTCGAGCTCGTCGCGGGCGACGGCTCGCACGGCGGCGCGGTTGTCGCGGTCGTTGCCGGTGGCAAACAGATCGTGGGTGAACACGGAGTGCTCGAGCTCCCGGCTCAAGGCCCGCTGGTGGGCGACCGCCATGAACTCCTTCGACCCCTCGAACACCAGCACCGGCTGCCGGAACATCGGCAGGTACCGCGTCCCGTCGGCATCCTCGTACGGCTCACCCACCACCTCCGGCCGCGTCCCCGCGATCCCACTCACCAGGAACGCCGTCACATTCAACCGCTGCCACCCCGCCAGGTCGTCCCGCAGCAGCACCGCGATCTTCGTTTCGAACCTGACCGGCCCGTCATTCTCGCTGTCCACAACCCCAAATCTGCCCCCGAACCAAGCCCCGGGTCTTGTACGTTCTAAACCACCCGCCAGGCCCCATACTGTCGCCCATGGACTGGACGAAACTGCCGAAGCCCCGCCTCCTCGCCGCGGCCTACGTACTGGCTTTCCTGAGCTGGCTCGTCGGGGTCGTGGTGATCATCTACAGCCAGGCCACCGGAGCCGAAGGCACCCAGATGACCATCGGCATCGTCCTGTTCGCCATCGGCCAGGCGATCATCACCGCCCTCGCCTTCGCCCTCCGCGCGCCGACCACCAACCCCCGCGACGCTTTTCCCCGCGCCTGGAATCGCCTGAACCTCGGCCTCGAACTCCCCACCGCCCTCCACCTGATCCGCACCCGCTGAACAGGGCCGACGTGGCCAGATGCTTGCCAGCATCGGCTTGAGGCGTTGACGCAAGCTCAGCAGTACGGCGGGTTGGTGGTGACCGCGGTGGCTACGCGCAGGTAGAGGTTGAAGATGCGGTAGAGGGTCGGCATCGGGCCGGTGAGCTCTACGGTGCGGTCGTCGCGTTTGGTGACGCCCGGGATGGCGATCAGGTGGGCCGGGACCGAGGCGGACTGCCAGCGGACGGCGAGGTGGTGGTCCTCGGCAGGGTCGGCGGCAGCGAGTGGCGCGACGGCGGCCAGGGCGTCTTCGGTGGTGGATTCGATGGCGGCGCGGGCCTCGAAGCCGGGGACCAACTGGGCGGCGAAGCGGTCCTTCGCGTGCTTGACCGGCACCGTGGCGATGAAGGGATCCCAGGCCACCGCCTCGTCGCAGGCGGCGTCGTCGCCGGTGAGGAGTGCGACCGGGACACCCAGCGCGGTGGCGGTGGCCTGGAAGAGGCCGATCTCGCCGGTCAGGCGGTCGTCCAGCCAGATGTCCTCGATCTCGTGGCCCATGAAGCTGTGGCTGAGCACCCCGAGCACGCCGGCACGCGCGTGGAAACCGACGCACAGGGCGGCGTCGTACTCGCGGGTTAGGCCCTCGATCATGCCCATCGGCTTCGGCCGGCCCTTGATCAGCAGGGCGCGATGGTCGAGCGCGTCGGGCAGGATGTTCCGCATCGGGCCGTGCGCGTCGTTCACCAGCACGGACTCCGCACCGGCCGCGTAGGCGCCGCGGATCGCCGCGTTCACGTCCTCGGTCATCATCAGCCGGCCGCGCTCGTAGTCGCGGCCCCCTGGCTGGACGTCCTCCGCGTCGACCAATCCGGTGATGCCCTCCATGTCCGCGCTGATGTAGACCTTCAACACTCCACCTTCCGTCCAGGACCCGGACCCTCATTCTGTCGGAGACCGGGTACCGTCCATCAGGTGGACGGCACCGCGCAGCTCAGCGCCTGGCGGCCCGCACTGAGCGGGGTCGTCGAGGTCCTGCACGCGTACTTCCCGTCCCACGCCTACCCGACGCACACCCACGACGCGTGGACCGTGCTGATCGTGGACGAGGGCGTGGTGCAGTACGACCTGGATCACCGCGAGCACGGCCTGTCCCAGGCGCAGGTGTCCCTGCTACCGCCGAACGTGCCGCACGACGGCCGCTCGGTCCGTCCCGAGGGATTCCGCAAGCGCGTCCTCTACCTCGAGCCCGACCGGCTGGGCGACGGCCTGATCGGCGCCGCGGTGGATCAGCCCGAGTTCGTGGATCCGGTCCTCCGCCACCGCATCCACCAGTTGCACGGCGTACTGGTCGACGGGCGGGAGGAGTTCGAGGCGCAGAGCCGCCTGACGCTGATCGAGGAGCGCCTCAGCCAGCACCTGCGCCGCCAGGTCACCGATCCACCTGTACGCCGGGACGCGGGCGTGGCGGCCAGGTTGCGCGAGGTGCTCGACGGGCATCTGCCGACCGGGATCACCCTCGACGAGGCGTCGAAGCTCGTCCACGCGCACCCGGCGCATCTGGTCCGCGCGTTCAGCCGGGAGTACGGGATGCCGCCGCACCGCTACCTGACCGGCCGGCGGGTGGACCTGGCCAGGCGGTACCTGCTGGCGGGGCGGCCACCGGCGGAAGTCGCAGGGCTGGCCGGTTTCTACGACCAGTCGCACCTGAACCGGCACTTCCGCAAGATGCTCGGGGTCAGCCCGAGCCGCTTCGTCAGGCCTTGACCTCAACGGATCGATCACCTTGGCCGGACCGATCGGCCTGGGCCGCCTTGTAGGCGCGGACTCCCCAGGTACCGAGCAGGGCGGCGATCAGCAGGTTCACGACGATCAGCACCGTGTGCGCGACGTAGTACCCGGTGGGGCGTCCTGACGTACCGGCCAGGTTCTTGATGAAGGTCACGTAGGTGACGACGTTCCAGACGGCGATCCCGATCAGGACCAGGGCGTGCTTTCGCTCGAGCTTCACCACGCCATTGTCCCCCGGACGGCGTAGCGCGGCGGCTTCGGCCCCATGCCTGGTCAGTGTCAAGACCCGCCGCGGTCGACGGTGCGCAGGAGCTGGGTGCGGTTGGCCACGCCGAAGCGCCGGTACAGCCGGGTGAGCTGCGACTCGACCGCCTTGACGCTCAGGTACAGGGCAGCGGCGATCTCGCGGTTGGTCGAGCCGTCGCGGACCATCGCGACGATCTGCAGCTCGTTGTCGGTCAGCTCGGACGGCTGCCGGCTCCGGCTCGGTACGTCGAGTCGCGCGAGCTCGGTCTCGGCCACCTCGCGCCAGGCGGGTGCTCCGAACGCCTCGAACTGCTCGATCGCGTCCAGGAACGCGGTCCGCGCCACCGACCGGCGACGGGCCTGCCGCGCCACCCGGCCCCGGGTCAGCTCGCACCGCGCGATGTCGAGCGGGTAGACCCGGTCGCCCGCGCTGTTGATGGTCTTCTCCAGGAGCTCCAGCGCTGCGGCCGGATCTCCCTGCTTCGCGATCAGCAGCGCTTCGGAGCGAGCCAGGCCGACCCGGATCACACCGCGGTCGAGGGTCTCCGCGCGCTCACGGATCTCCGCGATCAGCGCCGCGGCGTCGTCCAGCCGCCCGGCGGCGACCAGCGCCTCCGCGTAGTCGGCGTGCCAGGGGATCACGGCCGGGTCGTACGGCATCGCGGCCTCGACCGACTCGGCGATCGCGTCGAACGCCTCGACGGCCCGCTGCGGGTCACCAGTCAGCACCCCGACCAGACCGACCGCGGCCAGCGCCGGGCCGGTCCACTCGTCGTTGCCGATCAGCTTGACGCCTTCCAGCGCCGCCTCGGCGAGCTCGCGCGCCATCGACGCCGTGCCGCCGGCCCACTCCGCTCGGCTGGCGATCACCATGCCGACCTCGGGCTCGTCGCCCAGGTCCTGCATCAGCTGGTAGCACTCGTGGCCCGCGGCCAGGGCCTCCGCTCCGTGGCCGCTGCGCTCGTAGATCGCGGTCGCCGAGATCAGCACGGACGCCAGCCAGCGGATCGCGCCGCCGGCCCGGACCTCCTCGACCAGCGAGCTGATCGAGGCGATCGCCTCGTCGGTCCGGCCCCGGAACAACTCGCGCATCGCCGCCATCTGCCGGGCGTTGACCACCGTCTTGGTGAGCGGCAACCCACCCGCGAGCTCGGCCGCCTGCTCCAGCAGGGCGTCCGAGGTCTGCTCGCCGCCCCGGGCGATCTGGACCGAGCTGGCCGCGCTCAACGCGTCCACGATGGCCTCGGTGTCACCGGACTTGCGGGCGAGCCCCTCGGCCACCCGGGCGTCCTCCTGAGCCGCGTCGAGGCTGCGGTCGAAGTACGCGCTGTGGCTGCGCATGATCCGGACGCGCGCCTCGAGCCGGTCGTCGCCGGCGGCCGCATCGAAGGCTTCGGCGAGCAACTCGATCCGGTGCTCCCGCTCGGGCCACGCGGCGTCCACCAGGAGCAGCAACGCGGACACCTTGGTGTCCGGACGAGTAGCAGCCTGTACTGCGAGGCGCGCCATCTCGGCGGACTCGACGAGATGCCCGGCCGCAGCGGCTGCGTCTGCGGCGCTGGTCAGCCTGCGGGCCCGGTCGTCCCGGTCTTCGGTCGGCGTGCGCTCAGCCGCGAGCCGCCACAGGGTCGCGGCTGCACCGAGCGCGCCACGGCCGCCCGCGACCACCGCTGCCTCCTCGATGGCAGTGGCGAGGTCTGCGTCCGCCTCCTGGGTCGCCAGAGCCCTGTGCGTCGCGTTCTCCACCGGCTCGTCGACCACCGCGGCCAGCTGGGCGTGAGCCTGCCGCCGAGCCGCGGACGTCGCCTCGGCGTACACGAACTCCCGGAGCAGCGGGTGGGAGAACCGCAGCCGCTCGGAGGAGACGTCGATCAGCCCGAGCCCTTCGGCCTCCGCCAGCTCGGCGTCGACGGAGCGGTCGAGCGATTGCGCGAGCTGGGTGGTGGTCGGCCGCGGCGAGGTCGCAGCATGCAGGAGCAACTCGTACGCGGCTGGGCTGAGGTCTGCCATCCGGTCGCCGAGCAGCGTCTTCAGCCGACTCGAGACCGGCAGCGGGTCGTTCGGCGAGACTCCCTGCGGGTGGCGCAGCACGGCCCGGCCCAGCTCCAGCGCCATGAACGGGTTCCCGGCGCTGGCGGTGAAGATCCGCCGCGCAGTACGCACCTGGAGCGGGCTGGACAACCTGTTGCGCAGCAGAGCCAGTACGTCGGGCTCGGCCAGCGGCGGGACTTCCAGCTGCAGCACCGGCTCGGGGCACGCCTCGGCCATCACCGGCAGGTCCCCGTCCGCCACCTGTTCCGTGGCGAGCATGTGGACGCCCTCGGTCAACCGGCGCGCGCAGAAGGTCAGGACTTCCAGACTGGACGGGTCGACCCACTGGATGTCGTCCACCACGAGCAGCACCGGCCCAGACGCCGCCAGGCGCCGCAGTACGTGGAGCACGGCGAGGCGGACGGCCAGCTCGTCCCGCACGGTGTCCGGGGCGCTGGCCTTGAGCAGAGCGACCTCGAGCGGCTGACGGAGGTGGTCGGGCAGCACCTGCCAGGCGAGCTCGAGCTGGTTGGACAGGAGATCGAGGAGCGTGACATACGGCAGGCCGGCCTCGCTCTGCGACGGCGCGGCGCTCAGGACCCGGCATCCGGCCCTGGTGCGCTCGGCGACCAGCGCCCGGCCGGCGGCGGACTTCCCGATCCCGGTCGGGCCGTAAAGCAGCACGCTGCCACTGGTCTCGAGCTGCTTCTTGGCACGCTCGACCAGTCCGGCGCGCCCGACCAGCTCGTCGTCAGTCATCGATCACCTGCTCCCCGAAGGTTTACCCTCGCTGATATCACAGCCGAACGCCACCGGACACGGCGAGTGTCACATATGGACAGCTGTCCGCCACCCTTCCGTTACCCATCTGTTCACCCCGGTCATCGTGCGCCGAATTCCGGCGTGTCGCCCGCAGGCACGCTGATTCCCCGTCCGCGCCACCCATCTGCTCAGGTGAGAAAGGCTCGGAGGAGGGCGGCGGTGCCGGCCAGATGCTGGCCCATCGCCCGGCGCGCCGCGGCCGGGTCGCCGGCCAGGATCGCCTCGACCACCGCCCGGTGCTGCTTGTCGGAGTGCACGATGTTGCGCTCGAGCAGCGGGATCGCGTCGAGCAGCGCGTTCAGGCGCATCCGGACGTCGGCGACGGCGAAGGCGAGCGACGGCGAACCGCTCACCTCAGCGACGGCGAGGTGCAGCCGGGAGTCCATCCGGCGGTAGTCGGCGAGCTTGGCGGCGTCCGTGTCGGCCAGGCAGCGGCACAGGTGCTCACGGTCGTCGGCGCTCAGCTTGCGGGATGCCGCGGCCTCGGCGGCCCCCTCCTCGAGCGCCGAGCGGAGCACCAGCGCGTCCTCGAGGCCGCCGCCCAGTTCACGGGCCAGTCGCTTGGGGCCGACCCGCCGCGGCTTGGGCAGCCGCTCGTTGACGAAGGTCCCGCCGTACCGCCCGCGGCGGGACTCGACGTACCCGGCCTCGGTGAGCGCGCGGATCGCCTCCCGGAGGGTGACCCGGGAGACGTTCAGGCGGGCGGCCAGGTCGCGCTCGGACGGCAGCCGGTCGCCCGGCCCGACAACCCCGAGCTTGATTGCCTGGAGCAAGCGTTCGACGGTCTCCTCGAAGGGGTTGCCGGTCCGGACCGGGCGGAACAACGCCTCGCCCGCCCGGATGCCGCCGTCCTGCTCGCTCACCTACTCACCTTCTCCCCCGTGGTCGTCTCTCAGGTTAGGTCCCTCCGCGCGCCAGAGGGGGCCGGACCGGCATCAGAGTGGCGACACGTAGGCGGGGTTGATCACGTTGCGCGTCACCGGGTTGTTCTCCTTCTCGCGGCAGCCACCAGGGCGGTGAAGAGCCTGAGGTCGTCGGGGTTCTCCTCGGGATGCCACTGCACACCGAGGGCGAAGTCGTGGCCCGCCACTTCCGCGGCTTCGATCGTTCCATCGCCTGCTCGGGCCGTCACCCGCAGGTCCGGGGCGACGACGTCGACGGCCTGGTGGTGGTAGCAGTGCACGGTGGTTCGCTCGCCGAAGAGCTTGCTGGTCAGGGAATCCGGCTCGATCTTCACCTCCGTCCGGCCGAACACCGCGGGCGACGGCCGGTGCTCGTCGTGCGCCACCGCGTCCGGCAGGTGCTGCTGCAGGGTCCCGCCGAGTGTGACGTTGAGCATCTGGAGTCCGCGGCAGATCGCCAGCAGCGGCAGGCCATGGTCGAGCGCCGCCCGGATCAGGATCGCCTCGTGCTCGTCCCGCCCGGGCCGGGTGTCGACGGTCTCCGGGTGCGGCGCGGCGTCGTACGAGCCGGGGTCGACGTCGCAGCCACCGGCGATCACCAGGCCGTCGAGGATCTCCAGCACCGAAGGGTCGGTACCGACCGGCGGCAGCAGCAAGGGCACGCCGCCGGCCGCGACCACGGAGTCGAGGTAGACGCGTGGAAGCAGCGAGGCGTCCCGCTCCCAGACTCCCCAGATCGTCGGCTCGAGGTACGTGGTGATGCCGATCCGCGGCCGTCGGTCAGAGGCGTTCGAAACCATGGCTGCGCTCCCGGAGTTCTATTGGTCTGCGGTCAGTCCATTGACGCAAGCGCCTGCCCTGATGTCAATGTGAGGCCGCGAGTGGGCGGAACCATCCAAGAGGCCGAGTCGGAACTCGGATGAAACCCCTGGCCGCACTGTCAAAAGCTGCAACTGTGGAAAAAGAACGGCCCAGACCCTCGACTTCCGGCAAGATGGTCCGGCATTCGTCGAGAGCTGGGGGGATCCAGGCATGGGCAGCGACAAGCTGCGAACGACCGAGGTGGACGGTGTCCCGGTCTTCTGGGTGCCGGGGCAGGGAACGCTTCGGGCCAGTCTGTGGTTCCGGGCGGGCATGGTGGACGAGTCGCTGCCGACGCGCGGCTGGCTGCACCTGCTCGAACACCTGGCACTGCACGGGCGGGACTCGATCCGGGCCCCTGTCAACGGTCACGTCAGCCTGCTCCACTCGAGCTTCGACGTCGAGGGCGAGCCCGACGAAGTGGTGGCATTCCTGCGCGAGGTCTGCCGCTGGCTCACCACACCGGACCTCTCGGAGCTCGAGCACGAGCGCCGGGTACTTCGCGCCGAGAGCGCGACGCGAGGTGGTGGCGCGGTTGGGTCCCACCTGCTCTGGCGGTACGGCGCCCGGGGACCCGGACTGGCGGGGTACGACGAACTAGGGCTGTACACGGCCGATGCCGACCGGCTGCGAGCGCTCGCCGCGTGGTCCTACGCCCAAGGCAACGCCGTGCTCGCACTCTCGGGGCCGCCACCGGCCGGGCTCGAGCTGCCGTTGCGTCCCGGCTCGCACGACCTCCCCCTTCCGGCCCGGCCGTGTGACCAGCCGATCCCTGCGGGCTTCGCCGGCCGCCCGAACGCGGTGGCGCTGTCGGGGACGGTGTCCCGGTCGTACGCCGCGGCCGCCCTGCTGCGAGCGCTGGAGCGAGCCCTGCAGCGCGGTCTGCGGCACGACTCGGGTGTCGGTTACAGCGCCTGGTCCTCGTACGAGCTGGTCGACGCCGACCACGCGATGCTGACCACCGGCATGGACGTCATCCCCGAGGCTCTGCCGACCGTGGTGGCTGAGACCACCGCTGTGGTGCGCCGGCTGCGCGACAGAGGGCCGGAACCGGCGGAGCTGCGCGACGATCTCGACCGGCAGATTCGGCGCTTCACGACCGAGCCGGCCGCGAACTGGCTGCCGTTCATGGCCGCACGCGACGTGCTGCTCGGCCGCCGGGCCACGACGGGCACCGAAGAGCTGGCCGCCGAAACGGATGCAGTCACCGTCGCAGCTGTCCAGCAGGCCGCGCGGAGCCTCTGGAACGACCTGCTGGTGTCCGTCGATCCCGTCGGCTCCGGTGATCCCCAGCTGACCTGGCTGAACGCCCCGCCGGCATCGAAGCAGGTGGCGAGCGGACGCCGGTTCCGGCCCGTCGGCAGCCCGGTGACGACGGGCGCGCTGGTCATCGGCCGGACAGCGGCTCACCTGCAGACCACGGGCGGCGAGGCGGCGGCGGCGTACGACGAGGTGGCAGCCATGATCGCCTATCCGGACGGAGGCCGGCAGCTGATCCGCCGGGATGGCTACCAGGTGACCATCGAGCCGACGCTGTGGCGGCAGGGTCACGACGCTGTGGCGCTGGTCGACTCGGCAGTGCCTCGCTCACTCCACGTGCCACTCCCCGAGCGGACGCCCGATCTGATCCCGCACATCTCGGTGACGCTCAAGCAGCGGCTGAGGTTCTGGCTGAACGACCCCGTGGCGCTGCTGGCCATCGCGGGCGTCTGTGCCGTCGCTCTGGCCCTGACGGAAGGGATGGGTCTCACCGAACTGCTGGGCAGGACCCTCGTCGGCGGCGCCATCCTTGGCGCCATCGCCTATACCCGCCACCGCAGGAGCAGCCAATGACCGCCCGGACCGTCGCATGCACAGCTCGCCTCGACCCCGGAGGTACGCCCCGATGAGGCTGCGACGCCGCCCGACCGAGCCGATGCCGGAGATCGACCCCTTCATGGGCGATCCGACAGCCCGCATGCTGTGCGAAGCGCTGACGGAGCGGGACTGGCCGATGGCCCGGGACATCCTGGTCCGTGCCGAGCACCCGGACGACAGGGCGTTCTTCCTCGAGGTCTGCGGATCCGCTCCCGGAGTACAGAACTGGATCGGGCACCTGGCGGCCGACGATCCACTGGCTCAACTGGTCCGCGGTTGTCACGCCGTGGCCTGGGCGTGGCGGGCCCGCGGCGGCTACGGGGCGCAGTACACGCGCGACGAGCAGTTCAGGCTCTTCTTCGAACGGCTCCGGATCGCTGAGACCTGCCTTGACGACGTGATCGCGCGTACCCCGGACGAGGTCACGGCTTGGGCCTTCCTGGTGCGGACGGCCCGTGGACTGCAGCTTCCGCTGGAGGACGGCGAGTTCCGCTTCCGCCAGGCGATCGAGCGGCACCCCACCAACCTGAAAGCCCACGGCGAGTGGATGCAGACACTGTGCAAGAAGTGGTCCGGCAGCCACGAGTGGATGCACCACTTCGCCCGGGACGCGGTGGCGCGCGGGTCCGACGGCAGCATGCTGCACGCCCTGGTCGTGCTGGCCCACCTGGAACAGATGATCGATCTCGAAGGAGCGGCGGCCGAGCACTACATGGCTCGCGCGGACGTCCGGGCAGATCTGCGGACCGCCGCCGGTCTGTCCATCTGGCATCCGGCCGCGGAGTTCCGGCCGGGCTGGCCGGAGTACCTCAACACCTTCGCGCTCGCATTCAGCCAGAGCGGCGACCTCCCGGCTGCGGCTGCCGTGTTCGAGCGGCTCGGGGACAACGTCACGAAGCACCCCTGGGGGTATCTGGGCGGCGACGAGCGGACGTCGTTCACTACCGCCCGTGCCAACGCCTTCGCCTCCGCTGCTGTCCGGTAGCCATTCGACCGCCGGCCGGGGCCGGCTTCGGCGCACTGCCCGGCTTGGACCCGATCCACAACTACATGGACTACTCCTACGACTCCTGCTACAACCAGTTCACCCCCGGCCAGAGCACCCGCATCAGCAACGCCTGGACCGCATACCGCGCGTGACTTCTAGACCGGCAGGCGTCTAGAGTGCCGCCGATGCGTGTCCTCCTGACGGCCTGCGCTACTGCGGGTGCCTGCATGGCACTCGTGGCGGCTGGTCCGCTTGCGGCGACCGCCGCCGGCTCGGGCCCCCAGGGCCCGGTCGGCGGCGCACAGCTGACCACGGGGCCGACGGTTGTCGCTGACGGAGCGACGCCGCCGGCGGTGCAGGCGTCGGCGTACGTGGTGGCTGATATATCAACCGGCTCGATCCTGGCCGCCAAGGCTCCGCACGCCAAGCTCCGGCCCGCCAGCACGCTCAAGACGCTCACCGCTCTGGTCCTGCTGCCGAGGCTCAACAAGGCCGACAGGGTCATCGGCACCGACCAGGACGCCGGCATCGAGGGCAGCAAGGTCGGGGTCTACCCGGGCCTGCGCTACAGCGTGGACCTGCTCTTCCAGGGCATGTTCCTGGCGTCTGGGAACGATGCCGTGCACGCGCTCGCCGCGCACGACGAGGGCGGCGTACCGGCGACCATCCAGCGGATGAACAAGAAGGCCGCGGAGATCGGCGCGCTCGACACCCACGTGACCGACCCGACCGGGCTGGACGCGGACGGCCAGTACTCCAGCGCGTACGACCTGGCCCTGTTCGCCAAGGCGGGACTCGGCCGGCCCGACTTCGCGAAGTACGCCGCGACGAAGTACACCAACTTCCCGCTCGCCAAGCAGGGCACGTACCAGGTCGCCAACCAGAACAAGCTGCTGTTCAACTACGACGGCGCGCTCGGGGTGAAGACCGGGTACACGACGCTGGCCCGCAACACCTTCATCGGCGCCGCCCGTCGCGACGGCCACACGCTGGTGGTCACCCTGATGAACGCTCCGCACGGCATCACCGAGGACGCCACCCAACTGCTCAACTGGGCGTTCAGGTCGTACGACGCCCTGACGCCGGTCGGGACGTTGGTGAAGCCGGTGGTCGCCGCGCCAAAGACAGCCGAAGGGAGCGGGCCGAACGTCTCCAAGAAGGCACCCGTGGCTCCGCCGAGGCGCAGTCGCGCCGTACTCGCGTCAGGCGTCGCAGTACAGGCCATTGCTCTCCGGGTCCCGGATTGGGCCTACGCGGCGCCGCCGGTGCTCCTGCTCAGCCTGTTCCTGCGTCGCCCGCGAGCACTCAAGCTCCGAGCCAAGGCAGCCCGAGCAGCCGCCCGAGGCCGCCGCCACTGATCCCCTGCTCCTGATGCGGCTACTTGCGCAACGAGCGGGTGGCACGGCCCAGTTGGACGAGCAGAGCGGTGGCTGTGGCGCCTAGGAGCGCTCCGGCGGCTACCGCGACGGTGTCAGCCTTGCGAGCCGGGATCGGAACCACCTTGTACTTCTTGCCGGGCGGGCCAGGGAGCAGTCCGTCGGGGTTGATCGGCTCGGAACCAGCGGAACGGGCCGCGTACGGAGTGGCGGCCTCGGTTCGGAAGTGCATGGCGGCGAAGGCGGCTTCTTCGGCCTCGCCGGTGTGCCAGCGGTGGTCGAGGGTGGCCTCCTTGGCCCAGGCGGCGATCAGCATGATCACCCGGGTCATCAGGTAGATCCACACCAGCAGCGCCAGCGGCAGGGCCAGCGCCCCGTACGCCGCGTTGGTGCCGATCACGTGCTCGACGTAGCTGCTGCCCAGCTTCTGTGCCAGGAAGAAGACGACGCCGCCGGCCAGTGCCGCGATCACGGCGACCTTGCGCGGCAGGAGGATCCGCGGCAACGCGGTCTGCAGGTACAGGAACAGCACCGCGCCGGCCCCGATCCCGGCCAGGTCGCTGAACACCTCCAGCCCCCAGCTGGCGAACCAGGTGTCTTCGAGGCCCAGCCAGCCGACGACCCGCTCGGAGAGGCCGGTGAGGATCGAGGATGCGCCGGTGGCGATCACGCCGATCAGCCCCAGGCCGATCAGCGCCCCGAGGTTCTCCCCCTTCACCCTGATCATGTTGCGAGGCTGGTCGTCCAGCTCGTGCATCGACCGGATCGAGGCGCGCAACGCGTCGATCCAGCCGAGGCCGGTGAGCAGCAGGGCGACACCCGAGATCAACCCGATGGTGCCGGCGTTCCTGATCAGCGCGTCCAGGTCGACCTTGTCGCCGATGCCGGGCAGGTTCTTCTCCAGCGCGACCTTGAGCCTCTCGACGGCTTTCTCGTCCAGCAGCTTGCCGACGATCGCCGCGGCCAGCGTGATCAGTGGGAACATCGACAGGAACGCGAAGTAGCTCGTTGCCCCGGCCAACCGGTTGCCGCGGAGGATGCCGTACCGGCTCCACGCGCGCCACAGCTGTGTCCGGCTGAGGCGAGCCCAGATGGCCTTGGCCCGACCGATGATCCCCATGCGACTCCTGTACCCCGGGTGAAGAGAACTAGCCTGCCAGCGGGAACGACCGCTGCGGGCGCCACACGCCGTCCGCGCCGTGCTCGTACCGGCTGAACGCGTCCACGTCGAAGGCACAGTCGTACTCCGACAGGGCGTCGTACGCTCGGTCCAGAGCCTCCTTGTCCAGGTCGTGTGCCACGGTCACGTGCGGGTGGTACGGGAAGCGCAGAGCGACCTCCAGCGGCCCGGAACGCACCTGCGACTGCAGCACCTCGCAGGACGAGATCCCCTCGGCCAGCGGGACGAACACCACCGGCGAGATCGGCCGGAAGGTCGCCGTACCGCGCAGCCGGATCCGGAAGCTCGGGAACCGCGCGGCCACCGCGAGCAGGTGGTCGTCGATCGCCGCCAGGTCCTCGTCGGGCACCTCGGTCGGCGGCATCAGCGTCACGTGGGTGGGGATCGACGAGGCCATCGGGTCGCCGAACTCGGCCCGGTACTTCTGCAACTCGGTGCCGTAGGGTTCCGCGATCGGGATCGCCACACCGATCGTCGCCATCCGGGGGCCTACCGGCCCAACGCCGGGCCCGGCACGAAGCCGAGGCGGTCGTAGACCCGCTGCAGCGTCGGCTCGGTCACGGCGCGAGCGCGTTCGGCCCCCGAGGCCAGGATCGCGTCGAGCTGGGCAGGGTCGTCCAGGTAGGCGAGCGTCTGCTCCCGGAACGGGGTGACGAACTCGACCACCTGCTCGGCCAGGTCCTTCTTGAAGTCGCCGTAGCCACGGCCGGCGTACTCGTCCTCGAGCTCGCTGATCTTGCGGCCGCTGAGCGCGGAGTAGATGGTCAGCAGGTTCGCCACGCCGGCCTTGTTCTCCGGGTCGAAGATCACGTCCCGGCCGGAGTCCGTCACCGCCGAGCGGATCTTCTTCGCGCTGACCTTCGGGTCGTCCAGCAGGTCGATGATGCCGGCCGGCGAGGACGACGACTTGCTCATCTTCGAGGTCGGGTCCTGCAGGTCGGCGATCTTCGCCGTCTCCTTGACGATGTACGGCTCGGGCAGCCGGAAGGTCTTGCCGAACCGGTGGTTGAACCGCTGCGCCAGGTCGCGGGTCAGCTCCAGGTGCTGGCGCTGGTCCTCGCCGACCGGGACGCGGTCCGCCTGGTAGATCAGGATGTCCGCGGCCTGCAGGATCGGGTACGTGAACAGGCCGACGGTGGCCCGGTCGGCGCCGCCCTTGGCCGACTTGTCCTTGAACTGGGTCATCCGGCTGGCCTCGCCGAACCCGGTGATGCAGCCGAGCACCCAGCTGAGCTGGGCGTGCTCGGGCACGTGGGACTGGACGAACAGCGTCGACCGCGCCGGGTCGATCCCGGCCGCCAGCAACTGGGCGACGGACCGGCGGGTGCGGTCGCGCAGCACCTTCGGGTCGTACTCGACGGTGATCGCGTGCAGGTCCACGACGCAGTAGAACGCGTCGTGGTCCTCCTGCAGCGCCACCCACTGCCGCAACGCCCCGAGGTAGTTGCCGAAATGGAAGGAGTCCGCCGTCGGCTGGATCCCGGACAGCACCCGAGGGCGACGCTGGGAACCGGCTGCGGAGGGGTCAGGCGCAGCAACAGACATGCCCCCGATTCTGCCAGCCGACCCCAGTCCACCCCGCACCCGGGCGGGGCTCACCAGGACCAGCCGCGCGAGGCCAGCTCCTGTTCCTCCAGCCAGCGCTTCTCCTCGCCGCGCTTCAGGTCGGCCTCGCCGGGGATGCCGGCGAGCCGGCAGGCCTCGTCGAGGAGGTCGTCGTAGGCGCCCTCGAGGGCCCTCAACCGGTGTGCTCGCGCATAGATCCCCGGCGCCGACTCGATCCGCCGGATCTCGCCGGCGAGATGGCCGAGCCTGGTCTGCAGCCACAAGGTGTCGAACGGATCGGCCTGCGGAACAGGGTGCCGGCGGAACCGCCCGGCGAAGCGCTCAACCGACGACTGAAGGCGCCGGCGCAGACGCGACGGCGGTTGCGCCAACGTCAGGCTCAGCAGCGCACACAAGAACAAGAACACGACCAGCGAAATCAACCACTCCATCACCCTCACTCCTGCTTCGAGAGTACGGCGACCCGCCAGCGAGGGCGAGGGTTTATCGCCCGGCCGGCCGCGGCCATCCACGCGCTGTGAACTACTCCGGACATAGGGTCGACATCATGAGCTCACGATCGGCGATCATCCTCCCCGGCGGCCAGTTCGGGCCGTTCGCCCCACTGCTGATGTTCGCCGCCGACGCGGCCGAACGACGCGGCGCGCAGCTGCTGCCGGTTTGGTGGGACGAACCCGACCGCCCGCTCACGCTGACGCCGGACGAGCGGGGACCGTGGGTGCTCGACCAGGTCAAGTGGGCCGTCCCCGAGCCGCCGGAGAACGCCCTGCTGATCGGGAAGTCTCTCGGTACGCACGGCGCGACGATGGCTGCCGAGCTCGGCCTGCCTGCCGTCTGGTTGACGCCGGTCCTGACCAGCGAATTTGTGGTCGACGCTCTCCGGCGAGCGACCACGCCCTTCCTGCTGGTGGGCGGCACCGCCGACTCACTGTGGGATTCCGGGCTCGCGCGGGAGCTCACGCAGTACGTGATGGAGGTGGAAGGAGCCGACCACGGGATGTATGTACCGGGCCGGCTCGCGGCCTCGACCGCCGTACTGGGTGACGTGGCGACGGCGGTCGAGGACTTCTTGGACGAGGTTGTCTGGCCTCCCAGCGCCCGCTGATCAGTTTCGGTGGTCCAGATCAGTCGCGGTGGAACTTGGTGACGGCTTTGTCCTGCTTCACCTTGTCGGCGGCCGCCTGGATCCGCGCGGTCCACTCCCCGGCGCTGAGCCCACCCGCCAGGAACTGCCCCGTCACATCCCCCGCGGCCTTGCCGAGCTCGCGATACCAGTCGGCGAAGTACCACGTGATGGTCTGATCCCCAGCCGCCGTCAGGAGGTCCCGCGCCGAGCGCAGCGCAGTACTGATCTCCAGGCCGTCGGCCGCACCCCGTACCACGGTCAGCTGGTTGCTCTCGGCGGTCACCTGGGCCGCGACGTCCTTGGACAGCATGGCGCGCAGGTACTCGAACCCGCCCGCGCGGTTCTTGGCCTTCTCCGGGACCAGCAGCGGCGCGGTGGGAGCGACGTGGAGTCCGCGCGGCAACGCCGACGAGGTGTCGATCGGCGGGATCCCGAACATGGTCAGCCCGAAGTTCTGCGGGATGACCGCCTTCATCTCGTTCTCCAGCCAGTTGCCGCAGGGCAGCAGGCCGGCCTTCGAGGTCATCAGCTTCGTCTGGGAACCGATGTGATCCAGCTGCGAACTGCCCTGCGCGATCAGGCCGCGCTTGGTCAGCTCCCCGAACGCGGCGATCGCCCGGGTGACGCTCTCGTCGCCCCAGGCGCGGTCCTCGAGGTTGTCGATCCGTTTCACTACGTCGTGGCCGCCGGTCTTGGCAGCAAGAGTCAGCACGGCCTCGAACACGTAGTACGGATGGACGCCGGCATAGGTGAACGGGCCGACCCGGGCCGCCTTCATCTCGGTGCCGAGGGCAAGTAGTTCGGGCCAGGTGCGCGGCACGTCCCAGCTGTGCTTCTCGAACAGCTTGGCGGAATACCAGAAGCCGTAGACGGCGGCGATGTAGTTCAGCGCGCGCAGCGTCCCGTCGTACCGCCCGGCGTCGAGCATCCCCGGCAGCAGCGCCTCCTTCACCGGGCGCCCGGTGTTCTCCCACGATCCCGCATCCAGGAGCGGCTGCAGATCGGCCAGGTGGTTGTCGGCAACCAGGCGGTTGGTCGCCAACGCCTTGTCCCCGGTGTTCAGCACGACATCCGGCGGACTCCCCGCGGCGAACCGCGACTGCAGGAGATCCCTCAGCTGCTTGGTCGGCGTCGCCGCCACATTCGCATGCGGATACTTCTTCCGGTACTGCGGCGCCGCGTACCCGCCGTACTCCTCAGAAACCACCACCTCGAGCGCCGAATCCCCGGAAACCCCGAACGGATTCTCCGGCGACGTCGTCGGCCCGGTCGCCTGCTCCTCGCCAGAACACCCAGTCAGCAAGACCCCCGCAACAGCCCCCTGCAACACCGTCCGCCGTCTGAGCACCCCCGCAGACTAGTACTCCCCCAGCCCACACCACCCCCACGCAGCCGCCGCCGAGTCGTGGATCTGCGTTGTGGGCAACCGCTTTCCCGGCCCGAAATCCACGACTCGGCGAATCAGGCAAGCGGGGTCGCCCCGGGATGAGCGAAGCGGCGTATCCCAAGCGCGTTTCGGGGCGAGGGGTGGGGCCGGACGCAGGAGTGGGCGTGGGGCTGGAATCACCAGCACCACGCCACTCGGAGTACAGGGTTACTCCAGGGTCGCGCCTCCCCCGGCCAGGAGAGACCGAGGAGACGAACTCAGCGACGCGTCGAGCAGAGCCCGGCTCTTGGCCGAGCTCACGTCTTGGCTACTTCACGCTTCCGGCGGCAACGGAGACCTGCAACTGACGCTGGAAGATGATGTAGACGACCAGAACCGGCGCCACAGTGATCACCACGGCCGCGAACAGGGCGCCGAAGTCCACCGCATAACCGGCTTGCGATGCGAACGAGGCCATGCCCTGCGAGAGCACGTAGTTGTTCGAGTCGGTGTTCAGGGCAACGGGTAGCAGGAACTGGTTCCACAACCCCAGGAAGTTGAAGATGGCGACCGACGCCATCCCCGGCCGCGCCATCGGCAACATCACCGAGAAGAACGAGCGCCACTCACCTGCCCCGTCGATCTGCGCCGCCTCGTACACCTCGCCCGGCAGCGCCTTGAAGAAGCTGTGCAGGAAGAAGACGGTGAACGGCAGCGCGAACGCGACGTACGTGATGATCAGCCCTGGGAGGGTGTTGAGCAGCGCGAGGTTCTTCAGCACGAAGAACAGCGGCACGATCGCCAGGAAGACCGGGAACGTCAGCCCAGCCAGCATGGAGTAGTAGATCAGCCGGTTGCCGCGGAACGAGAACCTGGCCAGCACATACGCGCACATGGCACCCAGGATCATCACCAGCACCAGCGCGGAGCCCACGACGACCACCGTGTTCGCGAAGTAGCGACCGATGCCGGCCGTCGTCCAGGCGCTGGAGTAGTTGCTGAATTGCAGTTTGCCCGGCAGCGACAGTGGGTTGCCCAGGATCTCCTGCGTCGTCTTGAACGAGGACAGCAGCGTCCACAGCAGCGGCAGGATCACCAGCAGCGACCACAGGATCAGCGCGATGTGGGCGGTCGTGGCAACGCGCTTGCCCTCCTGGGCCTGCTTGTCGGGCGCGCGGGACCCGGCGACGAATTCGGCCCGGTCGGCGGTGGTTGTCATCGGCGTACCTTCCGCTCTCGTCCGCCGGTCAGGGCGTTCACCAGGAAGACCAAGAACGCGAACAGCAGCGTCACTGTGGCCAGGACCACGCCCATCGCCGTCGAGTAACCGAACTGCCCCTTGGTGAAGGCCGTGGTGAACAGTTGCTGGGGCATGACCAGCGTCGAGTTCTGCGGGCCGCCGCCGGGGTTCAGCGCCTGCATGTAGACGAAGGCGTCGAGGGCAGCGATGCCGAGATAGATGTACGCCGTCTGCACGTTGTCCCGGATCAGCGGCACCGTCAGGAAGACCGCGGTACGGAACCGGCCGGCGCCGTCGATCCGGGCAGCCTCGAACACCTCGGGGTCGATGCCCCGGATGGCGGCGATGAACAGCACCATGTAGAAGCCGACGAAGCCCCAGATCATCACGAACATCGACACCGGCATCGCGGTCCGCGCGTCACCGAGCCACGCGTAGTTCTCGAACTGGGAGAGCCCGATCTTCGACAGTACCGCGTCCAGCAGGCCCGAGCCCGGCGTGAACACCTGGGCCCAGATCAGGCCGATCACGATCGCGGGGATCACGTACGGGAAGAACGAGACGATCCGGTAGAAGCCGGCGTTGCGCAGTCCCCGGACGGTCCCGGTGCCCGAGCCGCCGATCGTCACCAGCGTGGCAAGGGTCAGGGCCAGCACGATCGTCACGAACGGCACGACGATCGCGAGCTGGATGTTGTTGCGCACGGCCTTCAGGAAGATGTCGTCGTGGAACAGCTTGACGTAGTTGTCGAAGCCGACGAAGTTCATCCCCGAACTGAACCCTGACCAGTCGGTCAGCGAGTAGTACAGCGCTTGCACGAACGGAGAGACCACGAAGATCACGAAGACCGCCAGCGGCAGGCCGAGGAACACGACCATGAAGCTGGCCCGGTCGAAGGTCAGCGGCCGGCGCCGCCGGGCGTCGGACCGCTTGGGTCCGCCGCCCGGCACGACATCTTGCGTTCCGGTCACTTGGTAACCGGGATCTTCTTGACGGAGCTGTCGTTACGCACCTTGTCGGTGATGTCCTGCAGGCCCTTGGTGAGGCCGGCCGCGTCGATCTTGCCCGACAGGAACGAGTTCCAGACGACGAGCTGGTCGGTGTTCATGCCGTACAGGTCGAAGACCTGGTAGTTGAAGATGTCGGTACCGGCCGCGTCCAGCATCGCGGTCTGCGACTGCAGGGCGGTGGAACCGAAGCCGTCCGCGGGAACCAGGCCCTTGACGATCGTCGGCGCCAGCCGGGTCTTGGCGAAGTTGGTCGCCGCGTCCTTGGACAGCATCGCCCGCAGGACTTCCTTGCCGCCGGCAACGTTCTTGCCCTTGGACGGGACGATGAACGGCTCACCGGCCGCGCTGCGCAGCGCCGCGTACGGCAGCTTCGAGCTCTCGGTCAGTGTGGGCTCGGGGATGCCCTTCATCTGGAACCCGCTCTTGGTGGCCTTCTTCATCTCGTTCTCGATCCACGAGCCCGAGGGGTAGAGGATGGCCTGCTGGTCGTTGCTCCACTTCGCCTGCGCGGCGGTGAACTGGGTGCCGGCGCCGCCGGGGACGAAGTAGCCGTTCTTGACCATGGTCTCCATGGCCTTGAAGACGCCCTGGATCTGCGGCTTCGACCAGCAGTCCGCCTCGAGGTTCTCCAGCGACAGCCGGACCTCGTCGCCACCCTCCTTGATCGCCGAGTCGACGGCCAGGGTGTTGTAGTAGGTCGCCGCTTCCTTGCCCCAGACGAACAGGTACTTGCCCTTCGCCTTCGCCTTGGCGCCGAGGTCGAGCAGCGCGTCGTAGGTCTTCGGCGGCTCCCAGCCGTTCTCCTTGAACAGGCTCTCGGAGTACCACAGGCCGTAGAGCGTGAGCACGTAGTTCATGGCGACGAACTTGCCGTCGAAGGTGCCGGGGGCCTTGGCGCCGGGGTACAAGGTGTCGGCGATCTTCGTGCCCTCGAGGTTGTTGGCCTCGAAGACGTCGTCCAGCGTGGTGAGCTGGTCGAGGATCGTGTTGAAGCCGATCGCGTTCGCACCGGAGTTGTCGATCAGGTCCGGCGGGTTGCCGCCGACGAAGCGCGGCTGCAGCTGCTGGGCGATCTGGGTGGACGGGGCGACCTTGACCGTCGAGCCCGCGTGCTTCTGCTGCACGATGTTGGCCGCGAACGTCACGTAGTCGTAGCCGTACCCACCGTTGAAGATCACGGCGTCAACGGTCGACTTGTCCGCCATGCCGAACGGGTTCTCCGCGGTCTTGTCGGCGCCGCCACCGCCGGAACCGCTGTCGTCGTCGCCGCCGGTGGCGCAGGCCGCGAGGAGCGTGCTGCCGCCGGTGGCCAGCAAGGTGCCGACCGCCGCGCGCTGCAGGAACAGCCGCCGCGACAGGTTGTTGGGAGTGGTCATGGGTCCCGCCTTCCGAGAGTGTTTCAAGCAGTACGCCGGATCCGGCCGGCGTACTGTGCTTCAAGGGCGTGGTTGTGGTCGTCGCCGCCAGGGATGTTCGCGGACAGGTAGACCGGTGGCTTCTCGCCGGCCTCGGTCAGCCGGCGCAGAACCTCTGCGACCAGCATCTGCGCAATCAGGGCGGCAGTGATGGAGGACACGGCGCAGACCTTGCCGCCGTCTGGCAGATCGAGCACGGAGTCGCCGTACGGAGCGTGGTTGTCGATCACCACGTCGGCGAAGTCGATCAACTTCTTGCCGGACGGGTGCCGCGAGTCCACCCCGCTGGTGTGCTGCAGCGAGGTGATCGCGATCAGGGGGTGGCCCTTCTCCTTCACCACCGTGGCCAGCTCGACGATCGAGCCGTTCACGCCGGAGTTGGAGGCGATCACGAACAGGTCGCCCGGTCGGGCCGCGGACAGTTCGTAGAGCTTGCGGGAGTACGACGGGTCGCGTTCCAGCTCGCCGCCGCGGAGCAGCTCGGGCGATTCGCCGCCGAGCAGCACCAGATCCCGCAGCGCGATCCGGTTCGTCGCGATCAGGCCGCCCGCGCGCCCGGCGATCTCCATCGCCAGCGCCTCGGAGTGGCCGGAACCGAAGGCCTGGATGACGCCGTTGGCGCGCAGCGAGTCGGTGACGAGGTCGGCGGCCTTCTGGATCGGGCCGTCGATCTGCTCGGTCACGGCTGCCATGATCGGAGTGAGCGCGTGAACATACGCCTGCGCGCTGACAGCACTCCCGTCCCCGTTGGCGGCCTGGTTGCTGCCGTCTGCCGTGCTGGCCATCAGAGGCCCCACCCCTCGACTAATGTGTTCGCCGCGACACACCTGGTGCCGACAACTGCGCAAGTTTGCGGTTTGCTGGACAGAACTTTTCTCACCTGGCAGCTAAAGTCAAGGCTCATCTCACTCTCTCCTCCAGATCGGGACCGTTGCGTGACCTTGTCTGTTGTTGTCCACGACTAGGCACTTTTGAGCAGTTTGGAGCATCGCTTATGTCGGTCGAACGCCCGCTCGCGCAACCAAACGATCCAGTGGTCTTGATGCCAGCGGCCGCACTGGTCCTGGGCGGCGACCTCGGCGGCACCTCTACCCGGATCGTGATCGCGGACCATGAGGGCAACGTAGTGGGTCGCGGGGCTGCCGCGGGCGGAAATCCGACCAGCCACCCCGCAAGTGCCGCGGCCAACTTCGGCCAGGCCATTCACCAGGCGCTGGAAGGCCTCGACGCGAGTCTGGTGCGCACCGCGGTGATCGGCGCGGCCGGCGGCTCCGCACTGTCCAACCCGGGCGTCCGGGCCCAGTTCGACGCCGCCTGGAGTGGCGCCGGCCTGGTCTGCGAGGCCGACTACATCGGCGACCTCGAGGTCGCTTTCGCCTCCGGTACGCCGGAGCCGGACGGCACCGTGCTGATCGCGGGCACCGGCAGCGCGGCCGGCCTGGTCCGCGACCACCGGCTGACGCGGACGGCCGACGGGCACGGCTGGCTGCTCGGTGACGACGGCTCTGGCTTCTGGCTCGGCCGTGAGGCAATGCGCAGTCTGTTGCGCGCTCTCGATCTCGGCGAGCCGCTCGGCGGTCTCGGCGAGGCCGTCGTGAACGCCGTGCTGCCGGACCGGGACAAGGACGCCATGGCGGAGCGTGAGGGGTACGACCGGCTCCGTGACGACCTGATCCGCACGGTGAACGCACGTCCACCCGTGCTGCTGGCCGAGTTGGCCCGCACGGTCGTCGCGGCGTACGACCAGAACGACAAGACGGCACATGCCCTGGTGAAACGCGCAGCCGAACTGCTCACAGAGACGGTCAGCCGGCTCCGGACAACGTCGGACAACGGCCCGTTGGTGCTGGCCGGCAGTGTCGCGGGCGAATCCTCGCCGGTCGGCCGGCTGCTCCGGCAGAACATCCACGAACACTTCGACGGCGAGGTGCTGACCGCCCGCGACGGGGTGGGCGGAGCCACCTGGCTGGCCCTCGGCGTCCTCGACCCCGCACTGGCCACCCGCTCCAACCACGCCCGTCTGGTCAGTCAACCCGCCTAGTCAGTACTACGTACGCGCGCGCGTACGTAGTACTGACTGCTCCGGCTACTCGTCGAGGGCGGAGATCGGGCGGAGCTCCACCGCGAAGAACTGGGCCTCGGGGATCCGGGCGGCGATCTCCTCGGCGCGTTCGGGGGACTCCACGTCCACGATGAACACGCCCGCGAGTTGCTCCTTGGCCTCGGAGTACGGGCCGTCGGTAGTGGCGCGGACGCCCTCGCGGACGCGGATCACCTTCGTCTGGCGCGGAGCGGCCAGCGGTTCGGCGGCGACCAGTTCGCCGCGCTCGCTCAGTTCGGTGAGCAGCTTCTCCAGCTGCGCGGTCAGCGCCTCCCGCGCGGATTTGGGGAGCTTGCGGCCCTCCTCGGCGTACAGGAACGAGGGGTGGCCCCAAGTCACCGGGTTGCTGTGGATCAGTAGCACGTATTTCACGGCAGTTCCTTTCCGTCGGATGGATCTTCGCAGCAGAGGTCGGAGGGTGCCCGGACTTCTCGACATTTCGCCACATCCGGCTGTCGTCGCAGAATGTCGACCGCCCGTGCCCCGGTCCGACGTACCGGCCGACAGCTGATGCCGAACCTGAGGTGAGCGATGTGAACGAGTCCGATCTGCGGCTGGCCGACGGCCGCACGCTGCACGTGTACGACACGCACCCGGGCGACGACGGCCGGCTCCCGGTGGTCTGGCACCACGGCACTCCCAACCTGGGCGCACCGCCCGCACCGCTCTTCGAGGCCTCCGACTGGCTCGGGATCCGCTGGGTGTCGTTCGACCGCCCCGGGTACGGCGGCTCCACGCCCGCGCCCGGCCGGACCATGTCATCGGTCGCGGGTGACGTGGCAGCCGTCGCCGACTCGCTCGGGATCGACCGGTTCGCCGTCGTCGGCTACTCCGGCGGTGGCTCGTACGCACTGGGCAGCGCCGCGGCACTCGGCGACCGGGTGGAGGCCGTGGTCAGCCTGGCCGGCATCGCGCCGTACGACGCCGACGGGCTGGACTGGTTCGCCGGGATGGTCCCGTCGGGGGTTCTCGCGCTCGAGGCGGCGGTCCGGGGACGCGCGGCGAAGACGGCCCACGAGACCTCCGGGATCGAGTACGACCCGGAGTTCACCGCGGCAGATCTGGCCATGTTCGAGGGACCGTGGAGGTGGCTCGGCTCGGTCGCGGGACCGGCGCAGGACGCGGGACCGTACGGGCACATCGACGACGACGTGTCCTACGTCCTCCCCTGGGGCTGCGACCCGATCTCGATCGCGGCACCGGTGCTGCTCGTGCACGGCGGCGAGGACGGCGTCATCCCGAGCAGCCACGGCGAGTGGCTCGCCGACCACCTGCCGGACGCCGAACTGCGCCTGGATCCGGGCCTTGGGCACATCTCGGTACTGTCGTACGGGGAGGACGGCTTGGAGTGGATCCGCGAGCAGACCGGCTGAACCACCGGTTGCATCGCCGAGTCCTGGGTACGGAGGTTCAGATGAGGCGATCAAGGGGTGTCATACGTGCTGGTGGCTGACAGGTACCGGCTGGGCGAGGCACTCGGCCGCGGCGGCATGGGCGAGGTCTTCCGCGCTGTCGACGAGGTGCTCGGACGTCCGGTGGCGGTCAAGCTGCTGCGGCCCTTGGACCACGATCCGGCGGCGGCCACCGAGCGGTTTCGCCGGGAGGCACGGGCCGCCGCGATTCTGAACGACACGCACGTCGTCGCCGTGTACGACTTCGGTCAGCACGGCGACCGCTCCTACCTGGTGATGGAACTGGTCGAAGGCCGCAGCGTCGCCGACGAGCTGGCGCACACCGGGCCGCTTCCCCGCGAGCGCGCCGTCGACATCATCGAACAGGCCGCCGCCGGGCTGGCCGCCGCTCACCGGCGGGACATCGTCCATCGCGACGTCAAGCCCGGCAACCTGCTGCTCACGACCGACGGGACCGTGAAGATCGCGGACTTCGGAATCGCCCATCTGGCCGACGAAGGCGCCGCCACGCTGACGGTCACCGGGCAGATCATCGGCAGCACCCACTACCTGGCCCCCGAGCGAGCGCAGGGCCTGCAGGCCGGCAAGCCGTCGGACGTCTACGCACTCGGCTGCGTGCTCTACCAGCTCGTCGTCGGCCATCCGCCTTTCACGGCCGAACACCCGACGGCGATCCTCTACCAGCACGTCGACACCGAGCCGCCCCGCCCGAGCCACGTGCACCCTGACCTCGGCGGCCCGTTCGAGGCCGTGCTCCTCCGCATGCTCGCCAAGGATCCCGCCGCCCGGCCCACCGCCACCGAGATCGCCGCCGGCGCCCTCCGCGCCCCAGCCGGCACCGCGCCAACCAGCGCGGCAGGCGCAGCCGCCGCTGGACTGGCAGCGAGCGCCGCCACCCAAGAAAGCTCCCCTGCGACGCTTACCGACCTAGCTGTGCCTGCGGCTGCGGGCCAGCTCGCAGGTGGCTCAGGTGGCTCAGCTGGTGAGGCCACAGACATCGCGGCTGCAGACGCCGAACGGACTCCGGACGCGGGTACGCCGACGGGCGCGCCTGCGCTGCCGGCTGATGCGGGCCGCCGGAAACACCTCGTGGTGGGGGCTGCGGCTTTGCTGGCAACGGCCGCCGCGGTGGTCGCAGGAGTCCTGATCAACGGGGACCAGACGAAGCCTCCGGCGACGATCAACCTCGATCCCTCGCCGAGTGTCGCGCCGAGCACACCGGGGCGGACCCCCGGGCCGACAGGGACCTCGACCAACCGGACCCAGCCGCGCGCGGTCAACCAGACGGACAAGAGCACTCCGACCCAAAGCCCGTCCCAGCAAAGCACGCCAACGCCGGGCACCTCTCCGAGCGGCACGCCCTCGACTGGTACCCCATCACCGGGCCCCCAGTCGCCCAGCGCGACGCAAAGCAGCAGCACACCCAGCGCTCCAACCCAGGGGACCCCCTCGACCACCACCTCTCCCCCGGACCCATCGCCGTCGAGCAGGCCGTCGACGAGTAGCACCCCACAGGACAACCCCCCGGCTGCGAACGCCGCGGGTCCGGGCACTGACTGATTCGGCCGAGCGTCCTGGCCCGGTTACCCGTGTAGGCGGTGGGTACCGAAGTCCGGATGAGGCGATCAGGAGGTGCCACCCGTGCTCGTGGGTGACAGGTATCGGCTCGGTGACCCGCTCGGGCGTGGCGGCATGGGCGAGGTGTACCGCGCCGTCGACCAGGTGCTCGACCGCCAGGTAGCGGTCAAGCTGATGCTCCCGGTCCGGAACACTCTCGCGGCGACGGAACGCTTCCAGCGCGAGGCAAGGGCGGCCGCGGCACTGAACGACCCGCACGTCGTCGCCGCCTTCGACTTCGGCAGCCACGGCGACGGCTTCTATCTCGCGATGGAGCTCGTCGAAGGCCGCACTGCCAGCCAGGAACTCAAACGGCATGGACCGCTGCCGGCGGATCGTGCCGTCGACATCATCCGGCAGGCGGCGGCCGGGTTGGCGGCAGCTCATCGGATCGGCATCGTGCACCGCGACATCAAGCCCGGCAACCTCCTGCTGGCCGACGACGGCACCGTCAAGGTCGCCGACTTCGGCATCGTGCGCTTCCTCAACGACACCACGACCACGTTGACGGCGACCGGTCAGATCGTCGGCACCAGCCATTACCTGTCGCCAGAACGCGCGCTCGGCAAGCCCGCCGAGGCGCCGTCAGACGTCTACGCCCTGGGCTGCGTGCTGTACCAACTCGTCACCGGCCATCCACCGTTCCTGGCCGACGAGCCGGCCTCGATCATGTACCAACACGTCGAGACCACCGCTATCCCACCCAGCGACATTCGCCCCGAACTCTCGGGCGAGTTCGAGTCTTTCCTCTTCTGGCTACTGGCCAAGGACCCCACACAGCGCCCCACCGCAGCCCAGATCGCCAACGGCGCAAGGCCTCCAGTCATCATCCACCCGACTGAGGCAGCCACCACGGAGTCCATCGCCCTACCCACGAAGGCCGACGCCCAGCCTGTTGAAGCACCGCCTGTCGAGGTGTCTCGCCAGCCATCCCGAAAGCTGCTGGTGACCGCCGGCGCGACAACCGCACTGGCGATCGCGGCAATCGTCGGAATCCTCCTCGACGCAAACACCCTCAAGGCCCCCGCCACCAACAACCTCACCCCCGACTCCAGCACCACCACCCCCAAGGCGACTCCAACGCCATCCCAGACAGTGGCCGGAACCTCAGCAGCCCCACAGCCGACCGCCCGTTCCACCCAGCGCAGCCACACCAGCAAGCCCACCAAGACCGCGCCAACCAAGGGCGTGAAGAAGCCGAAACCTTCAAAGCCGCCACACCCTGGGAAGCCTTGACGGGTTGTGGTTGGCGCACGTCGGGCCAGTTGCTGTGGATCCAACCCTCGCGGGGGCGGCTGATCGCTAGCTCGCTAGCTCGCCAGGTGCCTATTCCAAGCAACAGCTTGACATCTCTCCAGCGTCGGGTTCACTATTCCAAGCATGTCTTTGGAATCGGCGAATGATCCGCGTAGGCGGCGGTTGTTGGATGATCCGTTGGCTATTCGGGCGATGGCGCACCCGGTGCGGCTGGATCTGCAGGCCTTGCTGGGGAAGGAGGGGCCGTTGACCGCGGCTGACGCGGCGCGGCGGCTTGGGATCAGTCAGGCGTTGGCTTCTCATCACCTGCGGCAGCTCGCGAAGTACGACTTCGTGGAGCCGGCGCCGGGGAAGGACAACCGGGAGCGGCCCTGGCGCCTCGTTTCCACGTCGCAGTCGTGGCGCGACGCGAAGCTGAACCCCGAGGCAGCGGCTGCGGCCGACATACTCGAACAACTGCTGGCCGAGCGAGCCCTCGGTGCCCTGGCTGACTGGCAGCAGCAGCGGCCGGAGGAGCCAGAGGTCTGGCGGGAGAACGCCGGCATCGGACACACCGGGATCTACCTGACCGGCGACGAGTTGGCCGAGCTCGAGGAGCAGATCAGCGGACTGCTCCAGCGGTACGTCGATGAGCGCCCGATCGACGACAAGTCCACCCGGCCGCCGGGCAGCCGCCTGGTCGACATCACCCGGATCGTCACCGTGTCACCGGCGGAGGAGAGCCAGTGAAGAACCTCTGGGAGGTGCTGGCTCGTCAGCGGGACTATCGGCTGGTACTGAGCGCCGGGTTGATCTCGCTGACTGGGGACTGGATCCTGCGGATCGGGCTCGCGTACCACGTGTACGCGCTGACGGGTTCGACGCTGGCCTCGGGTGGTCTGCTGCTCGCGTCGTTCCTGCCGCTGGTGGTGCTCGGCTCGCTGGCGGGCGTGTTCGTCGACCGGTGGGACCGGCGGCGGACGATGATCTTCACCAACCTGGCACACGCGTTCGTCCTGCTGCCGCTGCTGGTGGTCCGCGACGACTCCACCATCTGGGTGATCTACCTGGTGGTGCTCGCACAAAGTTGCCTGCAGCAATTCTTCCGGCCGGCCGAGCAGTCACTCGTGCCGCTGCTGGTGGAACCACGGCAACTCGTCACAGCGAACGCGCTGAACAGCCAGACCAGCGATGTCGCCCGCCTGGTCGGTGCCGCGCTCGGGGGTGTCCTCGCAGCGATCGGCGGACTCCCCCTGCTCGCGCTGGTAGACGCCGCGACCTACTTGATAGCGATGGCACTGCTGATCGGCGTACGGCATCGCCCGGAGCCACTCCAACTCGAACGTGCCGGCGGCCTGCGACCCGCAGTACTGAAGGTGAAAGCCGAATGGATAGAGGGACTCCGGATCTGCGTAGGCGGCCCGGCGATGCGACTGGTATTCGTCTTCGGACTGGTCACAGGCGTCGGAGAAGGGGCCATGAGCACCTTGTTCGCGCCGTTCGTGTCCGCCGAGCTGGGCGGCGACGGTACGGCGTACGGGCTGATCACCTCGTCGCAGGCGATCGGCGGGATCGTGGGCGGGCTGGTCGCGGCCGCTGTCGGCTCCCGGTTCTCGGCCGCGAAGATGTGGGGGTACGGCGCGGTCGTGTTCGGGCTGATCGACCTGGCGATGTTCTGCTATCCCCTGTTCTGGAACAGCCTGGCGCCCGCGTTCGTCTGCATGGTGCTGGTCGGGCTACCCGGTGCGTTCCTGATCGCGGGGTCGATGACGGTGATCCAGCGGCTGACCGACGACGCCTCCCGCGGCCGGGTGTTCGGCGCGCTCTTCGCCGCCGAGGGAGTCGCGCTGCTGGTCGGCATCGCCGTCGCGGGTGTGCTCGGCGACGTCGTCGGCATCATCCCGGTGCTGGTCGTGCAGGGACTCGGCTTCGTTGCCGGCGGCATCGTCGTACTCGGGCGGCTGCGGATCCTCGAGCCGGCCCCGGTCGAAGCCCTTACTCCGTGACGACGACCGTCCCCGCGACAGTCTCCGGGAGCGGCTCGTCCGCGACCACCCGGTGCACCCGGACGCGCGCCACCCGGCGGCCGTCCATCTTGGTGACGGTCATCTTGTAGCCGTCGAACTGCGCCTCGTCGCCGACCGCCGGGACCCGGCCGAGCTGGGCAGCGAGCCACCCGGCCACCGTCTCGTACGGGCCGTCCGGGAGCTCCACCCCGGTCTCGTCGGCGAAGTCGTCCAGGTTCAGCAGGCCGTCCACCTCGACATCGCCACTGCGCAACCGGGTCGTCTCGGCCGACTCATCGTCGTACTCGTCCTTGATGTCGCCGATCAGTTCCTCGACCAGATCCTCGAGCGTCACGATGCCCGCGGTACCGCCGTACTCGTCCAGCACGATCGCGAGATGCGTACTGCGGCGGCGCATCTCGGTCAGCGTCGGCAGCAGCTTCGCGGTGTCGGGCAGCATCAGCACGTCGCGGGCCAGATCGCCGACCCGGACCGACCGCGAGGCGACCGCCGGGTCGAACAGGTCGCGGACGTGCACGAACCCGACGATGTCGTCGGCCGACCCGTTCATCACCGGGTACCGCGAGTGCGGCCGCTCGGCCGCGAACTTCACCGCCTTGTACGCCGGCATCTCGGCGTCGACGAAATCCACCTCGGTCCGGGGCAGCATCAGCTCGCGGAGCTGGCGTCCACCGGCCTCGAACACGTCGTCCACGATCCGGCGCTCCTCCTCGCCGAGCGACTCGTGCGCCGAGACGATCTCGCGGAGCTCCTCGTCCGACATCACCTCGCGGTTCGCGTTCGGGTCACCGCCGAGCGCGCGGACCACCAGGTCGGTCGACCTGGACAGCAGCCAGATCACCGGCCGGGCGATCGAGGCGATCCGGTCCACCAGCGGGGCCAGGCCGAGCGCGAAGGTCTCGGCCCGCTGCAGGGCGAGCCGCTTGGCCGCGAGCTCGCCGACCACGATCGACACGTAGGAGATCGCGATGGTGATCAGCACCAGGGCGACGGTGTTCGCCACGGACTCCGGCAGGCCGAGATCCTGCAGGTGCGGCGCCAGCCCGTCGGCCAGCGTCGCGCCACCGAAGGCGGCGGACAGGAAGCCCATCAGGGTCACGCCGATCTGCACGGCGGACAGGAAGCGGTTCGGGTTGGCGGCCACCCGGGCGACGGTCTCGCCGCGTCGGCCGCGCTGGGAGATCGACTTGAGCTGGCTCTCCCGCAGGGAGACCAGGGCCATCTCGGCCGCGGCGAAGACGCCACCGATCAGGACGAAGATGAAGATCAGGACGATGTTGAGCAGGGTCTGGTTCATGGTTGGGGGATTCCTAGCGCCCTGTCCTGGTCGGCGGGAGAGAGCGCGATGGTAGGGCGACGTCCATCGGTCCAGGGTAACGGCGGCGGGCCTCACGATGCATGTTCGAACTTGTTGGTTTACGATGATTCATGGCCAAGTCATGGTCGGGGAGGCCGTCAGCGGCCCGCACCCGCAGCAAGTCGGACCAGGAAGCCGGACGATGAACACACCTCGAGGCGCCCGCCGGACGGACACCACCTTGTCCGACGGCCGGCAACTGATCTACTACGACCCCGCCGACACCCCGGTCCGGGTGCCCCTCGAGGACACCCGCGGGCTGCCCGCGCCCAAGCCTCAGGTGGAGCTGCGGACCGACCCGCTGACCGGTGACGTGATCACCTACGCGACGCACCGCAACACCCGGACCTACCTGCCGCCGGCCGACCAGTGCCCGCTGTGCGCGACCAAGCCGGGCAACCCGACCGAGATTCCGGACCACGACTACAACGTGGCCGTGTTCGAGAACCGGTTCCCCTCGTTCGCCGGACCCGGCCGGGCCGAGGTGGTCTGCTTCACCAGCGACCACAACAAGTCGTTCACCGACCTCTCCCAGGGCGAGGCCCGGCTGGTGGTGGAGGCCTGGGCCGACCGGTCCGCCGAACTGCGCGCCCGCCTGGACGTGGAGTACGTGTTCCCGTTCGAGAACCGGGGCCGTGAGATCGGCGTGACGCTGAGCCACCCGCACGGGCAGATCTACGCGTACCCGTTCCTGCCGCCGCGGATCAACAACCTGCTGGCGCGGGCCCGCGAGCACCAGGAAGTTGCCGGGAGCAACCTCTTCGCCGATGTGCTGGCCGCGGAGCGCAAGGAGGGCACCCGGATCATCGCGGAGAACGAGAACTGGACCGCGTTCGTGCCCGAGGCGGCCCGCTGGCCGGTCGAGGTACACCTCTATCCGCACCGGCAACTGGCCGGGATCGCGGACCTGAGCACCACCGAGCGCGACGATTTCGCCCAGCTCTACCTCGACGTACTGCGCCGCTTCGACGGCCTGTACGGCGACCGGCTGCCCTACATCGCGGCCTGGCACGAAGCGCCGGTCCGGGTGGATCGGGAACTGGGCTACCTGCACCTCGAGTTGTTGTCGATCCGGCGGGCCGCGGACAAGATCAAGTATCTTGCCGGTTCGGAGTCCGGGATGGGCGCCTTCATTTCCGATACCAGGCCCGAGGACGTGGCCGAGACCCTGCGGAAGGTTGGTTCGTGAGCAAGTTCGCGGAGGTCTTCGGCACCGAACCCGACGGGGTCTGGCGCGCACCCGGCCGGGTCAACCTGATCGGTGAGCACACCGACTACAACGACGGCCTGGTGCTGCCGATCGCGCTGCCCAACCAGATCCAGGTGACCGCGTCGGCGCGCACCGACGGTGTGATCGGCGTCGCTACTTCCGGCCGGCCCGGTGTCATCGAGTTCGCGCTGGCCGACGTGTCGCCGGGGTCCGTGAAGGACTGGGCCGCCTATCCGGCCGGTGCCGCGTGGGTACTTCGTGAGGCGGGTTACGACATCGGCGGGGCGAACCTGCTGGTGGACTCGGATCTTCCTTCAGGCGCGGGCCTTTCCTCTTCGGCCGCCCTGCTGTGTGCGACGGCCGTCGCCCTGCTCGGCCTGCGGGACATCGAGGTCGACCCGGCCGAGGTCGCCCGCCTCGCCCAGCGCGCGGAGAACCACTACGTCGGGGCGCCCGTCGGCCTGATGGACCAGATGGCCTCGATGTGCTGCACCGCCGGCCACGCCCTGTACTTCGACATCCGCGCGATGTCGACCGATCAGATCCCCTTCGACCCCGAGGCCGAGGGGCTCAGCCTGCTCGTCGTCGACGTGAAGGCGCCGCACCGACACGTGGACGGCGAGTACGCGGCCCGGCGCAAGAGTTGCGAACAGGCCGCGGCCGAACTCGGCGTACCGGCTCTGCGCTCGGTCGCCTTCGAGGACCTGGACGACGCGCTGGCCCGCCTGTCCGGCGACGTCGTACGCCGCCGCGTCCGCCACGTCGTCACCGAGATCCGCCGGGTCGAGGAGGCCGTCGCCCTGATGCGTGCCGGGCGGTTGCGCGAGGTCGGCCCGCTCTTCACCGCCTCCCACGCCTCCCTCCGCGACGACTTCGAGATCACCGTCCCCGAACTCGACGTCGCCGTGGACACCGCCCTCGCCGCTGGTGCCCTGGGCGCCCGCATGACCGGCGGCGGCTTCGGCGGCTGCATCATCGCCCTGGTCGAAACCTCCGCGACCGCCTCCACCCTCACCGCCATCACCGAGGCCTTCGCCGCGCACTCCTTCACCCCGCCAGCCTCACTCTCGGCCACCCCCTCCCCCGGCGCCTCCCGCGTCTCCTGACGCGGGGAGCCGGTCAGGAGGCGATGATCAGGTCGCAGCCGGTTTCTCGCATGGATTTGCGGGCGGCGGCGGGGAGGCCGGCGTCGGTGACTACTACGTCCAGGTCGGACCAGGTGGCGAAGGTGCTGAGGCCTACGGTGCCCCACTTGGTGTGGTCGGCGACCAGGACCACCTCGCGGCTGGCGGCGATGAAGGCTCGGTTGGTCTCGGCCTCCATCAGGTTCGGGGTGCTGAGACCGTGCTCGGCGTCTACGCCGTGGGCGCCGAGGAAGAGCATGTCGAGGTGGAGTGACTGCAGGGCCGCGGTCGCGATCGGGCCGACCAGGGCGTCCGACGGGGTGCGGATGCCACCGATCAGGACCACCGTGCGGTCGGAGCGGCTGTTGCCGTGGAAGACGTCGGCGATGCGGGCCGAGTTCGTCACCACGGTCAGGTTCTCCACCCGGAGCAGTTGCCGGGCGAATGCGTAGGTGGTCGTCCCGGCGCCGATGCCGATCGCGCTGTCCGGCTGGACCCGGCGGGCGGCCTCGGCGGCGATCGCGTGCTTCGCCGAGGACTCCTGGGTGAGCTTGGCGTCGAAGCCGGGCTCGTGCGCGCTGCGCAGGCCGACCGAGGTGGCGCCGCCGTGCACCTTGTGCAGCAGGCCGCTGGAATCCAGGGCGTCCAGGTCGCGGCGGATCGTCATGTCGGAGACGCCGAACCGCTCGACCAGCTCGGCGACCGTGATCGCGCCGCGGCCGTTGACCTCGGCAACGATGGTGGCCTGCCGCTGGGCGGCCAGCTGACCGCCCCGGCCACGGGAGGGCTCAGCGTTCGGTCCGGCTGCGTTCACACTCGACAGCCTAAGGTCTCAAATGCCCTTTCGCAGTCCGATTGTGTTGATTCCTGTGCCTGTACCGCGAAACCTCGTTGCCGCGAGCGGCCCGGCTTGTCAGGCTGAGGCATGCGATTCCCCGAGGACGTCCCGGCACTGACCGACGGCACCGTGACACTGCGTGCGCACACCAGCGCGGACATCAAGCCGGCCTTCGACGTCTGCCAGGACCCGGTGATGCAGCAGTGGACCACCATCCCGGTGCCGTACGAGTGGCAGCACGCCGAGCAGTACCTGACCGAATTCATCCCGTCGGGCTGGCGGGACGGCAGTTCCTGGGGCTGGGCGATCGAGTACGACGGACGCTACGCCGGCACGATCGACCTGCGTCCGGGCGCGGGTGGCGTCGGTGAGATCGGGTTCGGGCTCGCGCCGTGGGCCCGGAGCAACGGCGTGATGACGCGGGCGGTGAAGCTCACCCTCGGGTATGCCTTCGACCAGGGCTGGGAGCGCGTCATCTGGCGTGCGTACGTCGGTAACTGGGGATCCCGCCGGGTCGCCTGGAAGAGCGGCTTCCGCAACCTCGTGATGGCTCCCGCCCACGGTGTGGCGCGGGGCGTCCGCAAGGACGAGTGGATCGCCTCGATCACCCGCGACGACGATCCCGAGCCGCAGGGCCACTGGTGGTCGGTGCCGGTGCTCGAGGCCGACGGCGTGCGGTTGCGCGAGTTTCGCAGTACGGACGCGAAGCGGGTTGCCGAGGCGTGCAGTGACGAACGGACCCAGATGTGGCTCGCCGGGCTTCCTTCGCCGTACACGCTCGACGCCGCGGAGAGCTTCATCGAGAGCCGGCAGGAGATCCGCGCGAGCGGCGAGGGCGTGACGTGGGTGATCGTCGATCCGGACACCGACGAACTGCTCGGCAACGTGAGCGTCTTCGACCTGCGGAACCGGATCGACCAGACGATGGGCGAGATCGGCTACTGGGCACACCCGGACGCGCGCGGCCGCGGCGTGATGTCGAAGGCGGTCGGACTCGTGATCCGGCACGCCTTCACCCCGGTCGAGGACGGTGGGCTCGGCCGGCGGCGGCTGGCGCTGTTCGCTGCCGAGGGCAACACCGCCTCGATGCACGTTGCCGAGGTCAACGGGTTCACCGAGGTCGGGGTCGAGCGGTCGGCCAGCCCGACCCGCGACGGCCGCTTCCTCGACACGCACTGCTTCGACCTGCTCCGCACCGACTGACCCCGCCGGTCGCCAACCGACACTGCCGCGCGTCGGCCGATCACTTGATTCGGGGGTTGCCGATCCGGCCCGGGAAGGTAACGAATCTGCGTTTCTGCGACCACTTGGTGACAGACGACACATCTTCCCCTCGCCGTGCGGCGTTCTGACTGGTTGAATCGTCGAGTGAGAGATCGTGAGGAACTCGTCCGCCGCTGGCAGGCCGGGTGGTCTGTATCGCGTGGCTGGACCACTGTCGAGGATGACAACGACGGGATCCTGACCGTCCGTGCGGGCGAGGAGAACCGCGCGATGGAGTACGTCGTCCTGGACGCGGACGACAAACCCGAGCGGGTCGAGCGTGCCGCCGAACTGGCCAAGGCCGCCGGCAGCGGCCGGGGCGCCGGCTGGGTGACGCTGGCCACCGACGACCGCGAGGCCCGGATCGAACAGCTCGAGGACCTCGGTCTGGAGGTGCAGCGCGACCAGGATTGGCTGATGACGATCCAGCTGTCGGAGCAGCCCGCCCTGCAGCTGAGCGAGCGCTATGCCCTGCACTCCGAGCTCGAGTCGGACCTGATCATCACCAGAGCCACCCTGCACGGCGGCGTGGTCTCCAGCGGCCGGATGGCGGTGGTCGGCGAGGACGCCGTCGCCGATCGGATCGAGACGGATCCGGCGCATCGCCGGCGCGGCCTCGGCAGTGCGGTGATGGCCTCGCTGGTCGAGACCGCGGCCGCTCAGGGCGCCAAGCGCGGCATCCTGATCGCCTCGATCGACGGCTTGCGCCTCTACCGCAGCCTGGGCTGGAAGGTCATCGCCGACATCGTCATCGCCCGCTCGGCCTGATCGCGGCGACGGTCTCCGCGAGCGCGTCGGCGGTCGGCACCGTCACGATGCCGAAAGCCCTTTCGGCCTGCGAGGAATCGAGCACGAAGGGTCGCCGGAACTGGTACTGCAGTTCCCGGATCCCGCGCGCCTGCTTGTTCACCAACCCACCGAGCCAGAGCACGGCCGGCGGCATCGACGACAACCGAGGAGCCCGTACTCCGGCGATCGCCGCGGCCTGGGTGGTCAGGTCGCGCAGGGAGGTCGGCGCCGGGCTGGGGACGTGCCAGGTCCGCCCCCAGGCCGTCTCGTCGGAGGCGACCGCGACGAGGGTCCGGGCGACATCCGTCACGGCGGTCCAGCTGTGCGGGGCATCCAGATCCGCCGGGACCAGCGTCCGTTTACCGGCCAGAACCCCGGGCAGCACGCCGACAGTGAAGAACGACACAGCGCCAGCCCCCAGGTAGTCCGATCCACGCACCTCCGCAGTGCGGATCCGGCCCGCTTGGTGGGCCGCCAACGCGTCGGCCCAGAGCTTCGAGCGGACCCTGCCCTTGACCGAGTTCGGCCGCTCCGGATCGCTTTCCTTCATGGGTCCATCGGGCACGCCGTAGGAATACAGATTCCCGGTGGTGAGCAGTACCGCGCCGGTGGCCGCGGCGGTCTCGATCAACGATGCCCCGAGCGGCGGCCAGTCCACGGGCCAGCGGTCGTAGGCGGGGCCACCGCAGCTGAACAGGGTGTCCGCGCCCTCGACGAGGGCGGTCAACGCCGCCGGGTCCGCCGCGTTGGCCCGCATCTTCTCGAGACCAGGGAGATCCGGCCCGGTTCCGCTGCGGGTGATCAGTCTCACCTGCTCACCGCGCTCCACCAGCAGTTGCGCCACCGCGGTACCGACCGGGCCTGAACCTACGACTGCTCGCACGGGGTCAACCTCTTGTTTGAGGTCTAGGACGGTACAGGGCTGCCGTTAAAGGTTCGTCAATGCGTGCGTGAGGAAGGCCGCAAGGGGTCGTGGTCGCTGCCGAGATCGGCTACGGTCCGTGGCGTGCCTCGGCGGCTGCCGCCGCGGCGCGGACCGGGGATCACGGGAAATCGACGGACGACGACGAGAGGCTCGCTGGTTCCATGACCGACTCACCCAACGGCCGGAATTCCTTCTTTCCGGAGGAACCGGACAACTACGGCTGGGGCGACTCGCAGTACCAACCGAACTACGAAACGCAGCATCAGCCGCCATATGACCCGCAGTACGACGCGCGGCGCCAGTACGACGAGCAGTACGAGGACCAGCACGAACCGCACTACGACGGGCCCTCGGTCGGGCGGCACGGGAGTAGGCGGCGTCGCCGCAGCGGCGTAGCGGCACCCATCCTGGGAGCACTGGCCGTACTCGCGCTGGTGGCGGGCGGCGGCTGGTACGTGACTCGCGACACGACCAGCCCGACCAGCCAGCACGAGCCGTTGACCGTCGCGACCGACGACTCGTCCACCCCGACGGAAGAGCTGAGCACGCCGCCGCTCACTCCGAGCGCGACGCCGAGTGCGACTCCCTCGAAGACACCGTCCAAGACCCCCAAGGCAACGCCGAGCCGCACGGCCACGGCACCGAGCCGCGAGGGCACGCGGTCGCCGCAGCCGAGCACGAAGCCCACCACGAGCGCCACTCCGACCAGGAAGCCGACGAAGAAGCTGCCGGCGCCCAGCAGTGGTAGCGCGGAGGCCCAGGTGCTGCAGCTCACCAACCAGGAGCGTGCGAAGGCGGGCTGTGGACCGCTGCGGACCAACAGCGCGCTGACCCAGGCGGCCGAGGCGCACGCGTCGGACATGGTCCTGAACCACTACTTCGACCACAACAGCCTGGACGGCCGCTCGCCGTTCGACCGGATGAAGGCGGCCGGCTTCAGCGGCGGATCGATGGCCGAGAACATCGCTGTCGGCTACAAGACCGCGGGGGCCGTCGTGGAGGGCTGGATGAACAGCGAGGGCCACAGGAAGAACATCCTGAACTGCAGCTACACGATGATCGGGATCGGCTACGACAGCGGCCAGGTCAAGCCCGAGTGGGGCAACGGCAGCTGGGTCCAGGACTTCGGCGGCTGAGCCGAATCTTCGGTATTCGTTAAGACGACTCGCGGACCCGTAACGGTGACCTTTCACCTCGGTTAAGGTTTCTGTTCGGTAACCAGGGGTGCCTGGCCACGATCCCGCGGGGAACGACGAACTTCCGGTACGACGAAACTGAAGAGGACTCGCGGTGAGACGAATGAGGCACGTCTTCGGGCGACCGTGAAGGGAACACGCACGTAATGTCAGAGCGAGGAGCAGGCGCCCGTCGCCGGCCGAGCAGGAGGGCAGCCTCGACCCCGTCCCGGGCCCGGCGCGCCCTGGTGGCACTCGGCACGCTGGCGCTGGTGATCACGCCGATCTCCTGGATCCTGCTGCACCAACCGCAAGCGGACCAGGCCGACGCCTCGGTTCCGTACGTCACCAGAGACGACGACACCTACATCATCACGACGAACCAGCCGACCGGGGCCACGCCGATGGCTCCGGACGACCCAGGGAGCCCGACCGCGTCGCCGTCCACCCGTACGCCGAAGCCGTCCGCGCCGGTGACTCCCGGCGACATCTCGTCGACGACTCCCACCGACGGACCGACGAGCGGCTCCACGGACGGCCCGGGCACCGGCACGGAGCCGTCGACGCCACCGAGCACCGGCACCACCGAGGATCCGGACCCGTCCGACCGGCCGACGACCACCACCTCCTCGTCGAGAACGCCGACGCCGTCCGCCCCTCCGCCGCCGGCAGACAACGGCAGCATGAGCGGGGAAGAGGCGGAACTGTTCTCGCTGGTCGACGAGGCGCGGACGACCAACGGGTGCGCGCCGCTGCGCCGGAACAGCAACCTGACCGGCAGCGCTCGCAACGACGCTGAGGGGCGAGCCGCCAGCGGGGACGTCTCCGAGACCGAGGCGTCCAAGGCGGCGGCCGGCGGCGACGGGATGTCCGCGAAAAAGGCCTTCGAACGGCTTAGGTCGCAGAGCTCAGGGACCCTGTTCAACTGCGGGCTGGACGAGCTCGGCGTCGGCCGCGGCGATTCCACTTACAAGGACGGCGGTTTCGCCTGCGGCATCCTTGGAGTGGGTTGTAAAGAGAAGACGCGGGTCGCGTGGGTGGTCGACTTCAAGTAGTGGTCGGGTGACTACCTGGCGAAGTACCGGACGGCGGCTCGGCGAGGCTCGGGCCGCCGTTTCGTCTTGTGGGTGGGACGATGGGGGAAGGTGCTTGAGTCAGCCTCCGGCGCGGGGTTAGCTTGAGCCTCCACCCACTCTGCGGGAGGCCGGATGTACGGCGAGCGAGACGATCTCGAAGCTGCCCGGCCTGCGCTGTTCGGCATTCCACCCGACGCGCTCGCCGACGAGCGGCCCGACCGCCGGCCCGAGGACGCCAAGCGGATGGGGTTGAGCCGCCATACCGAGGAAGGCGCGGTCGTGCACTTCGTCTCCAACCTCGACGGCGCCAAGCCCGGTCACAAGATGATGGCCTGGATCCTGCTGGTCACCTTCGCCACCCCGGCCCTCTACACCCTCTTCCTGCTGCTCTGAACCGGCAACGGACCGCGACCCCCTGGCGGGAGGCGCGGTCCGCCGTACGGGCCTGAGGTCAGCCGACCTTCTTCTGCAGGTCCTCGTCCAGCGCGGCCAGGAAGGCCTCGGTGCTGAGCCACTCCTGGTCCTTGCCGACCAGCAGCGCGAGGTCCTTGGTCATCCTGCCTTCCTCGACGGTCTCCACGCAGACCTGCTCGAGGGCCTCGGCGAAGCCGATCACCTCGGGGGTGCTGTCCAGCTTGCCTCGGTGCTTCAGTCCACCGGTCCAGGCGAAGATCGACGCGATCGGGTTGGTCGACGTCGGCTTGCCCTGCTGGTGCTGGCGGTAGTGCCGGGTGACGGTGCCGTGCGCGGCCTCGGCCTCGACTGTTTTGCCGTCCGGCGTCATCAGCACCGACGTCATCAGGCCGAGCGAGCCGAAGCCCTGCGCGACGGTGTCGGACTGCACGTCGCCGTCGTAGTTCTTGCAGGCCCAGACGTAGCCGCCCTCCCACTTCATCGCGGACGCGACCATGTCGTCGATCAGCCGGTGCTCGTAAGTCAGCCCGTTCTGGTCGAACTCCTCCTTGAACTCCTCGTCGAAGATGCTCTGGAAGATGTCCTTGAAGGCGCCGTCGTACGCCTTGAGGATGGTGTTCTTGGTGGACAGGTACACCGGATAGTTGCGCTGCAGGCCGTAGGAGAACGAGGCGCGCGCGAAGTCCTCGATGGACTTGTTGAAGTTGTACATGCCCATCGCCACGCCGCCGTCGGGGCCGTAGTCGGCGACCACGTGCTGGATCGGCTCCGAGCCGTCCTCGGGGGTGAAGGTGATGGTCAGCTCGCCGGCGCCGGGGACCTTGAAGTTGGTCGCCTTGTACTGGTCGCCGTGGGCGTGACGGCCGATGATGATCGGCTTGGTCCAGCTCGGGACGAGCCGCGGGATGTTCGAGATGATGATCGGCTCGCGGAACACCACGCCGCCGAGGACGTTGCGGATCGTGCCGTTCGGGGAGACCCACATCTTCTTCAGGCCGAACTCCTCGACTCGCGCCTCGTCCGGCGTGATGGTCGCGCACTTGACGCCGGCGCCGTACTGCTTGATCGCGTTGGCCGCGTCGATGGTGACCTGGTCGTCGGTGGCGTCCCGGTGCTCGATGCCGAGGTCGTAGTACTCGAGGTCGACGTCGAGGTAGGGGTGGATCAGGCGGTCCTTGATGAACTGCCAGATGATCCGGGTCATCTCGTCGCCGTCGAGCTCGACGACGGGGTTGGTCACCTTGATCTTGGCCATGGTGGGTCGTTCCCCTCAGTCAGATGTTTCTTGACATCAAGATAGTTTTCTTGACGTCAAGATATATCGCGCGCCGCTGCGCTGTCACCTCGGGGCCTTGAAGTCCTGGCGATGGCGCTGCGGCGTAGTACCGAGGACCAGGTGGAAGTGATGCCTGAGGGCCGCGCTGGAGCCGAATCCGCTCTCCGTCGCGATCCGCTCGACCGGTTGGTCGGTGGTCTCCAGCAGCAGTCTGGCCCGATCCAGCCGCTGCCTGAGCAGCCACGCCTGGCCGCTGCTGCCGGTTCGCAGGCGAAACTGTCTGGTGAACGTACGCCGGGACAGCGCCACCGCCGCGGCCCATTCGTCCAGCGAGACCGGCTGGTCAAGCCTCGACCGGGCCCACACCATCGCCCGCTCGATCACGTCGTCCGACGGATCCGGCGGCACCGGCACCGGGATGTACTGCGCCTGCGAGCCGCTGCGGTGCGGGGCGACCACGATCGCGCGGGCCAGGCGCTCGGCCAACTCGACCCCGTGATGCGTGCGAACCAGGTGCAGACAACAGTCGAGCGAAGCCGCCGTACCGGCCGAGGTGACGAGGTCGCCGAGGTCCGACCAGAGCACGTCCGCCCGGACCTTCACCTTCGGGTACTGCGCGGCCAGGCGATCCGCCCAGCGCCAGTGCGTCACCACCTCCCGGCCATCGGCGATCCCGCTCGCCGCAACCAGGAACGCCCCGATACAAAGGCCGACCACCGTCGCACCGCGTGCGTGGGCCTCGCGGATCGCCTCGACCAGCAAGCCGGAAGGCTCGCGCTCGGGGTCCCAGCTCGGCAGGATCACCAGGTCCGCGTGGCTCATCACGTCGAGGCCGCGTTCGACGTACAGGTGGTTCAGCTGGATCTCGCGGTGAACGATGGAGGCATGAAGATCACCCACGTGGGCGGACCGACCGCCCTGATCAGCCTCGGCGGCCTCGCCTTCCTGACCGATCCCGCGTTCGACGAGCCGCGCGAGTACCAGTTGCCCGGCCGCGTGATGAAGAAGCTCACCGGCCCTGCTGTGCAGCCCGCCGACCTCGGCCCGATCGACGCCGTCCTGCTCTCCCACGACCAGCACAAGGACAACCTCGACGACTCCGGCCGCGCCCTGCTGCCGTGGATCCCGCTGGTGCTGTCGACCCCCGCCGCCGCCACTCGCGTCGACGGCGTTCGCGGCCTGGAGACGTGGGAGTCGATCGAACTCCCCCGCCCCGACGGCGGCACCCTCACCGTCACCAGCCTCCCCGCCCGCCACGGCCCCGAAGGCGCCGAACCCATCACCGGCGTCGTCACCGGCTTCCTGCTGAGCGGCACCGACCTGCCGACGCTCTACGTCTCCGGCGACAACGCCTCAGTCGGCCTGGTCGCCGAGATCGTCGCGCGGCTCTCTGCTGGCACAATCCCCGGCGTCGCGGCTGGCGCTGTCGACGTAGCCCTCCTCTTCGCCGGCGCCGCCCGCACGACCCTCCTGGATGGCGCCCCGCTCACCCTCACCTCCGAGGCCGCAGCCGAAGCCGCCCGCCTCCTCACCCCCGCCGCAATCGTCCCCGTCCACACCGAAGGCTGGTCCCACTTCACCGAAGGCCCCGACCACCTGACCAAAACCTTCACCACCGCCAACCTGACCAACCGCCTCCACCTACCCACCCCAGGCACCCCAATGACCTTCTAGTGCCCTGCGTCGGATGTTGTTTGAGTGATTGCGGCGGTGAGGTGCGTGCCTGGGCGCCGCAAGCGCCAAGGAGCATCCGACGCAGGGCACTAGCAGGCGGAGGGCGCTCAGGTGACAGCACTGGAACTGAAGCATCGGCGAGTAGCCCTGTCGTTCGCAGCGGGCCACGTCCTCGCCCGGCACGGCCGTACCGAACAACAGGAAGTTGCCGCTGGCAACGTCACCCTCCACGCTCACCAAGGCGGTCGAGGCGCAGCGAGAACGCGGTACTTCCTGTCGGTCCGTACGCCGTTGCGTGCTAGTTGATGGGCCTCCGGTGCGACGCGCGCCGACTCCCCAGAGGTCAGTGGAGTCTCGAAGATTAGCGGCTGGCGGGGGCAGGGTCGGGACCTTGCGGCAGCCATTCCTGTACCAGGATCTCATCGCCCACAGCGATCCGCCCCGACCTCAGCACCGCCGCCTTCATGCCGAAGCTGACGCCGCCGCCGTAGTCGGGCTGCCGCCGGTACTGCGCGAGGGTGCGCGTGGGCTCGGGTCCACTCTTCTCCCCCGTGGCCTGGTTCACCGTCGGTACTGCGCAGCGGATCGCACGAGCGGCGTACCCGAACTCCACCTCGCCCGCGGACGCGCGCAGCACCTTGTCCTCGGTGTGCGGCTCGTCCCAGCCGGAGATGACGAGGTTCGGCCGGAAGCGGTTCATCGGGATGGGGTCGCCGCCCGTCTCCACGATCCGCTCGTTCAGGCCGTCCAGGGACGACAGGGAGGTGATCAGCAGCGCGTGCGCGTCGCCGAAGCCGGTCTGCCCCTTGTGCACGCCCCAGCCGGGCCGCTCGTGCTCGGGCGTCACCCGCACCAGCCCCGCGGGCTTCCCGATCCGCTCGGAGAACCACTCGTCCGCGGCCGGGTCCTGGACCACGCCGGCGCCGAACCACTTGCCGAACAGGCTCACGTCGCGCCGCTTCCCGTCGTACGCGACCGGTACTTCGAGGTCGCCGGCGCCGTCGGCGGACAGCCTGAGCGCCTCGCCGTCGCCGAGGACGGTGACACGCAGGGGGGCCATCGCGGGCACGCTGCGCTGGCTCAGGAAGGTGCCGTCGGGCTCGACCAGCATGAAGCTCCGGTCGTGCAGCAGGCCGGTCGGTGTCACCTCGGCATGCTCGACGGACACCCCGGCGAGACCTTTCACGGGGTAGTAGGTCAGGGCAGCGACTCTGGCGACGGACACCCGGCAAAGCTACCCGGAGTCACCCCTGTCCCGCCCGCTCGCTGACCGAACCTGACCGCAGATTGTCCAGTTCTCCGGGTTGGTGCCCTGCGTCGGATGTTCCTTGGTGCTCGCGGCGCAGGGCATTCCAGCCCTACCTGCCGAAGGTGCCGGACGGCGCGGCCGGGGACACGAAACCCTCGGAGTCGGTCAGCGGATTCGCCTTCCCGGCCAACTCGCCCAGCGGCAGCACGTCGTACGGCGGTTGCGCGCGTCGCCCGGGTGCGACCAGATCCGGCACCGACCGCGGTGATGCCACCAGCACGACGTTGCCGAAACCCTTGCCACGCAGCACCTTGCGCTCGGCGAGCACCACGCCGTCGCCGACTCCGCTCAGCATGGTCGCGGCAACCCGCCGGACGAACGCGAGCCCGGCCGACCCGTCGATCAGGTTGAGCACGATGACCCCGCCGGGACGCAGTACGCGGGTGCACTGCAGGGCGAACTCGAGCGTGACCAGGTTGGCCGGGACCGCCTCGTGCACGAAGGCGTCGACGATGACCAGGTCGACGGAGTCCTCGTAGATCTCGGCGATACCGGCCCGCCCGGTGACGCCGCGGACCTTGATCCCGGCCCGCTTCGGCAGCGGCAGGGTCTCCCGGACGAACTCGGTCAGGTCCTCGTCCGGTTCGAGCACGATCTGGCGGGACCTGGGCCGGGTGGTCGCGACGTACCGGGGCAGGGTGAGCCCGGCGCCGCCGATGTGGACCACGGAGACGGCCTGGCGTCGCGGGGCGAAGGCGTCGAGGACGTCGCCGATCCGGCGAACGTACTCGAAGGACAGGTGGGACGGGTCGGCCAGATCGACCTGGGACTGCAGCGATCCGTCGACGCGCAGGACGAACGTCCCGTCCGCCTCGGCCTCGACCGTCGCCGTCCCGGTGGCGACCTTGCGCTCGATCATCACCTCATCTAACCAGCCCGCCGGGCGGCGCCGCCGTCGGCCGAACAGCCGACAGCGACGCCCACCCCTGCAGACCGCTCGGACAGCGAGCACCGCCCGTCAGATACCTCCGACAGCGGCCGCTCTCAGATTGCCGTCAGCGGGACTCGGCTTCCGCGGCCACGACGATGTCGGTGTTGTCGGAGAACAACCCGTCGATGCCCGCCTGCCGGTATGCCGCGATCTCGCCGAACAGGTTGCCGGACTCGGCGGCGACCGTGGAGCTGCGGAAGTTCACCGGCAGGAAGCTGTTCTCCACCCGGAACGTGTACGGGTGGACGACCAGCCCGGCCCGATGCGCGTCCCGGACGAGCGCGGTCGGCGTGCCGAGCTTGCCGGTGGCGTCGACCGGGATGACCTGGTCCTTCGACGGACCCACCCCATCGGCGTACCGGGCGACGTCGCGAAGCCCGTTGGCGCTGACGATGTCGGCGTACGTCCGCTTGTCACCACTGGCGACGAAGTCGTACGGCGCGCCGGCGGAGCTGGTCAGCTGCACCAGCGGGACCCGGAGCTGCTTGTCCAGTGTCTTGAGGTTCGCCACCTCGAAGGACTGGACGAACACCTTCGCCTCCGGCCGATTCAGGCCGTTGCGGTTCAGCGTCTTCACCAGTTCCGGCTCGAGCGCGAGGCCCTGCTGCTGGAAGTACGTCGGGTGCTTGGTCTCCGGGTAGATGCCGATCGGCCGGTCGAGCTCGCGGGACAGCCGCTTGGTCAGGTCGATCACCTCTTGCAGGGTGGGGATCTGGTAGCGCCCGTCGAACACGGTGTTGTGCTGCCGGACCGCCGGGATCCGCTCCTTCGCGCGGAGCGTCTTGAGCTCCTTCAGGGTGAAGTCCTCGGTGAACCACCCGGTCAGCGGCGTACCGTCCAGCACTTTGGTCTTCTTCCGGGCGGCGAACTCCGGGTGGACGGCGACGTCCGTGGTGCCGCCGATCTCCGGCTCGTGCCGGGTGACGAGCACGTGGTCCTTCGTCGTGACCAGGTCCGGCTCGATGTAGTCGGCGCCCATCCGGGCGGCCAGCTCGTACGACGCCAGCGTGTGCTCGGGCCGGTAGCCCGAGGCGCCGCGATGCCCGACGATGACGAAATCGTCGTGCTTGCCGGCGGTCGGGGAGCTCTGGGCGGAGGTCTGGGTAGCGGTCGGCTGGGAGGTGGTCTTGCCGGTCACCTGCGGCGCGAGGACCGCGGCGCCCACGGCGAGGACCGTGGCGGTGATCGGGACGAACCGGCGGGGCAGCACCGTTCGCATCATCGTGATTCTCCTTACAAGTCAGGGACTGTCCACACCCTCGGCCGGTGCGGAGACAGTCCGGCGGCGTACCGGCGTCCAGCGGGTGAATGGCGGGCGGAAGACCGGTGGTGGGTGAACCTCAGGCGGGTGAACGGACCGGCCGGGAGGCCGGTGGTGCACGGGGCGGGCGGCGGGTGAACGGATCGGGCGGGAGGTCGGTGGACCGGTGGTGCGGATCACCAGCCCCACCGTCGCTCAGCGGCGCGGGACTTGCTAGCGTCCGAAGGAAATCCGTCGATGAAACCTCTTGAGGAGCGTGTCGTGAGCAATACACCCGTGAAGGTCGCCGTCACCGGCGCCGCCGGCCAGATCGGCTACAGCCTGCTGTTCCGCATCGCGAGCGGTGCGTTGCTCGGCCCGGACACGCCCGTGGAGCTCCGGCTGCTGGAGATCACCCCGGCCCTGAAGGCGCTCGAGGGTGTCGTGATGGAGCTCGACGACTGCGCGTTCCCGACCCTGGCCGGGGTGGAGATCGGCGACGACCCGAACACCATCTTCGACGGCGCGAACGTGGCCCTGCTGGTCGGCGCCCGCCCCCGGACCAAGGGGATGGAGCGCGGTGACCTGCTGGAGGCGAACGGCGCGATCTTCACCGTCCAGGGCAAGGCGCTGAACGAGCACGCGGCGGACGACATCCGGATCACCGTGACCGGCAACCCGGCCAACACCAACGCGCTGATCGCCCGCAGCAACGCCCCGGACATCCCGGCCGAGCGGTTCTCCGCGCTGACCCGGCTGGACCACAACCGCGCGCTGGCCCAGCTCGCGAAGAAGACCGGCACCCACGTGACCGACCTCAAGAGGCTGACGATCTGGGGCAACCACAGCGCCACGCAGTACCCCGACATCTTCCACGCCGAGGTGGCCGGCAAGAACGCCGCCGAGGTCGTCAACGACCAGAACTGGCTGGAGAACGACTTCATCCCGACCGTGCAGAAGCGTGGCGCGGCGATCATCGAGGCCCGCGGCGCCTCCTCGGCCGCGTCCGCCGCGGCGGCGACCGTCGACCACGCGCGCGACTGGCTGCGCGGCTCGGCCGACGGCGACTGGCTGTCGATGGCGGTCGTTTCCGACGGCTCGTACGGCGTGCCGGAGGGGCTGATCTCCTCGTTCCCGGTGACCACCAAGGACGGGAACTACGAGATCGTCCAGGGCCTGGAGGTCAACGACTTCTCCCGCGCCCGGATCGACGCCAGCACCCAGGAGCTCGGCGAGGAGCGCGACGCGGTCCAGGCTCTCGGCCTGCTCGGCTGAACCGATACCCAAAGGAACCCCCGGGGATCTCCCCGGGGGTTTCTGCTGCATTGGGCGCCTGAGCAGTTGGTTGCTTAAGGCAATGGCATCAGTTGGGAACGATCAGGCCGAGCAGGAGGATCGCGGCGCCCACGCCCAGCAGGAGCAGGGTGTCGAACGTACGGCTGCGAACGTGCAGGAGACCGGCCGCGTTGTCGCTGAGGCCGGCCCGGAGCAGCGCGGCGAGCAGCACCCCGCCGGAGAAGATCAGTACTCCGTTGCGCCAGTTGTAGAAGGTGAGGATCACCAGGCCGACAGCGCACACCGCCACCGACAACACCAGCGGCCACTCACCACGCCGCTCGGCCTCGCCCGCCATCACCCGGCCTGGTCGGACTGAGCCACCGCGGACTGGGCAGCTTCGGCGGCCTCGACCACGTTGGTCAGCAGCATCGCCCGGGTCATCGGGCCGATCCCGCCCGGCATCGGCGCGATCCAGCTCGACACCTCGCGGGCCGCGGCCTCGATGTCGCCGACGATCTTGCCCTCCGCGCTGCGGCTGATGCCGACGTCCAGCAGTACCGCGCCCGGCTTGACCATGTCGGCCGTGATCAGCCCGGCCGACCCGGCCGCCGCGATCACGATGTCACCGGTACGAACCACCGCGGCCAGGTCCCGGGTGCCGGTGTGGCACTGGGTCACGGTCGCGTTCTCGGACCGCCGGGTGAAGAGCAGCCCCATCGGGCGTCCCGCGGTGACACCCCTGCCGATGACGACCACGTGCGCCCCGGCGATCGGTACGTCGTACCGGCGGAGGAGCTCCACGCAGCCCTTGGGGGTGCACGGCAGCGGGCCGTCCTGGCCGAGCACCAGCTTGCCGAGGCTGACCGGGTGCAGGCCGTCGGCGTCCTTGGCCGGGTCGATCAGGCCGAGGATCTCGTTGGTGTCGACGTGCTTCGGCAGCGGCAGCTGGATGATGAAGCCGGTGCACGCCGGGTTCTCGTTGAGCTCGACGACCCTGGCCGCGATCTCGTCCTGGGTGGCCTCTGCCGGCAGCTCGACCTCGATCGAGGCGATCCCGACGGCGGCGCAGTCGCGGTGCTTGCCGGCCACGTACGCCCGGCTGCCCGGGTCGTCGCCGACCAGGATGGTGCCCAGCCCGGGCACGACGCCCTGCTCGGCCAGTTTCGCCACCCGGACCGCGAGCTCGTTCTTGATCGCCGCCGCGGTCGCCTTGCCATCCAGAATCTGCGCCGTCACGAGGAAAGAGTCTGCCATGCGCCGACCGGCCGTCGGGCACGTACCACCAGCGAGATGCCCGGCAACCCGCCCACCGGCAGATACCGCTCGCCGGCGATCACCGCACTCAGGAACATGTTCACGGCCGACGACATCTCCGTCAGATCACTGCCCGTACTCCGCTTGCGGCGCCAGGCGGCGATCGGCCGGAGCAACACGTTCCAGGACCGGATGTCCTCGATCTCCAGGCCGGCCGACTGGAGCAGCCGCACCAGCTCGTCCCGGTCGTAGCGGCGCACGTGGTCGACCGCCACGTCATGCGCACTCCACAGCTTCATGTCGCACGGCACGGCGATCAGCGCGACGCCGCCGGGACGGAGGATCCGGAAGATCTCGGCGGCGGCGAGACCGTCGTCCGCCAGGTGCTCGAGAATGTCGTAAGCGACCACCAGGCCATGGGACTGGTCGGCCAGCGGCAGGCACCGGGCGTCGGCCCGGATCACGGGGATGCCGCGCTCATGGGCAACCTGTGCGCCCTCCTCGCCGTACTCGAGCGCGGTCGCGGCCCACCCGTGCGCGCGCAGCACCCGTGTGTTGCCCCCACCCGCCGCGCCGATGTCGAGCGCCTTGGACTGCCCGTCGCCCTCGGCAGCCATCGCCCTGAGCTGACGGGCGAGCAGCGCCCGGCGTTCGCGATACCACCAGTGCTTGTCCTCGACGGCGACCAGTTTGCGTACCTCAGTCCCTTCCACAGAGCGAACCGTACCGTCTCCGGCGGTCAACCCATGCACGTGAGGTGCAGCACAGCCCTGACCGATCGGTTGATTCCTGGCCGATCGGTCAGGAATATGGGCGTCATGGCGACCACCACCCCTGTCCGGGAGCGCACCCGGCGCGAGATCGTGCAGCAGGCGATGGTGCTGTTCCAGAGCAAGGGCTACAGCGCGACCTCCCTGCAGGACATCGCGACCGCCGCCGGCTGTTCCAAGGCCACCGTGCTCTATCACTTCAACGGCAAGCCCGCGGTGCTGTCCGCAGTACTGGAGCCGTCGCGAGCTGCCCTGGCCGAGTTGAACGCGGCGGCCGCCGAACTGCCTCCGGCGGAGGCCCAGGAACTCGCGATCACCCGGTTCGTCGAGCTCGCGGTCGAGTTCCGGGGTGTGGTCAACGTGCTCCAGGACGTGCTGCCGACGATCGACGAGATGCCCGAGTTCACCGACCTGATCGCGGCCGGCCTGCGGCTCACCGAGTTCCTGGCCGGCAGCGACGACCCGCTCGAGCGGGCCCTGGCCGAGTTCGCCATCAACGGGCTGCTCGGCGAGTGCCGGCACTCGGGCGAGCGCACCGATACCGAACTGCACGCGCTCTGCGACACGGCCCTGCGCCGAATACTGCGGCTGCCCGCGTGAGCCTGCCGTCCCCGCCCCGCTACTCCTGCTGTTTCCCGCCAGTACCAGCGAAACGGACGCACTTCTGATGGCCAATCTCCTGTACCGGCTCGGCCGGTTCTCCTACCAGCGCCGCCGGCTCGTGGCCGCGATCTGGACGTTCGTGCTCGTGCTGCTGGGAGTCGGCGCGCTGACGCTCGGCGGCCAGACGGCGAACACCTTCTCGATCCCCGGCACCGAGTCGCAGCGCGCCCTGGACGCGCTGGCCAAGGATCTGCCGGCCGCCAGCGGCGCTTCGGCGACCGTGGTCGTGAAGGCACCGGCGGGGAAGACACTGGCGGACCCCACCATCAAGGCCGCGGTCGGCGCGACCGTTGCCAAGGTCAACCAGCTGCCCGAGGTCGTCGGCGCGGTCGATCCCTTCACCAGCAAGGCGATCAGCCCGGACGGCGCGACCGGCCTGATCAGCGTCCAGTTCGCCAAGCCGGCCGATGAACTGGCGAAGACGAGCACCGAGGCGTACGACCACCTGAAGTCGCTGAGCACGGCAGACCTGCAGGTGGTTCCGGGCGGCCAGGTCGTCGGCGGTCCGCCGGAGATCGGTTCGACCGAGGTGATCGGCGTCGCGATCGCGGCCGTCGTCCTGGTGGTGACCTTCGGCTCGCTGGTCGCCGCGGGGATGACGTTGCTGACCGCGCTGATCGGCGTACTCGCGGGTATGGCCGGGTTGTTCCTGGTCACCTCGGTGGTGGACGTCTCCTCGACGGCACCGATCCTGGCCTTGATGCTCGGGCTCGCGGTCGGGATCGACTACGCGCTGTTCATCAGTTCGCGGCACCGCACCCAACTGGCCGCCGGGATGGATGAAGAGGAATCGGTCGCGCGAGCCACGGCGACCGCCGGTTCGGCCGTGTTGTTCGCCGGCGCCACAGTGGTGATCGCCCTTGCCGGGCTGAGCCTGGTAGGCGTCCCGTTCCTCACGGCGATGGGACTCGCCGCCGCCGCGACCGTGCTGACCGCAGTACTGGTGGCGTTGACGTTGTTGCCCGCGATGCTCGGGTTCGTCGGCCGGCGGGTGCTGCCGCGGAAGATCCGGAAGACCGCGGCGACGCCTGCCACCGAGGGGTTCGGGTTCCGCTGGGCCCGGCTGGTGACGCGCTTCCGCATCCCGGTCGTTGCCGTCGGCATCATCGGGCTGGGAGTGCTGTCGATTCCCACGCAGGACATGCGACTCGCTCTTCCGGACGGCGCGTCCGCTGCCGCCGGGACGAACCAGCGGGTGGCCTACGACCTGGCGGCGGCCGCTTTCGGCCCAGGGTCCAACGGTCCGCTGGTGGTCGTGGTGAAGAGCGACAGCGCGGCGACGACCGGCGGACTCGTCGAGCAGGTGATGGCCAAGAGCAAGGGCCTCGAGGACGTCGTCGCGGTGGCTCCCGGACCGGGCAGCGCCGACGGATCCACCCGGCTCGTGAGCGTAATCCCTGCGAGCGGTCCCGCCTCGGAGCAGACGGCTGACCTGGTGAAGGATCTACGGACGGCCGTCCATCCGCTGGCTTCGGGCGACGCCTCGATCTCGATCACCGGTAACACCGCGGTCGGCGTCGACGTGTCGAACAAGCTGACCAAGGCGCTCCCGACGTACCTGCTCGTCGTGATCGGGTTGTCGTTCCTGCTGTTGCTGCTGGCGTTCCGGTCGGTCCTGGTCCCGCTGAAGGCGACCCTCGGGTTCCTGCTCACCATCGGCGCGACCTTCGGCATCACCGTCGCCGTGTTCCAGAAGGGCTGGGGCGCTTCACTGCTCGGCGTGGACTCGCCCGGTCCGCTGGTCAGCTTCCTGCCGATCATCATGATGGGCGTGCTGTTCGGCCTGGCGATGGACTACGAGGTGTTCATCGTGTCCCGGGTCCGCGAGGAGTTCGTGCACGGCAAGCACGCCACCGAGGCGACGATCGCCGGAGTCGGACACGGCGCCCGGGTGGTGACGGCCGCCGCGCTGATCATGGCCGCGGTGTTCGCCGGCTTCATCCTGGTCGAGGACCCGATCATCAAGACGATCGGCTTCGGCCTGACCATCGGCGTACTGATCGACGCCTTCGTGGTCCGGATGACGCTGGTCCCGGCCGTGCTCACCCTGCTCGGCGACCGCGCCTGGTTCTTCCCCAGGTGGCTCGACCGGATCACCCCCAAGGTCGACATCGAGGGCGAGAACCTGCGCACCACCACCCCGAAGCCCACCGACAAGGACCTCGTCAGCGTCGACTGACCCCTCACGCTCGAGGGCGGAATGCCCGAGGGGTTGTCACGGTTGGAGCAGTTAGTTTATTCTTTAACTACCTACGAGCGAGGAGACCCGCCATGCCCGCCGTGACCGTCAGCGACATCACCGTGCTGCCCCGCGTCCACCAGCCCGACCCGGCCGTCGCGAACGAGCGCGCGGTCCGGTCGGTGACGTCCGCCCCCAGCGGCTTCGAGGGTGAGGGCTTCCCGGTACGCCGCGCCTTCGCCGGCGTGGACATGCGGGACCTGGACCCGTTCATCCACATGGACCAGATGGGCGAGGTGGAGTACGCGCCGGGCGAGCCGAAGGGCACCCCGTGGCACCCGCACCGCGGCTTCGAGACCGTCACCTACATGCTCGACGGGATCATGGAGCACCAGGACTCCCAGGGCGGCGGCGGTGTCATCTCCAACGGCGACACCCAGTGGATGACGGCCGGCAGCGGCCTGCTCCACATCGAGACCCCGCCGGAGCACCTGGTGCTCAGCGGCGGCCTCTTCCACGGCATCCAGCTCTGGGTGAACCTGCCGAAGGCGCAGAAGTGGGCCGCCCCGAAGTACCAGGACATCCGCGGCGGTGACTCCGCCCTGCTGTCCACCCCGGACGGTGGCGCGCTGATCCGCGTGATCGCGGGCTCGGTCGACGGCCACGACGGCCCGGGATCGACCCACACCCCGATCACCCTGGTGCACGCCACGGTCAGCCCGGGCGCCGAGCTGGTGCTGCCCTGGCAGCCCGACTACAACGCGCTCGTCTACGTCCTGGCCGGTCAGGGCACCGTCGGCGCCGAGCACCGCCCGATCCGCAAGGGTCAGCTCGCGGTCTTCGGCCCCGGCGACACGATCCGTACGGCGGCCGCGCTGTCCCAGCCGCAGGCGGAGCCGAACCTGGACGTGCTCGTCCTCGGCGGCCGCCCGATCCGCGAGCCGATCGCGATGGCCGGCCCGTTCGTGATGAACACCCGCGCCGAGGTGGTCCAGGCCTTCGAGGACTTCCAGGCCGGCAAGCTCGGCTCCATCCCCGCGGTCCACGGCGCCCCGACCGAACTCCGCGAGTCCAACTGACACCCTTGCGTTGCGTCTGAAGAAACCTGAGGCCCCGAGCCAAGATTCTTCGGACGCAACGCTTTCAGCCTCCTCCAGCAGCGGGCCTGACCGGGAAGACCGGGCAGGACCGCTGTCGTCATTTCCGGCCGGGCTCTCGCTCCGGGACGGATATGAGCGTACGCTCATGAGCACTTGCTCATGAACATGTGCTCATATCAAGGGAGACGACCATGACAGAGGTGTCGGTCCGCGGACTGACGAAGCATTTCGGCTCGGTGCACGCCGTCGAGGAGTTGACCTTCGAGGTGCCGTCCGGGCAGGTCACCGGCTTCCTCGGGCCGAACGGAGCGGGAAAGACGACAACGCTGCGGATGGCGCTTGGCCTGGTCCGCCCGACGGCTGGTGAGGCACTGATCGGAGGGCATCGGTACGGCAAGCTCGCCCAGCCACGGCGCGTCGTGGGCGCGCTGCTCGAGGCGACCGGTTTCCACCCCGGCCGCCGGGGCCGGGACCACCTCCGCGTGCTCGCGCAGCCGGTGGGCGTACCGGCCGGGCGGGTTGACGACGTGCTCGAGCTGGTCGGTCTCACCGAAGCGGCGGACCGCCGGGTGAAAGGCTATTCGCTGGGCATGCGGCAGCGGCTCGGCCTGGCTTCGGCACTTCTCGGGGATCCGGAGGTGCTCATCCTCGACGAGCCGGCCAACGGGCTCGACCCTGCCGGTATCGCCTGGCTGCGCGACCTGCTCCGGAAGGAAGCGAAGGACGGGCGCGCGATCCTCGTCTCCAGCCATGTGCTCAGCGAGGTAGCGCAGACCGTCGACCAGGTCGTGATCGTGCATGAGGGCCGGCTCCGGTTCGCCGGCGCTCTCGACAGCCTCGGCGAGGATTCGCTCGAGACCGCCTTCCTCAACCTGACCGGCGCACGGTGAAGGAGTGGACGATGACCGGGATCAAGAATGAATTCCTCAAGCTTCGCACCGTCCGGAGCCCGCTGCTTGTGCTGGCTGCCGCGCAACTGGTGGTGCTGGCAGGTGTCAGCGGACTCTTCGTCAACGGTGCGGACCTCGGCGATCCGGCGACACCGTTGCGAGCGGTCGGGCATGCCGGCCTCGTCTCGATCTTCTCCCTGGTGCTGGGCATCGTCGGCATCGCGGGCGAATACCGGCACAGGACCATCACCGACACCTACCTCGGTACGCCGCGGCGCGGGCGGGTCATCACCGCGAAGCTCGCGGTGTACGCCGCCGCAGGTGCCGTCCTCGGTCTGGTCAGCTCCCTGGTGGCCTTCGGTGCGACCGCACTCTGGCTCTCCGGGAAGGGCAGCTCGCTCGACCTGTCCGACCCGGCGCTCTGGCGGACGCTGGCCGGCTGCGTGATCTGGAACGCGTGCTTCGGCGCGATCGGGGTAGGACTGGGCGCGCTGATCCGCAACCTGGTCGGCGCCGTCGCCGCGGCGCTGGCCTGGATCGCCCTGGTCGAGGGCATCGTCGGCCAGCTCGTCGGAGGCTTCGACCGCTGGTTGCCGTTCAACAGCGGGCTGGCGCTGGAGGGTGTGCCGGCACCTGCCGTCGACCTCCTGCCACGGTGGGGCGGCGGGCTGGTGCTCGCCGCGTACGCGCTGTTGTTCGCGGTCGTCGCGGTGTCGACTACGGTTAGGCGCGATGTCTCCTAGACGCGCCAGAGCCGTGCGGGGCCGGGTCGGCGACGACCCGGCCACTGCGCTGCGCGAGCACCTGATCGACACCGCCGAGAAGCTGCTCGGCGAGCGGCAGGTCTCCACCATCACGACCCGCGACATCGCCCGCTCGGCCGGGGTTTCCGACGGCGTGCTGTACAACTACTTCGGGGCCAAGCACGAACTTCTCATCGCCGCCCTGCTCCGCCGGTACGCCGGGTCGGTGACCCGGTTCGACACAAATCTGCCGGTTGCCGGCAGTGGCACCGTCGAGGACAACCTCATCGCCTACGCGCAGGCTGCGGTGGACCTGGTCACCGAGACCCTGCCGACCGTGGCCGGCCTGATGTCGGAGCCGCCTCTGCTGCACCGGTTCATCGAAGAGATCCACCGGCAGCCGCTCGGCCCGAACCGGATACACCAGCCCATCGCCGACTACCTCACCGCCGAGCAGAAGCTAGGCCGCCTGGGCGCGTTCGACGTCGAATCCGCGACCATGCTGATCATGGGCCCCACCATCATGATGGGCTTCACCGCGCTCGTGGCCGGCGCTTCCCGCGAGGCGCTCGCCGACCAGATCCCGGGGATCATCCGGACGTTGCTCGCTGGTATCCAGGTCCAACCCTCGGGATAGAAGACCCGGGTGGCGTCCACTGATCAGACCGACAGGCTCCGCCGATCAGGGGAACTGACGGACAGACCGGAGATCGCCCTCTCGGTCTCGTCGTACATCGCCTGGGCGTCGTCGTGCGTCAGACCGATCGCGGTGAGCCCGACGCGCCCGTCGACCGCCAAGCAGGACAGCATGTGGAGGACGACGCCGGTCTTCCTGTGACGGTCGAACTGAAGACCCGCCTCGGCGACCGCACGGATCACGTCCGCAGGTGGCAGACCGAGCCAGGCCGGGTCGACCAGGTTGTCAGTCGCGACGTAGCACCGGGACGACCCGTCAGCCGTGCACCAGGTCCCGGCCCTCGGGTCGTAGCGCCCAGGGACGAGGTTCCGCAGCGCGGCGTACGGGTGGGTCGTCCCGCCCTTGCGTAGGTTGATCTCCAGCGCGTACAGGTTCCACTGGTCGGCGGCATCCCGCACGGCGAAGAAGTCCACGCTCAGCCGGCCGACGACACCGCGAGGCGCGAGCAATCGGCCGACTGCCTCCGCGTACGTCGCCAGCGTCGCCGCGTAAGCCGCATCGGCAGGGAAATGGCAGCCCCGGTAGATCTGATGGCTGGACCCGCCGAGCACTTGTTCGTGCGTGGCCAGGACGATCACCTCGCCATCAGGGGAGATGTCGAGCTGGACACTCGGGCTGGTGGCGTGTGCGCCGGTGACGAGCTCCTCGACGACACTGCCGTGAGCAAGATCCGCGAGATACCAAGCCGGCATCGCCTCAAGTTGTGAGCGGATCGCCGCGTCGGGCAGCCGCCGGCCTGCGAGGTCGCGCAACTGGACGACCTGGTTGCCGTCGCCCGCGCCGCTGTCGTCGTGCTTGACGACGACCCCCTGGGCCGCGGGCCGCTCGAGCTGGATGGCGGCGATCGCTGCACACACCTCGTCAACGCTCCGCACGTCCTCGCGGCCGACCGGCGTCGGCACCCGTGCAGCCTGGAACAGCCGCCGGCCCGCGCCTTTGAAGCCGAGCGGCCACAGTTCGGGCGCCGTCCCGTTGATCGGGGCATCCAGGCGCACAGCGATCCCGACCTCGTGCTGAGTGACGTTCCACGGTTCGATGAAGGCCGGCCGCCCCCCGATCATCGCCCGGAGGCGACGGATCAGATCCGGCCGATCCAGGAGCTTCTCCGCAACCGAACGGGCACTGGGGTCATCCACCGTGACGATCCGCAGGCGGGAGCGAGCGTCAGCCCTGCGCCCTTCCGGCGCCAGCGAGACGTAGTAGTCGAGCACTTCATCGGAAGGCAGCTCGGAGCAGATGAAGATCATCTCGCACTGCTCGATCCGCGGCAGCATCAGCGAAGCCAGCAGGTACCGGTGCTCGAGGGCCGGGATCCGCGTCGCGTAGTGCGACAACATCGATTCGCTGAGGCTGAACGACGGGAGCGCAACGAGTACGTGAGGTGATCCCCCGTGATGGTTCATCGACCACACTGGTCCGAGCTCGCCTTGCAGGTCGGAGAAGTCCCTCATACAGCACTCCCGCCTCAGGCCATCAGAATACGCCTGGAGCTGTCGCCTGCCTGGCCACACTGCCCCCGTCAGTACGCTCCGGAGTTGTCCAAGTCGATGTAGTGCGCGATGCGAGGATCCTCGGGGTCGGCACCGTAGGTCTCGGCGAAACGGCGGGCCGCGGGCGGTCCGCCGTACTGCGGGTTGAGCTCGCCGGACAGGCTCTTCACCATCAGGGCGACGTCGAGGTACGGATCGCCGAGCCCGAGCCTGCCGATGTCGAGGACCCCGCTGAAGCTGAGCGTGACCGGATCGATGAAGACGTTCGGGGCGCAGTAGTCGCCATGGGTGACCGCTGCGCGCTCCCCTGGAAAGGGCGACTCGAACGGACACTCGGTCAACTGGTGAAGGGCTCGCAGCCCGTCAGCCATCGCCGCGAGTACGCCGGGCCGGTCGCTCGCGGACCACGGCTGTGAGGCATCGCGGCCGGGCAGTTCCCTGGTCAGCATCCACCCGTTGCCGCGGTCAACAATTCGCGGACACGGAAACCCGGTGGCCCCGAGCCACGCCAACCGGTCCGCCTCGTCATCGACCCCGGAACCAGCTTTGTGGTAAAGGGTTTCGGCCCCCTTGCCCAGCCGCACCAGTGCCGCACCCGAGAGCCCCAAGTGGATCGGTTCACCCCAACGAGCGTTGAACCGATCCACTACCGCGTCCACGTCCATCCCCGCACCGTACGCGCACCACAACGAACCTCGCAGGTGGATTACCGAGCTCCGGCAGCAGGTCCGACGTCGATGAACGAGCGCTCGGGATGGACCGCGCCGTCGGCTTGACCGCTTCACCCACCTAATGGCCAGCGCCGCCAGGTCGGGTGTCGCGGTCACCTCGCTCGCGCCGCGCGGTCCGGACATCCCGACCTTCTGAAGGAGGATCGGTAGCCCCGCCGCCGGACTGGACGGCGGCCTGATCGTCAGCGCAGGTTGCGGTGGAGGGCGGTGATCAGCTCCCCGTTGTCGGTGTCGCCGTCGAGGGACCAGATCATCGCGCCGCCCAGGTTCCGCTTCGAGATGTACTGCGCCTTGCGCTTCATCTCGGTCGGGTCGTCCCAGGTCCAGAAGGTCGTTCCGTCGAACAGCCAGGCGAAACCGGCCTTGTTGTCGCGGTGCACAGTGAAGTCGGCCAGCTTCGGCTTCAGCCGCCGGTAGTCCTCGTTGCCTGCCTCGTACGTCGCGGGCGCGGGGCCGGTGGCCGGCTGGAAGAGCCCGTTGTTCTGGTTCGTCACGCCCGTCCAGCCGCGGCTGTAGAACGGCACGCCCATCACCAGCTTGTTCCGCGGCGCGCCCCGGGACAGGTACGCGTCGATCGTCACCTGCGAGCTGAACTCCTCCGTGGACGGGTCACCCTTCGGCCCGTCGATCGCGGACTGCTGGTTCGTGATCGGGTCCCAGGAGCCGTGGTAGTCGTACCCCTGGGTGGTGCCGAAGGTCAGGTCGCGGAACAGCTTCTTGACCTCGAACCCGTTGTCCACCTGCTCCGGCGCGGCCGGGAGGAACGCCGTCAGGTTGTACCGCCCGCTGAACGGCCAGGAGGCCCGGTCGAGCTGCTTGCGGTACTCGTGCACCAGGGCGGTGAAGTTCTGCTTGTCCTCCGGACGGATCACGTTGCCCGGATTGCCCTCACTGCCGGGCCACTCCCAGTCCAGGTCGATCCCGTCGAAGACACCCTTGGCGGCACCGCCCGGCGCCCCGGGCAGGTTGCCCTTCAGCCACATGTCCAGGCAGGACTTCACGTGCGCGGCCCGGCTGGCCGGAGTGAGTGCGGCATCCGAGAAGTACTTCGAACCCGTCCAGCCGCCGAGCGAGATGCTGACCCGCAGCTTCGGGAACTTCTTCTTCAACTGCTTGAGCTGGTTCAGGTTGCCGGCCAGCGCCTGGCCCGGTTCGTCCGCCTTGCCGCTGACGCTCTGCTCGGCGGTGAAGGGCCGCTGGTAGTCGGCCCACGGATCGCTGCTCACGCAGTTGCCCTGCGCGTCCAGGAACCCGAACGCGTAGTTGAGCTGGGTGAGTTTGCCGGCCGTGCCGTTCTTGACCAGGTCGCTGACCAGGAAGTTCCGGTCGTAACCGCTCCACTGGGTGTAGTACCCGACGACGTGCTTCTGACTGTGAGCCTCGGCGGGCAGCGCGCTCAGTCCCAGCGGGACCGCGACCGCGGCTGCGACCAGCGACGCAAGACTCCGACGTTTCAGCGACATGCTTCTCCCCAACGGGCGGTGTGAGGGACCGGGTCGGCTCACCCTAGGTCCGCCCCACCGACTTACGCAATGTCTCTAACGAAAGCAATTTCAGACCACGCCGGTCGATCTGACGCGGCCGAGCCAGCGTTCTCGCCAGGCCACCTTGAGGCCGACGGATCGGCCGTCCGGGTCCTGGGTCGTTCGCTTCCACTCGACCTCGGCCTGGGTCGCGCGGCAGAGCACGCTCAGCTTGTCGGGGAGATCGTCCTCGGCTATACCCGAGACCAGCCGCACCGACACCTTGGCGGAGCAGATCCGGCCGTCCCCGGTCATTCGCGAGCGGCAGTAGTCGAGCTGCGCGTCGCTGACGATGTCGGAGCGCAGGAGTTCGAGGATCACGTCGTCGATGACCGTCAGCGCCTCGTGCTTGCTGACCGGGGCGTGCCACTGCAGCCACAACGGATGAGCCTTGTACTCCGTGTCGGCCTGCCAGGGAACGGGTCCGGTGAGGCAGACCTGGTAGTCGATCGCCCGAGGGACGGTCAACGCCTCACCCGACTCGCCGCACACCGCTGCCAGCCAATTGACACCATCCACGGCCGGCTGGACCCGCTGGTCCTCCCTCGGAGGCCGAGGAGTGCTACCCGGCGGCACTGCCACGACGAGGTTGATGAAGGCCAACTCCTGCAGGGATGCCATCGTGACGGCGAGTACGCCGACGCCGCTCTTCGCCAACGCCTCCAGCACCGAGGCCGACGAACCCACCCGCGCCGGACCCACGAACGTCACCAGCATCGCCTGGCCGGGATCACCCGGCGCGGCTTCCACCTCGCCGCGCTTCTCGGCGTACCGGTCAGGTGCGAACTGGACGGCCCCCTTCCACTCGCCTCGGACCCGGCCCAACCGGCGGTCACCCAGGTGCAGCTGGAGTCCGTACTCACGGGCGATCCGGACCGTCTCGCCGATCAGCGCCAACCGTCCCTCACCGTTGTCGCCGTCCACCCCGACCGACAATCTGATCGCGGCTCCGCGCGCTATCTTCGGTGGTTCGCCGGACTGGTTCTCCGGCCATTTCGCCCAGTTCCGGAATGGCGCCACCGGCGACTGCAGCAGGAGGATCGGCGACCTGGTTTCGTCGGACGCCGCGCCCGCCGCCAGCTCGGCCATGATTCTGGTCATCAGCAGTGAATCCGTGTGGTCGAGCCGCCACGGTTTCTCCCCCACCGACAGCAGTAGCTCGTGGTCCCGCGAGGAGTCGTAGAGAAAGCGCGGATTGAGCGACGCCGTTCCCTGGTAGGAGAATCCACCCGCGCAAGGACGCGCATCCAGCGAGCCCAGACCGGCCATCGTGCTGGCAGGCGATTCGGCGAACCCGGTGTGCACCCGGAACCCGGCCGACGGCAGATCGAAGACGAGGGTCTCGCGGCAGATGCCGGCCCAGTCGGACTCGGCGGGCATGGCCAGCGGCGTGGTCAGATGCTCGCGAGTGCGGTGCACCACCTCGAAAGCGACGGCGGGGCCACCGAAACTCGCCGCCTGCGCGAGGACCGTCGCCAACTCCGCCGGCCGCTGCCCCGCCCTAGACATGGCTGCTCCGTCCCACGGTGGAGAACTCCGCCGCCGTTCTGCGCTTGGGTCTGGGCTTTCGACGGATGTCCGCGATCAGCCAGCGCGGTACGGCCTCCTTGTTCGGGACCCGGGACCGTCGTTTGTAGGCCTTGATGCCGCCGTCCAGCAGCACGAAGGCGACGATCAGAGCCAGCAGGATCAGCGAGATCACCAGGGGGAACGCGAGGTCGTCGTTTCTCCGCGTGGCGACACACAGAGCCAGCCCGGTAGCGACCGAGACCGCCGCGTACGCCACGTACCGCGAGAAGAGCCGCAGCCGTCCGAGCACCGTCTGGTGGGACGGGATGTCGAGCCGGGACAACAGCAGGCCAGGCACGAGCAGGAGGATGGTCACCAAAGCATCCGCGGTCGAGATCGACCCGGTACCCGGCGCGCCGCCCGGCGCAGTACCTGATGCAGTGGGCGGCGTGCCTTTCGGGCCGTCGACCAGGGCCTGCGCCAGGTCGGACGGCCCGATCTCGAGGAACGTCGCCAGGGCCACCACCAGCGCGACGACCGCGAACAGCAGCCGGCCCACACTGGCGGCCAGCGACGGAGGATCGTCGACGAACGCCGCATAGACAGTCGCTTTGACCGGTTCCGCCGACAGCTGGCTCGGACCGAAGCTCCGCCGGCTCCAGTGCGTGTGGCCGGCGTTCTCCCGGGGGTCGTTGTCGACGTGGATATCCAGGTGCAGCTCGGCCGTTCCGATCTGTTCTGCCCAGTTCCTCAGGATCTCCTGGGTCAGCTTCGTGGTCAGCTCCCGCAGGTCCTCGGTGGTCTCCGACAGCTCGGACAGCTGCCACAACCGTTCCAGCGCCCGCCCCGGCGTCCCCAGGTCCTGGCAGAGCTTGTCGGCGTCCGGGGGCTGCTTCGACGGGCTGCGGAACTTGGGCAGCCGGTGTGTGAAGGTCCGATAGCAGGCTCTGACATACCCGTGGTACGCCGCCAGGTCGCCGTGCCGCCGGCGTCCGAGCTCGGCCGCCCGGGAGACGATGGCCTGAAGCTCGAGCTCGAGCACATTCGGAGCAGTGGCTGCCAGAGTCTCGTACTGGTCGGCCAGCGCGTGCATGTCCCCGATCAGCAGCCGTACCGCGTAGCCGTCGTTGTCGCTGGTCATCAGCAGCCGCCGGACCCGCAACTCCTCCGGCACCTCGACCGTCGCGTGGTACGAGTTCACCGCACGGGGAATGATGGTCTCGTACGTCACCGTGAACTCATGCTCCAGCGAAGCCCAGGACGGCGGACGCCAGCGCCGCTTGGCGAAACGCGACCCCTGCGTGTCACTCTCCAACGCGGGCAGCACCGGCGCGTCGTACCGCAGTACTGCGTGATCCTGCGACGCGTCGACCTCGACGACCAGCAGGTGCTCCGACGAGACCATCTCGAGCAGGCTGAGGAACGGGTTGTCCGGGGTGGCGAACAGGATGTCGACGGCCTCGTGCGCGGTCTGCCGGATCTGTACCGAGCGGGTCACACTGGGGTCCGGCACCGGCTGGTGGCGAACGGCCGGTTGACTGCCGTTCTCGATCAGGTTCGTCAGGGCGGCCTCGATCAGCCAGCTCGACCGGTAGAGGGTGTGCCGGAGTTTCTGCAACTCGTGGCCGGGCCGGTGCGCGTCCGGGTTCGAGTCCAACCAGATCATGAACGCGCGACGCAGCCCCTGCCCGAGCGCCCGGACGGTCGCGCGATGGGTGATCGTGGTCAGCACAGCACCGGCCGAGTCCTTCACCTGAATCGGAGCGAGGTCGGTCCGGGCGGTCCGGCCGAGCGGCAGCCAGATCGACTTCGGCTTCGCAGCCGTGTCATGCGGCGAAGCCCGCAAGGCCTTGCGCTGGGCATCGGTCAACCTGGCGAGGTTGATGTCGACAGCAACCGAACGAGTCATATGGGTCGAGTCGACGAGATGCAGCGACTCGGACAGCCGATCAACATGATCGAGCCGGAGCGCGAGCGCCAGCAGGTTCAGCCCGAGCGCCTCCCGGTACGGATCGGAAGCCGGCGGAGAACTGGGCACCGGCGTCCGCCAGATGGCCTCATGCAGAATATTCCGCTGCTGACCATTCCGCCCCTGATCACCCGGTGACATCTCGCGCCCCCCAGCCCGAAGCCCGTTCACTCCCCAGGTCAGGGTAGAAGCAGAATGCCGCAGAACAAACAGCTCACGGTGTTTCCGCAATTTCCACGAAGCATCGACAGCATTCCAGGCGGCATTCCCCGGATTTCCCGCGCGCCGACCGGCAATTTGCATCGCCCGGACGGCGAAGCGTCGGTGGCGGCGACTTCGGGCTGGTGACGGAGGAACGGCGTGGCGCCCTTCCGCCTCGCCGTACCGGCATCCTGCGGCTGAGACCTTCGCCGGAAATTCGGCGAGGGCGTCGAGGATCTCGTCGGCGGTGCCGGTTTCCGGTGGATGATCCCAAATATCGTCCCGAAAGGGTGAGTCCGAGGGGCGCGGAAAGTGCGATCCTCCGTCCTGGAGCACCATCGACAGCGAGGAGCCACCACGATGGCGGTTGACACCAACGTGGTCTACATCGGGGTTTACGACGAGGTCGCGGACGCGGGGACCGACTACGACCTGGTCAAGGAGCCGCATCCGCAGGCCGGGTTGCCCGAGTTCCACATCATGTTGCTCCGGGCAACGGGGGCGCCTGCTGCGCAGGGCGGCCGAAACCGATGGTGGTCGAAAGGACCGGAAATGATGACCAGGAGAGCCGGATCCGACAGAGGCACCTTGCTGCCGCTGGTGATGCGAGCAGTTGGCCTGGCTGTGCTGGCCCTGCTCTTCACTGCCTGCGGAGACAATGGCTCGGCTGTCCGCCCGACGACGTCGGCGTCGCGAGTGCCGAGCTCGCTACCCAGCCCGACGGCGGAGCTGAGCCCCACCACCCGGTCGCCGCTACGCACGGAGGCCCCTTCGCCGACGCGGACGGCGCCGGAACCAAGCCCCACCCGGTCATCGGAACGCCCGGAGGCCGCCTCTTCGACCACGTCGGAGCCGGAACCAAGCCCCACCCGGTCATCGGAACGCCCGGAGGCCGCCTCTCCGATCACGTCCGAACCGGAACCAAGCCCCACCCAGTCATCGGAACGCGTGGAGACCGCCCCGCCGACCGAGGCTCCCACGTCCGCCGCGTCGCCGGAGACCTCGGCGTCGGTCGAGCCCTCGGCGGCCGAGTCGTCCGGTGCGCCTTCGTGGCTGTGGTGGCTGCTGGCGGCGGTGGTGCTCGCTGTCGTCGTCGCCGTTCCGCTTGTTGTCAGGGCGCGTCGTCGCGGGGCATGGCGGGCTGACCTGGCGTCGGCCGAGGACGAGATGGCATGGTTTGCCCGCGTGCTGGTCGCGGAGCTGCGCCAGATGGGTTCGCTCGCGGAGGCCGCCGGCGGCTGGAACGTCGCGGCGAGCCGGGTCACCGCGGTCGAAGACCGGCTGACCGCGCTGGAGGCTTCGGCTCCGGATGAGGCCGCCCGAACGCGGACGCGCGCCCTGCGAGACGCCGTACGATCAGCCCGGGGACACATGCAGGAGCTGCTGGAATCCGGCAGCCCGGACACGATGTCGCGGGATCTGGACGCGATTGCCGCCGAACTCGAGGCGGCCCTGGCGTCAGTGAACCCATTGGCCTGACCGCGACGGGGTGACCGACGAGGGGAGCCATGCTCGCTTCACCTGTCAGTCGGGCTCCGACACGAACAGGTCGAGGCCGAGTTGACGGGAGAGGAAGGCTGCGGCGAGCTGCCCCTTCACACTGTTGCCGGCCGCATCGAGCCGGGGCGCGAAGGTCCCCAGCCCACCCTTGCCGGGTGACACCATGACGATTCCGCCTCCGATGCCACTCTTGCCCGGCAACCCGATGGTGTACAGCCACTCGCCGGAGGTTTCGTACAGCCCGGACGTCGCCATCACGACGAGGGCGCACCGGCAGCTCACCTGATCCACGACCTGCTCACCTGTCAACGGATTCACACCCCCGGCCGCGAGCGTCGCCGCCATCACCGCGAGGTCGCGAGCGCTGACCCGCAGGCAACTCTGCCTGGTGTACAGGTCGACCGTCGCTTCCGAGTCGGTTGCCAGCCTGCCGTAGCCGCGCAACAGGTCGCCGATGGCGCGATTGACCGAGTTGGTCGCCGAGGCCGACGCGAAGATCTCCTCGTCGAGCGACAGCGCCCGGCCCGCAAAGCGCGACAAACCCTCCTGCAGGAATCGCCATTTCTCGTCCAGGTCAGCTCCGGGCGCCATGCTCGCTGTCGCGATCGCCCCCGGATTCACCATCGGGTTGGTCCTGCCGTCAGGCCGGTCTTCGATCGCGGACACGGAGTTGAACTTCTTGCCCGTCGCGTTGACACCGACAAACCGTGCGACCGTGTCAGGACCGTGCATTGCACACATCAGCGCGAACACGAACGGTTTCGCGACGCTCATGATCGAGAACTCGACATCCGCATCGCCCGCTATTGCCGTGAGACCCGCGGTATTCGCGACACAGATACCGAACCTGTCAGGATCGACCGCCGCGAGCGACGGATACACCCGTGACAGCTCCCCATCGGCGTCAGCTCGGAAGCGCTCATAAGCGTCGTTAACAATAAGCTGCACACGGTCGGCGGGAGGGAGGTTACCGGTCGAAACGTAAGGTGCCTTCGCTGCCGGGTCCGTTGTCATGGACTGCGCTCTCCATTCGCACGCTGACTGTCAGCAAGTGTCGGCGGGCAGAGGAGCACGGCCATCACCCCAGACGGATGATTCCGTCCAGGGCCTGCGGTTTCCGCGGCAACGACCGGTCGGTCGTCACGGGTGTGGGCTAGTGGAAGAAGTGGCGGGTGTTGGTGAAGTACATGGTGATGCCGGCCTTGGTGGCGGCTTCGATGGCCTGGTCGTCCCGGATGGAGCCGCCTGGTTGGACGACTGCCTTGACGCCGGCCTCGATGAGTACCTCGAGACCGTCCGGGAACGGGAAGAAGGCGTCCGAAGCGGCCACGGACCCCGGAGCACGATCGCCGGCTCGGGAGACTGCGAGGCGGCAGGAGTCGACGCGGTTGACCTGGCCCATGCCGACGCCGACCGAGGCGCCGTCGGAGGCGAGCAGGATGGCGTTGGACTTGACCGCGCGGCAGGCCTTCCAGGCGAAGGCCAGATCAGCCAGCACCTCTGAGGAAGCAGCCGGGCCGGCGGCGAGCTGCCAGGCGGACGGGTCGTCGCCGGGCGCCTGGAAGCGGTCGGTGTGCTGCATCAGAAGACCGCCGCTGATCGCGCGGGTCTCGACGGCATCGCCCTGCGACAGCGGCTCCGCCACCAGCAGGCGGATGTTCTTCTTGCCCTGCAGGATCTCGACCGCGCCGTCCTCGAAGGCCGGGGCGACGAGCACCTCGGTGAAGATCTCCGCGACCTGCTTGGCCAGCTCCACCGAGACTGGCGCGTTGGTGGCGATCACACCGCCGTACGCCGAGACCGGGTCGCACTCGTGGGCGCGGCGGTGGGCTTCGGCGATGTCCTTGCCGACGGCGATGCCGCACGGGTTCGCGTGCTTGATGATGGCTACGGCCGGCTCGCTGAAGTCGTAGGCCGTACGCCGGGCCGCGTCCGCGTCGACGTAGTTGTTGTACGACATCTCCTTGCCGTGCAGCTGCTCCGCGGCGGCGAGACCACCCCGGCCGTTCACGTACAACGCGGCCGGCTGGTGCGGGTTCTCGCCGTACCGGAGAACCGCCGACTTCTCCCAGGTCGCGCCGGCCCACGCGGGGAACCCGGTGCCTTCGCTGGTGTCGGTGAGCACGCTGCTCATCCAGGAGGCGACGGCCACGTCGTACGACGCGGTGTGCACGAATGCCTCTGCGGCCAGGCGCTGCCGCTGCTCCAGGGAGAACCCACCCTCGGCCAGCGCGGCCAGGATCTCGTCGTAGCGCGACGGCGAGACCACCACGGCGACGTTCGCGTGGTTCTTCGCGGCGCCGCGGACCATCGACGGGCCGCCGATGTCGATCTGCTCGATGCACTCGTCGGTCGAGGCGCCGGACGCGACGGTCTCGGTGAACGGGTACAGGTTGCTCACCAGCAGGTCGAACGGCTCGACCCGCATCTCGGCGAGCTGCTCGACGTGCGTCGGCTGCCGGACGTCGGCGAGCAGGCCCGCGTGCACCTTCGGGTGCAGCGTCTTGACCCGCCCGTCCAGGCACTCGGGGAACCCGGTCAGCTCCTCCACCTTGGTCACCGGTACGCCGGCCGCGGCGATCCGGGCGGCGGTGGAGCCCGTCGACACCAGTTGGACCCCGGCGTCGGACAGCGCCTTCGCGAGCTCCTCCAGGCCGGTCTTGTCGTAGACGCTGATCAGCGCCCGGCGGATCGGCCTGCGGTCGGTGCTCACTTCGTTCTGACCTTTCGTCCGGTGATGGTCCAGCCGTTGCGGACCAGCCGGCCGACCCACTCGACCAACTGGCGGCGCTCGACCTCCTTGATCCGCTCCGTCAGGGTTTCTTCGGTGTCGTCGTCCTCGACCGGCACGACGACCTGGCCGATGATCGGCCCGGTGTCCACCCCGCCGTCGACGAAGAACAGGGTCGCGCCGGCCACCTTGACGCCGTACTCGAGCGCGTCGCGCGGTCCGTGGATGCCGGGGAAGGCCGGCAGCAGCGCGTTGTGGGTGTTGATGTAGCGGTCCCCGAAGCTGGTCAGGAAGTCGTCGCCGACGAGCTTGAGGAACCCGGCCGAGATGACCAGATCGGGCTTGTACTCCGCGACGGACGCGGTCAGCGCGCGATCCCAGTCGGCCCGCTCGGCGTGGTCCTTGACCTTGTGCACGAAGGTCGGCACCCCGGCGGCGTCGGCACGGTCCAGCCCGGCGATGCCCTTGCGGTCCGCGCCGACGGCGACCACCTGGGCGCCGTACGCCGGGTCGGCACAGGCGTCGAGCAGGGCCTGCAGGTTCGAGCCCGAACCGGAGATGAGCACGACGAGACGCGCGGGCCCGGAATCAGGTACAGGAGTGGGCGCAACCGGGTCTGTCACGCCGCAAACCCTATCGCCCGACCCCCGTCCGACCCGCATCCGGGCAGCGAGCGCCCAACGGACCCCGCAGCTCAGCGGCCGCTCAGCCGTGGTCCAGCCGCGATTCAGGCGATTGCTTGTGGCCGCCGAGCGGCCACGATGCCCGCGGTGATCGCGGCCCCGATCGCCATCCCGGCCCCAAGTACTCCGGCCGCCGGCAGCGCCGCGGGAATCCCGACCTCGGCCATCCGGCCCGGCCCCGCAGAACCGCCCGACAGCACCATCAGCACAAGCAGCCCAACCGCGGCAAGCAGAGCGGCGATACACCCACGCAGAGCGAAGGCATCCCACCCCAGCGCCTCCGAGTCCTCCGCCGCCAACCCCCGCCGAGCCACGACCAGCCCTGCGACCGCCCCAGCCACGAGCGGAACCAGAGCCGTCAGCACCAGCAGGTACGTCGGTGTGGCCCCGTCCGCCGGTACTCCGGCCAGCAGCGGCAGCGCCGGGAGGCTCCCCACGTCCACCCCGGTCGGGGCGATCGTGGTCCCCACGCCCAGCTGGAACCCCGGGCCGGCGAGGAACCCCACGACGTACAGGATCACGTTCGGCAACAGCATCAGGCAGATCGCGAAGAGCACCACGGATCCGACCGCGCCGGCGTCGAGCAACTCCAGCATCGAGGTGACCCGGGAGAAGTGCACGGCCAGCACCACGGCGTACAGGAGGCTCGCGATGGCGAAGACTGTGAGCGCGGCGGCCAAGGCTGCGGGGATCGCGTCGCGGAGGCCCTGTGGCGTCGCGTCGGCGATGTCCGCGGCAGCACCGGACTCCACCAGGATCCCGGCGGCACCGGCGATCAGCGCCAGCGAGACCGCACCGAGGAAGGCCGACACCGGCGAGACCTTCACCGAGCCGTCCGAGGTGAGCAGCGCGACGATCAGCGCGCCCAGCCCGTAGGTCACGGCGAACACCCCGGAGGCGATCGCCAGGTCTTTGGGCGCGTCGGCGGCGCTGACCCGAGCGGTGAACTTGCCACCGCGGTACAGGCACCAGGCGAGGAACAGCGTCAGCCCCAGCGGCGCGACGGTGAGCGACGCGTCACCCAGAGTCGCGCTGGTCTTGTGCGCGACCAGCCAGACCGTGGCGCCGGCCCGGACGGCACCCGACGCACCGCCGAAGGCCGCGGCCAACCAGCCGACCACGGCGACGGCCGCGCAGGCCAGCAGGCCGGTGAGCAGGCAGGCGCCGGCGCCGATCACGGCCGAGACGATCACCGGCTTCGTCGGGGTGCCGGCGTCGGACTGGGCGGGTCCGGGCGCCTGGTGGGGTCCGCCGTCACGGGCGCCCGGACGGCTCAGCATGTCGGTCATCTCGCTCCATCGTCGCCCGCTGCCGGGGGACTGCTCGTTCTGACACGCCGGATATGGAAGACTTCGGCCCGGCTTGCTCTCTGTGTCCTTGTGTGTCGTACCTCGCGGTGGATCAGGGCGGACCACCGGGTACCGTCGGGTGGAATCAGTCTGGAGGTCAAGAGTTAGATGACCGGTTCCCACCGCGCCCCGCGGGGCGGCAGTCGTGCCGCCGCCCGGGAGGCGCGTCGCCAGCAGGCGCGGCGCAGGAACCAGATGATCGGCGCGGGAGTAGCCGTGCTGGTCCTGGTCGGCGGCGGTGGCATCGCCGCCGTGAACGCCTTCGGCGGCGGCGGCTCTGCCAACGACGCCAAGTCGAGCGCCGACGACGACAAGTCGGGCGGCGGCGCGAAGATGCTGTCCGACGCCAAGGTCCTGCTCGACGGACCGGCTGCCAAACCGCTGTCCGCCACCGGAGTCTGGACGGTCGCCGGCACGGCCGACGGCAGCAGCGCGCCGGACCGTTCCTTCGTCTGCCAGTCGCAGCGGTTCGCGGATCCGGCCGGTATCCGGACGTGGGTGCGCAACTTCAAGAACGCCACCACCAAGGACACCGCGGTCCAGTACGTCGAGGTCTCCAACGACGCGGCCGCCGCCGGCAAGGCCTACACCACGATCCTCGGCTGGCTCAGCCAGTGCGCGACCCCGCAGTACCGGCTGATCTCCAGCTACAGCACCACCGGGCTCGGCGACAAGGGCGTGGTCGCGGTGTTCGGACAGCCCGGCGAGAAGATCAACAAGTACCGGACGGTCAGCTTGTCCACCGCCGGGCAGACGACGATGGTGATGGAGCACGACAGCACCGGCAAGGTGGCCCCGAAGCCGTACGGCGTGATGGGTGCCGCGAGCGCCGGGCTGAAGCGGATCTGCGCCGAGGCCGAGTGCACCACGGGCACCCCGGCCGCCAGGGTCGCGCTGCTTCCCACCTCCGAGCCGGTGGGCTTCATGGCCCCGATCGACCTGCCGATCCTGGACAGCATCGACACCCCCTGGGTCAGCGCCGCCAGCACCACCCGGAGCGGCACCGGCTGCGAGGACATCAACCTGAAGAAGGCGAAGGCGACGAAGTACAAGTCGCAGACGTACGTCGCGCCGGACGCCAAGGTGCCGACCGAGTTCGGCCTGGACACGATGGTCGCGAAGTTCGCCACCCCGGTCGCGACGAGCACCTTCGTCACCGGGATCCGCAAGAACGTGGACAGCTGCAAGAAGACCACCTCCAACGCGACGGTGAAGGCGACCGGCACGCTGGCGCTGCCCAGCATCAAGGGCGAGAGCTGGCGGGCATCCTACGACACCGGCGGCGGCAAGATCTTCACCTACCGGATCGGCATCGCGGCCACGGGCGACCGCGCCGTCTACATCCTCTACCCGGTGCTGAAGAACCTCGACATCACCGACACCGCGTTCAACGAGGTGCTGGTCCGCGCCGCCGAACGCTCCGCCACCTTCAAGTAGCCCACCCCTGTACTCCGGACGCCGGAGTACAGGGAGACGAAACGGCCCCCGGGGATCCCCGAGGGCCGTTCGTGCTGGGTGTGCTGTCTGTGTTACTTGGTCAGCGACTGCATGATCTCGCGCATCAGGTTGGCGGTCTCGGTCGGAGTCTTGCCGACCTTGACGCCGACGGCCTCGAGGGCCTCCTGCTTGGCGGCCGCGGTGCCCGAGGAGCCGGACACGATGGCGCCGGCGTGGCCCATCGTCTTGCCCTCGGGCGCGGTGAAGCCGGCCACGTAGCCGACGACCGGCTTGGTGACGTTGTCCTTGATGAACGCCGCCGCGCGCTCCTCGGCGTCGCCGCCGATCTCGCCGATCATCACGATCGCGTCGGTGTCCGGGTCGTCCTGGAACGCCTGCAGCGCGTCGATGTGCGTCGTCCCGATGATCGGGTCGCCGCCGATGCCGATCGCGCTGGAGAAGCCGATGTCGCTCAGCTCGTACATCATCTGGTAGGTCAGCGTGCCCGACTTCGACACCAGGCCGATCCGGCCGGCGCCGGCGATGTTCGCCGGGATGATGCCGGCGTTGGCCTCGCCGGGGGTGATGATGCCCGGGCAGTTCGGCCCGATGATCCGGGTGGTGCCGGCGGCCTGCGCGTGCGCGAAGAACGCGGCGGTGTCGTGCACCGGCACGCCCTCGGTGATCACCACGACGAGCGGGATGCCCGCGTCGATCGCCTCGATCACCGCGCCCTTGGTGAACTTCGGCGGTACGAAGACGACCGACACGTCGGCGCCGGTCTCCTTGACGGCCTCGTCGACGGAGCCGAACACGGGCACAGCCTTGCCACTGAAGTCGACCGACTGGCCGCCCTTGCCAGGCGTCACGCCACCGACGATGTTGGTGCCGGAGGCAAGCATCCGGGTGGTGTGCTTGGTGCCTTCCGAGCCGGTCATGCCCTGGACGATGACCTTGCTGTCCTTGGTCAGGAAGATAGACATTTTCAGCGATCCCTTACTTCGCAGCCAGCTCGGCGGCCCGCTTGGCGGCGCCGTCCATCGTGTCGACCCGCTCGAGTCCGGCCAGGCCGGCCTCGTCGAGGATCCGGCGGCCCTCCTCGGCGTTGTTGCCGTCCAGCCGGACGACCAGCGGCTTGCTCACGTGCTCGTTGCGGCCGGCCAGCAGCTCGAACGCCTGCACGATGCCGTTCGCGACCGCGTCACAGGCGGTGATGCCGCCGAAGACGTTCACGAACACGCTCTCCACCTGCGGGTCGGAGATGATGATCTCCAGGCCGTTCGCCATCACCTCGGCGGACGCGCCGCCACCGATGTCGAGGAAGTTGGCCGGCTTGACGCCACCGCCATCCACACCGTTCGAGTAGGCCTCACCGGCGTACGCGACCACGTCCAGGGTCGACATGACCAGGCCGGCACCGTTGCCGATGATGCCGACGGAACCGTCGAGCTTCACGTAGTTCAGGCCCTTGGCCTTCGCCTTGGCCTCCAGCGGGTCCTCGGCGGAGGAGTCGGCGAACTCGGCGAACTCCGGGTGCCGGAAGTCGGCGTTCTCGTCCAGACTGACCTTGCCGTCCAGCGCCTCGACGTTGCCGTCCTTGAGCTTGACCAGCGGGTTCACCTCGACCAGGGTCGCGTCCTCGGCCAGGAAGACCTCGTACAGCTTGACGATCTCCGGGGCGACGGCGTCGATCACGTCGGCCGGGTAACCGGCCTGGGTGGCGATCTCGCGCGCCGTGGCCTCGTCCACCCCGGTGGCCGGGTCGATCGAGATCTTGGCGACCGCGTCGGGGTTCGTGTGCGCGACCTCCTCGATCTCCATGCCGCCGGCGGCGGAGGCGATGCAGAGGTAGTTGCGGTTGGCGCGGTCGATCAGGAAGGAGAAGTAGTACTCCTCGGCGATCGCCGCGGCCGGCACGATGTTCAGGGTCTTGACGATGTGACCCTTGATGTCCAGGCCCAGGATCTCGCGGGCCTTCTCCTCCGCCTCGCCGGGCGAGGACGCCAGCTTGACGCCGCCGGCCTTGCCGCGGCCGCCGGTCAGCACCTGGGCCTTCACGACCACCGTGCCGCCGAGCTTCTCGGCCGCCGCGCGGGCTTCCTCGGGCGTGTGGACGACTTCACCCACCGTCGTCCGTACACCGTGCTTGGCGAAGACAGTCTTCGCCTGGTACTCCATCAAGTCCACGACTGTGGTCCCTCTCTCGCCTGTTCGAGTTGGGCCGCGGCGGGCTGCGGTGCGGAGAGGCACGGTCGCCGGCGCGTTCCGTCGGCCTGAGACTAGCCACCTCGGTGCCCGGCGCGACAGTCGGGGTACACGCTGAGACGACCGTCACAACACCCTTGCGGCTGCGTGAAAGGCTGGTTGCCATGACAGAACCTTCGACCAGACCAGTTGACGACTGGTGGCGTAGTGCCGTCGTCTACCAGGTTTACCCGCGGTCATTCTCCGACGCGAACGGTGACGGTACCGGCGACGTGACCGGGATCCGGGCCCGGCTGCCCTACCTGGCCGACCTCGGCGTCGACGCGATCTGGATCAGTCCGTGGTACCCGTCCCCGCTGCTCGACGGCGGCTACGACGTGGCCGACTACCGCGACATCAACCCGATGTTCGGCACGCTGGCGGACGCGGACGCGCTGATCGAGGAGGCGCACGCGCTCGGCCTGCGGATCCTGATCGACCTGGTGCCGAACCACTGCTCCTGGGAGCATCCGTGGTTCAAGGCCGCGCTGGCCGCCGGCAAGGGCTCGCCCGAGCGGGACCGGTTCTGGTTCCGCGACAGCCTGCCGGACGGACGGCCGCCGACGAACTGGCCGGGCGCGTTCGGTGGTCCGGCCTGGCAGCAGATCGACGACGGCCAGTGGTACCTGCACCTGTTCGACATCTCGCAGCCGGACTGGAACTGGGATCACCCGGACGTGATCGCCGAGTTCGACTCGATCCTGCGGTTCTGGTTCGACCGCGGCGTCGACGGCTTCCGGATCGACGTGGCCGACTCGATGGCGAAGGACCCGGCGCTGCCCGACGTACCGCTGCACAACGGGCAACCGACCCACGAGAAGTTCGTCGGCCACCCGTACTACGACCAGCCCGGCGTGCACCTGATCCACCAGCGCTGGCGGGCGATCGCCGACGAGTACGCCGATACGCCGCAGGGGCCGAGGGTGTTCGTCGCGGAGGCCTGGTTGTCCCCGGCGGAGCGCCTCGCGCAGTACGTACGGCCGCACGAGTTGCACTCGGCGTTCAACTTCGACGTCCTGCAGTGCCCGTGGGACGCCAAGGCGCTCCGCGACGTCATCGACCACACCACCGAGAACCTGTGGGCCGTCGGAGCTCCGGCGACCTGGGTGCTGAGCAATCACGACACCATCCGGCACCGCACGCGGTACGGGCGGGACCAGCGCGAGGCCCTCGCCGCAGCGGGCATCGTGTCGACCGACCTCGAGATCGGTCTACGCCGGGCCCGGGCGGCTGCGCTCCTCGAGCTGGCGCTGCCGGGTGGCGCGTACGTCTACCAAGGTGACGAGCTGGGCCTGCCGGAGGTCGAGGACCTGCCGGAGGAGGTCCTGGACGATCCGAGCTGGGAGCGGTCGGGGCACACGGTGCGTGGCCGTGACGGCTGCCGCGTGCCGATGCCCTGGAGCGGCAGCGAACCGCCGTACGGCTTCGGCCCTGGCGAGGGGCAGCCGTGGTTGCCGCAGCCGGCCGACTGGGCTCCGCTGACCGCCGAGGCCGAGGCGAGCGACCCGGAGAGCCACCTGGCTCTCTACCGGGCGGCGCTGCGCATCCGGCGTGAGCAGGAAGCTCTCGGCGAGGGCCGGATGACGTGGGACGAGGATGCTCCCGCCGGGGTGCTGTCCTTCACCCGCGACCCGGGCTTCCGCTGCGTGGTGAACCTCGGGGAGCAGCCGATCGAGCTGCCGGACTCCACTGAAGTACTGCTCTCCAGCGAGCCGCTGGTCGACGGCAGACTACCGGCCGACGCCTCTGTCTGGCTGCAGGTCTGACCATCCAGTGATGACTGAAGAGGGCTGGAACCGTTGCCGGTTCCAGCCCTCTTCGTCTGTTCTCACTGCTGCCTAGCGCCTGTCCCGATCGCGTCGGTCCTGCTCTTCCCGATCGCGACGGTCCCGGTCTTCTCGGTCCCGGCGGTCTTGTTCCTCGCGGTCCCGGCGGTCCCGATCTTCCCGGTCCCGACGGTTTCGCTCGTCTCCGTAGCTCATCTCACACCTCCGACCTCACGGCAGCGACGATACGCCACCATCAGCCCGTCGGTCCCGCTGCTACTTGACTCCACCGGCGGTCAGACCGGCGACGATACGGCGCTGGAACAGCAGGACGGCGATCACCAGCGGAATCGTCACCACCACACCGGCGGCCATCTGGCTGCCGAACGGTTGGTCACGTCCCGACGCACCGGTGAACTGCGAGATCACCACGTTGGCGGTCTGGTACTCCTTCTTGTTCACCATGCTCAGCGCGATCAGGAACTCGTTCCAGGCCGCGATGAAGGTGATGATCGCGGTGGTGAACACACCCGGTGCGGCCAGCGGGAGGATCACCTTGCGGAACGCCTGGGCCGGCGTACAGCCGTCCACCATCGCGGCCTGCTCGAGCTCTCGTGGCATTTGTCGGAAGAACGCGGTCAGGAGCCACACCGCCAGTGGCAGCGCGAACGACAGGCTGGGCACGATCATCGCCTGGTAGGTGTTGATCCAGTCGATGTTGACGAACAGCTTCTTCAGCGGGATCACCAGCGAGATCCCCGGGAACATCGAGGTGACGATGATGATCGCCAGCACGAAGTTCTTGCCCCTGAACTCCAGCCGGGCCAGCGTGTAGGCCGCCACCATCCCGATGACCAGCGTCAGGACTGTCACCGTGCCGGCCACGATCAGGCTGTTCAGCAGACCACGCTGGAACCCGGTGCCTGACTTGAACACGTCTTTGAAGTTGTCCAGCGAAATGGGCGACGGAATGATCGAGTTGTCGAACTGGTCGGCCGGCCGCCGCAGCGACGACACCACCATCCAGAAGAACGGCACCAGGCAGTAGAGCACGATCACCGCGACACCGATCAGCGGCAGCCAGCGCCGGTACCACGGCGCCTCGGCCGCCTTGACGTCGATCACCCTTGGGGCCTTCTCAGCAACAACAGTCATCATTCACCTCCTAAGCCGCCACCGGCGGTCAGTCCGGCCACCGGAGCGCCTGGGTCCGTCTGCTTGCCCCGGCCTCGCCCGTTCCTGCCGTTCTTCTTCGTCTTCCGCTGGATGGCGTCACCGAACACGTCGGCACCGAGCAGCTTCACGAACACGTACGCGACCACGGCGACGTAGATGAACAGCAACGTCGCGTACGCCGCCGCCGGCCCGTACCGGGTCTGGTTGGCTTCGAGGTACGCCAGGATCGACAGCGTCTCGACCGACTCCTTGTTCGGGCCGACCAGCACGAACGGCAGGTCGAAGATCCGCAGCGTGTCGAGGATGCGGAACAGCACTGCCACCAGCAGTGCCGGCTTCACCAGCGGCATGGTGATCCGGGTGAACGTCTGCCAGACGCTGGCGCCGTCCACCTTCGCCGCCTCGTACACGTCGGTCGGAATCGTCTGCAGGCCCGCGAGCACCAGCAGCCCGATGAACGGCGCGGTCTTCCAGGTGTCGGCGACGATGACCGACAGCACCGACTGCCAGCCCTCGGTGGACCACAGGATCTGGGTGCCGAGCATCTCGTTGGCGATACCGTCGGCCTGGAAGATCCACTTCCACAGCAGCGCCGAGACGACGGTCGGGATCGCCCATGGGACCAGGATGCTGGCCCGCACGATGCCGCGGCCCCTGAACGCCTTGTGCATCACCAGGGCCATCGCGACACCCAGGACGGTCTCCAGGACCACACAGGCGACGGTGAAGAACGTCGTGTTGTAGAAAGCGTTCCAGAATCGGGTGCCGGTCTCGCCGGAGAAGATCGCCGTGTAGTTGTCGAGACCCACGAATTTGGAGCCCTGGACGATGAAGCCCGACTCGTCGATCTGTTGACCGCTCGTGTACAGCGACTCGCGCAACGCCGCGAGGATCGGCAACCCGACTACGAGGATCAGCACGATCATGGTCGGCGACAGCAGCAGCGCGGCCAGCCGACCGGTTCCCTCGTTGAACGAGGTCTGCCGCTTGGGCTTCTTGGTGGTTTCCGGCGTCGGCCGCTCTGCGACCGGGGCGGTTGTACTCACCTCTGCCTCCTTCTCTCTGCCCGCCTGCGGGCAGCGACACGCCGGGGCCGGCACGTAGCTGTGAAGCTGCGCGCCGGCCCCGCCGCTTCGGTCATTGCGTGATGAGCGAGCTCAACTTGGTCTGCAGTCCGGCCAACGCGTCCTTCGGCGTCATCGTGCCGGTCAGAGCGCCGTACGCCGCCTCCTGGATCGCGGTGGTGACGTCGCCGTACTTGACCACCTTCGGCCGCGACTTCGCACCCTCGATCGAGGCCTTCAGCGGAGCCAGGTACGGGAACTGCTTGTTCAGCGTGGGGTCGTCGTACAGCGAGGCCCAGGTCGGCGCCTGCGACGTCTTCTCGATGTTCGCCTTCTGCCGCTCCTCGCTGGACATGAACTTCATGAAGTCCGCCGCGGTCGCCTTGTTCTTGGCGAACTCCGAGATCGCGTAGTTGTGACCACCCAGCGTGGACACGCCCGCACCGGTCTGGCCCGGCAGCGGCGCGACGGCGAACTTGCCGGCGATCTTCGACGAGCCGTCGGTCGCCTGTGCCTTCGCGTACACGTACGGCCAGTTCCGATGGAAGAGCAGGTTGCCCTCCTGGAACGCCCGGCGGCCTTCCTCCTCCTTGTAGGTGATGGCGGCCTTCGGGATGAAGCCCGTCTTGAAGCCCTCGGTCAGCGCGGTCAGACCGGCCAGCGCCTCCGGGGTGTCCACGTTCGGCTTGCCGTCGTCACCGACGACGACTCCACCGGCACCGTTGACGGCCTCGGAGAAGTTCACGGTCAGGCCTTCGTACTTCTCGAACTGACCCGAGTAGCAACCGACGTTCTTACCCTCCGGCAGTGCCTTCACCTTGGCACAGGCGGTGACCATCTCTTCCCAGGTCTTCGGCGGCTGCAGACCGGCCTTGTCCAGCAGGTCCTTGCGGTAGTACAGCAGTCCACCGTCGGACGTCACCGGTATGCCGTACAGCTTGTCGCGGTACTTCGCGGTGTCGACCGTGGACGGCAGCAACTTCCCCAGGTCGGGGAACTGGTCCGGCGGCAGCTCGGTGACCCAGCGGTTGGCCGCGAACTCCGCGGTCCAGACCACATCCAGGTTCAGCACGCTGAACGCGTCGGACTTGTTCTGCGCGTTCGAGATCATCTGCGCGCGCTGCTGGTCCGCGGACTCAGGCAGCTCCGAGACAGTGACCTTCTCGTCCGGGTGCTGCGAGTTCCAGGCGGCGACCTGGTTCGTCAGGTTTCCGGAGGTGTCCTTGCCGGTGGCAAAATTGATCGGGCCGCGACCCTCAAGCGCTCCCCCGGTCGAGGTACCTCCGCTGCTCTCATCGTTCCCGCCACCACACGCGGACGCAAGCAGCACAAGACCGCCTGCGACGGCCGCGGCGACCGCCCTGCGTGTGTGTGATCGTTCAAACCTCATCGTGTACCTGCCCTCTCCCGATGGGACATCGCTTGATCCTGCGCCGGCCGTTCGCAGTCCCCCACCGCCCTGCGAGTGGCCTTCTCCGGACAGTAACCGAGATCGGGGGCGATGTGTCCTGAGCCACACATGTTGCCGATCTCCGTGAAAGCACGGACTAACGCATGGCTGTATGCGACCGCGATTCGACACCGTGCACAACCAGGTGTTTCTTAACGATTCGGTATTACCGATTAGTAACAAGCGTCTGGGGGGCAGGAATCACCGGATCGGCTGCACAAAGTCGCCGACACGCTCCGGAGCGGATCCGTCGCATGGCGCGCTGCGGGCCGGGCGCGTCGCAAGCCCCCCGCAGGATCAGGCTTCCTGCGGGGTCAGGATTCCCGGGAGGTCAGGCGTCCTGGGGAGTGGTGGCCGACGCGTCGCCGACGTTGGCCCGGACCCACTCGACGATCTCGACCGTGGTCGCGCCGGGGGTGAAGATCTTGTGCACGCCGAGCTCGGCCAGCGGCTGCAGGTCGGCCTCGGGGATGATCCCGCCGCCGAACACCACGATGTCGTCCGCGTCGCGCTCGGTGAGCAGTTCGCGGACCTTCTTGAACAGCGTCATGTGCGCGCCGGACAGCACCGACAGGCCGACCGCGTCGGCGTCCTCCGCGATCGCGGTCTCGACGATCTGTTCCGGGGTCTGGTGCAGCCCGGTGTAGATGACCTCCATGCCGGCGTCGCGCAGCGCCCGGGCGACCACTTTCGCGCCCCGGTCGTGGCCGTCCAGTCCCGGCTTGGCGACGACGACGCGCAGTGGACTGGTGGCTGGCATGTGTGGGCCTCTCGATCTGTGGACACGGCCTTGCGCCGCGGCAGTCATCCAGACACTCGCAGGTTAGCCGAGCCGCACCTCACGGATAAGACACGGAGGTGTGTGTTCCCGGCCACGCGGCCCGGGAACCGGGTTACCGTGGAAAGAGATCGGACCAGTGCGACGGGGGGTCTGATTCTGCGTGAGGAGTCGCCATGAGTGCCGAGGCGGTGGAAGAACCGGGGAACTCGCAGGATGCAGCGACACGGAGCAGCATCCGGGAGGCACTCGAGGGGCTGAAGTACGGCGCCCGCTCGGCGCTGTCCCCGCGGGTACTGCACGGCGCGGCCGTGGAGCTCGGCTGGATCACCACCCATCTGGCGATGTACCCGCTCGGCCTGGTCACCGGCTCCGGTGATCGCACCAACCGGCTGACCCTCAACGGACTCACCCCGGCCCAGCGCAGCCTGCTGGTTGGCGACGTCCGCGCCGCCGGTACGCCGATCCTCCTGGCGCACGGGATCGTCGACAACCACACGGTCTTCGCGTTGATGCGGCGCCAGTTGCTCCGCCGGGGATTCACCCGGATCCACACCTTCTCGTACTCACCCCTCACGCTCGACGTCCGCCGTACGGCGGAACGGATGGGCGCGGAGATCGAGGCGATCTGCGAGGAGTCCGGTTCCGAGCAGCTCCATGTGGTCGGGCACAGCCTCGGCGGGCTGATCGCGCGGTACTACATCCAGCGGCTCGGCGGCGACGAGCGCGTGCACACCTGCGTGACGCTGGGGACTCCACACCAGGGCACCATGGCCGCCCGGCTGCTGCCGTGGCCGCTGGTGAAGCAGATCCGCCCGGACAGCGACCTGATGGCCGAGCTGGACGAGCCGGCGCCGGACTGCCGGAGCAGGTTCGTCGCGTTCTACAGCGACGTCGACCAGTTGATCGTGCCGCAGCGGCGGGCCCGGCTCCTGCATCCGGACCTGATCGCCCGCAATGTCAGGATCAACGGCGTCGGTCACCTCTCCCTGCCGTTCCACGGCGAGGTGGTGCACCAGATCACCGGGATGCTGGCGCATCTGGACGAACAGGACACAGTTGCCTGACCCGACGCAGGGCACCAGCTCCTGACATAGCAGCTTTCCGGGCGGTTCGGCGGATGCACGTGCAGCGGCTCATGCAAAAGTTTCGTGAAGGAGAGGCGGAAAATGGGGTGGCGGGGTTTGTCGCCTCGTGACGGTTCCGTTATGGTGCATGAGCCCCCGGGGGGAATAGATCTCCCGGGAGTGGACAGTGCCCCTCCCCTGTGACCGAAAGGCCACGTTGTGTCCCAGCACCGTGCCGCGGCTAGCCGCGACACGCCAGGCAACGCTGCGCGCAAGCCCGGCGCAGGACGTCACGGCGGTAAACATCGTGTTGCCAGGCGTAACACCCCGAGCAGTACCCAGGTAGTCGGTCTGACCGCCGCCCTCGCGGCAGCGGCAGGAGCTGTCGGCTTCAGCCACAGCTCTCTGGCCTCACCGACACAGGCGAACTCAGCGGTCAACGTTGCTGCGCTCAGCATGGGCAGCGGTCAGCTGTCCGAGCTGACCACCGCACGGATCGAGCGACGCCAGCTCGCTACCCGCGACTCCTCCCGCGTCGAGCTGGTCGGCGTGGATCTGACCAAGAAGCAGGCCGCGGCCGACCGGACCGCGAAGGCCCGGGCCGCCAAGCTCGACGCCACCCGCGCGTTGACCGCCAAGCGCGCCACCGCCCTCGCCAAGGCCAAGGCCGCGGCCGACGCGGCGGAGGAGAAGCGCACCTCCGCTACCCGCTGCGAGATGATGATCTCGGGCTACCACATCACCGCCACCTTCGGTCAAGGCGGCGGCCGCTGGGCCAGCACCCACACCGGCACCGACTTCGCCGCCCCGATCGGTACCCCGATCCGGTCCGTGATGAAGGGCGAGGTCGTCAGCGCCGAGTTCGCCGGCGCGTACGGCCGGCAGGTCCGGGTGCGGCACGAGGACGGCACCGAGACCTGGTACAACCACATGTCGAAGTTCAGCGTCTCGGTCGGCGAGACCGTGTACGCCGGCGACCAGGTCGGCGCGGTCGGCGTCACCGGCAACACCACCGGCCCGCACCTGCATTTCGAGGTACGCCCGGACGCCGGCGACCCGATCGACCCGATGCCGTGGCTCCGCAACCACTGCGGCCTCAACCCTTGATCCAGCTCCTTCCTGCTCCGTCGACCGGCTCCGAAGGTCAGACGGAGGTAAAGCTTTGGCGGCTCTGACAACTCCGCCACTAGGCTGCCGCGCATGCGTCCGGCTCCTGGTGAAGTCCTGCATTTCTCCGAAGATCCGACGATCGACCTCTTCCGGCCCCATCTCGCCCCGACCTCGGTGAAGACCACCCCGTACGTCTGGGCCGTCGGCCACGATCGCGCTCCTGACTACTGGTTCCCCCGGCAATGCCCTCGCGCCATGGCCTGGGTCGGACCTGACACCACTCCCGCGGACCAGAGCCGCATCATTGGCGATGGCTGCGGCACTCGGGTCCACGTGATCGAATACAGCTGGCTGGAGGCCCTCCGGACGGTCGAGCTCTACGCGTACCGCCTACCCGCCGAGCCGTTCGAACCGGCCGAGGCCGCGGTGGTGGCGACGACCGAAGTGACACCACTGGGGCCGCCGGAACGCGTGGGCGACTTGTTCGAACTGCACGCCGAGGCTGGGATCCAGTTGCGGGTGCTGCCGCGGCTGCACGAGTTCTGGGATGCCGTGATCACCTCCACCCTCGAGTTCAGCGGCATCCGCCTGCGGAACGCCCTGCCGCGTTAGCCGAGGGTTAGCCGCCGGCTCGTGAGGTGCCATCATTGAGCGGTGACGGCGGAGGCTCCATATCGCGATCTGGCCGAGTCCGCCTGGCGCTGGGTGCTCGACCAGGTGCGCTGGCAGGACGGGCCCTGGATCCCCGAGGAGGCCGGCGGGGCCGACGTGCCGGACATCCCGCTCGAGCGCGACGGCATATACGTCGGCGTAGGCGGCCTCGCACATGTGCTGACCGAGATCCGCCTGTCCCGGCCGTGGACCGCCGAGGAGCAGACCCTGGCGGACGCGATCGTCGAGCGAGTGAGCGGTGGGATCGCCGCCAGCACGGACTGCACGTACTTCGACGGCCTGGTCAGCGGCATCGGAGTACTGACTGCCCTAGGTGCCACGGCGCCGGCAGGAGCGGCCGTCGGGCGGCTCTTGGAGCTCGCTCGGCCTGACGGTTGGCCGCAGACGCTGCTCGGGCCGCCTACCTACCTTCCCGGCGCTCGCTTCAATGACCTGACACTCGGTGCGGCCGGAGTACTGCTTGGTGGGCTGTGGGCCCGGCGGCATGGAGTGGAGGGCGCTTGCGAGCTCAGTGAGCACGCTGCGCAAGTACTGCTGGCTGAAGCCGAGCACCTGCCGACCGGTACGAACTGGCCGTTCGTGGCCAAGCGCTTCCGGCCGGAGGCCGAGGGTACGCAGATGCCCAACCTTTCTCATGGCGTCGCGGGGGTCTCGGCAGCGGTGGCGCTCGCCGCCGCCGAACTGGACCGCCCGGACCTGGCTGCCGCCGCTCAGAGTGGCGCCGAGCACCTGGTGGGTCTCGGGGTGACGGACGGCCGCGGGTTCGTCGTACCGCGCTATATCCCGAGCGATGCCACCGATGAGGACGAGTTCACCTTCACCTGGTGTCACGGAGCAGCAGGGACGTCCTTGCTCTTCCTGGCGCTGGACCAGGCCGGTATCGAAGAGGTCCGAGGTGTGCCGCCGCTGACCTGGCACCAGCGCAGCCTGCACAGCGTCCGTACGTCGGGGCTGCCTGAGCGGCTTCACCCGGGCTTCTGGGACAACGATGGCCGCTGCTGCGGTACTGCGGGGGTCGGCGACGTCTTCCTGGACTCCTGGCAGCGGTCCGGGGACCAGGAGGACCTGGACTTCGCCGTACGGCTGGCCGACGCGTTGGTCGAGCGGGCGTTCGTGGACGGGCCGCACGCCTACTGGCGGTTCGTCGAGCACCGGGCGCCGGAGCCGTTGCTGCAGCCCCGGGTCGGCTGGATGCAGGGAGCGGCAGGGATCGCGGCGTACCTGTTCCGGACCGAGCGTGTGCTCGCCGACGGGTCCAAGGCGGAGTCGGTGCCGCGGATGGAGACGTGGTTCGCGCTGCCACCGAGTGCAGTGGCCCAGGCCGGAGCGGAGCCGGCCGTCAGCGGCTCAGCGGCGCCACACTTCGGCGGTGGTCAGGAACGCGGAGGAGCCGGGCCGGTCGGCTGAGCCGTCGACCTGGACGAAGCCGGGCACGCTCGCGCCGCCGATCGAGACCGTCGCGGAGCGGACCGGGGCGATCACCAGGCTGAGGCTGTGGGTGCCCGCGGCGAGCTGGAAGTTGTCGGTGGCGAACAGCCGCCGGTCGAGCACGCCGCCCATCTCGATCTGGATGTCGGCCGCTTTCGCGCTCAGCCCGTCCGCCAGGTTCATCGAGACCTGCACGAGTTCCCGCTCGATCGCGGGCTCGTGCCACGGCAGCCCCTGGACCTCGAGGAACGAGCGGACGAAGTACCGCTCCAGCCAGGACGCGAGGTCGACGTCCTCCGAGACCACCCGGACGATCCCGTCGAACCAGAGCACGACCGCCGTACCGGAGCCGCAGATCGACCAGTCGACCGTCCAGATCGACGCGAACGCGGTGACCTTGCCGTCGGAGTCGAACAGCCGCAGGCCAGGATTCGCTCCCGCCAGAATGATCCGGCGGTGGCTGTCAGGTGCCTTGGGCATGGCGGGACCTTCGTCCGGGGAGGGCCGAAAACACCGATTGTGTCAGCTGAGCCCCGGAACGCAACGGAAACGTCTCAGATCTTCTCCACCGGTGCGTAGCGCAGCAGCAGCCGTTTGACCCCTTCGGAGCCGAAGTCGATGTCGGCCTGCGCCTGCTGGCCCTCGCCCCGGACCACCACGACGGTGCCCATCCCGAAGGTGTCGTGGACCACCCGATCGCCCGGGTTCAGGCTGATCACAGGCTTGTCGGAGGCCGTACGGCGGGCCGGCTCCCAGCGGCTGGTGACTCCGCTGGCTCCGCCCGAGGACGTCCCGGTGCCGGACCAGCGGGTGATCGCGGACTCGTCGCGGCGCCAGTCCAGCAGTTCCGCCGGGATCTCCTCGAGGAACCTGGACGGCGGGTTGTGCTGCGGAGCGCCGTACGCACTGCGGACAGCGGCCCGGGAGATCGCCAGCCGCTGCCGCGCGCGGGTGATCCCGACGTACGCGAGCCGGCGCTCCTCCTCGAGCTCCTTCATGTCCGTGAGCGACCGGGAGTGCGGGAAGACGCCGTCCTCCATCCCGGTCAGGAAGACCACCGGGAACTCGAGGCCCTTCGCGGTGTGCAGGGTCATCAGCGTGACGACGCCACCGTCGTCGGCGGCGTCGGGGATCTGGTCCGCGTCCGCGACCAGCGCGACCCGCTCGAGGAACGCCTGCAGGTCGGACGGCTCGGCCGCCGCCGTCCGCTCCTCGACGAACTCGCGAGCCACCGAGATGAACTCGTCGAGGTTCTCCAGCCGGGTCTCGTCCTGCGGATCCGGCGACTTCTGCAGCTCCTCGTAGTACCCGGAGCGGTGCAGGGCGACGTCCAGGATGTCGTCCGGCGGGGCGCCCGAGTCGACCATCGCGGTGAGCTCGTCGAGGATGTCGACGAACGCCTGTACCGCGTTGACGCTGCGGCTCGCCATCGCCGGGGCGTCCTGGGCCCGGCGCAACGCGGCCGAGAAGGGGATCCGGTCCCGTTGCGCGAGCGCCTCGATGGCGGCCTCGGCGCGGTCGCCGATCCCCCGCTTCGGCACGTTCAGGATCCGGCGCAGCGAGACCAGGTCCTCGGGGTTCACCAGCACCCGCAGGTAGGCCAGCGCGTCGCGGACCTCCTTGCGCTCGTAGAACCGGACGCCGCCGACCACCTTGTACGGATGGCCGGTGCGGATGAAGACCTCCTCGAACACCCGGGACTGCGCGTTCGTCCGGTAGAACACCGCCACGTCCGAGGGCTTCACCCCGTCGGCGTCGGTGAGCCGGTCGATCTCGTCCGCGACGAACTGCGCCTCGTCGTGCTCGTTGTCGGCCACGTAGACGGCGATCTGCTCGCCCTGGCCCGAGTCGGACCACAGGTTCTTCGCCTTGCGGCCCTCGTTGCGGCTGATCACCGCGTTCGCCGCGGTCAGGATCGTCTGGGTGGAGCGGTAGTTCTGCTCCAGCAGGATCGTCTCGGCGTTGGTGAAGTCCTCCTCGAACGCGAGGATGTTGCGGATCGTCGCGCCCCGGAAGGCGTAGATCGACTGGTCCGCGTCACCGACCACCATCAGCTCGGCCGGCGGGCTGACCGGCCCGTCGTTCGGCCCGGGCTCGAGGTCCGCGCACAGCTCCCGGATCAGCGTGTACTGCGCGTGGTTGGTGTCCTGGTACTCGTCGACGAGCACGTGGCGGAACCTGCGGCGGTAGTACTCGCGGACCTCCGGGAACGCCTGCAGCAGGTTCACCGTGGTCATCAGCAGGTCGTCGAAGTCCAGCGCGTTCGCCTGCGCGAGCCGCTCCTGGTAGATCCGGTAGCACTCGGCGTAGGTCTCCTCGAGGTGGTTCGAGGCCTTCGCCGCGGACGTCTCGTGGTCGATCAGCTCGTTCTTCTGGGTGCTGATCCAGTTCAGCACCGCGCGCGGGTTGTACCGCTTGACGTCCAGGTCGAGCTCCCGGCACACCAGCGTCATCAGCCGCCGCGAGTCGGTGTCGTCGTAGATCGAGAACGTCGAGCTGATCCCGAACCGCTTGATGTCGCGGCGCAGGATCCGCACGCACGACGAGTGGAACGTCGAGACCCACATCAGCTTCGCGCGCGGCCCGACCAGCTCGACCACCCGCTCCCGCATCTCCGCGGCCGCCTTGTTGGTGAACGTGATCGCCAGGATCGACCCGGGATGCGCGTCCCGCGCCGCCAGCAGATAGGCGATCCGCCGGGTCAGCACCCGCGTCTTGCCCGAGCCGGCACCCGCCACCACGAGCAGCGGTTTCCCGGCGTGCACCACAGCGGCCCGCTGCTGCGGGTTCAGCCCCTCGAGCAGCGATTCCGGGTCGGTCCGGTGCTTCTTGGGCTCCTCGAGCGGCACCGGCAGTTCGTCTGGAGAGAAGAGCGTCGTCATCACCCCCCAGCCTAGGCGCTCTCCCCGACAGTTCCCGTACTACGTGCCGCCCCGCCCCCAGGTCGCCGCCGACCGAACACCCGCCGCCTCCCGGCAAGGCGGCAGCGCAGTACGTGCCGCTGTACCGATGGCCGATCGGCTGGTTGGCGGTCAGCCGGTTGGGCGATGTTCGGAAGGGGGTGGGATCGCGAGGCTGGAGGGCACAGGAAGAGAGGTCGCGTCGTGGGAAGTGTCGGTACGGAGATGAAGGATGCGGACACCAGGGCCGCGTTGGGGCGGGTGCGGGGACTGGTGGGGTGTATCTGGCGATCAGCGTCCTCACCTTGGTGGGGATCGTGCTGCTCCGGCGTCACGTGGAGGTCGTCACCGACGCGGTCTGGGTCAGAGGGACCATCGTCGTGGGTAGCGCGACGTTGATGTCGGTGCTCGCCGCCCGGGCCGCGAATGGCTCGAAGGGCGCCTTCCGGCGGTTGCGGGTGCTTTCGGGCGGTGATGGTGGTGGCAATCGTGGTGATCGTCGCGATCCCGGGGATGTTCCCCGTCTGGATGAAGGTCGACCAGGCGGTCTGCGGAGTGGTGCTGCTCGGGGTCGTTCTGGTTGTCAACGGCAAGCACCTTCGGGCTGCGTTCGCCGGCCGGAGTTGGATTGGCTGACGTGACCCGCCCGGATCCTGGTCCTGACCACCTACGACACCGACAGCTACGTAGTACCGGCTATCGAGGCGGGCGCCTGGTCAACAGAGTCCGTACGCCGGACGTGGAACCGCTGCTCAGCCAGCGAGAACTCGAGGTCCTCGAACTGGTCGCGGCCGGCAGCACCAACCGCGAGTCCGCCGCGAAGCTGTTCATCAGCGAGGCGACGGTGAAGAGTCACCTGCTGAACATCTATGCCAAAAGCTCGACGTCAACGATCGCGCGGCCGCGGTCGCGGTGGCCTTCAGACGCGGGCTGCTGCGATCGGATCGGCTGTGAGCAGACCTGCTAGCAGCAGAAAACCTGGGGTTGGGCGCCCCTGGTCGGACAGGGTGGAGACATGTCCGATGAGAACAAGGTCTTGCTGTTCAACGAGCAGTCCCGGCAGCAGTTGTTCCGGCAGCGGGTCGTCGTCCTCGACGGCCAGCTGAACGACGACAACGGCACGCTGCTGGCCACCCAGATCCTCACCCTCGCGGCCGAGGATTCCACCACCGACATCGCCTTGTGGATCCACTCGATCGGCGGCTCGGTGCCGTCGATGCTCGCCATCCGCGACGTCATGCGGCTGGTGCCGTGCGACGTCTCGACACTCGTCCTCGGGCTGGCCTGCAGTGCCGGTCAGTTCCTGCTCTCCGCCGGTACTCCGGGGAAGCGGTTCGCCCTGCCGCACGCGCGGGTCCTGATGCACCAGGGCTCGGCCGGGATCGGCGGATCGGCCGTGGAGATCGAGATCCAGGCGAACGACCTGCGCCACATCCGGGACACCGTGCTCGGGTTGATCGCACAGGACACCGGTCAGCCGCGGCCGACGGTGTTCGAGGACTCGCTGCACGACCACTGGTACACGGCCGAGCAGGCTCTCGAGTACGGCTTCATCGACCACGTGGTCTCGTCCTTCGACCAGGTGATGCCACTGCGGAAGCACGGAACACCAGCAGAGGCACAGGCAACCGAACAAGTAGCAGCCAAGGCGGGAGCGGCCTGATGAGCAGTTACACGATTCCCAGCGTGATCACCCAGCACCCGCGGGGCGAGCGGATCATGGACGTCTACTCGCACCTGCTGAGTGAACGCGTCATCTACCTCGGCACCGGCATCGACGCCGGCGTCGCGAACGCGATGATCGCCCAACTGCTCCACCTGGAGGCCGACAAGCCGGAGCAGCCGATCAACCTCTACATCAACTGCGAGGGCGGTGACATGACCGCGATGCTGGCGATCTACGACACCATGCAGTTCGTCCGATCCCCCATCGCGACCTTCTGCGTCGGGCAGGCGATCGCCGCCGGCGCAGTACTGCTGGCTGCCGGCGCACCCGGTCAGCGGGCGATCCTGCCGCATGCCCGCGTGGTCCTGCACCAGCCGGCCGCCCGCGGGCAGGGGACGATCCCCGACCTGATCCTGCAGGCCGACGAGGTGGTCCGGGTTCGCAGCCAGGTGGAGACGATCCTGTCCGCGCACACCGGGCAGACGGTGGAGCGGCTGCGGCACGACACCGATCGGGACCACGTCCTGACGGCGGAGACGGCCCGCGAGTACGGCGTCGTCGACGAGGTCATCCAGCACCGCTTCCCCGTCGCCGTCCTGGAAGGCGCCGGCATCCATCCCACCGCCGCCAGCGCTTGACCAGGCGGTGGCGGGGCGGGCCGGCGTCACCCACGCGAAAGGCCGGTGGGGTGGGGCGGTGTCTTCCGGGCAAAAGCCAGTGGCAGAGGACGCTAGGGTCACTGACGTGAGTGTGCCTGTTGGTAATCCCCGCCCTGACGACGAGATCGAGCGAGTGCTCGCGATCGTCGCGCATCCGGACGACATCGACTTCGGCGGCGCCGGCACGGTCGCCAAGTGGACCCGGGCCGGGATCGAGGTGAGCTACTGCATCGTCACCGACGGCCAGGCCGGCGGCTTCGAGCCGGACCGCGACCGTGCTGAGATGCCCGCGGTCCGGCGGGCCGAACAGACCACCGCCGCCGAGCACGTCGGCGTACACGACCTGCATTTCCTCGGGTACGAGGACGGATCTGTCGAGCCCACCAGGGAGCTCATCCGCGACCTCGTCCGAGTGATTCGCCAGGTCCGCCCGCACCGGCTGCTCGGGCAGTCCCCCGAACGCAACTGGTCGCGCCTGCCGGTATCGCACCCGGATCACATGGCGACGGCCGAAGCCACCGTCCGCGCGTTCTACCCGGCCGCCGGCAACCCCTACGCGTTCCCTGAGCTCGAGGCCGACGGCCTGAAGGCGTGGGACGTGGGCGAGCTCTGGATGATGGAACACCCCGAGCGCAACCACTACGTCGACATCACCGACGTGTACGACGCCAAGCTCGCCGCGCTGATGTCCCACGCCAGCCAGCACCAGAACCCCGACGGTCTGCCCACCATGATCCAGGGGTGGATGCGCGAGAACGCCGCCACCGCGGGCTTCCCCGAGGGCCACCTGGCCGAACCCTTCACCGTCATCCGCCTCCGCTGAGGAGACACGGCCCGCCTCGACGAACTCGAAGCGGCCAAGACCTCGCCTTCTCCACCGACTTCACCGCCGATGACCAGGAGATAAGCACCACAGCCCGGTGAAATGCAGCGCAGCCCGATGAATAAGGGTTTGCCGTCAGTGAGGTATGCGGTGATGCTCGCCGCATGACTTCACTTCATCATGCGGTGGTCGGCACTGGGCCGGCTGTTCTATTGGTTCATGCCGGTGTGGCGGACTCCCGGATGTGGGCCGGGCAGGTCGAGGACCTGCGCCGGGACCATCAGGTCACCACGCTCGACCTCCGGGGGTACGGCGAGACGCCGCTGGAGGTGGCCGAGAAGTACTCCGATGCCGGGGACGTGCTGGAGTTGCTCGACCACCTTGGGATCGGTACTGCGGCGGTGGTCGCCGCGTCGTACGGGGCGAACGTCGTGCTGCAGGCCGCGAGCAGGGCGCCGGAGAGGTTCAGCCGGCTGGTACTGATGTCGCCGCCGGTGGACGGGGTGGAGCCGACCGAGGACCTCAGAGCGTTCTGGGCCGAGGAGAACCGCCTGCTGGAAGCGGGGGACGTCGACGGCGCGACCGCGCTCAACGTGAAGATCTGGCTCGGCCCGGAGGCGGACGCCGAGGCCCGCGAGCTCCTGCGCGTCATGCAGGCGCGGGCGTTCGAGGTGCAGCTGGCCGCGGGCGACGACGTGGACAACGAGGAGTACGAGGTGACTCCGGCCGCGATCACCGCGCCGGTCAAGCTCTTCAGCGGGGCGCACGACCTGCAGTTCTTCCGCGAGGGCGCGGCGCTCCTGGCCACCCAACTGCCCGACGTCGAGTACGTCGAACTGCCGTGGGCCGGGCACCTGCCGACCTTGGAACGGGTCGCGGAGGGGATCGAACTGGTCCGTACGGCTCTTACCGTGCAGTGATGAAGCTCTGAAAAACGCCGCCGGCCGGAGAACCCCTGGGGTCTCCGACCGGCGGCGTAATACAGCGGATCAGTCCGCGAGGGCGCCCATCGGGTCCCAGGCGGGGAGGACGATCGGGGCGTCGTCGAGGCGGGCCTGGAGCTCTGCCGGGAGGGCGGAGCGGCGGACCGCGATCTCGAAGACGTGCTCGCCGAACCACGAGTCGTTCATGGTCCAGAAGCCGCTGTCGGCCTTCTCGTCGCCCCAGCTGTTCTCCACCCGCCAGCGGCGCGGCTTGCCGTCGACCAGGTCGACGCCGGTGAAGAGCATCGCGTGCGTCATCAGCGTCTCGTGGTGCAGCAGCCGCTCGGCCTTGTTCAGGTTGAACTCGGTGTCGTAGACAGCCTCGTAGTCGTACAGCTTGGCGTCCCAGTAGCCGAGGTCGGCCGACATCTGCTTGCCGACGTCGCAGCCGAACCAGACCGGCTCGCCGCCGACGATCGCGTCCTGGGCGAGCTGCTTCATCAGGTCCACCTCGACGTTCAGGTAGACCACCGGCGGGGCGTCGATGACGTTGCCCAGGTAGTCGACGGTGAAGGTCTTGCCGGTCGGGCTGGACTCGCGCGGGTCGTGCACGATGCAGACGTACTCGTCGACCGGCAACGTGACGTACGCCTCGGCGAACTCCGCCGGAGTGGTCCAGCCGTCGCGGTGGAAGCCCTTGTCGCTGTCCTTCCACTGCCACAGGAACTTCTGCGGCGGTGTGCCGAGGTGGATGCTCAGCACCCGGTGCACGGTGGTCAGGATCTCCTGCTTGCGGGCCCGCTGCGCCTCGACGCCGTCGATGGTGCGCAGGTCCCGGGCGCCCTGGCGGAGCACCTTGCGGAGCGTGTCGTTCAACTGGGCGGTGGCCGACGAGCTCTCGGTCTCCGGCATCGCGGTCTTCGGCACCAGGCCGTGCTTGCGGACCAGCGCGACGAACATGTTCCACTGGCCGCCGTCGCCGATCGGGTCGGACAGCAGGTGCGCCACCGTCCGGTCGTCGACGTCGCGCCCGGCGGTCTCGATCATCGCCTCGAGGAAGAAGTTGGACCGCTCGAACTTGTCCCAGAACAGCAGGTAGTTCTGGGAGAACTCGAAGTCCTTCACCCCGAGCTTGTCCGCGGCGCCGACCCGCAGCAGGTTCAGGCCGGCGAACAGCCAGCAGCGGCCGCTCTTCTTCTGGTTTGTCACCTTCCAGTCGTCCAGCAGGTTCGACACCGAATGGTCGAGCGAGGTGACGACCTGACGGTCCAGGGCGATCTTGGCGACCGGCGTCTCCGTGACGGCGTTCTGCATCACCCGGTACGACGGGCGCGATGCGAATTCCTTCTCGAAGAGCTCGAGCTGTTCGGGGGTGAGATTCCGCTCCATGAGAGTCGACGGTATAACAGCGGCAAAGCTCCTTGCGCCCCTGACGGGGTGGCGAATGTGTGACCTGTCCACAACCTGCCACCCACGACCCCTGGCGAAGGCCGGACGGACCGGCCCGACGGGGTCAGACCAGGCGGCGGTCGGTGGCCCACCGGGTGAGTTCGTGGCGGTTGGAGAGCTGGAGCTTGCGCAGCACGCTGGAGACGTGCGTCTCGACGGTCTTGACCGAGATGAACAGCTCGCGCGCCACCTCCTTGTAGGCGTAGCCACGCGCGATCAGCCGCAGTACCTCGCGCTCGCGCTGGGACAGCCGGTCCAGGTCCTCGTCGACCGAGGCGATGTCGATCGCGCCGGAGAACGCGTCCAGCACGAAGCCGGCCAGCCGCGGCGAGAACACCGCGTCGCCGTCGGCCACGCGGCCGATCGCGTCGACCAGTTCGGTGCCGCTGATGTTCTTGGTCACGTAGCCGCGGGCGCCGGCCCGGATCACGCCGATCACGTCCTCGGCCGCGTCGGACACCGACAGCGCCAGGAACTTCACCTCCGGGTGCCGCTGGTGCACCTGCTTCATCACCTCGGTGCCACCGCCGCCGGGCAGGTGCACGTCGAGCAGGACCACGTCCGGCTCACCGGCGATGATCGCCTTCACCGCACTGTCGACGTCGGCGCCCTCGCCGACGATCTCCACCGAAGCACCGATCTCGCTGCGCACGCCGGCCCGGAACATGTCGTGGTCGTCCACCACGACCACTCGCCGCTGGTTGCTCATCTGTCCATCTCCAGTCGCACTTCGGTGCCTGTCTCCGGGTTCGACCGCACCGTTGCGCGGCCGCCGTGCCGTTCCATCCTGCCCATCACGCTGTGCCGCAGCCCCAGCCGGTCCTCCGGCACCCCGTCGGCGTCGAAGCCCTTGCCGCGGTCCCGGACGAAGATCTCGGCCCGGTCCCCGTCGACCTCGACGAACACGTCGATCTTGTCAGCCCCGGAGTGTTTGGCGGCGTTCACCATCGACTCGCGGGCCGCCCGCACCATCGCCGACAACCCCTCGGTCAGGTCGCAGTCCCCGACCGTGACCACCTCGACCGGGACGCCGTGGGAGTCCTCGACCTCGGCGGCGGCGCGTTTGGCCGCTCCCGCGAGGGTCTGGTCGGTGTTGTCGTCCTCGTCGTACAACCACGACCGCAGGTCACGCTCCTGCGACCGAGCCAGCCGTACTACGGCTCGCGGGTCGTTCGCCTGCTTCTGGATCAGCGCCAGCGTCTGGAGCACCGAGTCGTGCAGGTGGGCCGCCATGTCGGCGCGCTCCTGCGACCGGATGCGCTCGCCGCGCTCGGCGTTCAGGTCCCGGCTCAGCCGGTGCACCCACGGCCCGGCGATGACGCCGATCCCGATCACCGCGAGCAGCAGGGCGATCAGCACGTCGCCGACCATCGAGAGCCGGTTGTTCTGCACCAGGAACACGGTGACCGCGGTGCCGATCATGATCAGCCCGACCGCCACCCGGATGATCGACTTCAGGCCGCCCTTGCCGAACAGCGCTCCGAGGGTCGGCGCCTTGTTGGTCCAGGCCGTCTTCTGGCCTTCGTCGGCCTGCCGCCAGATCAGCGCCAGACCGGTGCCCGCGAACACCAGCGGCCAGAACATCTTCCCGGCGATACCGAACCCGGCCACCTGGAACAGCAGCAGGATGCCGACGCCGGTGACGACCAGGGCCGTCAGCTGTCCGCGGTTCTTCTCGCGCCTGCGTTCCTTGCCCTCCGACGAGATCGTCGGGGGCGGCTGGTCCGCCCGCATCCCCTTCCGGGTCGCAGCGGCCAGTCCTGGCGCGGCCGGAACCGGCGGGACCGTCGGGATGGCGAGTGGCATCAAGAACCACAGCGCCGCGTAGATGAGGACGCCGAAGCCGCCGAACACGGTCGCGGCGATGAACACCAGCCGTACTGCGGTGTCGGACACGCCCAGGTGATCGGCGACGCCACCGGCCACTCCGCTGAGCACCCGGCCCTCCGCGCGGCGGTAGGCACGACGTACCGGAGGTGGCTCGTTGCCGGCCGGCTGCTGCGGCCCGGCCGTCCCGTAGGGACCCTGCCCTTGTCCGCCGAAGGCTCCCTGTGCTTGCCCGGCGTGGGGACCCTGTCCCTGCCCGCCGTAGGCACCCGGGCCGTATCCGGCTGGACCGTAGCCGCCCGGGCCGTGCGGGCCCTGGGCATGCGGACCGGCGGCCGGAGCCCCAGTGGCCGGGGGTCCGCCCGCGGGCGTGGAAGCGGCTGGTTGTGTCATCTCCCAAGAATCGTCACACGCGGACAGGGCCGACACCAGCAGGCTTGTCCCCGGCCGGCTCCTCACCGCGGCCCCCGCGGGACTCAGGGTCGGCCAGGGGACATCCCCGAGTCGCCGCCTCCCGCCTGGGTCTTACGCTGCGTAACGTCCGGGGACGGCGAGGGGTATCCCCTATGTTGTGGCCGCCCGCGGGGGGACACCATCGATGACATGGAGCAGAACTCGAGCGGCGGATTCGACCGCGACCAGCTGAACGATGTGCAGAGCTGGCGGCGGAGCAGGTCCGACCGGATGCTGGCCGGCGTCTGCGGCGGCATCGGCCGGGCGCTCAACATCGACCCGGTGCTGGTCCGGGTGGTGATGGCGGTTCTCGTCATCAGCGGTCCGGGGCTGTTCTTCTACGTGGCCGCCTGGGTGCTGATGCCGGACGAGGGCAGCGACCGCTCGGCGGCCCAGGGCCTGCTCGGCGACCGGATCCGGCCCGACCACCCGTGGCTGTGGCCCGTGGTGATCGGCATCTGCGTCTTCGTCGCGATCGCGATGATGTCGTCGTTCAACTTCGGCCGGATCATTCCCGGACCGCTGGTGGTGCTCGGACTGCTCTGGCTGCTGGTCTTCCGCCGCAAGGGACGCAAGCAGCACTGGTCCCACCGCGGCGGCCACTGGACCGGCGGCAACGGAACCACTCCGGCCGATCCCTCGGCCACCGGCGCCGGCACGCCCGGCGCCTTCAACCCCGGATCTGCCGCGCCTGGCTCCGGAGTACAGGACTCAGCTCCCCAAGGTTCTGCCGCGCCGCAGTACTCGGCGACGGCTCAGAGCGGCCCGTCAGCTCCCCCGGCGGGCCCGTCGTCCTCGGCTGCGCAGCGACCACAGGACCGGGTGACCGCCCCGGTCCAGCCTGTGTGGACCGAGGACGACCCCCTGGGCCTGTACGTCGACGAGCCGCCGGCGACTGCCACCAGGACGAAGGCGGAGCCTCCGGTCAAGGGGCTGCGCGGGGTGAAGCCGGCGATCGTCGCGCTGACCGGTATCGCGATCGCGATCGCCTGGGCGGCCGGGGCGAGCGCCTCGATGATGCTGGTGATCGGCCTGGCCACGCTCGGCCTCGGCATGCTGGTCGGCGGCTTCCTGGGCCGGACCCTGGCGCTGCTGCCGCTCGGCATCCTGCTGGCCATCGGCGTCGCCGTGAGCACGATCTTCCCGAACATGCCCCGCGACTTCGCCGACGTGAACTTCGTCGCCGCCCCGGGTACGACGATCACCGCGACCAGTACGGCGTACACGTTCGACGCGGGGTCCGTCCACCTGGACCTGACCCAGGCGACCTTCGCGCCGGGCGCCAAGGTGGTCGTGAACGGCGGTGTCGGCGAGGTGGTCGTCAAGGTCCCGCCGAACGTGGATGTCAACGCGAACCTGTCGGCGGAGGCGGGTGAGCTGATCACCTTCGGCCAGCAGCAGGGCGGGCACAACGCCGACGTGCAGTTGACCGATCTCGGCGCCGACGCTAAGAAGGGTCCGCAGTCCGTCAACGTGGACGTGCACCTCAAACTCGGCAGCATCACAGTGGAGCGCGGATGAAGCGGACGAAGGCGGACGTGCCCGGCATCATCGCCGGCACCGTGCTCTCCGGCAGCGCGACCATCTGGATCCTGAACGACAACGGCATCGTTCAGACCGACGACCTCGGCCTGACCGCGGCGCTGCTGCTGGTGGTCGCCGGCGTGGTCGGCCTGGCTGCTTCGCGGCGCGGCTGACCACCAACCGGCGCTGATCGCCGGGCACCCACACTGTGAACCACTCGGTAACCGGCCGGTGCGGCTCGGTTAGTCTTGTTGACCGCTCGGTCGGCCGCGAGTTCGGTCGACCGGCACCCTAGGGGCCCGAGTGCAGCGGGTCCCGTTGAAGGTCTACAGGAGTTGTGATGGTGCGCGGCACCGTGAAGTGGTTCAACGCCGACAAGGGCTACGGCTTTCTCGCCGTCGACGGCCAGGACGACGTCTTCGTCCACTGGAGCAAGATCGTCTCCGACGGGTACAAGACCCTGGAAGACGGCCAGCAGGTCGAGTTCGACGTGGTGGACGGCCCGAAGGGCCGCGAGGCCGACGCCGTGAAGGCGGTCTGACGGCACCCAGTGTCCAAGCCCTGACCCGGCCGACCTGATCATGACGGCCGGGGCGGGGCTTTACTGTGCCTGCGCGGAGCGTGGGCAACCGGTAACCTGACCACTCACCTTGGGAGGGACAGGACGTGACCGAGCCGGTACCAGTGATCCGCAAGCTGGAGCACGCCCTCGCGGACGACGACTTCGCCTGGTCGTTGTTGCTGGTCGGCGAGGACCAGACGGACAAGCTCGCCACCCTGACCGGCGATCTGCGCGGACCGGTGTCGAAGACCGGCGACGGCAAGCAGATCACCTCCGGCTTCTCCTACTGGGGCATCGGCCCGACCATCGCCTGGGCGAACGCCACCAACGACCCGTTCTACCTGGTGATGAAGGCGGGCACGGAGTCGTTCCTGCGGCACTGGCGCAAGGTCAGCCCGCACGTCGCCCAGGGCGCCTTCCACCTGGTCAGCCTGGGCATCGGCACCGGGGTGAAGGACCGCACCATCCTCGAGGACATGCGGCGCAACAACCCCGACATGTACTACATCCCGGTCGACATGAGCTCGGAGATGCTCCGGATGGGCACCCTCGAACCGGTGCGCGGGGCAAGGTTCCCGATGGCGCAGGTGCTGCCGGTGCAGCTCGACTTCTCGATCGCGGACAACCTGGCCGAGCTGTCCCAGCTGCTCACCCGGCTGATCGGCGACGAGCCGCTGCTCTACACGCTGACCGGCAACACGCTGGCCAACTTCGAGAACGACCAGGAACTGCTCGAGCTGATCACCGAGGTGCTGCGCCCGCAGGACCGGCTGCTGCTCGAGGTCGCCAGCACCACCCGGCTGGACGCCGAGACGGCCCGCGCCGCCGCGGACGAGTACCACCAGACCCGGGCGTTCGCGGAGTTCGTCACCAGTGCGCTGCGCTACAACACCGATCTGAAGATCGACAACGAGCTGGTCCGGTTCATCGGCCAGGTCGAGGACGAGGACGCGCTGCTGGTGAAGATCATCTGGCAGAACACCACCGAGGACGACATCCGGATGGGGCTGCCGGACCACACCGAGGTGCTGCTGCCGGTCGGCGACACGATCCGGCTCTACACCACCCGGAAGTACTCGACCGCCCGGCTGAAGCGGCTCACCGAGGCCTGCGACCTGACCCCGGTCGAGAGCATCCAGTCCCAGTTCCGCCACACCCGCCGCCCGAACCCGTTCGGCCTCGAGCTGTTGCTGCTGGCCCCCGAGTCGGCCGGTGACGTCACCAAGACCCTGGCCGACGACATCTGGGCCCAATGACCCAACCAGGCCCGCCTGAGCGGCGGGATGTGCGGCGGGCGCGGTTGCGGGTGCTCGCGCGGCTGCGGGTGCTGACGAAGGCGCTGCGCTCGTCGGTGCAGGGCGCGCGCTGGACGGCGTACCGGCGGAGGGTCGTGACGGTTGTCAGCTACGGGTTGCTGATGGTCGCGTTCGTGCTCGGCGTGATCTGGTTCTTCTGGCCGGAGAACAGCCGCTGGGAGCCCGCGGTCAACTCGCTCACCCTGGTCGCCGGACTGACCGGCATCTTCGTGGAACGGCTGACTGCCGAGGCCGAGCGGCGCAGCGAGATCCTGCGGGCCGTCGCGGACGAGTTGCAGGAGAACACCAGGCTGCTGTCCGACGATCGCTTCTCCCCCGAGCAACCGACCCAGCGCCAGGTCTACCCGCGGCTGGTCGTGTCCGCGGTCGACCTTGCCCTCGTCTCCGGCGCACTCGGCCGGCACCGCGACGCCGAGCTGGTCGGCCTGCTGCACCGCTGGCGCGACACCGTGCACCTGTTCAACCGGCGCCTCGACCTGACCGAGATCAGCACCTTCTCCAACACCATCTCCCCCGCGGAGCTGGCCGCGTTCCACCGCGCCCTGCACCGCGAGAACAGCTACTTCGCTTCCACCCGCGAGATGCTCGAAACCCTCCTCACCCGGCTCCCTCCCGCCTGATCAGGTGGTTCCGAGCCTCGCGGAGCAGTGTCTTGGTGATAGCAACTGGATGATTAATCCGGCGCTGAGGTTCTTCGGACGGGTGATTGTGACGCCGGCACCGCTAGGGGCGGATGACGGTGACGCCGGCCGGAGTACCGGCGGTGAGCTCGTCGAGCGCGGCGGGGACTTCGTCGAGGGAGATCGTGCGGGTGATCAGGTCCTGCGGCTTGAGGTTGCCTGAGGCAACCAGATCGAGCATCTCGGGGTAGGCATGAGCCGGCATCCCGTGACTCCCGAGCCATTCCAGTTCCTGCCCGATCAGCCGCGACACATCCAACTGCACTCCGTCCGGCAGCAGACCGACCTGAAGATGCCGACCCCTGGGCCGCAACGACCGCAAGGCGTCCTGGACGATCGCATTCGACCCCAGCGCATCCATCGTCACCCGCGCACCACCACCGGTGAGCTCGAGAATCTCCTGTACTACGTCCGATGACGCCTGCACGGTGTCGGCAGCGCCGTACGAGCGAGCCAGTTCGAGGGCCGCAGGGTTGGTATCAACGGCAATGACGCGCGCACCAAGCGCGGCGGCAATCATCACGGCGGACAGCCCGACGCCACCACAGCCGAAGATCACCACGTCCTCGCCGGCAGCGACCCGACCGACCTGCCGAACCGCGCGGAACGACGTCGCGAACCGACACCCCAACCCGGCTGCGGTGTCGAAGTCCATGGTCTCCGGCAGCCGGATCAGATTCACCTCGGCAAACGGCAACGCGACGTACTCAGCGAACGAACCCCAGTAATTAAAGCCAGGCTGCAGCTGATTGGGGCAGACCTGCTGATTGCCCTCCAAGCACTGCTCACAATTCCCACACGCACAGATGAACGGCGTCGTAACCCGATCGCCCACCTTCCACCCGGCAACGCCAGCCCCCACGGCCGCGATGGTCCCGGCCAACTCATGGCCAGGAACATGCGGCAACACGATGTCGGAGTCATGCCCCTGCCACCCATGCCAGTCACTCCGGCACAATCCAGTGGCCTCAACCCTCAAAACCACCCCACCCGGGTCCGCCTCAGGCACCGCCACATCCTGAACCGACGGCAGCACCCCGAACTCCTCAACCACCACAGCCCGCATCGCCCCATCCTCACCCACGATGCCCACCCGCAGACCCCACACCCCCGGCGAGTCGCCTCCACCACCCCCACCACACCGCGAGCCACGCACCCGGTACCGCCCCACACCCCCGGCGAGCCCGCCCCCAAGCACCACCGACACCCCGCGCAGGAACACGACCCCCGGCTCGGCGACCGCGACCGCCGAGCACCTCGCCCACACCCGCTACCCGATAGCGGGCTGTCCGCCGACTAGCGCCCTTACAAGCCGCCACCGGCCGAACAACCTGCCACCGCCCCCGCCGCGTGGGCCGGAGTACTAACCGCCCGCGACGGCCGGGATGATGGAGACCTGGCCGCCGTCCTTGATCGAGGTTTGGAGACCTTCGGCGAAGCGGACGTCGTCGTTGTCCACGTAGACGTTGACGAAGCGGCGGAGTTCGCCGGAGTCGTCGAGGACTCGGCCCTTGATGCCTGGGTAGGAGGTGTCGAGGGACTCGAGCACCTCGCTCAGGGTCGAGCCTTCGACGGAGACCTCGGATGCTCCCTGGGTGTAGGGCCGCAGGATGGTCGGTACCCGAACGCTGATGCTCACTGCAGCCCTGCCTTCACGAAGGCGTCGTACGACGCGGGGATGGTCACCTTGGGGCCGACCCGGTCGGCCACGGCGTCGAGCGTCTTGAGCCCGTCGCCGGAGTTGATGATCACCGTCTCGGCCTCAGGGTCGAGCTGGCCGGTCTCGATCAGCTTCCTCAGCGTCGCGACGGTCACCCCGCCCGCGGTCTCGGTGAAGATGCCCTCGGTGCGGGCGAGCAGCTGGATGCCCTCGACGACCTCTTCATCGCTGACGTCCTCGATCACTCCGCCGGTACGCCGGGCGACGTCGAGCACGTACGGCCCGTCCGCGGGGTTGCCGATCGCCAGGGACTTCGCGATGGTACTCGGCTTGACCGGCTTGACCACGTCGTGGCCGTCCCGGAACGCCTGGGCGACAGGCGAGCAGCCGGTGGCCTGAGCGCCGTACACCTTGTAGTCGGTGGCGTCGACCAGGCCGAGTTTGCCGAGCTCGGTGAAGCCCTTGTCGATCTTGGTCAGCTGGGACCCGGACGCGACCGGGATGACGACCTGCTGCGGGATCCGCCAGCCGAGCTGCTCGGCGATCTCGAAGGCGAGCGTCTTCGAGCCCTCGGAGTAGTACGGGCGGACGTTGACGTTCACGAATGCCCAGCCCTCCTCCTCGCCGGCGATCTCGGAGGCGAGCTTGTTCACGTCGTCGTAGTTGCCCTCGACGGCGACCAGGGTGCCGCCGTACACGGCGGTGGTGATCACCTTCGGGCGCTCGAGGTCGTGCGGGATGAACACGACCGAGCGGATGCCGGCCCGGGCGGCGGCCGCGGCGACGGCGTTGGCGAGGTTGCCGGTCGAGGGGCAGGCGAAGACCTTCATGCCGAGCTCACGGGTGGCGCTCAGGGCGGACGCGACCACGCGGTCCTTGAAGGAGTGGGTCGGGTTGCCCGAGTCGTCCTTCACCCAGAGCTTGCGCAGGCCGAGCTCGCGGGCCAGGTTGCCGGCGTCGATCAGCCGGGTGTAGCCGGGTTCGGTGTTCGGGAAGCTCGCCACGTCGGTGGGCACCGGCAGCAGCGGCTGGTACCGCCAGATGTTCTTGGGTCCGGCCTCGATCTGCTCTCGCGTGATGGTCGGGAACTCGTACCCGACCTCCAGCGGACCGAAGCACTCCATACAGGCGTAGAACGGACCGAGCGGCGATTTCGCCCCACAGGCGCGGCAGCTCAGGTGCGTACCGTTGCCGAAGGCACCTTCGCGGATGGTGTGGGTCGACGCGGCGGCGGTCAGGCTCATGGAGGTTCCCTCCTCATCTTCCCCGGACCGGATCTCGGCGCGGGACGGATTTGGCACCGTTCCGCCGCGAGCGCCTCGGATCGAGACGTCAACGGGGAGGGTTGCCGGGACTTCAACGGGCCGTTTCCCTCAGTCCCTCTGGATGAGCACTGACGAGGTTACCCAATCGGGTCCATATTGTGTCTGCCGTTCCCACCATGCGAGACAGCGGATCTCACCCCGCCCGGCGCTCCCGGAAGGTCCGCCGGCTCCAGTGCCCAGCCGAGACTCCGGGCGACAGGAGCGTCGTCGGGCTCCGGCGGCACCGGGGATTCGATGTACTGCGCCTGGCCACCCGCCGGGTGCGACAGGAGTTCGCCGCCGGGATCCACGCGGCCGCGGCGGTCCGGCGCGGGCTCGAGCCGCCCGCCCGAGCCCTTACGAATCCCGCGCGTACGAATCCCGCCCGCACGAATCAGGCCGTCACGAATCAGGCCGTCACGAATCCCGGTCGCGGCGGATCTCGAGCATCCGCATCAACGGAGTCGCCGCGACGCCGTGGACCACGACGCTGAGCACGACCGTGAAGCCGACCGTCGCCCACAACCACGGCAGATCGGTCTCGAAATCGGACCCCGCATAGGCCAGGTAGTAGACCGACCCGACCCCTCGTACTCCGAACGCGGCTGTGACCCAGCGCTCGGATCGCCGCAGCGGCGTTCCGTGGAGTGAGACCCAGGCGGTCAGCGGCCGGATCACGGCCACCAGCAGTACGCCGATCGCGGCGCCGGCCAACGTCAACGGTTTGAGCAGACCGCCGGTGATCGCCACCCCGAGCAGGAGCAGGATCCCCCAGGTCAGAATGTGCTCGAGTTGCTCGACGAAGCCGTGCAACTCCTCGTGGAAGTCGTGGTCCCGTTCGGCGGCCCGCAGCGAGAGGGCGGCGACGAACACGGCGATGAAGCCGTAGCCGTGCAGTACCTCGGCCAGGCCGTAGACCCCCAGCGTCATTGCGAGAGCCAGCACGGGCTCCCGGGAATCGGCCAGCCGAAAACTCGGCAAGGGCGCGGAGAAGGCCATCCGGCCGAGCAGGCGGCCGGCGATGACACCGACGGCCACGCCGATCACCGCCTTGCCGATCAGGTCCCAGGCGAACCACTCCAGCGCCCAGTTGCCGACGGCACCTTTCGTGGCGGCGAACACTGCCGCGTAGACGAACGGGAACGCCAGGCCGTCGTTCAGCCCGGCCTCCGAGGTGAGCGCGAAGCGGACCTCGTCGTCCTCCTCGGCTTCGGCGCCTTCGCCGGTCGTCGGCCCCTGCACCTGCACGTCCGAGGCGAGCACTGGGTCAGTCGGCGAGAGCACCGCACCCATCAGCAGCGCGGTTGCAGGTGCGAGGCCGAGCAGCCAGCCGGCGCCGGCGACCGCCGCGATACAGGCGGGCATGGCGACCAGGAGCAGCCGCCAGGTGACTTTCCACCGGTGCCAGCCGATCGGGCGGTCGATCGCGAGGCCGACACCCATCAGGGCGACCAGGATGGTGAGTTCGGCGAGGTGTTCGGTCAGCTTGGGCTCGGCGATCGGGCTCAGCCGGCTGCGATCGACGAACAGCCCGAGCAGCAGCCCCGCGCCCAGGAAGGCGATCGGCGCGGAGATCGCGTACCGCCGGAGCAACCGGGGCAGCACAGCACCCACGAGCAGGGCAAGGCCCGCCACCAGGTAGAGCCCGTCCCCGTTGATCCGCATATGCGGACCCTAGTGCCCAGGTTCGGGTGTGTTCACCGAAGACGATGCGTGGCGCCCGGCGTGTGGGTGGGTAGGGACTTGCGCGGGCCGTAGCGCGGATGACTGATGCCGGCCAACTCCAAAAGGCGCTGGACCCGGAAGCGATGCCCGCGGTACGGCTCGATGAGTTCGGCGGTGCCGTCGTCGTCGAGTTCCTCGCCGGTCAGCGCGTACGAGACGTTCCGCGACACGTGATAGTCCGCGAACGAAAACGCATCCGCGTCGCCATGAGCCCGCTGCCGGACCTCCGCGGCAGTCCACACACCAACACCGGGCAACGACCGCAGCCGTCGCTCCACTTCAGCCCCGTCGGTGAGCTCCAGTGTCCGCTCCAACGCGGCCGCCCGGGTCGCCGCCGTGATCACCACTCGCGACCGGCGTCCTTCGACCCCGGCCCGCAACCACTGCCAGGACGGAATCAGCCGCCACTCCTCCGGCGATGGCGGCACCATCATCTTCCGGCCGTCCGGAGCACCCGGCCCCGGCGCCACTTCGCCGTACTCGCGCAGCAACATCCGCCACCCGGCAAACGCCTCCTTGCCGGTGACGACCTGCTCGATCCCCGCGGCAGCCATCGCCTCGAAGACCGCGCGCGTCCTCGGCACCCGGAAGTGCGGGAACCGCCGGGCGGCGTCCACCAGCGGCTGGTGCTCAGGCAACGGCTCGAACCCGTCCCAGCTGTCCGCCGCCCCGAGCAACTCGGGCACTCCGTCCAACGCCCACTCCGCACCAGGCCCCCACGCCTCGGCCTCCACCTCGCCCACCCCGGAGTACGGCGTGAGTCTCAGCAGGACGGGTCCCTCAGGGGTTCGGGTGGCGCGCCAGACCGTACGGCGGCCGGGGTCGAACACGTACGCCGGGTCGCCCGGCCCTTTGCGCAGCCCACCGATCACCGTGTGCGGATCCACCGCCCAGGCCGCCCGCCATCTCCGCACCACCGAACTCACGCCCGCAAGTGTTACTCACGCCTCCGACAACTAGCGGACCGGAGTAGCCACGGACGCCAGCCGTCCCCGCATCCACGGATACGGATCGACCAACGGCACCCTCTTCTCCAGCACCACCTGCCGGAGGCCGGCAAGCCGCTCACCCATCACATAGTGCCGCCCCTTGGTCTCGCCGACTGGGACCAGCAGTCCCACCTCGGCAAGCCTGGCCAGATCCCGGGTCGCGGTGCGTTGCTCGATCGCTGCCCGGCGAACGTACGTGGAGCGCCGGATGCGGAAACCGAGTGCAGCATCGAACAGTTCGTCGGCGACCCGCTCGGGCAGGCCGAACTGACTGATCACGTCGTCGAAGGCTTGCCACATCCGGCCGGCCTCCAGATAACGGCGAGCGATGGTCTGAGCCTGGATGTGGTGGGCTCGCAGATTGAACTTCACCCAGAGCGCCGCGGATCGATCAGGGTGCCAGCCACCGTCGCCGGTGGCGGCCAGGACCCGGCAGTAGTCCTCGGCGTTGCTGCCCAACCATTCCTCGATGCCGGAGAAGGCAGGCTCACCGATCCCGCCACGAGACAGGACAAGCGTCTGCAGCGCTCTCGCCATTCGCCCGTTCCCATCACGGAACGGGTGGATCATCACCAGGTTCAGGTGCGCCATCGCTGCGCGGATCAAGGGATCCGCGTCGCCGTCGCTCCCCAGCCCGTCCATCAACTCTGCGACGAGGGCGGGGACCTGCTCCGCGGGCGGCCCTTCGTACACGTTCTGGCCGCTGGCCTCGTCGTGGACGTAGACGGCGCCTTGCCGGTAGCTTCCCGGACTCTTCGACAGGTCGTGACTCAGCATCATGAAGTGCATGCCGCGCAGCGCCGATACGTCGAGCTCGAACTCGGCATCACCCGCCATCGCCAGCACGTATCCAAGCGCCTGACGGTAGCCACGGATCTCGGCGAAGGTTCGCTCGTCGACACTGAGCGCCTCCTCGTCGTCCAGGGCGGCCACCGCGTCATCCAGCCTGACCTCGTGGCCCTCGATACTGTTCGATCCCTGGATCGCACGGCCGAGCATGCTGCGACGAAGGCCGCCGAGCCAGCGCTTCGGCACTCGCATCACATCGGCCAAGTCAGTACGGAAGCCATGGATCTGCTCCAGGACCTGCTGATCCTCAGGGTCCGGCTCAGGCGTGGCGTAGATCATCACTCTGTCCTTATGTCGCAATTCTTAGGACACAGACTATCAGGCCCCTGTCCTAAGAATTGCGACATCGAGACATCGGAGTCGATACTGGAGGTATGGGTGAGGGGATGTCGGGGTGGCAGCGGGTGAAGTTGGTGGGGAATGTGCTGAACCTGTCGACGGCGTTGGGGGTGCTCGTCGGGGTGATCGGGCGGGCAAAGTTCAGCCGAGGGCCGCGCGGGCTCTTCTACGCGACCGGGTACCGGCTGGGGTTCCCGATCGCCAGCGCGTTCACGCTCGGGAACCTGGTGCTGACCAAGAACGACCGCGCGTACTTCGACCGACGTCCGCTCCTGGTCAAGCATGAGGAACGGCATTCCTGGCAGTACTTCTGCCTGCTCGGTCTTCCCATGCTCCCGCTCTACGCCCTCGGCGCCGGCTGGTCCTGGCTGCGCACGGGCTGCCCCGCTTCGCGCAATCCGTTCGAGCGGCTGGCAAGTCTCAAGGACGGCAACTACATCGAACACCCGGTCCAGCCACTTGGCCAGACGCTCAGCCAGACGTTCAGCGGGTTGCGATCGCGTCGGAAAGAGCAGTAAGCACGGTCACCACACCGGCCGGATCGTCCACGACGATGTCAGCCGCATCCGCCAGCTCGGACGAACCCCCCGAGCGAGCAGCGACCAGTACTGCGTGCAGCCCCTCGCCGCGCAGGTCATCCAGAGCCCGGAAGGCAGCAAGATCGCCTAGGTCGTCCCCGGCGTACAGGACCGAGCGGGCCTCGGTGGACTCGACCAGCCGCCGCATGGCGACTCCCTTGTCGATACCAGGCGGGCGGAGCTCCAAGACCAGGTTGCCCGGCTCCAGCCGGAGGTCGGTGGACTCGGCCAGCTCCGTCAGCGGAGCACGCAAGGCCTCCCAAGCAGGCAAGGGCTCCGGCAGCCGGCGGGTGTGAACCGCCAGTGAGCTGCCCTTATCCTCGACGAACGCGTCCGGCAGCCCAGCCTCCTGCAGCAAACCAGGCAACCGCTCCCGAGCCACCGCAACCCCGGGTGGCACAGGGTCGCTCGTCACAGCACCAGTAGACGCTTCCCACCGCTCAAGCCCGTAATGACCCAGTACTACGAGTCGCCCGAGTCCGGGGTGTCCACTGACGCCGGAAAGCTCGGTGGCAACGAGTGCAGGCCGGCCGGTCACGATGGCCACCTGGCCCACTGAGCGGGCGAGTCGGGCCAGCGCGTCCAGTGCTCCGTCGGCCGCCCGGGACATCGCCGGGTCCTCGACCAGGGGTGAGAGCGTGCCGTCGAAGTCCGAGGCGATCACCGCCCCGGCCGGATCCTCGACGATCGCTTCCCAGCCCTCCCGCCCGGCCGCAGTCGCCAGTACGGGAGTGCTCATCCTGCGTAGTCCGTGGTCAGGATGACGGTGAGCCGATCCTTCTTCATGTTCGCCAGGGCGTCCTTGGTCCGGCTGATGGCGATGTCCTTGGCCAGCTGGGCTGCCTCGCTCTGCATGCCCGGCGGGTAGTAGACGGTGCTCCCGACGATCTTGCCGTGCCAGTTGTCGGCACCGGCGACGGTCCAACCGGCCTGCCGGGCGCGGATGGAGACGTCCTCGGCCAGCCCCTTGCGGGAGGTGTTGTTGTACATCTCGACCGCGGGACGCTCGGACGGCGGGATGGACGCACCGGTGGATGGTGCGGTGGTCGGCGTCGGCTCCGAGGCCGGCGCAGAACTGGGCACCGAACTCGGCTCCGAACTGGGCTCAGTGGCCGGTGTTGAGGTCGGCGCTGAAGTCGGAGCCGGGGTGGAAGGCTTCGGCGTCGGAGACGAAGAAGAAGTCTTGGCCACGGGCGTGTCGGCAGCGCTGTCGCTGCCGCGGGTGCCGAAAAGGACCAGCAGCCCGCCGACGATCGCGACCGCGGCAAGCACGGCGACGAGGGACGAGAGGACCTGTCCCCGTTCGTCCGGCGAGCGAGTGCGCCGGCGCAGCACACTTCTCAAAGCTCAGACCTCGATACCCAGCCGACGGGCTGAACGGGCGCGCTGGCGGGCTGCTCGCAGCCGGCGCAGTCGCTTGACCAGGAGCGGGTCGTGGGCGAGGGCCTCCGGCCGGTCGATCAGGGCGTTCAGCACCTGGTAGTACCGGGTGGCGGACATCTGGAACTGGTCACGGATCGCCTGCTCCTTGGCGCCGGCGTACTTCCACCAGTGGCGCTCGAAGCCGAGGATGGCACCGTCTCGGTCCGACAACCCAGCGACGGCCGGCTGGACTGCTTCGGCGGGGCCGGAGGAGCTGGCGTTGGCGCTGTCCATCTGCTGGTGACTCCCGTGCGGTCGGTGATCGTCCGTCCGCCCAACACTCTACGTGCTGAACAACAGCGATGTCATTCACCACGCAGCGACATGACCCGTGTCGTAGGCGGACGGCCGGGCGCGCCCAACTCTGGCAGGATCGAGCGTGTGAGCTCAACTCGACAGGGCCCTGGCGACGTGTCGCCCGGCCCACGACCCGCCAGCGTGACGGTCGAGGAGCTGCAGGCCCGGTACGCCGAGGTGAACCCTTTGGTGAACGCCGTCTGCACGCCCAATCCCGCCGCTCTCACCGAAGCCGTCCGACTGGACGCAGAGCGTGACGACGGGCGCGTTCGCGGCCCGCTGCACGGCCTGCCGGTGCTGGTGAAGGACAACATCGACACCGCGGACCTGCCGACCACCGCGGGTTCGCTGGCGCTGGCCGACCAGCCGCCGCCACCCCACGACGCCCCGCTGGTACGCCGGTTGCGCGAGGCGGGCTGCATCGTGCTCGGCAAGACCAACCTGAGCGAGTGGGCCAACTTCCGCGGCTCGGCGTCCTCGTCCGGCTGGAGCGCCTTCGGCGGACTCACCCGCAACCCGTACGCCCTGAACCGCTCAGCGGGTGGTTCGTCCAGCGGCTCGGGCGCGGCGGTGGCCGCCGGAATGGCGGAGCTCGCGATCGGCACGGAGACGAACGGGTCGATCGTCTGCCCGGCCGCGCTGAACGGTGTCGTCGGGCTGAAGCCCACCGTCGGCCTGATCCCGCAGCAGGGCATCGTGCCGATCTCGCACTCGCAGGACACCGCCGGTCCGATGACCCGCACCGTGAGTCAGGCGGCCGCGCTGCTGACCGTGCTCACCGGCGGCGCCACGGACTACCTGCAGAGCTGCCGGGGCGAAGACCTCAGCGACCTTCGGATCGGCGTACCGCGTGGGCCGTTGTGGGGGTACTCGACGGGCCTGGACCGGGTGTCCGAGGAGGCGCTCGAGCTGCTCAGCCGGTGTGGCGCGACGCTGGTGGATCACCTGTCGCTGCCGACTCCCGGTGGCGACGAAGACCAGTTGCACGTGTTGTCCCACGAGCTGAAGGTCGACCTCACGGCGTACCTGGCGACTCGCAAGCCGGGCGGCCCGAGAACGCTGGCGGAGCTGATCGCGTTCAACCAGCAGCACGCGGACGTCGAGCTGCGCTACTTCGGCCAGGAGTTGTTCGAGCGGGCCGAGGGCACTGAAGGGCTCGGCTCACCGGTCTACGTCGCCGCCAGGCTGGCCGCGCTGCGGGCCGGCCGGGACGGCATCGACGGACTGCTGCGCGAGAACCAGCTGGACGCCCTCGTGATGCCGTCGTACTCACCGGCCTGGACGATCGACCTGATCAACGGCGACCACGTGCTCGGCAGCTCGTCGTCGCACGCCGCGCTGGCGGGCTATCCGCTGCTGACCGTGCCGTCCGGGCTGGTCGAAGGGCTGCCGGTCGGCATCACCTTCAGCGGCACCGGCCGGAGTGATGACACCCTCATTCGCTTGGCGCACGCGTTCGAAACCGCGAGAATCAAGGTTCACGGTCCGTTCCCGACCCCGGAGTTCAGACAGTGGGTATAGCTCGAGTCCGCTGGGGAATCGTTGCTACCGGCAACATCTCCACCTCGTTCACCAGGGACCTCGCCGAGCTCGCCGGCGAGGCGGTGGTGACGGCGGTCGCGTCCCGGTCGCTCGACAGCGCCGACCGGTTCGCCGACCAGTTCGGGATCGAGCACCGCTACGACGACTACCGCCGGCTGCTCGAGGACGGTCACGTCGACGTCCTCTACATCGGCACCCCGCACCCGCAGCACTACGCGATCGCCCGGGCCGCGCTGCAGGCCAAGGTCGCCGTGCTGTGCGAGAAGCCGGTCACGCTGACCGCGCGGCAGGCCCGCGACCTGGTCGCCGTCGCCCACGAGAACAACACGCTGTTCGCCGAGGCGATGTGGATGCGGACCCACCCGGTCGTGCAGGCCTTCTTCGCCGACCTGGCGAAGGGCGTGATCGGCGAGCCGATGGAGGCGCTGGCCGACTTCGGCTTCCACAAGCCGCAACTCCCCGCCCGGCTGCTCGACCCCGCGCTCGGCGGCGGCGCCCTGATGGACGGCGGGATCTACCCGATCACCTTCGTCCACATGGCGCTCGGCAGCCCGGCCGAGCTGAAGGCTGTCGGCTCGGTCAACGAGGACGGCGTCGACCTGAACGTGGCGATGGCCTGGCGGTACGACACGGGCGCGATCGCGGCGCTGACCTGCGGACTCCGCTCGCAGAACCCGTGGACCGCCTCGGTCAGCGGCCCGGAGGGGAGCCTGCTGCTGCCGCACCGGTTCCACCACCCGGAGTACTACATCCGCAGTACCGCGGCGGGCGAGGAGCGGATCGACGTACCGACGCATGGGCTTGGGTACCACTACGAGGCAGCCGAGGTGATGCGGGCGCTGCGCGCGGGGCTGGTGGAGTGCCCCGCCCTCCCGCATGCCGCCACGATCGAGATCCTCGACCTGCTCGACGAGACGCGTAGACAGATCGGGGTCAGCTACCCCGGCGACGACGAATACCTGGGTGGATAACAGCTGATGCCGAAACAGTCGGGAACACCGAACGGACGCAGTTCTTTCGTGGTGGTGGCCAACCGGCTGCCGGTCGACCGGATCGAGATGCCCGACGGAACCACCGCGTGGCGGCGCAGCCCGGGCGGGCTCGTCACCGCGCTCGCCCCGGTGATGCAGAGGCACCACGGCGCCTGGATCGGCTGGACCGGCGGAGCGGACGAGAAGCTGGACCCGTTCGACGAGGGCGGCATGCACCTGGTCCCGGTGACGCTGTCGGCCGAGGACATCGAGCTGTACTACGAGGGCTTCTCCAACGCGACCCTGTGGCCGCTGTACCACGACGTGATCGTGCCGCCGGAGTTCCACCGGGAGTGGTGGGAGTCCTACGTCGCGGTGAACCGCCGCTTCGCCGAGGCGGCCGCGGAGGCCGCCGACGAGGGCGCGGACGTGTGGGTCCACGACTACCAGCTGCAACTGGTCCCGGCGATGCTGCGCCGGCTGCGGCCAGACGTGCGGATCGGCTTCTTCCTGCACATCCCGTTCCCGCCGACCGAGTTGTTCGCGCAGATGCCGTGGCGCCGGCAGATCCTGGACGGGCTGATGGGCGCGGACCTGGTCGGCTTCCAGCGGCCCGGCGCCGCCTCGAACTTCGCCCGCCTGGCCCGCAACCGGATGGGCCTGCGGACCCGCGGCGACCGGATCCACCTGCCGGACGACCGGATCGTCCGGGCGAAGGCGTTCCCGATCTCGATCGACGTCGGCGAGCTCGAGCAACTGGCCCGCCAGCCGGAGACCGAGGCCCGGGCCCGGGAGATCCGCGAGGAGGTCGGCAACCCGGCGCACATCCTGCTCGGCGTGGACCGGCTCGACTACACCAAGGGCATCCGGCAGCGGATGCGCGCGTTCGGCGAACTCCTGGACGAGGGCCGGGTGTCCGTCGACGACGCGGTGTTCGTTCAGGTCGCGACCCCCAGCCGTGAGCGCGTCGAGCAGTACCGGGTACTGCGCGACGAGATCGAACTGCTGGTCGGCCGGATCAACGGCGAGCACGGCCGGATCGGCACGCCGGCGATCAACTACCTGCACACCTCGTACTCGCGGACCGAGATGGCCGCGTTGTTCCGGGCCGCCGACGTCGCCGTGGTGACCCCGCTGCGCGACGGCATGAACCTGGTCGCCAAGGAGTACGTCGCCTGCCGGTACGACGACACGGGCGCCCTGGTGCTGAGCGAGTTCGCCGGAGCGGCGGACGAGTTCCGGCAGGCGTTCCTGGTGAACCCGCACGACATCAACGGGATGAAGGACACCATCGTCGACGCGATGAACACCGACGACCGGCAACTCGGCCGCCGGATGAAGGCGATGCGCAAGCACCTGGCCGCGCACGACGTGAACGTCTGGGCCGCCTCCTTCCTGAAGGCGCTGCATGCCGAAGACTGACCAACGGATCCTCGCGCTTGATCTGGGCACCTCTTCGGCCCGGGCGCTGGTACTGACGGCCGACGCCTCACCCGTGCCCGGCGCGTTGGCCCGGCACAAGATCTCCCCGGCGTACGGCGCGGCCGGCGAGGCGACGCTGGATCTGCACGGCTACGTCGAGGGGTTGCTCGGCTGCCTGGACGAGTTGCAGCAGAACGGGCACCTCACCGGGATCAGCGACATCGTGCTGTCCTCGCAGTGGCACTCGATCGTCGCCCTCGACGGTTCGGGCGAGCCGCTGACGCCAGTGATCCCGTGGGTGGACACCCAGACTGTGCCGCTCTCGCTGGACTCGTCCTTCGACGAACACGCGTTCCACGCGCGGACCGGCGCCTGGCTGCACCGGCTCTACTGGACCCGGCGGATCCCTTGGCTGGCCTCGATCGTCCCAGCCGCCTCCTACGCGGGTCTGCCCGACCTCGTGCTCGAGCGGCTGACGGGCGAGCGGGTCACCTCGGTCTCGATCGCCTCCGGCACCGGCACGTTGGACCTCGCATCCGGCCGGTACGACGAGGAGGCACTCGCGGTGGCGGGTGTGACCGAGAAGCACCTGCCGCCGATCGTTCCCACCGGCTGGACGAGCTCCCTCTCCCCGGAGTACGCGCGACGCTGGCCGGGGCTGGTCGGCGTACCGGTGCATCCGCCGACGGGTGACGGCGCCGCGTCGAACGTGGGCACCGGCGCGCACGACGAGTCCACCGCAGCCGTGACGGTCGGTACGTCGGCCGCCGTGCGGGTGGTCCACCCGATTGAGGGTGCGCCCGAGTTGCCGTGGGAGCTATGGCGGTACCGCGTGGACGACAAGCGCGCGGTGACCGGGATGGCCTTCTCCGCCGCGGGAAACCTGCACGCCTGGCTGACCGACGTGCTGCGGCTCGAGGGCGAGCACCGTGAGCCGGTCGGGGTGGAGGTCGGGTCCACGCGGGTGATCGCGATCCCCTTCCAGGCGGGCACCCGGCCGCCGGAGACGGTGCCGAGTGCTTCGGGCGTCTACTTCGGGCTGTCGTTCGACGACACCGGCGCGGATCTGCTGGCCGCCTCGCTGCAGGGCGCCTCGCTGGAGATCGACCGCGGGCTTCGGATGCTCGACTCCCTCTTCGGTCACCAACTCGAGGTCGTGCTCGGCGGTGGCGGCATCGACGCGTCCGCGTGGTGGCGCCGCTGCCTGACCGCGACCTTCGCCCGCTCGACGACAGCCTGCTCCGAGCCCGAGGTCGGAGCCCGCGGCGCCGCCGCTGTCGCCCTGGGTCTCTTCCCCACCCCCGGCGGCGAAACCTCGGCCCCGCACAAGGACGACCTGGACCGCGTCGCCGAACTGCGCCCGCGGTACCAAACCCTGCGCGCCCTCGCAGTACAGGCCTCCCACGAGCTGCCCCACAACGCCGAGCTTCCCTGACCGGTCCCGGAGTACCGCGTTCGTAGTACCGAGTGGATACGGCCTTTGGAGGACGTGGCGGGCGGCCGGGGGCACGTACTGTGAGGGGATGGGCGCGCCTCGACGTTGGTACGCCGGGTACAGCGTGCATCCGGTGGCGGCCGACGTCGCCCTCGCGCTGGTCATCCTGGCGATCAACCTGATCCAGCCGGGCGATCGGCACTCCGGCGAGCAGATCGACCTCACGGTGACCGGGGTGCTCCTGGTCGCGATCGCCGCCGGTTCGCTGGTCTTCCGCCGCCGGGCACCGCTGGTGGTGCTCGCGATCACCATGCTGGCCGTGACCGGCTATGCGATCACCGAGCAGGTGAAGAGCCCGATCGGTCTGGCGCTCGCCGCGGCGATCTACACGGTCGTGATCCAGAAGGACCGGCGGACGCGGTCGGTGGCGCTCGTCAGCGTCGCCGTCATCACGGTCACCGTCGCGACCCTCTTCACCGACGGCAACCTGCTCGCGAACATCTCGGTCGCCGTCCTGGTCCTGTTCGGTGCCGCCATCGGCGAGGCGGTCCGGAACCGGCGCGCCTACCAGGCCGAGTTCGAGGACCGGATCCGGCGGGCCGAGCGGTCCCGCGAGGAAGAGGCGGAACGACGGGTGATCGAGGAGCGGCTGCGGATCGCCCATGAACTGCACGACGTGATCGCGCACCACATCGCCCTGATGAACGTCCAGGCCGGGGTCGCGTCCCATCTGCTCCGCGAGCAGCCCGACGAGGCCGACCACGCGCTCGCGCTGGTCCGCGAGGGCGGCCGGACCGTACTGCGTGAGCTGACCGTGCTGCTCGGCGTACTGCGCCGCTCGGGCGACGGCTCGCTGCCGACCGCCCCCACCCCTTCCCTGCAGGAGCTCGGCGCCCTGATCGAGTCGTTCACCGCGGCCGGTCTCGTCGTCGACTGGCAGCCGCCGGCCTCCGGACCGCTCCCGGACGTGATCGAGCTGACCGCCTACCGCGTCCTGCAGGAATCCTTGACCAACGTGGTCAAGCACGCGCCCGGCTCGGTCGTCCAGGTCCGCTTCGAGGCACAACGCGGCTCGCTCACGATCGAGATCACCGACGACGGCGGCCACCCCGGTACGCCGTACCGCAGCGGCGCGGCCGGTCCCGTCGGCGCCGGCCACGGGCTGCTCGGCATGCGGGAGCGGGTGACCGCGGTCGGTGGCGACGTCACCGTCGGGTCGCTGCCGCACGGCGGGTTCCGGGTTCGTGCCGTCCTACCTCTGGAGACTGGAGACACAGGTGACGATCCGGGTGCTGCTGGCCGACGACCAGACACTGATCCGCAGCGGGTTCCGGGTGCTGGTGAACTCAGCGCCCGGTCTGGAGGTCATTGCTGAGGCGGCGAACGGCCGGCAGGCCTACGAGCTGGCCCGGACCGAGCGCGCCGACGTGATCCTGATGGACATCCGGATGCCCGAGCTGGACGGGCTGGCCGCAACCCGGCTGATCACCGCGGACGAGTCGCTGGCCGGGGTGAAGGTGCTGATCCTGACCACCTTCGAAGTGGACGAGTACGTCTTCGAGGCGATCCGGGCCGGTGCCAGCGGCTTCCTCGGCAAGAGCGTGGAGCCGCACGAGCTGATCAGCGCGATCCGGGTAGTCGCGCGCGGCGACGCGCTGCTCTCGCCGAAGGCGGTGCGCGGGCTGATGAACCGCTTCCTGGCCCAGCCCGAGCTCGACCCGGCGACCGGGTCCGGTGAGTTGTCGGTGCTGACCGAGCGGGAGCGCGAGGTGGTCGGGCTGGTCGCGCTCGGACTGTCCAACGACGAGATCGCCGAGCGGCTGGTGCTGTCGCCGCTGACCGCCAAGACCCACGTGAACCGGGCGATGGTGAAGCTCGAAGCGCGGGACCGGGCGCAGCTCGTGGTGATCGCCTACCGGACCGGACTCGTCCGCGCCGGCTCCACGCAACAGCCTGGTACCCCGGAACAGCTGGGCTCGGCGCAGCAACCAGGCCCGGAGCAGCACCCCGGCGCGATCGGAGTACAGCCGGGCGGGGTTGGCGTACACCCGGTGTAGTAGGCGGGTACGGCGGGCGCAGTACGGGGAAGAGTCCACCGCTGGCGGACGCGGACTAGGGGGTCCAGTCGGAACGATCGTCAGCATGGCTACCTACCTCTACCGGCTCGGCCGGTTCGCGTTCCGCCAACGCCGTTGGGTGGTGTTCCTCTGGCTGGCTCTGCTCGCCGCGGGGGTCACCGGCGCCGCCACATTGTCCGGGCCGACGGCCAACGGTTTCTCGATCCCCGGCACGGAGTCGCAGCGTGCGGTCGACCTGCTCGAGAAGCGGTTCCCGCAGGCCGGCGCGGACGCCGCCACCGCCCGGATCGTCTTCCAGGCCGCACCGGGTGAGCAGCTCAGCTCGCCCGGCAACAGCGCCTTGGTGAAGAGCACGCTCGGCCGGATCCAGTCGGCTCCGCAGGTGGCGGCCGTCGCGGATCCCTTTGCCGCCAAGGCGATCTCGGCCGATGGCCGGACCGGCTACGCCCAGGTCGCGTACGACGTGACCGCGCAGGAGGTGACTCCCGAGGCCCAGGACGCGGTCGCCGCGGCGGTCGAGCCGGCTCGCGCCGCGGGGTTGACGGTCGAGTACGGCGGGGACGCGATGCAGGTCCAGGACGAGCAGAGCCTGGCCGAGGTGATCGGTATCGGGGTGGCCGCGGTGGTCCTGCTGATCACCTTCGGCTCGCTGATCGCGGCCGGATTACCGTTGCTCTCGGCAATCGTCGGGATCGGCATCGGCGCCACCGCGATCACGGCCGCGACCGGCTTCATCGACATCGGCTCGGGGACACCGATCCTGGCGGTGATGATCGGTCTGGCGGTGTCGATCGACTACGCGCTGTTCATCATGTCGCGCTACCGGCACGAGTTGAGCACCGGCCTGGAACCCGAGGAAGCCGTCGGCCGGGCCGTCGGAACCGCTGGTTCCGCGGTCGTCTTCGCCGGGCTGACCGTGGTGATCGCCCTGGCCGGCCTGTTCGTGGTGGACATCCCGTTCCTGACCCAGATGGGATTCGCGGCCGCATTCACCGTCGTCATCGCGGTGGCGATCGCGTTGACGTTGCTGCCCGCGCTGCTGGGCATGGCCGGACGCCGGGTCCTCGGTGGCCGGATCCCCGGGCTGCGCGGCGGTGATCCGGAGGCCTCCAGCGGCAAGCCGACCGCCGGTCGCCGGTGGGCCGGATTCGTCACCCGCCGGCCGGTCGCCGTGTTGCTGGTCTCGGTGATCGGCCTCGGAGCATTGGCGATCCCGGCGGTCGACCTGGAACTCGGACTGCCCGACGACAGCACCGCCGCGGCCGGTTCCACCCAGCGCAAGGCCTACGAGCTGTTGTCGGACGGCTTCGGCCCTGGCTTCAACGGACCACTGATGGTCGTGGTCGACGTAGCCTCGTCCGCTGATCCGAAGGCCGCCGCCACGAGTACTGCGAACGTAGTACGGGCGTTGCCGGACGTGGCGGTGGTGACTCCGCCGACCTTCAACCCCGCGGGCGATACCGCCTTGCTGACGGTGATTCCGGCGAGTGGTCCGAGTACGACCGAGACGAAGGATCTCGTGCAGGCGATCCGGGACGCGCCGGAGTCGGGTGGCGCCGAGGTCTCGGTGACGGGTGGCACGGCCTTCAACATCGACATCTCGGCCAAGCTGAGTGACGCGCTGTTGCCCTATCTCTCCTTGATCGTGGGGCTGGCGTTCCTGCTGCTGATGCTGGTGTTCCGGTCGGTGCTGGTGCCGTTGAAGGCGACGCTGGGCTTCCTGCTGACGGTGGCGGCGACGTTCGGCGCGGTGGTCGCGGTGTTCCAGTGGGGCTGGCTGGCCGGGCCGTTCGGGATCGAGGGCCAGACCGGGCCGATCATCAGCATGCTGCCGGTTTTCCTGGTCGGGATCGTGTTCGGGTTGGCGATGGACTACCAGGTCTTCCTGGTCACCCGGATGCGGGAGGAGCATGTCCACGGCGCGACTCCACGGACCGCGGTGGTCGACGGCTTCGGGCACAGCGCCCGGGTGGTCACGGCCGCCGCGGTGATCATGGTCGCGGTGTTCTCCGGGTTCATCCTGTCCAGCGAGACGCTGATCCGGGAGATCGGCTTCGGGCTCGCGTTCGCGATCGCGATCGACGCCTTCGTGGTCCGGATGACGATCGTCCCGGCCGTGATGGCGCTGCTCGGCCGCTCCGCCTGGTGGCTCCCACGCTGGCTCGACCGCCTCCTCCCGGACGTCGACGTCGAAGGCGAGAAACTCCGCCGCCAGATCGAGCCCCCGGTCCCCGAGCCCCGCGAACCCGAGCTCGCTTCGCGGTGAACCCCCCCGATGTGAGCGGGCCTCGACCCCTGTCCGTGGCGGTCCCCCAGGGGAAGGCTGCGGGCAGAGGTCGGGGTCCTGGCTGAGCTGTGGCCAAGTGGTGCTACGGCTCAGTTGGTGGACACCGCAACGGCGTCAGCGTGGAAGATGTTCTGGTGCTCGCCGGTCGCGGTGACGGGACCGGTCGTGAAGATGCCGAAGTGGTTCCGGCTGATAACGTTGTCACGGATCGTGATGGACACCGGAGCTGCCGTGCCGATGAAGACGCCGGTTGTCTCCGGGTCCTTGGCAGCGAAGTCGTTGTCGCCGTTGAGGTTGTTGGTACCGATGCGGTTGCCGGTGACCACGTTGCCGTTCAGATCCTGGCCCGGGGCGTGGCTGTGCAAGGTCACGCCGGCGTGCCCGTTCCCGGTGATGTCGTTACGCGAGACGGTGTTGTCGTAGACCGCTCCACCCGGCAAGCCGGTGGCCAACTGCACCCCGGCGCCACCCTTGGCCTGGAGGCCGTTGTCGGTGATGACGTTCTTGATGACCGTATTGGCGAAGATGCCGGCGGCGGTCGGCGCGGGCACCCCGCCCGGAGCCGCCTTCGGGTTATGGCCGGCGAGGACGATGCCGCAGGCAGTGTGGTTGTCCGCGGCCCGATTACCGGAGATCAGGTTGTGCGACGTCGGTCCGGTCTCGTCGGTCAGGAGGATGCCGCCGGCGTTGTCGAAGACGTTGTTGCCCTGAATGACGTTGTGCGAGCTGCCTAGGAGGTGGATGCCCTCGCCACAGTCGTTGGGCCCCGCGGCGAGAGGCTGGCAGAAGGCGTAGTCGGTCGGGACTGGATCCTTCAGCCGCGCGCCGGTGTTGTTGCTATGGACGCGATTGCCCGTGACGGTGGAGAAGTCGCTGTTCTCCAGCAGGATCCCCTCACCGATGGCCTCCTCGACGGTGAATCCGCTGACCTTCACGTGGGATGCGGTGATCTTGATCCCGTTGATGAGGTGCGAGGCGTCGATGGTGGCGTGCCCCACGCCCTTCAGCGTCAGGGGCTTGGTCACGGCTACGTCCTCGGGGTACGTGCCGCTCTCGACGACGACCGTGCCGCCGGCCGCCACCGCAGCGACCGCCGAGTTGATGGAGCCGAAAACGGGACCATGATCCCCATCAGCCGCGTCCGGTGCATGCGTGGACACGAACACCGTGTGGGGAGCGGGAGGGGCAGCCTGTGCTGCGGTCATTCCGATCAACGGTCCGGCCGCCGCCACGGCCGTGGCACCTACTGCAAGCGTTACGAGCTGAGCTTTGAACTGCACGAGGCATCCTTTGAGTCGGCGAAAGTAGTTAACAACTCAACAAGCTACTCCGCCTTTGACCATCGTTGTCAGCCCGCGTGATCGGACACACACACTGGTCGGGAACCGACGACACACTGGTCGGAAACCGACGACACACTGGTCGGAAACCGACGACACACTGGTCGGAAACCGACGACACACTGGTCGGGAACCGACGACCAGGCAGCCCGACCGAACAGGCCAGGTCCTGCGGCTCGCGTACAGATCAACAGTCCGCTCGAGACGCGTCAGGTTCTGGCTGGTGATCCACCGGGCGTCGGGACCGGCTCAAGAAATGCTCGGGTCTTTCGTTCGTGCGGTCGTGTTCTTACACGCCGGGCCAGTCCACACGGCGCTCAGACTGCCGTTCCGCCCACCAGCGAGCCCACCATGGGATCGCCAGGCCGCCCTCGTACGAGCGGCGCCGGGGTGACGGCGGCCACTGACAGTGATGGGTGCGACCTGGATGATGGCCGCCATGCAGCGCGAGATGATGAAGTCGAAGGTGCACCGGGCCACCGTCACCCAGGCGGACCTGGACTATGTCGGGTCCTGCACGCTGGACGTGGCCCTGATGGAGGCGGCGGACCTGCTGCCCGGCGAGAAGGTCGACATCGTCGACATCACCAACGGCAACCGGCTGTCGACGTACCTGATCGAGGGACCGCGCGGCTCCGGCATCGTCGGCATCAACGGGGCCGCCGCGCACCTGATCCACCCCGGCGACCTGGTGATCCTGATCGCGTACGGAATCTTCGACACCGCGGAGGCGAAGACCTTCGCGCCGAGCGTAGTCTTCGTGGACGAGCACAATGCGATCACCCGCATCGGCTCGGACCCCGCCGAGGTGTTGCCGGACAGCAGCACGCTCCGCGGCGATCAACTGCACACCGCGCGCTGAACCAGGCGAGATGAGGATGGGTCGACGATGACCGAGAGCACCGAGAACGCCCCGAAGACCGCCAGCCACGACACCCCGTCAGGCGAGAAGCTCCGCGAGTTCATGAACTCCGGCTGGGGCGAGACCGAGCGGACCGACGTCACGCTGAGCGACGTCGGCGCGTGGGCGGCGAAGCGGCGGGACGCGCTCTCGCAGGCGTTCCCGGGTGAGCGGCTGGTCATTCCGGCCGGCACCTTCAAGGTCCGCTCGAACGACACCGACTACGCCTTCCGGCCGCACACCGACTACGTCTGGCTGGTCGGCGACCAGACCTCGGACGCCGTCCTGGTGCTCGAGCCCAACGGCACCACCGGCCACGACCCGGTGCTGTACTTCCGGCCGCGTGCGGACCGCAGCGAGGGCGAGGAGTTCTGGCGCGACCGGATGTACGGCGAGCTGTGGGCCGGCCGTCGTCCGTCGCTGACCGAGACGGCCAAGGAGTACGGCATCGAGACCCGGCACGTGGACGGGCTCGCCGACGCGCTGAAGAACGACGTACCGACCCGCATCCGCCGGGGCGAGGACAGCTCGATCGCCTCGCTGCTGAGCGGGGCCGGCACCGACGCCGAGCGCGACAAGGAGCTCGCGTTCACGCTGTCGGAGCTGCGGCTGGTCAAGGACGCCTGGGAGATCGAGCAGCTCCGCGAGGCGTGCGCGATCACCCACCGCGGCTTCTCCGACGTGCTGAGCGAGATGGACAAGGTCCGCAAGTACGGCGAGCGCTGGATCGAGGGGACCTTCTGGCGCCGCGCCCGGGCCGAGGGCAACGACGTCGGCTACACGTCGATCGCCGCCGCCGGACCGCACGCGACCACGCTGCACTGGATCGAGAACGACGGCCAGGTGAACGACGGCACCCTGATGCTGCTCGACATGGGTGTGGAGAACCGCAACCTCTACACCGCGGACATCACCCGCACGCTGCCGGTCAACGGCGAGTTCACCCCGCGCCAGCGGGAGCTCTACCAGCTCGTGCTGGACGCGCAGAACGCAGGCATCGCGGCACTCCGACCGGGGGTGACGTTCCGGGCCGGCCACGAGGCGGCGATGGACGTCATCGTCCGCGGGCTCGACGCGATGGAGCTGCTGCCGGTCTCCGCCGACGAGGCGCTCGACCCGGACAGCATGATCTACCAGCGCTACACCCTGCACGGCGTCAGCCACATGCTCGGCCTCGACGTGCACGACTGCGCGGCCGCCCGCGCCGAGAAGTACAACAAGGGCGACCTCGAGACCGGCTACGTCCTCACCGTCGAGCCCGGCCTCTACTTCCAGGCCGAGGACCTCACCGTCCCCGAGGACCTGCGCGGCATCGGCATCCGGATCGAGGACGACATCCTCATCACCGACAACGGCACCGAGAACCTCTCGGCCGCCATGCCCCGCGACATCGAGGGCATCCAGAACTGGATGAACGGCTAGCGGCAGCCTCTCAGGGGTTCACCCCTGAGAGGGTGGGTTGCACCGTCAGATTCTCGTGGTGCAACCCACCTGGTGGAGGGTTGACCCCTGAGCGGTCCGCCCGCGGCGGCGGCAGGTGCGCCGACGGATGGGGCGCGGGCGGGTTACCAGATCTTGACGCGGTCCTTGGGGGACAGCCACATGTCGTCGTCCTCGCTGACGCCGAAGGCGGTGTGGAAGGCGTCGATGTTGCGGACGACCGCGTTGCAGCGGAACTCCGGCGGGGAGTGCGGGTCGATCGCCAGCCGGCGGATCGCCTCGGCCTCGCGGGCCTTGGTGGACCAGCCCAGCGCCCAGGCGAGGAAGAACCGCTGGGCCGCGGTCAGGCCGTCCACCGGTGCCGGCGATTCCCCGCCGTCCAGGGACAGCTCGTAGGCGACGTACCCGATCGAGAGGCCGCCGAGGTCGCCGATGTTCTCGCCGAGCGTCAGCTCGCCGTTCACCTTGTTCCCGGGCGCGTCGGTCGACTCCAGCGCGTTGTACTGCGCGACGAGCCTCGCCGTCCGCTCCTCGAAGGCGGCCCGGTCCGCGTCGGTCCACCAGTCGTTGAGGTTGCCGGCGCCGTCGTACTTCGAGCCCTGGTCGTCGAAGCCGTGACCGATCTCGTGCCCGATCACCGCGCCGATCGCGCCGTAGTTCACCGCGTCGTCGGCCTCCAGGTCGAAGAACGGCGGCTGCAGGATGGCGGCCGGGAAGACGATCTCGTTCATGCGCGGGTTGTAGTACGCGTTCACCGTCTGCGGCGTCATCAGCCACTCGGTCCGGTCGATCGGCTGCCCGAGCTTGGCCAGATCCCGTGCGGTCTCCACGGCGACCGAGCGGCGCACGTTGCCGACCAGGTCGTCCGCCTGGACGTCGAGCCCGCTGTAGTCCTTCCACTTGTCGGGGTAGCCGATCTTCGGCGTGAACGCGCCGAGCTTGTCCAGCGCCTGCTGCCGGGTCTCCGGACCCATCCAGTCGAGCGCGTCGATCCGCTGCCGGTAGGCCTCGACGAGATTGGCGACCAGCTCGACCATCCGGGCCTTGGCGATAGGCGGGAAGTGCTCGCCGACGTACAGCTGGCCGACGGCTTCACCCAGTGCGTTCTCGACGACGTCCACGCCGCGCTTCCAGCGCTCCCGCAGCTCCGGCGCGCCGGTCAGGGTCTTGCCGTAGAAGCTGAAGTTCTCGTCGACGAAGGCCCCGCTCATCAGCGGGGCCGCGTTGCGTACGACGCGCCAGCTGAGCCATTCCCTCCAGTGCTCGAGCTCCACCTCGCGCAGTACCTCGGCGGCGGCCGTGAGGTAGTCGGGCTGGCGGACCACCAGCTGCTCGAACGCGCTCTCCGGTACGCCGGCGTTGGTCAGCCAGACGGACCAGTCCACTCCGGGGGTCAGCGCCTCGAGCCCGGCCCGGTCGACCTTGTTGTAGGTCGCGGAGACGTCGCGGTTCCTGACCCGGTCCCAGTGGCCGCCGGCCAGCCGGGTCTCGAGCGCGAGGATCCGGTCGGCCGCCGCGGTGGCGTCCGCCAGCCCGGCCAGGTCGAGCATCCGCGCCAGGTGCGCGACGTACGCCGTCCGCACGTCGGCGAAGTTGTCCTCGCGGTAGTACGACTCGTCGGGCAGACTGAGGCCGCCCTGGGTCATGTACACGATGTACTCGTCGGACTTCTTCGCGTCGATGTCGACGCCGTAGTAGAAGATCCCGGGCACCCCCTGGAGCTCCAGCGCGCCGAGCGCGGCGACGAGGCCGCCCAGGTCCTTGATGGACGCGACCAGCTCGAGCTGGTCCGCGATCGGGCCGGCGCCGAGCCGCTCGATCGTGTCCTCGTCCATGAAGCTGGTGTAGAGGTCGCCGATCTTGCGTGCCTCGGTGCCCTCGGGGTGCCGGTCGGCGGCGGTCTGCTCGACGATCCCGCGGACATTCTTCTCGGCGGTGTCCAAGAGCGCGTGGAAGGCGCCGTAGATCGCCTTGTCCGCGGGAATCTCGGTCCGCTCCAGCCACGGTCCGTTGGCGTACCGGTACAGATCGTCCTGCGGCCGGACCGTCGTGGACAGATCCGAGATATCGATCCCTGCTGTCATTCCTGCCGTGCTCCTCTGCTGCGTGCGAGCGTCAAAACCACTGTCGGCGACAGTACCCGGTGAGCGGTCGCGGAATGAGTGGAGATCGGCCGGATCGAACCGTTCAGGTCTGCTGCCCGTTCACCTATTGTTGAATGCACAACCAGCCGCTGCGTCGGCTTTCGGGGGCGTCGAGGCGGCTCAGGTATCCACTGGAGGACACCCGCCATGCAACGCCCACTGCCAAGTCAGGTCGGCCGCGTGCTCGCTGCGACTCTCGGCCTCCCCGCACTGCTCCTAGGCAGCCTCACCGCCTCCGCCCTCACGACTGGCGCCGCCACCGGAGGCCCCGCTGTCGGTCCAACTGTCGGCTCCACCGTCAAGACCAGCGTCGACGACGGCGAGTGCGACAAGATCAGGTTCGGCACCACTGAGGCCAACGCGACAACCAGCGGATCGACGATGGCCGGCACGGTCGCCTACACGCCCGCGAGCCACCCGGTCCGCTTCCCGACCCACTTCGACCTCCCGGCCGGCTTCCAGCCGGAGGGCATCGCGATCGACCGCGACAAGGCGTACTTCGGGTCGCGGGTCGACGGTGACATCTACCAGGCAGATCTCCGGACCGGCAACGGCCGGGTGATCAGCCAGGGTCCCGGCACCGCGTCGCTCGGCATGAAGGTCGACCAGCGCGGCCGGCTGTTCGTGGCCGGCGCGGCCGGCGGCGACGGCCGGGTGATCGACACCCGGACCGGCAAGGTGCTCGCGAGCTACAAGTTCACCACCGCGACGCCGACCTTCGTGAACGACGTCATCCTCAGCAAGGACGCGGCCTGGTTCACCGACTCGCGCCAGCCCGTGCTCTACAAGGTCCCGCTCCGCCGCGACGGCACACTGCCCGGGCAGTCGGCGGTCCGGACCGTCCCGCTGACCGGTGACTACCAGCACGACGCGGCGGGCACCAACGCGAACGGGATCTCCCTCACCCCTGACGGTCGGGCGCTGATCATCGTCCAGTCCGTGACCGGGCTCCTGTTCCGGGTCGACCCGCGCACCGGCGCCACGAAGCAGGTCGACCTCGGCGGACTCCTGATGACCGCCGGCGACGGCCTGCTGCGCTCCGGCGACACCCTGTACGTCGTACAGAACCGGCTGAACCAGATCGCCGTGCTGGACCTAAACAACTCCGGCACCAGGGGTCGGCAGCTCCGGACGATCACCAGCACCGACTTCGACGTACCGACCACCGCGGCGTTCTTCGGCAAGCGCATCTACCTGCCGAACGCCCGGTTCACCACGCCGCCAACCCCGACCACCCCGTACTGGGTAACGGCGGTCCACCGCTGACGGGGGTTCTGCTCTGCCCTCCACCCCGGAGGGCAGAGCAGAGTGCGTTTCTCAGGAGACCGTGCGGAGGTTGCCGCGGGCGGCGGCTTTCAGGCGGCTGCCGCAGGAGAGGCGGACGGAGTAGCCGGCCGGGATCGACAGCGGCTCGCCGGTCTGCGGGTTGCGGCCGGTGCGCGGCGCGCGCAGTACCCGCTCGATGCTCAGCAGGCCGGTCAGCGAGACCTTGTCGCCCTTGTGCACGGCCTCGGTGACGACGTCGCCCAGCGCGTCGAGGACCTTCTCGGCCTGGTTCCGCGGGATGCCCGCCTTGGCTGCCACGCCGGCGACCAACTCGTTGCGATTCACGGCTCTCCTCAGACTCGTACCGCCCGGCCGATACCCCAATCGTCGGCCCGATCAGTCGGGAAAGACCTTAACCGAAATGATTGTCGTTAGCGAGAGCGGTCCGGAATACGGGCGGTCAACGGCCGCCTGCGGCCGTCGGGTCAGAGGCCGTCCTGGTCGTGCCAGTGGTGCTGCCAGCGGGCGTCGACCGGGGCGGTGCTGAGTTGGTAGCGGATGTCGGTCGACAGGCGGGCGGTTCCGTCCGGGTCGACGTTGTCGAGGGCCGCGTGGACGGTGTGGGCCGTGTGGATGACGACGTCGCCGACCTCATAGTCGGTGACCAGCCAGCGCGCGTCGTACTCGTCGGCCAGTGACGGCAGATCGGCCGTGATCGAGGCGGCCGGGCGCTTCAACGTGCCGGCGGCCTCCTCGCGCAGTACCCGGTGGTGACTGCCCTCCAAGTAGGTGAGCCCGCCGAGCGTGACCGGACAGTCCCCGAGCGGGATCCAGGCCGACAGAACGCGATCCGTGCCCTCGCGCAGGTAGACCAGGTCGTAGTGCGCCTGCGTGGCGAACCCGATCCCCCGTTCTCCGGGTGATGTCTGCCGGATGATCTTCCGCTTGTGCAGAAACGTCTCACCGCCGAGGAACCACTCGAACCACCCTCGCAGCGCCGGCTGCGTACAGAACGCCGCGTACTCCAGCCCGGGGACAACCTCGCCGAACAACACCTTCCGGAAGGCAGCCCGCTCCACGGCGCCCGCGGTGCGTTCGAAGTAGTACTTCCTGAACCCCAACACCTCCTCGGGATCCAGCAGGCCGCGCAGGAACAAGTAGCCGTCGCGCACCAACCGCGCCCGCAACGCCTGGCGATCGTCACGCTCTTGGTCCGGGACAGCCTCCAACTCGCCCAACCGCCCCGCGGACTCATCCAGCACATACCCATTGGAAGTCAGCACCGTCCCATTCCAGCGGCTCTCCACCTAGCTCGTGAATGGACTCGAGCGGTCAGTTCTTGGATTCTTGTCAGCATGGCCAACTGGTCGATCTACTTCACACCAAGCCAAGCCCAGCGAGAACTTGGACTTTTCTGCCTAGGAGCCGGCGAACAGGAGAACCGGCCTGGCGCCAGCCCCGAACGTGCTCTCGGCTGCCACGCCCTGGTCCTTGTCCGCCACGGCCGCGGCCACCTCCTGCACGGCGCAGACCGGGTGCTGCACGAGGTGGAGGCGCCTGCGCTGCTGTGGCTCTTTCCTGGCGTCCTGCATGGCTATCGCCCGTCCACCCGCTGGCAGCAGTCGTGGACCTTGTTCGGCGGTTCGGCTGCCGAAGCGCTCACCTCGCTCGGCTACCTGGACGCGGCACACCCCGTACGCCGGTACGCCGACTCCCGGGCTGTCGAAAGAGCTTTCGCCAAGGTCCTCCGGGTCACACGCGGCGGCGAGCGCAGTACCGACGTACAGGCTGTGGCGGCTCTGTTCGAGCTCATCGGCGTCGCTGCGCAGGACGAGTCGGGCGAGGACATCGTCGAGCGGTTGCGGGGGTTGGCCTGCCGTCCGCTGTCGATCCAGCAGTACGCCGAGGCGCTGCGATTGAGCGTGCACCAGCTGCGGGAAGGTGTCCGGTCAGCGGCCGGGGTGACGCCTCAGGAGGTGATCTTGACCACGCGGCTGAACACGGCGAAGGCGTTGCTGGCGGAGACGGACGCGCCGGTGGCGGCGATCTCGCGGGAGGTCGGGTACGAGGATCCGGCGTACTTCAGCAGGTTGTTCACCTCCCGCGTCGGGCAGTCGCCGCGCGCGTTCCGGCGGATCGGTTCGCTCGCGGGGTCGAAATCGTCCTTTTGATCGAGGCGATGCCCAGCCACGGTCTGAAAGTATCGGGTTAAGACCCTTCGGGCGACTGACGCGGGAACGACCCATGGTTCGCTACGGTCGACCCATGAGTCAACCGCAGCCCATCGATCAGCGCTTCGTCAGCCGGACGCCTGTCCGGCCGCCCAAGAAGCGGCGCAACTGGTTCGGCCGGATCATCGGACTGATCGTCCTGCTGTTCCTGCTGGTGCTGATCAGCGTCCCGCTCTACGCGTGGGGCAAGATCGACAAGGTCGACGCGATGCCGGCCGGCGAGCGCCCGGCCGAGACGCCCGGCACGACCTACCTGCTGGTCGGGTCCGACAGCCGCGAAGGGATGACCCCGGCCGAGCGCGCCAAGCTGCACACCGGAAACGCGGCCGGCCAGCGGACCGACTCGATCATGTTGCTGCACGTGCCCGAGTCCGGACCGACCGCACTGATCAGCCTGCCGCGGGACAGCTATGTGCGGATCCCGGGCCACGGCTGGAACAAGATCAACGCCGCGTTCGCCTTCGGCGGCCCGAAACTACTGATCCAGACCGTCGAGGGGGTCACCGGGCTGCGCGTCGACAACTACGTCGAGATCGGCTTCGGCGGCTTCGCCTCGATCGTGGACAGCGTCGGCGGCGTCAAGATGTGCTTGCCCAAGGCAATGAAAGACAAGGATGCGCACATCAACCTGCCGGCCGGTTGCCAACAGCTCGACGGCGAGAACGCGCTCGGCTACGTCCGCGCCCGCAAGTCCGACCCACTCGGCGACCTCGGCCGGGTGCAGCGGCAGCGCGAGATGATCGGCGCGATCGCCGAGAAGGGGGTCTCGCCGGCCACCATCCTGAACCCGGTCCGCTACTTCAAGCTCGGCACCGCCAGCGCCGACGCGCTGACGATCGACGACGGCACCGGTCCGCTCGACCTGTTCAAGTTCGCCCGCGGCATGAAGGCGGTCGCCGGCGGCGGTGACGGGGTCACGCTGACCGTGCCGATCTCCGACAACAACCTCAGCACGCCACACGGTTCCGCGGTCAAGTGGGACAACGCCAAGGCGAAGGCGCTTTTCCAAGCGCTGAAGGAAGACAAGACCAGCGGCCTGAAGGCGAGCTAGTGTCCCGCGTCGGACGGTGGCGCCGATTGCTGGTGCAGTGAGCCGGATGTTCCTTGGTGCTTGCGGCACGGATGGCGGAGGACGGTAGGTGCTTGTCCTGGTCCACCTGGTCGTTAGCCTCGGGATGGTGGTGATCGTCCCGCTCGGCCTCGGCCTGGTGGACCTGCCAGGCAGTACTACGGTCCGCCGCTGGTGGCTCGTGGTCGCAGTGCCCGGCGTGGTGTCGCTCTGGCTGGATCGGGGAGCACTCTCGATCACGCTGGCCTCGATCTACCTCGCCGGGACGCTGGCGCTCGCAGTACTGGCTGCTGCTGACCTCCTGCGGCGGAAACGCCTGCGGGCGCGGGAGATCGCTCTGTACACCGCACTGGTGACTCCGTCGATCGCGGCGTTGTCGCTGGTCGCGGAGCGTTCGTCGTACGAGTTGTTCGGCTTCAGCCTGACGGTGTTGTCGTTGACGGTGGCGCACTTCCATTTCGCGGGGTTCGCCGCGGCGTTGATCGCCTGCCTGGTGGTGGCATCCGCCAGTGGGCGGCGGCGACCGCCGCGGCGACCAGCGTGCCGTTGGGAACGGGGATCGTGCTGCTCGGGTTCTTCCTCGGTGATCCCGTCGAGTTGCTGGGCGCCGCAGTACTGACGGTTGGCATGTGGTTGGTCGGGTGGGCGCTGTGGCGGCGATCCCGGGAGGCCGCGGATCGGGTCGGCCGGGTGTTGTTGACGGTCTCGGCGTCGGTGCTCGCGGTGACGATGTTGCTGGCGCTCTCGTGGGCGCTCGGTCACGTGGTCGGCACGCCGAACCTGCCACTGGAGTGGATGGTGGCCACGCATGGCCTGGCCAATGCGGTTGGCTTTGCGTTGTGCGGGTTACTGGCCTGGCAACGGGTGAAGGAGAAGGTCGGATGAAGCTGGCGGATCTCGCGGGGCTCAGGTTCAGCTACGACGTGGTGGGGTCGACCCGGTTCGACGAGACGCCGCCCGGCTACCACCGGCTCGAGCTGCGCACCCGGATCGGCGATGGCGACGAGTTCTTCCGTCGCGCGGGCGAGGCGCTGATGACGTGGAAGATGCACAACAAGGCCGGCGTCCGGATCAAGGCCACCGACACCCCGGCCGTGATCGGCGCGAACTCCCTGGGGCGGCTCGGCATCGGCTCACTCGGCCTGCCCGTGCTGTGCCGGGTGGTCTGGGTCGTCGACGAGCCGGACCGGATCGGCTTCGCCTACGGGACGCTGGAAGGTCACCCGGAAGCCGGCGAGGAGTCCTTCCTGGTCACCCGCGAACCGGACGGCATCTACTTCACCCTCCGCGCCTACAGCCGCCCCGCCACCTGGTACACCCGCCTCGGCGGCCGCGCCACCCGCACCGCCCAATCCATCTTCGCCCGCCGCTACACCACCGCCCTCCGCCGCCTCGCCACCCGCTAGCCAGAGCCAGCCGACTCCGGCCGAACCACCTGAACCGGCTGAGCAAGGCAGAGCCAGGCGACTCTGGCCCGAACCACCTGAACCGGCTGACACCCCGCCCCCACTCAACGCCCGTCCGCGCTAGAAGCGGCTGGAAGTGGTGGGTTCGGACACCAAACGGGGACCTTGAACAAGAAATGACGTGTCCCCGGTCCCGACTTCTTGTTCACACTCCCCACAGCCACACCCCTCACATCGGCTGGCGAACGGCCTGAGACAACGCAAAGGCCCCGCAAGCTCATACCTTTGCGGGGCCGAGTCATTTGTACCAAGCGACTCAAACCGCGCAAGTGACCAACACACCAACAGAAGAAGGCGATCCAACAGTGGGGCGTCATCGACCCCATCGCCCAGGGTCGCCCGGTGGTTGCAGTTGTGGTTGCAATCAGGGTCATCTTGCTCAGCCCACAGCGCTCGCCCCATGCGATCGGCAGCGTCACGTGCCAGCCGATTTGAGACCTGAGGGTCGGCCGGCCACAGTACCTCGGGTTCACTCATCGGAACCGTCCAGGAAGCGCCGCGCCTCGGCCAGCCCACCGTCCCAGTCGGCGCGCACCTGCGCCCTCAACGCCGGAACCACGTAGTCGAGTGACCGGCGACCCTCGCGACGGTTGAACACATGCAGCCCGGCCGTTCCGAGAACCACTGCGAGGACACCGCTCAGCTCATGGTCCGGGTCCGCACTTCCCAAGTAGAGGGTGCGTGCTTCAGCCTCTGAGATCCGGAGACGACCGACGAACAACAGCACCACTTGCCGACGGTTGCCGCCGACGAGAAGTGCCTCGAGGCGCGGCGCCGTCGACCAGTGCTCGTCGAGTCCGGGGAACTCCTCGTCCAGTTCCCTGCGCATGACGCCCCGGACGTCGAGCACTCCGTCCACCACGTCGACCGGCGTTGCGCCGCCACCGATGAACTTCACCTTGCCCGCGCTCGACGAGGTCTTCCCGACATCAGCAAGGAGCGCACGTCCGTCGCTGGTGATGGGCAGCACGTTGACCGCAACCGGGCAGCAGGTGTCGGCCGCCGGGAGATCCTGTTCGCGGTTGGCCAGGTAGTGGGCGAAGGTGGTGCAGCCCAGGTCGCCGACCCAGCGTCCCTCAGTGGAACGCAATCCCGACAGGGACAGCAGTTCACCGTTGTGAAAGGTGGGATTGTCCCTGACCTTCTCGGTCCAGGTACGGTCGACGACCACCCGACCCTCGGCGCTCAGGGAGATCTCTCCCCGGACGATCAGATCGAGATCGTGATCGATGGTGAACACCCTGGCGGTGGACGTGCTTGTCATGCACAGGTACCAATCGATGTCGTAGCGGTAGTTGATCTGCCGGTCCACGCTGCGGACGAGACGGCGCGCGTGTCCGGCTCAGAGGGAAGAGGAGTCGACGCCGGCCGCGCGCGGATTCGCAGACGAAGCGGTGCGACCGTTGAAAAGCTCCGCGTGGACGACCTTCGCCTCAGGGCTGGTGCGGAGCTTCCCGACGATCTTGCCGCTGGCGTTCCGGTGGCCGGGGAACATCCCATAGAGGTTGGCAGGCGTCAGGCTAAAGGGGCCGGTGGCTCCGGTGGCACCGGAGTCAGCGCGGCCACGGCCGCCTCCAGTTCGTTGATCGCGACCTTGATCTCGTCCAGGTGCGGCTGGATCTCCGTCAGCGCGGCGTCACCGGCCCTCGGCGCGGCGTGGGTCAGCAGCGTGGAAGCTGCCGAGGTGTCACCCGACTCTGGGGTGGACACGTCGGCGATCTGCGTCCCCCAGACATCAGAGGCAACCCCTTCGACAGCGATATGAAGTGCGGCTACTGCGGTGTTGACAGCCGCCACAGCGGTGATGATCGAGTTCAGCTTCGTCGTGTGTGTTCCGAGCGTCGTGTTGGCGGCGTTGATGCTGTTCTGCAGGGCCGAGTAGCGCTGGCCCTCGGTCCCCGCTGATGAGAACGTCGCCTGGAACTTCGCGTCGATGTAATCCTTGAGTGCCTCTACGTCTGCAGCTGACATGTGGTCCTCCGACAAGGTGCGAGCGAGCGTGATGATGGATGGGATTTGGTTGATTCGAACCTGACCCGGACACACCTTGCCGTACGAGGTCGACCACAGCTCGCCACCCGCGACCCGGTACGGATCGACGCCCTGCCGGTGGTAGCCGACGCCGTTCGATTCCGGACGTGAGTTCGGCATGGCCTGGATCGGGATGTTGTGGATGCGATGGCACTCGGCGATGATCCAGGCGAGGCGCTTGACCATCGTCGCCGGCCACGGGTTGTTCAGGTCGTCGCCGACACCACCCTGGGTCTCGATGCTGATCAGGCTCGGGTTGCCCTCAAGGTTCGCGGGGGCACGGTACTTGGTGTCAACGTACTGCTCGAAGTCGGCCATGCCGTTGGTGTTGCCGGTGCTGCGTACGTAGAAGTGAGAGGTCGGGTTCCCCGGCTGGTTGAAGTAGTTGTAGAGCGAGGCTGCGTTGCTGACGGCGATGTGCAGGCAGACGCCGCGGTCAGTGTTGACGCGAAGAGTGGTGTGACGGGCGACGATCTTCACGATCGCGCCGGACAGAATCGCCATGGTCTAACTCCCCTCAGTTGGGGGCACCGTACAGAGGTGGCGGTTCAGGCAGATTGATGTCGTGTTCCCGGGCGATCGCGACGGCCTGCCGACCCCAGAACGCGTGGATCGCGAGCTACTCCCCTGCGCCCGCAGCATCCGGTGGTTCTCCTCGACCTGGGTCTGCACCGCCTCGACCCTCAAGAGCCCGCGAGAGCTCCCGCCACCATGACACGTAGGTGTCAACCATCGCTCGGCCGACCACCCGCCAGTAAGGCGGTTCGGCACGATCTACGGGCCGGGCTTCAACGGGCAGCATCACGAACCAACTAGCCGCGGTGTGCAGCAACCAGCACAACCAGGGTCTACCAGCAGCCAGCCACCGACTGCACTTGGATGACGCCGGCCAACCTCTCCACACCGGGGTTCGCTACTAGTAGGAAGTGGTTGCCGGCTGGTTGCAGTTCACCCACGTCTGAAGCCGTTCGAGCAGGTCGGCCACCAGTGAACCACCCCGGCACCTCCTGTCGCGGCTGTGGGATCCGCGTCGGGGGCTCGTTCGATGGGCTGGAGATCCGGTCACCACCTCCCCGGATGCGGGAGAAGGGGCCGAGATGGGAGGCTTGGCCGGGTGAGCGTGAAGACGTTGAACGAACTGGTGGCTCCGGACTGGGCCGAGGCGTTGGCTCCGGTCGAGGAGAGGGTGTCGCGGATGGGCGAGTTCCTGCGCGGCGAGATCGCCGCCGGGCGGCCTTATCTGCCGGCCGGGGAGAACGTGCTCCGGGCGTTCACCCAGCCGCTGAACGAGGTGAAGGTGCTCATCGTCGGGCAGGACCCGTACCCGACGCCGGGCCACCCGGTCGGGCTGAGCTTCTCGGTCGCGCCGGACGTCCGGCCGATCCCCCGCAGCCTGCAGAACATCTACCGCGAGCTGATGGCGGACGTCGGCGTACCGGCTCCTTCCAACGGCGACCTGACGCCGTGGGCCGAGCAGGGCGTGCTGATGCTCAACAGGGTGCTCACCGTGCAGCCGGGCAAGTCGGCCTCGCACCGCGGCAAGGGCTGGGAGGCCGTTACCGAGCAGGCGATCCACGCGCTGGTGAAGCGTGGCGGACCGCTGGTGGCGATCCTCTGGGGCCGCGACGCACAGACCCTCAAGCCGATGCTCGGCAGCACGCCGTACATCGAGAGCGCGCACCCGAGCCCGATGTCCGCCGACCGCGGCTTCTTCGGCTCGCGCCCCTTCAGCCGCGTCAACGAACTCCTGGTGCAGCAGGGCGGCACACCTATCGACTGGCGTCTCCCCTAGGACAGCCATAGGACTGGACGGCTCTAGGACGACACAGCCCTGGACGTGCCGGTCCAGCCCGTAGCGGCAGCACTGGCTCGTTCCAACTCCCGAACGGAACGCTTTCCCCAGTCGCGTCGGCCCTCTCACCGGGCGGCAACTTAGCCCACCCTGACTTCACCGGTCCGGCGATCGAACCGAGCGATCGATTGACACCTGCCCGGCTGCCGCCGTACGGTCTCGCGGTAATAGGAAACTTTCCTAACAGTGGCGGGGACAGCAGCCGGTTGACCAGTCAGCAGCGTGGTTCGGAGTTTCGGAGCCGGAGGGAGGGCAGGGTTAGCTCATGGCCAGCACACCCGGTACACCCCGCCTGCTCCGCGCGATGAACGACCGCGCCGCACTGGACCTCCTGCTCGCCCAGGGCCCACTGTCGCGCACCACTCTCGGCAACCTCACCGGCCTGTCCAAGCCGACCGCCTCCCAGCTGCTCGCGCGGCTGGAGAGCGCCGGACTGGTCCGGGCCAGCGGCACCAGCGCCGGCCGTCCCGGCCCGAACGCGCAGCTCTACGAGATCAACGGCGGCATCGCGTACGTCGCGGGCCTGGACGTCACGCCGACCCGGATCCGCTCAGCCGTCGCGGACCTGACCGGCAAGGTGGTCGGCACCTCCGAGCTCCCGACGCCCGGCCGGAGCGCCAAGGGCACGGTCGAGCGCGTGGTGAAGGCGCTTGACGGCGCTCTGGGTGAGGCCGGGCTGAGCAAAGACCGCCTGCACCGGGTCTCGATCGGGACCCCCGGCGGCTTCGACCCGACCACTGGGCGGCTGCGCTACGCCACGCACCTGCCGGGCTGGCACGCGCCGCGCCTGCTGGAGGAGCTGGCCGCGGCGATCGCAGTACCGCTCGAGGTCGAGAACGACGTGAACCTGGCCGCGGTGGCCGAGCAGCGCGTCGGCCACGCGCACGACAGCGCCAACTTCGTGCTGCTGTGGGGCGAGGAGGGCATCGGCGCGGCGATCGTGATCGAGGGCCGGCTGCTCCGCGGCGCCACCGGCGGTGCGGGTGAGGTCGCCTTCCTGCCGCTGCCCGGCACCCCGCTGGTCCGCAACGTCGGCCGCAACAACGCCGGCGGCTTCCAGGAACTCGCCGGTGGCGAGCCGGTGCTCGCACTCGCCCGCGCCAACGGCCTCAAAGCCCGTACTCCGGAGGCCGCCGTCGCCGCCGCGCTCCAGACACCCGGCGCGGGTGACACCGTGCTGACCGAGTTCGCGCATCGCCTCGCGGTCGGGCTGGCCGCCATCGTCGCGGTCGTCGACCCCGAGCTCATCGTGCTCGCGGGCGGCGTGATCACCGCCGGCGGCGAGCGTCTGCGCGGCCTGGTCCAGGACGAGCTCGCCGAGCTCGCCGTACCGCGGCCGCGACTGCTGATGACCGCGATCCCCACCGACCCGGTGCTGACCGGGGCACTGCAGTCCGCCCTGAGCGCCACCCGTGACGAAGTCTTCGACACTGCCGGTATGCCGACCGGGGGCAGCGCCGACTAGCCCCTGCTGGTGATGGCGCCGGTGATCAGCTTGTTCCTCTTCGCCCAGAAGGCCTTTATCGAAGGCGTCACTCTCACAGGGGTCAAAGGATGAAACTCACAGTCGTAGGCGGCGGATCCACTTACACGCCCGAACTCATCGACGGCTTCGCCCGGCTGCGCGACTCGCTGCCGGTCTCTGAGCTGGTCCTGGTCGATCCGTCGGAGGACCGGCTAGCGCTGGTCGGAGGGCTGGCGGAGCGGATCTTCGCGAAACAAGGCCATCCGGGCCGGATCGTCACCACCTCGAACCTGGACGAGGGGATCGACGGCGCGGACGCCGTACTGCTGCAGCTTCGCGTCGGCGGTCAGGCCGCCCGGAACAAGGACGAGACCTGGCCGCTCGAGTGCGGTTGCGTCGGCCAGGAGACCACCGGCGCCGGCGGCCTGGCGAAGGCGCTGCGCACCGTCCCCGTCGTACTGGACATCGCCGAGCGGGTCCGGCGGACCAACCCGGACGCGTGGATCATCGACTTCACCAACCCGGTCGGGATCGTCACCCGGGCGCTGTTGTCCGAGGGCCACAAGGCGGTCGGGCTGTGCAACGTGGCGATCGGGTTCCAGCGGCATTTCGCCCGGCTGCTGGGGGTTTCGCCTGAGCAGGTGGCGCTCGACCACGTCGGGCTGAACCACCTGACCTGGGAGCGCGCCGTCCGCGTCAATGGGGAGAACGTGCTGCCCGAGTTGCTGACCTGCCATGCGGCTGAGCTCGCGGACGGCCTGCACCTGCCCCCCGAGTTGCTGCTGCAGCTCGGGGTCGTTCCGTCGTACTACCTGCGTTACTACTACGCGCACGACGCGGTGGTTCGGGAGCTGCTGGACAAGCCCTCGCGCGCTGCCGAGGTCGCCGCGATCGAGAAGGAACTGCTCGACCTCTACGCGGACCCCGCACTCGACGAGAAGCCCGCCCTGCTGGAGCGACGCGGCGGCGCCTACTACTCGGAGGCTGCTGTCGCGCTGGCTTCGTCGCTGCTGAACGACACCGGTGACGTCCAGGTGGTGAACACCCTCAACAACGGGGCGTTGCCGTTCCTCCCCGACGACGCGGTGATCGAAGTACCGGCGACCGTGGGAGCTACCGGTACGACGCCGCTGTCGATCGCGCCGCTGGAGCCTTTGTACGCAGGCTTGGTCGCAAACGTCACGGCGTACGAGAATCTTGCTCTTGAAGCGGCTGTGAAGGGTGGTGCGGACAGAGTGTTCACCGCATTGCTGGCGCACCCTCTGATCGGGCAGGTCGAGTACGCGAACGCCCTCACCGACAAGTTGCTCGCGCACAACCGCGAGTACCTTCCGTGGGCGTGACGATGGCCGTCTCCGACGACGTGGTCCTGCCCCTGGTGCCGGGCGGCGTCCTCGCCTTCGATGCCGGCAACAGCAAGACCGACGTCGCCCTGGTTTCCGCCGACGGCACAGTCCTCGGTACTGCGCGAGGCGGTGGCTTCGAGCCGCACATCGTCGGGACGTTCGCGGCGGTGGAGGGTCTGGCTCCGCTGGTGGCCGCCGCGGCGCTCGAGGCCGGGCTGGTGATCGGCGAGGTCCCGCTGGTGCAGCAACTCTCCGCGTGCCTGGCGAACGCGGACCTGCCGATCGAGGAGGAACGGCTGGCCGAGGCGTTCGAGTCCTTCGGCTGGGCGAACTCGGTGTACGTCACGAACGACACCTTCGCCCTGCTGCGCGCGGGGGTGGACCAGCCGCGGGGCGTCGCGGTCGTCTGCGGCGCCGGTATCAACTGCGCCGGCCTGCTGCCGGACGGCCGTACCGCTCGCTTCGCCGCTCTGGGCAAGATCTCCGGGGATTGGGGCGGTGGGCTAGAACTCGCGGACGAGGCGTTCTGGGCGGCCGCCCGCGCCGATGACGGGCGTGGTCCCGAAACCGCCTTGTCCACGGCGCTTCTGGCGCACTACGGGGTCGATTCGGTGGCGTCGCTGATCGAGGCTCTCCACCTCGGTGACATCCCGACCGTCCGTCGCCTGGAGGCAGCGCCGCTGCTCTTCCAGGTCGCCGCGGCCGGTGATGCGGTAGCGGCCGACCTCGTACTCCGCCAGGCCGAGGAGATCGTCTCGATGGCGGTGGTCGCCATGCGCCGCCTCGACCTGCTCGACGAACCCACTGACGTGGTCCTCGGCGGCGGCGTCCTCACCGCCGGCCACCCTCTCCTGATGGAGACCGTCGTCCGGTTGCTGACCGAGTCCGCCCCTAAGGCGATTCCTCGGCTTGTCGACGTACCGCATGTGGTCGGCGCCGCCCTCCTCGGCCTGGACCACACCGGCGCCGCCCCCACCGCCCACCAAACCCTCCGCTCCACCTACGCCTCGACGCCGGCCGCCTAAGCACCCGTTCTGATCCGACGCCATTCCGCCCCCCTTCTAGCGGTGCTTGGCCGCTAGGAGTGTGGCGTTTGTCGTGGGTTTTCAGGCGGGCTTTGCGAGGTGTTCGTGGTCGATGCGGCTGCGGGCGGTGGCGGTCGATGGTGGCCAGTGCTTGTCGTGTCTCGGTGGGGGCGGGGGGTGGCGGCGAGGAGGGGGCTGAGGAGGCGGTCGTGGACTTTGGTGGAGATGATCGCCACTCGTTGGCCGATCGGGAAGAGCACCGTGCCGATCGGTCCGTCGGGTGTGAGGTCGTAGGTGTTGGTTCCTTGCCGTCGCTGGATGAGCTGGTCGAGGCGGCGGCGGGCTCGTTGACCGTCGCCGTCGCCATAACCAGGCTGCCCCGCGCCATGACACCCACGCCAGCCCCGCACTCGGCGGTCAGAGGCGAAGCCTCACCGCCTCCTCTGGGGGCTTCGCTGCCTCCTCGGGGGGTTCGCCCACTGTTCTGACAGTGGGCGAACCCCCACGGCACGGGCGGAGCACACTCTGCGGCTGCGCGGGCGAGGTTTCGCGCCCTCCGGGGGTGCGCTAGTGCTTCTGGGGGTTCGCTGCCTCCTCGGGGGGTTACCCACTGCTCTGGGGGTTACCCCACTGTTCTGACAGTGGGCGAACCCCCTCGGCGCGGGCGGAGCACACTCTGCGGCTGCGCGGGCGAGGTTTCGCGCCCTCCGGGGGTGCGCTAGTGCTTCTGGGGGTTCGCTGCCTCCTCGGGGGGTTC